>CAMWYR010000080.1 GCA_947178505.1 uncultured Muribaculaceae bacterium | reverse complement strand
CGACCGAGGTCGCTACCCGGCTTGTCGTTTAGCGGCGGCGAACGGCCGGTAGAGAAGCGCGAGGAGCTTGCCTCCTGCAAAGCAGAATATGAGAACTATCAGCAACCGGACTTTCCACGATTCGGGGTAGAAATTGGCATAACTCTCCTCTGCCAACTTGATGAACACGAGCTGCATACCGAATATAAACAGTGCTCCATCGTTGAACCATGCTATTATCCGGCTTACACGTAGCGATCGAATCATACGGCATAGCGTGATGAAGGCCGTAGCACCGATAAAGGCCGTTGGGGCCCATATCCATATCGAGGTTCCAAAGTCGCCAAGCGAGATATTACCGAGACCGTTGAGCCGGTTTAATCCGAAGTAAATTATCCCTCCTCCTATCAGCACGTACCATTGATAATTTGTCCAGTCAGATAACCGCAGGAGTCGCCCGGCATATATCATGGCCCCGAACACCGGCGCCGTGTCAAGACTCCAGGGCAGGAATAGCGGCAACCGCGTAAGAATGTCGGAAAGAATCACGCATCCGAGCAGTGCCAGGATATTCCAGATAACCCCACGCACGCTTATCAGGAGCCGGAAAACAATGAATGCTGTGAAAAGCGAGGGGAGAAACCACAGAACGCTATTATAGGCCTTCATCAGTAAAGGATGCCACGTCCCCTCGCTACCCTTCCAGATGGCGAAGCGCCCGTAGAGTACGCCCCATAACTGATCTGCGCTGAACGGATCGCCCATATAGAACCACGTGAAGAGCAGGCAGAGCAAGCACATCAGCACATAGGGGAGCAGAATAACCTTCGCCTTTGTAAGAAGATTGAAACCGGGTCGGGAGGTGTGACCGGAAGAGAGCCAGAACACGGTGAGCATCATATTGTCGACAGGGTCAGCTAAAAATGCGGCCTCAGTATGCTCGATTATGACCGGCACGAGCATTAAAGCCCTCGCCACATCCAGCCATACCATCCTCTCCCCTCCCGGATTATGCTGCAGGCGATCTTTTGTCATCATGGTAGTTTCCATCTTCTCATTCATAAGGCCGACGTTGCTTATTCTCACCGCTTTATCACGACAAAAATAGTCATAAATCTCAAAAAAACGAAACGATTGCAGGCAATCTATCACGCATTCAATCTCTATCTTCGTGATATTATGATAATTACAACAGTTATTAACAGGGTGTTGATAACTCTACGTGGAATTTTAACATATAATAGGGGCGCGGAATTTGGAAAATCAAACAGTATGCTTTATATTTGCGTTATAAACACAGACAAGAGAGTCTGTCAGAGGCAAAGCCGGCGCTTCAGTCGGCCTCCCACCCAAGAAGAGAACCCCACATCAAAGCTAATTGGGAAACTCATCAAATTTATCAGAAATACCGAGACAAGCTTGCCTGTCAATGGCGGGCCCCGCGCCGAAAGGCGTTGGCGCTCCTTGCGGGCGCCACAAGGCGGATTACAAAGACTTGCGAGCTCTCAAATCCTGTCATTCGGAGTTTCGTCACATTCCTTTGGTGTGGTCCTTATAAGCCGATGACTGCTGACGCATTCATCGGCTTTCTTTATTTTCTGGAATTATAAAATTATATACCCATGATTGATGTAAAAGAAGCGCTCCTCGACCGTACGAGCGTGCGCCGTTATGAACGTGAGCCCATTCCCGCTGAGACAATGGACTTCATCTACAAGGCCGTGGAAAACACTCCGACATCCTACAACGGACAGCAATTTTCCGTGATCGACATTGATGATCAGGCTCTTAAGGAGGAACTCTATGCCCTTACCAACCAGAAGCAGCTTAAAACGTGCAACCGTCTGCTGATCTTCTGCTCCGATTATAACAAGATCTCACTTCTCGCCGGGAAGAAGGGACTCACCATGCCCCCCTTCACCGACACGATGGATGGCGTGACAATCGGCATAATCGATGCTTCTCTCGCCATGATGAGTGCTGTGGTGGCAGCGCAGGCAGCCGGACTCGGCAGTAACTGCGTGGGCTATCTCCGCACTGTCGACCCTAAGAAGGTGGCCGAACTTCTGAAACTTCCGAAGGGAGTGTTTGTCGTATGCGGCCTCGCGCTTGGTGTGCCCCGCGAACATCCCGATCTGAAACCGAAGCAGCCGACTTCACTGGTCTTCATGAAGAATCATTATCGCCACGACGATGAGGTGATGGTGAAGGAGCTTGAGGAATATGATGAGGTTGTGAAGCATTATAACCGCACACGCTCAGGCGGAACAACCGACCACGACTGGGTGGCCCATATTCTCGATTACTACAATCACGCGATGGAATACCGAATCAAGGATTATCTCCGCGACCAAGGCTACGACATCAAGCGCTGACAAACAATCACACATAGTTAATAAAATACAGTCTGTTTCAACGACGTCGTTGAAACAGACTATATTTTATTTTCTGATTGGGCTGAAAATTACTTCACCACAATTTTCCTTGTGTGTCCTCCTTCCCTGATGATATAACAGCCGGGATTAAGTTCA
>CAMWYR010000079.1 GCA_947178505.1 uncultured Muribaculaceae bacterium | reverse complement strand
AAAAAAAACGTTCCATTGCGGGCGCCTGAGCACAGGCACACGCAATGGAACGGTTCATTTTTTAAAGTGCAGCTTTAATTCCTCCGGCGACGCCGAGCAGCCCCCCGGGGACGCCGCGGAGGCGCGGGGCACAGGAGATTACTTGCCGCCGTACATGTCGGCATAGTAGCGCTCGTAGGCGCCAGAGGTGATATTGTCGAGCCAAGGCTCGTTGTCAAGGTACCAGCGGACCGTCTTCTCGATGCCCTCCTCAAACTGCAGGCTCGGTTCCCAACCCAGCTCGCTCTGCAGCTTGCGCGAGTCGATCGCATAGCGCATATCGTGGCCCAGACGGTCGGGCACGTACGTTATCAGTTTCTCCGACTCCCCTTCCGGGCGACCCAGCAGACGGTCGACGGTCTTGATCACGACCTTGATCAGGTCGATATTCTTCCATTCGTTGAAACCGCCGATATTATACGTCTCTGCCACCTTTCCGTTATGGAAGATCACGTCGATAGCGCGCGCGTGGTCCTCCACGAAGAGCCAGTCGCGCACGTTCTCGCCCTTGCCATAGACCGGCAGCGGCTTCCCCTTGCGGATATTGTTGATGAAAAGCGGAATAAGTTTCTCGGGAAACTGATAAGGCCCGTAATTGTTCGAGCAGTTCGTCACGAGTGTCGGCATGCCGTACGTGTCGTGATAGGCACGCACGAAATGGTCGGAAGAGGCCTTCGAGGCCGAGTAGGGCGAGTGGGGGTTATACTTAGTTGTCTCCGTGAAGAATTCCTCGCCGTAGGCCATGTCGTCTTTCGACGACGCCTTCGTAGTGAATGGCGCCTCCACACCCTCCGGGTGGGTCAGCTCAAGCGCGCCGTACACCTCGTCGGTCGAGATATGGTAGAAGAGCTTGCCCTCGTACTTCTCCGGCAGCGACTCCCAGTATTCCTTTGCGGCCTGCAACAGCGCCAGCGTTCCCATCACGTTCGTGCGGGCGAACGTAAACGGATCTTTGATCGAACGGTCCACGTGGCTCTCTGCCGCGAGGTGAATCACGCCGTCGATCTTATACTCCGTGATGATGCGACGCATCTCGTCAAGATCGGCGATGTCAGCCTTCACGAATGTATAGTTCTCCTTGTTCTCGATATCCTTAAGATTCGCGAGGTTACCGGCATAAGTGAGCTTGTCAAGGTTCACGATATGATAATCGGGATACTTGTTGACAAAGAGCCGCACCACGTGCGAGCCGATGAAACCGGCGCCGCCGGTGATCAGTATGTTACGCTTCATTTTCAGATGATTTAAGATTCTTGATACATTCACGCAGCGAGTGGGTCCAGTAAGGCACCCGCAGGCCGAACGTGTCCTTGAACTTGGTCTTGTCGAGCACCGAGTACGACGGGCGCTTCACCGGCGACGGGAACTCGTCGCTGTGGCAAGGGCGGATGTCGCAGGCGTCATTGCCGGCGATCTCGGAGATTGCCTGCGTGAAATCGTACCACGAGCAGACGCCCTCGTTCGAATAATGGTAGATGCCCTCGCGGCCCTCGAACATACGGCCGCTCACGATGGCGACGATCGCATCGGCAAGATCCTGCGCGTAGGTCGGCGTGCCGCACTGGTCGAACACGACGCTCAGTTCCGGCCGGGTGGCCGTAAGGTTCAGCATCGTCTTCACGAAATTCTTGCCATACTCCGAATAGAGCCACGCCGTGCGGAAGATCAGGGCCTTGCATCCCGAGCGGGCCACGGCCTCTTCGCCGTGGAGCTTCGTGACTCCGTAGACACCCGTAGGGTTGGCCGGTTCGGTCTCCGTGCGGGGCGTGTTGCCGGCTGCGCCGCCGAACACGTAATCCGTCGACACCTGGATCAGTGTCGCGTCATACTGCTTCGCAGCCTCCGCAAGATTGCTCACCGCCTCCGCGTTGAGCAATTCGGCGAGCGCCTCATCGCTCTCCGCGCGATCCACATTCGTATAAGCGGCGCAATTGATAATGACGTTCACGTCATTATCGCGCACCATCTTCACGACCGCCTCGCGGTCAGTGATATCGAGCGAATCGACATCCGTAAAGATATAATTATCCGCTGAATTGGCAGCCGCCTTGCGCAGGCAGTTGCCCAACTGACCGTTAGCACCGGTCACAAGCACATTCAATTTATCCATAACAATTCCAAATTCAAATTAACCTTCGCTTCCCCGTGCGGCCCCTTTCCTTCCCCGCGCATCCCCTCGCGCTCCCCTTGCTTTGCTTCGGGGCACAGTAGCCGTCAGAGCTCGAAGGGGGAGTCGAAGTCGGCGAGCAGCGGATGCTGCTTGTCTTTTTCGGAGAGGATGGCGGCCTCAAGGGGCATGCCCCAGTCGATGCCGAGCGATGCGTCGGTGATCGCGATGCCGCCGTCGGCCTCGGGGCAGTAGTAGTTGTCGCACTTGTACTGGAAGACGGCTGTCTCCGACAGCACGGCGAAGCCGTGGGCGAAGCCACGCGGTATGAAGAACTGACGGTGGTTCTCCTCAGTGAGGAGGCAGGCCACATGGCGCCCATAAGTAGGGCTACCCTTACGGATATCCACGGCGACATCAAGCACGGCGCCGCGCACGCACCTCACCAGCTTCGCCTGCGCATGCGGCGGGCGCTGGAAATGGAGGCCGCGCATCACGCCGCGCGACGAGCAGGACTCATTATCCTGCACGAAGTCTACGGGCCTCACCTCCCGGTCGAAGGTCTGCTTATTATAACTCTCAAAGAAATAACCGCGGGCATCCGCGAAGATCCTCGGTTCGAGGATCACGACGCCCTCGATCTCCGTCTTAATCACATTCATATTTTTTCCAAAAATCAAAATTCAAAATAGCGGC
>CAMWYR010000078.1 GCA_947178505.1 uncultured Muribaculaceae bacterium | reverse complement strand
TTAAATAACTCTTTGAACTTTAAGGATTTTTTTGTATCTTTGCGCGAATAATCACGCACGCGGGCCCCGACGGCATGCCGGAGGCTCGCGCCGGATTGTTAAGTTATTGTTAACCAATAGTCAAAAATTAATCTCTCTATATGATAGATATTACCTTTCCCGATGGAAGTGTAAAGCAATTTGAGGCGGGAATCACTCCTTTTGAGGTGGCTCAGAGCATCAGCCCCCGTTTCGCAGCCGATGTGCTCGCTGCGAAGGTGAACGGTGAGGAATGGGATATTTCACGCCCGATCAAGGAGAACGCATCGATTGAACTCTTCAAGTGGGACGACCCTGAAGGCAAGCATGCGTTCTGGCACTCTTCGGCTCACCTTCTTGCCGAAGCCCTCCAGGAATTATACCCCGGTGTGAAATTCGGTATCGGTCCGGCGATCGAAAACGGTTTCTACTACGACATTGACCCGGGTGAACATAAAATTACCGCTGAAGACTTCCCTAAAATCGAGAAGAAGATGCTTGAACTTGCCCAGCGCAAGGCCGACATCGTGCGCGCCGACATCTCCAAGGCCGACGCCCTCGAACTTTTCGGCAACCGCGGCGAAGAATATAAGTGCGAGCTTATCAGCGAGCTTGAGGATGGTCACATCACCACCTATACACAGGGTGGATTCACTGACCTCTGCCGCGGCCCGCATCTTCCTAACACTGCTCCTATCAAGGCGGTGAAGATCACTTCGCTTGCCGGTGCATACTGGCGCGGCGACGAGAAGCGTCCGCAGCTCGTGCGCGTGTATGGCATCACGTTCCCCAAGAAGAAGATGCTCGATGAGTATCTCACTCTTCTTGAGGAGGCTAAGAAACGCGACCACCGTCTGCTCGGCAAGGAGATGGGCCTCTTCACCTTCTCCCACACCGTTGGCGCGGGCCTCCCCTTATGGCTCCCGAAGGGCGCTGCCCTCCGCGACCGCCTCGAGCAGTTCCTCCGCAAGATCCAGAAACGCTATGGCTATCTTCAGGTGATCACTCCCCATATCGGCAACAAGGCCCTCTATGTCACTTCAGGCCACTGGGCTAAATATGGCAAGGACTCTTTCCAGCCGATCAAGACTCCTCAGGAGGGTGAGGAGTATATGCTCAAGCCCATGAACTGCCCCCACCACTGCGAGATCTTCAAGGCTGCTCCCCGCAGCTACCGCGAGCTCCCGCTCCGTTTCGCAGAATTCGGCACGGTGTATCGTTATGAGCAGAGCGGTGAGCTCCACGGTCTCACGCGCGTGCGCGGATTTACGCAGGATGACGCCCACCTCTTCTGCGCTCCCGAGCAGATTAAGGATGAGTTCCTCAAGGTGATGGATATCATCCTCTATATCTTCCGCGCACTCGATTTCAAGAACTTCGAGGTGCAGATCTCACTTCGCGATCCGAAGAATAAGGAAAAATATATCGGTTCCGACGAAAACTGGCATATGGCTGAGCAGGCGATCATCGAGGCCTGCGAGGAAAAGGGTCTCAAAGCGCGCCAGGTTGAGGGCGAGGCTGCATTCTATGGCCCGAAGCTTGACTTTATGGTGAAGGATGCTATCGGACGCCGCTGGCAGCTCGGTACAATCCAGGTAGACTATAACCTGCCCGAACGTTTTGAACTCGAATATACCGGCGCCGACAACCAGAAGCATCGTCCGGTGATGATTCACCGCGCTCCCTTCGGTTCGATGGAGCGTTTCGTGGCCGTGCTTCTCGAACACACTGCCGGTAAGCTGCCTCTCTGGCTCATCCCCGAGCAGTGCGCCGTGCTCCCCATATCGGAGAAATTCAACGATTATGCCCATGAAGTGGCCAAGCGTCTTGAAGCCGAGGATGTGCGCGCGATCGTCGACGACCGCAATGAGAAGATCGGTAAGAAGATACGCGACAACGAGCTCAGCAAGATTCCCTACATGCTTATCGTGGGTGAGAAAGAGGCTTCGAATGATGAAGTGGCGGTGCGCAAGCAGGGCGAGGGCGACCTCGGCACGATGAAGGTGGCCGATTTTGCCAAACTCATCAATGATGCAGTAGCCGCGCAGACCGCTCAGGATATCTGATCGACCCAACCAACTCTAAAAATATTTTCCAGAACAAACAGACATTAATGGAGAAAAAACCGAACTTCGGCGGCCCTCGCCGCCCCGTTGGTCCCCGTCCGCGCCCGGGTCAGCGTCCCGGCAGAGGCGGCGACCGCCGCAACGACCCGTATGCCACTAACGAGCACATCCGCGCACGCGAAGTGCGCCTTGTCGGCGACAATGTGGAGCAGGGCATTTACCCGATCAGCCAGGCCCTCAAGATCGCCGAGAAACTCGAGCTCGATCTCGTGGAAATCTCGCCCAATGCGGAGCCCCCGGTGTGTCGTGTAATCGACTATCAGAAATTCCTCTATCAGCAGAAGAAGCGCCAGAAGGAGCAGAAGCAGAAGGCCGCTAAGGTCGTTGTCAAGGAAATCAGGTTCGGACCTCAGACCGACGACCACGACTACAACTTCAAGCTCAAGCATGCCCAGGGTTTTCTTAAGGAGGGCTCGAAGGTGAAGGCGTATGTCTTCTTCCGCGGCCGTTCTATCCTTTTCAAGGAGCAGGGCGAGGTGTTGCTTCTCCGTTTTGCCAACGATCTGGAGGATCTGGGCAAGGTTGAGATGATGCCCGTCCTTGAAGGAAAGCGCATGTCGATCATGCTCGCTCCCCTCAAGCCCGCCCAGAAGAAAGAGACGCCCAAGAAGGAACCGAAACCCGCCAAGGCCGAGAAGCCTGCGGCAGAGCCGGAGGCAGCCTCAGAAGATAACGCGGAATAATACCGCGCGCCTCGTGGCCACTCTTGAAGTGTAACCGTCCGAA
>CAMWYR010000077.1 GCA_947178505.1 uncultured Muribaculaceae bacterium | reverse complement strand
CGAAGTCTAAACTTATTGTAGCAGGATTAGTGTTCGGATTATAAGAACCTATCCTCTCAATAAATCTACCATCACGTGGTGCCCTGCTATCGGCTACTACAATAGGATAAAAAGCGTAACGCTTGCGGCCATGACGCTGTAATCTAATTTTGGTTGCCATAAACTTGCCGGTTTATTGATTTGGTTATGTATTTGTTTTATCAGAACCCGCCGGCAGGCGAATTCCGACTACAAAGTTAACGCTTATTTCGTGAATAAACAAAGTTTTTCACAATAATTTTATAATTTTGCAGTGAATTGGAAATAAAGTCTCTTATCAATGTCTGAAAATATACTCTTATCGCGTCTTGAGGGGCTCGACAGCCGCTTTGAGGAAGTGTCGACCCTCATCACCGATCCGGCTGTGATTGCTGACCAGCCGCGCTACGTGCGCCTCACCAAGGAATATCACGATCTCGAGCAGATTCTCGGCGCAAAGGCGCGTTACGAGACAGCGCTTCGCACGATCGAGGAGTCGCGTCAGATTCTCTCCGATGAGGATGATGACGAGATGCGTCAGCTGGCGCGCGAGGAACTGGATAACGCCACGGCACTCCTCCCCCGCCTGGAGGAAGAGATTAAACTGATGCTCGTGCCGGCCGATCCTGACGACTCCAAGAATGCCGTGCTTGAGATCCGCGGGGGCACCGGTGGCGATGAGGCGGCTCTTTTCGCCGGCGATCTTTTCAGGATGTATCAGAAATATGCAGAGAAGAAGGGATGGCAGCTCGCCATTTCATCGATGTCGGAGGGCGCGAGCGGAGGCTTCAAGGAAATCGTGTGCTCGGTGACGGGTGAAGGCGTCTACGGCATCCTTAAATATGAGAGCGGCGTGCACCGCGTGCAGCGCGTGCCCGCCACGGAGACACAGGGACGCGTGCATACTTCGGCCGCCACGGTAGCCGTGCTCCCGGAGGCGCAGGAATTTGACGTCGAGATCCATGAAGGTGAGATCAAGTGGGACACTTTCCGTTCGGGTGGCGCCGGAGGCCAGAATGTCAATAAGGTGGAATCGGGAGTGCGCCTGCGTTATAACTGGAAGAATCCGAACACAGGCCAGGTGGAGGAAATTCTTATCGAGTGTACGGAAACACGCGACCAGCCCAAGAATAAGGAGCGGGCGCTCTCGCGTTTGCGCACGTTCATCTATGATAAAGAGCATCAGAAATATCTGGATGATATAGCCTCTAAGAGAAAGACTATGGTCAGCACCGGCGACCGCTCGGCAAAGATACGCACATATAACTTCCCGCAGGGGCGAATCACCGACCACCGGATCAACTATACGGTCTACAATCTGGCCGCGTTTATGGACGGCGATATCCAGGAATGTATCGACCGACTCACCGTGGCCGAGAATGCTGAAAAATTAAAAGAGGCCGAACTCTGATTTTGTTGAACCATCGCAGGTCTCGAATGTTTTAATAGTATCCGGAGCGAGCCCGGTTGTAACCTCTACGTTCCGCTCCGGATAGTAATTTTCCTATTTCTTAATTAAACGAATTATTACTATGAAAACACTTTCCATACTTAGCTACGTAATTGGTTCAATCCTGTTGATCATCTCTTGCTTCACCACAGGCATCACCGTGACCTGGGTGCTCGGAGGAGTGGCAGTACTTTTCCTTATCTTAGGATGCGTCTTCCAGTTCAACAGCCACACACGTAACACAATCAATCACTTGCGATAACCGGTGATATCCGGCTTCCGGGGGCATGCGCGGAGCATATCCCCGGCTATGATCCCGGAAACAGACCTTCAGCCTGACGCAGCGTGTCGGGCTTCCCTATATCGATGAGATTAAGCTTATCAAGCTTGATTTCACCGATATTATTTTTTTTAGCCGCATCGAGGAAGAAATCCATCACAGGAAAGCGGTCATCACCGATCCGGCCGGAATAGGCCGCTAACTGACCCTTGACCGATGGCCCGACAATATAAATCCCGCTGAAGGCCGCTTCATGATCGCCCGGAGCAGGATGAAAGCCCTCCGGCTTGTATTCGCCCGTTGTTAGATTGTGCCAGCCACGCAGGTTGCCGTCAGTATCAAACACTAATTTTCGTGTGCTCTCACGCCCGCTCGTCACGAGCGATATGTCGCGTCCCGATTCCCGATGGATCTTCATAAGCTCCGCCAAAGGGGCATCGCTGAGAATATCGACATTGTGCACCAGAAACGGCGCTCCGGAATCCACAAGCATCTTAGCCGCCTGTAGCAATCCCCCTCCGGTATCGAGCAGACGCCCTGACTCATCACTCACACGCACACGGAGGCCGAAGTCATGCGCCAACAGGAAATCCACTATCTGACCGGAGAAATGATGCACGTTGACCACCACTTCATCAAACCCTTCATCCTTTAACCGCGTGAGCACGCGTCCGAGCATCGGGATGCCACCTACTGGCACAAGCGCTTTCGGATGACTCAGCGTCCAGGGTTTCAGCCGCGTGCCGAGGCCTGCTGCCAATACGAATGCTTTCATTTCCAAATATAATTATCAGTTAAAACTCTCATTAATGCCCTGCTCCCTGTGAATCAGACGGATTTTAGCCTCCGGGAAACGAAGGGCAAGGGCGTGCGCGGCAGCCTCTGCACAATACACGGAGCGATGACGACCACCGGTGCATCCGAATCCTATCTGCAGCGAACTGAATCCCCGCTTTAGATAGCGGCTTACTGTCGGAGCTACGAGTTCTACTGCACCGGCAGCAAATTTATCGGCCTCTCCCTGCTGCCGAAGGAATTCAATAACCGGTAAATCACGTCCTGTCAATGGCTTGTACTCATCATACCGCCCCGGATTGTGCATCCCGCGGCAATCGAACATGAAACCACCGCCATTTCCGGTGAGATCCTC
>CAMWYR010000076.1 GCA_947178505.1 uncultured Muribaculaceae bacterium | reverse complement strand
TGACTCTCGCCAGAAACCGGCAGTAGCGAAGATGGCGATAAGGCTCGCGGCCATAGAGCCGGCAATTATGCCTGCACGGCGGAAGCGCGTACGCCTCATCTCTCCCTGCAGTGCGGCATCTACCCGCGACTTCAGATGTTGCGGCATCTCGGGAGCAGGCCGGTGAAGGGAGAGTATCAGATCGCGGTCGGCTATGAAATGATCAGGGAGATCATCACCGTCACGCAACAGAGCGATCAGTCGGGACTGATCCTCACCCGATATGTCGCCCGCATAGAATGCGTCGAGCAGCCGCGCTATTTCGTGTAATTTATCCTGATTCATTTCTATTTGTTTATGAGGAGAAAGAGTTGACGGAGCCGGCGCCGTGCCCTGGAGAGCAACTGCCTCACATTGTCGGAGGATTGCCCGGTGAGGGCCTCTATCTCTTTATTAGAGAGTCCGTCGACGCCACTTAGTTTAATAACCTCCCGCTGAGGCGGGGGAAGAGATTCGATAAGGCGCCCGAGAGTCGCGGAGGTGTCTCTGTATTCTGCGTCATCCTCTCGGTCGTCCGGGATATCGCGAATTTCCTCAACACCGATTGTAGGCTTTGACTTCTCAACAACCTCAAGACACTGATTTCTCAATGCCCTGAGACAATAGAGACGGCACCCGGCCGGGTCGTCAGGGATTCCTTGTCGGAGTCTCCAGAGTTTGAGAAGAGTATCCTGCACGCAGTCGGCCGCCACTTCGGATGATAGTCCGAACCGGATAGCTATGCCGTACATCTGATTCTGTAACGGCATCACCTGCGCTATGAATATCTTCTCTGTCATCTGCGGTAGGAACGATTCTTTCCGTCAGCGTCGTGTAGCGGCCTGTCCCTCCACATCTACAGATGCTGCGGTCTTCTTCACATCCGATTTAAGCGAACCGAATCTCCAGGAGAGTCCGAGGCCCACGCTCCAGCCCTTATATTCGTTGCGCGAATGGTAAATGACGGATGGAGATTTCTGCGTGTACTGATTATGACGGGTCGCGGGCAGGATGTTGTTTGCTGAAAGCGACAGTTCAAAGGCGTCATTTCGGAGAAACTTGCGTTTCACGCTCAGGCCGTAGTAATATCCTCCCGACCCTTTCGACTGGAGATCAATCCAGGGAGTGTAGCCGCCCCCATAGGCTGACAGTGAGAATTTATTCGGAAGCATGGCATTGATATTTGAAGAGACATAACCCTGCCAGCCATGATTTGAAGCCTTGAGCAGTTCGCTGTCGGCCTTCAGGTCGATATAGGACAAAGAAGCGTTCCACGACCAGCTGACGGCCCTGCTGATTCTCCAGCTGAGGTAAAGGTTCGTTTGAAGATAGCTGTCGTGGCCGACGTTGGCATAAGTGCGTGCGCGCAGTCCATCTTTCATAAAGATCACATCGGTGATGGCATTGGAAGTATAGGAGTATTCCACCTTCAGTTCGCCCGACACGTCGTGATCATAGTTGGAATAGCCTACTGACACATTATGATTCTTCGAGCTTTTCAGATCCGGATTACCGTAAGAGATCTGCCCCGGGGTAAGTGTATTGGTAAATGGATCAATCAGATTCACGCCCGGGCGTGATATGCGCATCTGATAGGCGGCTCGGAGGGTCGAAGCATCCGTAAAACGGTAGCTTACAGCTGCGTTCGGCACGATGTCGTTGAGGCGCGATGAGAAATTCTGCCATCCCTCCGTGCGGTATTTCATACCCATGTATGTGTGTTCATATCTCAGGCCTGCCTTGAGGTTGATCTTGGAGAAATTGGCAGTGGTAGAAGCATATAGGGCATAAATGTCGCGAAACTGGCTGAAATCCATCTTCGATCCGGCGATCGGAGAGAGCTCACCGGCTGAGGCGCCGGTGAGCGACTCGTTCATTGTGGGGGAATTGTCAAGATTCACCTTCGCTCCGCTCTCGAACAGAAATTTGGAGTTAAACTGATTGGAGTAATCAGCCTGAACGACGTGGGTGGTGTTTCTCCCCTCGGAGAGATTCTGCGACACGGGCGGGGTGTCGGGGCGTCCTATCTGTTCGTCAAGGTTGTACGTGACCGGAGAGTTATGATTTTTAAAGAAGAAGAGATAGGAGAACACCAGATTATTGTCGGGGCGCCCGAAGCTATGCTGATATGAAGCCTGGGCGGTAATTGTGCGGTAGGTGGCATCAGAGCGCATGCGTCGACTTAACGACCACAGACATTCATTGTCGCGGATCAATCCGCGGTATGTACCGTAGGATTTCTGACTGTAGGGATTATCTCCGTAAGACAACGAGAGAGTAAACAGATTCAGAGAATCGGCCTCCCACGACATATTGAGCCGGGGATTAAAAAACTTCCAGTTCGTTCGCGATTTGGAATTCATCGTAGTGATGTCACCATCGGCCGATTCCAGATCGATTGTCTCTGAACTCATCGAGAGAGAGGGCTGGGGAAATATTGCACTGTTATAGGATATGTCGGCTCCTATCATAACCTTGTTTAGCTGCGTGCGTGCAGACACGGAAGCACCGGCATTGCGGTTGTTTAACCACGCGCCGAGATTGGCGGTCCAGCCGCTGAACCGGTTTTTATTTTCGAGCACGAAATTGAGGATTCCCCCGGCCCCCTCGGCATCATATTTCGCGCCGGGCTCGGAGATGACCTCGATTTTCTTGATCGATGCGGCGGGCATGGATTTGAGGATATTCTTTATGTCTCCCGAGAACATCGGATCCTCGCGGTTGTTGACCAGGATGCGGAAATTCGTCTTGCCGTTGACACGCACGTTATCTTCGGCATCTACCGTCACGCCCGGCACCTTGCGCAGTATGTCAAGCACACCGGAGGTTGCCGACTCGGGGTCGTCGCTGACGTTGTAAGTGAGCGTAGCGCCGTCGCTCTGTACGAGTTTCCTCTGCTCGACGACCACGAAGTCGTCGAGCAGAGTCTCGTTGAGCACCGTATCGGGCTCTTCTTGCGCGAACGCACAAAGGTATGAGAGAACACAGAAGACAGATGTGATTGTTCTTAAGTTGATCAGCATTTTCTATAGGTTTAGTTCAGAAGTTGTTTATATGCATAACCGGCCGCGTTCCCTCTTTGTGACAAACATATTAAAAAAAGAGCCGATTCGCCTGCGGGCGCGTCGGCTCTCATTTCATATTCTTTTGAACAACAATGTTTTAAAAATTGAGCGATACGCCGACCGATGCTGTCCAGGAGCGTACTCCATAGTCGGCGGTGAAGGTTGTCGACTGCCCGAGGATGTTGGTCTGGGTGTATGAGGC
>CAMWYR010000075.1 GCA_947178505.1 uncultured Muribaculaceae bacterium | reverse complement strand
TTTTGTATATTACAAGACTTTTTAAGTTTTTGAAATAAGTTTAAATCACTTCATAGAAATAAAAAATAGTTCCATCAAGAGAAATTCGTAACATGATTAAAGCAAAAAAAATTATGAAACCAGATATCATTATAGTATGTGCAGAGCATGATTGTTACCTTGGCGACATGATTTGCCAGGTAAACTTTGGATATCATCATGGAACGAGCCTGGACACTTATTTTAGATTTAAGATATAAGCACAGAAGCTTCAAAGAATTAGTTTAATTAAAATATGCTTAAAATAAAAATTAGTAGCATATTTTAATCTCGATGCTATGAGTACAACGTTAATCATAATCTTATCGATCATCGCGGTGGTAATTGTTATCACCGCGATGTATTTCTCCTATAACAATAAGGAGGTTGCGTTGAGGATGGAATCAGAGGCTCAACTTGGAAAGATAGAGACCGTTAGAGACCGGATGTTTCAGATTATTCGTGAGAAAGCAAATGTATCGTCTGAATATCGGAAAGCCTTTAATGAGATTTATCCCAAGATTATTGCCCGCCGATATAAGGAAGGAGGAGAGCTGATGAAATGGATTCAGGAGGCAAACCCTTATTTCGATCCCTCACTATATCAAGATGTGATGAATTCGATCGAAGTGCAACGCACGGCCTTTACATCTGAGCAGAACCGTATGCTTGACATTCTTAATCAACGCAAAACACTGATTAATTCATATCCTTCCAAATGGTTTGTAAAAAATAAGACTGAAATAGGATATGAACCCATCTCTGCCTCTGATACAAAACGAGTTATGGCTACAAGAGTAGATGACTATACGTTCTCTTATTAGTCTATATTAGTCTATGATTTTCGGTGTATATCTTCTTCCGGTTATAGCTTGCATACTACTTCACTTCGGGTTTGAATACCGTGGGGAGTGGTATGTTTATCTTTGGTTATGCTTATTCGGAGAAGCCACGGCAGCCGGCGCCCATTACTTCTTCTATCGACAGCATACATACGTTACAGAATATTTAGGATCGATAGTCAAAAGCATCCATTATGAGGAAGACTGGGTGGAATTAGTAGAAACGACCGAAACCAGAACCGATGGCAACGGACACTCATATCAGGTGAAGAAAATCAGAGAGAAGTATCATCCGGAGAAGTATTATTTCTTTTCCAGTCTTGACACGAAATTCAAATGCGATTATCTTTTTTATTCCTATGTGAAGAATCTATGGAGGATTTCAGGCTATACGGACTCATGGTCAGGGTCGAGCATAAAAGGAGGGAGACGCTACGGCAAGTCTTACAGATTCAACGACTTTCCTCCGGCAGAGGAGCAGAATATTGATAACTGGGTGCCCGTCACAGAGACTCATAAATATAAGAATAAGATACGCTGCTCGAATTCAATCCTTAAGCATGAGAGGATTGACGAGCAGCAAGCCATGGATATGGGATTGGTGGATTATCCGGAAATTATTGATTTTGATGCTCCCTGCATCATATCCAGAGATAGGACGGTGCCGGAGGAGATTGATAGATATTTTCGAAAATTTAATGCCCGGATAGCTCCGAAATCGGAGATGCGTCTGTATATAATACTTTTCGATGAATCTCGAGGGATTGGTATAACGGAACATCAGAAGAATTATTGGCAGGGTGGCAACAAGAATGAGTTCGTGCTATGCATCGGGCTGAATTACCGGAATAATGTGAAATGGGCGCGTGCTTTCAGTTGGGCTGATGAGCAGCAGAAGGAGGTAGATGTGGCACAGTGGGTGATAAATCAGGGCACACTCAACTGGGAGAAACTTTTTAATTATCTGTCTTCCCACTTATCTGACTGGAAGCGGAAAGAATTTTCCGACTTCAATTACATAAATGTCACCCTTCCCTTATGGCATACATTGGGGGTCTATGGTATATCAGCAGCTGAGAATGCGTTAGCTATTTGTATCGCCTTAAAATGAAGTGTATAATCTGATTAGAGGTGATTTTTATACAAGTTACTTACTTATCATTAGTTATTTTACTGATAAAAACCTTAGCTTGTTTCATACCTTAGAATGTTTCATTGGTGCCATTTCTGCACCAAACAGAGCAAGAACCTGATTGACTTTATCCAGTCGGAGTGTTTCTTTTCCTTGTCCCATTTCACGCACAAAACGAAGTCCAACCCCGGATTTCTGAGATAAGTCAACTTGTGTAAGCCCGAATTCCTTGCGCTTAGCCTTTATATATTTTGCTAAATTAGTCATATTATACCTTTTAGAGTGCAAAGGTAATAAAAATATTAAGATTTGCACCTTAAAGGGTATAAAATATTAAAATTACCCCTATTTAACACCCAAACGGGTATAACTAAGCCTATTATGAATACTCGAAACTTATCTATTTATCTCAGCAACCTGAAGAATAGGATGACCCAGCACGTTTTCTATTGATGATATAGTATCAATAGTAAAGTTATGAGTACCTCTCATCCATTTACTGATTTCAGACTCCTTCTTACCAAGCATATTGGCAAGATCCTTTTGTTTAAGGCCTCTTGCTTCTAAAATGGCGTGTATTCTGTCTACAATAAGGAATGACAGAGATACGCTTCTACGGACTTCAGGCGAAACTTTAGCCCGGCGAGCTTCTATAATACTACTTCTTTTCATAGTGGTAAATCTCAATCAAATATATCGAATATTTCAGCGTCTTATTTAACTTAAAAATTATGGCTGTTAAGTTAGCAATTTATTACAAATAAAACTCCGAGAAGCGCAAAGGCCAAGGCATAGTTATCGCAAGCGAACACTACGAACAAGGCCAATGCCGTCAGCGACATTCCGCAGGCTGCAATATCGTTGACCGCATTGTCAGAGATTTAGAGAGGGCTAAAAACCGAGCGACAGACGGCCATTGCAGGTTGCTCCGCAAGCTTCGCTGTACCTGCTTTAGCCTTCTGCCACTCCGTGTTCTCGATGCCCTCTCCATTTCCATTCTTGTTAGAGCTGTTGCGCCACTCTCCGTTTGTCAGTAGTCCACGGGGCAAGACAGTGAAAATCCGCCTTCGTTCCTCGTCGGCTTATCACAGACTCACCTTTCCGGGACTGGACAACAGAACTATTTACGCTTTTTTGCCTTTTGTTTACTTAATTCATAGGCTTCGGCAACCAGTTCTTTCAAGGAAGAATTGAAATATTCAACAGTAGGATTCAGTATGCACACCCAACTCAACCATCCATATACAGGATGAGGCATAAGAACTCCCGTTTGTGTAAAATCACAATCCATATCTATTACTCCTCCTTTCGACGGTCTCGCCGGTATCTCGGCAAAATGTTTCAGGAACGTATTCCTACTCACTCCTATGTTCAAACGGTAAAC
>CAMWYR010000074.1 GCA_947178505.1 uncultured Muribaculaceae bacterium | reverse complement strand
GGTTGGTTAACGTATTGGTGCAGTGCTCTAAGAATCAGAACGTTACGAATTCGCACAAACCCGCAAATCATCCACGAGCCTTACAATCGCGCAAATATACAAATAAATCTGCATATTTGCAACGGTTATTATGCCTCACCCACGTGCCGCCGTATAACTATTCTCCGTACACACACGCCGGGGTCCGGGTGGGTACCTACCCCCTATGTGCGGGATTGTGTACCGGGGGGGGGGCGGAGCGGGGTCGGGGACTTCTTGCTGCCGCGAACGAACCACACGGCGCCTCGCGGCGTTATTAATTCGTAACTGAACATTTTCCACTGTAATCCCCCCACCCCATGCTAAGGATTTTTGCTCTCTCGCTCGCGGCTATCGTTGCCGCTGTCGCCAATGCTTCAGGCGCTTTCGCGCTGATGAACGCCGACGAAGTCGATGCGTTGCTCGCCGCCGCCCCCGCGAAGGAGGCCGCTGCTCAACCAGTCTCTTCTGACGCCTCATCTGCCGAAGCCGCTAATTACGGCTCTGCTGATGCTGCCGCAAAGGCCTTGGAAATCACGGCACAGGATATGGTGGGAAAGGTGTACGGCGTGCTGGATCACTGCAATTCGATGCAGGAGTGTCTCGACGGCACTCGCGAGGCCCTGCGCCTCACCCCTTCGGAGGAGGATGATGACCTCTGGCTCGATGCAGCCGACGGCTATAACCTCAGTTATTATGGCCGCACCCCCGATGTGAGCGCACTTGCAAGATTCGGCAACGGCGCCGATGCCCCCGTCACCGACTTCGGCTATTTCTTCATCTTCCCCAATGAGAAGAATAGCGAACAGGTGGACTTCACGGGTACGCTGCTGCAGGAAATCCATGACCTCGGCATACCGATGTCGGTGTGCGAGAGCGACGGCGCTCTCTTTGCAGCCGTGGGCGACTACGAAGGACGTCAGATCGACATTCGCCTTCTCGACGGTCCCGAACGTTACATACTGATTCTTTCCGTCGAACCCTGAGGCTCGCGGAATGTAGCGAGTTCAAAATCTTCCATTCGCGGCAAATTGCGTGAATGGGAGATTTTGTGTATTTTTGCGTTATGAATAAGGAGAAATGCAACGTAGGAAGATCTTCCACCGCGACGGAGATGCTTAAGAAAATATCAATTGTACATATCGAAATCCTCGGCGTAATCGCCGCGGTATTGCTGGCGACGGCATGCGCGAATATGGGCCACCCGTCGGGGGGCCCGCGCGACGAGGACCCGCCGCGACTTGTGAGCGCCTCGCCGGCCCCGGGGGCGATCAACGTGGGCAAACCGCGCAACACCAAGAACCCTGCCGACTCGATGCTGGCCGGACAACGCATCACGCTGACCTTCAACGAACTGGTGAACGTGAAGGATGCCTTCACGAAGGTGGTGGTGTCGCCGGCGTCAAAGAGTGTGCCGAAGGTGTCGTCCGGGGGCCGCAATGTCTACGTGGATTTTGATTCGCTCGCTCCCAACACGACCTACACAATCGACTTCGCCGACGCAATCGAGGATAATAATGAGGGCAACAAACTCTCGGGGTACGCCTACAGTTTCTCCACCGGACCGGTGCTTGACACGCTGCGCATCTCCGGACGCGTGCTCTCGGCGCGCGCACTTGAACCGCAGAAGGGAATACTGGTGGGCGTACACAGTAATCTTTCCGACACAGCCTTCTCGACGACGCGGCTGCTGCGCGTGGCTCGTACCGACGACCGGGGCCGATTCACGATCCGCGGCCTAGCCGCGGGCGAATATCGCGTGTTCGCGCTTGAGGATAAGGATAACGACCAGACTTATTCGTCGCCCGAGGAGAATATGGCCTGGTACGACGTGACGGTGAGTCCGTCGAGCCGCCCGGTCGTAGAACTCGACTCTGTCTATAACCCGCTGACCGGTGAGCTCGACACGGTCGTGACGCGCAACCGCACGCAGTTTCTCCCTAATGACATTGTGCTCCGCTCGTTCAACAGCGAATTGCGCCAGCAGTATATGACGAAATATGAACGCACCGACTCAACGCGCATCTTCCTTAAATTCAACACGCGTTTGAATTCTCTGCCGACGCTGCGCCTCTTGGACAACGACGGCTACCGCACGCCGGGCGTGCTGGAGGCAAGTGAGCGGCTCGATTCACTGGTATGGTGGCTTGCTCCGGGGCTGGTGAGTCAGGACACGCTACGCGTGGCCGTGACCTATCCGCGCTCCGACATGTCGCTGCGCGAGGAGGTCGTGACCGACACGCTGAGCTTCATCACGGCGCGTCCGCGCGGCAATAAGAAGCAGAAAAAAGAGGAGAAGACGCGGATGAGTGCGGCGGATTCGATCGCGGCGGTGACAACGGCCTGGAAGGCCGTGTCGGGGCGCGACCAGGATGTGTATCTGCCTGTAGTGGTGGAGACGGCGCTGCCGATCACGGGGCTCGATCTGTCGAAGGTGCGGTTGCGCGAGAAGGTGGATACGGTGTGGCGCACGATCGGGACGGCGTTGCCGGAGGATGGTGAGGCCCCGCGGTTCAGTTTCGCGGTGAAAGACTCGCTGAAGCCGCGCGAGCGCGTGCTGGAGTATCCCTGGGAGTTCGGCAAGACCTACGCGCTGGAGATCGACTCTTTGGCGGCGACTGATATCTACGGAAAACCGACATGGAAGTTGCTTCATGAGTTTACGGTGCGCAAGAGTGATGATTACTGTTCGGTGAATTTTGAGATCAGCGGCACGGGAGGTGTGCCGGCGTTCGTGGAGTTGCTCAACGGATCGGATGCCGTGGTGCGCACGGCGCAGGTGAAGGATGGGGAGGCCTATTTTCCGTTCCTGATGCCGGGGAAGTATTATGCGCGGATTATCCTGGATGAGAACGGGAACGGTGTCTACGACACGGGAGATTACCGTGAAGGGCGACAACCGGAGTTGGCCTATTATTATCCGCGGATGATCAACATCAAGAAGATGTGGGATCAGCAGGTGAAGTGGAATGTGTTTGAGACGCCGGTGGATATGATGAAGCCGGAAGCTGTATTAAAGAACAAGCCGACGGTGGATTCGCGCAACCGGAAGCAGCAGACGGCCACCCCCGACGACGAAGACGACGAGACGTTCGACCCGAACCGCAATCCCTTCGACCCCAATTACCGCCGCCGCAACTGACGCGCGTCAGCGGCCGCGCGCCGGGGGTCGGATACCGGGATGCGTGCCTGGCCCGGTATCGGCGAACCGGGAGGTTCCCCGCACATAAGGAGGCCGGTACGGGAGGGAATGCGACGGGCGGGAGAAAGCTGTTCGCTTTCTCCCGCCCGGGGATATATTGGGCTTCAGGGAAGCCGGGGGACGTTACGGAGGCGCGTTAGCGCTTGCACTCGGCGGCGATGTACTCGCGGTTCATGCGCGCGATG
>CAMWYR010000073.1 GCA_947178505.1 uncultured Muribaculaceae bacterium | reverse complement strand
AAGGCAGACGCTCTAAACCAGCTGAGCTAATCGCCCGATTGCGAGTGCAAAGTTAGGGCTTTTTTTCGAATCTACCAAATTTTTTTACTAATTTTGTGAAGATTTTTTCAGATAATTAGTTTCGTTTGGATATTGAAATGTGCTAATTAGCTGATATTCAAAGATGTATAAAATGAAAAATTTACTCCCTGAAATAAAAAAAATTCCTATCTCTGACTTTGACTATCCGTTGCCGGATGATCGGATCGCGCGTCATCCGCTTGCACAGCGCGATGCATGCCTCTTGCTGAGAAGGGATACGGCGGGTAATCTCTCGCATCATACGTTTGCTGATGTGGCTGATTTGCTCCCCGACGGTTCGGTGTTGGTGTGCAATGATACGCGCGTCATCAACGCGCGGGTGAAATTTCAGAAGGCGACGGGTGCGGAAGTTGAGGTGTTTCTTCTCGAACCGATGCGGCCGCATGATTATGTGCTTATGTTTCAGGCTCGGGGGGAGTGCTCCTGGAGTTGTCTGGTTGGCAACCTTAAGCGCTGGAAGTTGGGATCGTTGGAAAAAGAATTGCTCATAGGAGGTCGGAAGGTTGTTCTTTCGGCTGAACGCGGGGAAGCGTTGCCGGGAAATGCGCATGAGATCACGTTCCGATGGTCAGATGAGTCGCTTTCGTTCGCTTCTGTGATAGAGGCTGCGGGCTATATCCCGATTCCTCCCTATCTGCGTCGTGCTTCGGAGGAGAGTGATTCGGAAGATTATCAGACGATATATGCTGAGAATGAAGGCTCAGTAGCGGCGCCGACGGCGGGGCTCCATTTTACCCCTTCGTTGTTCGCGCGCCTTGAAGGGCACGGAGTCAGTATTGTGCCTGTGACGCTTCACGTGGGCGCGGGCACGTTTCAGCCCGTAAAATCTGACGTTATCGGTCAGCATCCGATGCATACGGAGGTGTTCTCCGTTACGCGTGAAGCACTCCTGACGCTTACGGATGCCTTGCGCACCGGACGCCCGGTCACTGCCGTAGGCACCACTTCCGTGCGCACGGTTGAATCGCTTCCTTATTTAGGATTTCAGTTGCTGGACGGTGATGACTCACTGAAAGTCGGTCAGTGGGATGCCTATGAATTCGAAGGGAGTGAGTCGGGTAGTGTGGAGCAGACCATCGGTGCTCTGGAGGCTATAATATCATATATGGATGAGCGGAAACTCTGTTCGCTCACTGCGTCGACGGCCATAATGATAGCCCCTGGATTTGATTGGAGGATAGTTAGCCGCGTAATAACCAATTTTCATCAGCCGCAGAGCACGTTGCTCCTGCTTGTGTCGTCGTTCCTGGGCGACGCGCCGGGAGACGTGTCTGCCGGAGGCCGCTGGCGCCCGGTTTATGATGAGGCGCTCAAGGGGGCATATCGCTTCCTTTCGTATGGTGACGCCTGTCTATTTGAACGTAAGTAGACTGCCGGAGTAAAACACATCTTTAATCGGAATTTAACTGCGGGATGAATTAATGAGTAGGTTGTGCCTTGAATATGCTCCTGCGTGTAGCGGAGAGGTATCGGATGTCTGGTTGCCGGGATCTAAGAGTATTGCGGCGCGTGGTCTGATCCTGTCAGAGATATTCAGACGGAAATCCGGAGCGGAGGTGATCCTGCGCAATCTGCCGGATTGTGATGATACGCGTGAGCTCGCGCTGGCCCTCACCGATGCAGGCCCGGACTATGATCTTGGCACCGGGGGCACTTCCTTGCGATTCTTCCTGGCCTATGTAGCCTCGTTGCCCGGATTTGTGGGGCGAATTGACTGCAGCGAGGCGTTGCGTCGACGTCCGGTGGGTGACCTTGTGGCGGCTCTGCGTTCGGCGGGTGCCGAGATTGCCGGAGTGAATGGAGATGACTGTCCTCCTTTCAATGTGACAGGACGTTCTTTGAGCGGTCAGGGCGTGACGGTGGGTATGAATGTGTCGAGTCAGTATGTCTCGGCCCTGATGATGGCTTCATTGCTGTGGTCTGCGCCTTTTGAGTGCAGTGTCTATGAGGGTGTCAGCCGTCCGTATGTCGCTATGACCCGCAGGATGATCACCGAATTCGAAGAAATGTGCGGGCTTACCCTTATTTCTGATTATTATATAGAGGGTGACTGGTCGGCAGCCTCATATTTTTATGAGCTTGCTCTGCTTCTTCCGGGGCGGAAGATTAGGTTGCACGGTCTCCGGCCCTTCGGTGGTTCATTGCAGGGTGACGCCGCCTGCGAGGCCTTGTTTGTGAGGTTGGGCGTAACAACGCTGTGGAAGGGAGGTGTCGCCGAGATCAGTGCGGATGGGCACGTGGCGGATCAGTTGAATGAGGAGGGTGTGCAGGTTGATTTCAATCTGTCCGATACGCCCGACCTCGCTCCGGCGCTTGCCGTGGGATGCGCATTGTCTGGAATAGGGTTCAGGTTTACCGGCGTCGGGCATCTGCGTCATAAGGAGAGTGATCGGCTGGCGACGCTATCGTTGGAACTTTCAAGGCTCGGTTTCTGTCTCGAGGAGGGGCCGGATTCTCTGGCGTGGGATGGCAGAGTAAATCAATCCGTAAGCCGTGGCGGGGATGTGAAACGCTTCTCATCTCATGGTGACCACCGGATCGCGATGGCTCTCGCTGCAGGCGTGGGGAAGTTAGGAAGAATTGAAATTGAGGATGCCGGTGCGATCAATAAGTCTTTCCCGGATTTTGCGCTGCAGCTCCGAAATTGCGGAGTGTGTGCTGAGGAAGCCGGTGAGACAGCGTAATGGAGCCCTCGGGGCGGATGCATATCCGGTAGATCGGGGATAATAACATAGATAAAGAGAAATTTAAAACATACATATATGATACCAGCAATTTGGATCACACTCGTAGTGGTCTGTGTAGGAATAATTCTTTACGCCTTTGAGTTGCGGTGGCGCCGTCGGCATCCGGAGGAGGCTCGGCGGGTGAAGACAGGGGATGCGGCTGAATCGGACGATATTCTTGCGGAGGCGGAGGGCGCTGATGAAGGCGAAGGGGCCTCTGCTGAGGAGGGGGAGCAGTGCTGCGGCCTTCATCTTGTGTGTGAGAAGGATTCCCTCTCGCCGATGAGCGCCGATATAATATATTATGACGACGAGGAACTCGACCGCTTCATAGGTCGCACCGCCGGCAGTTATACGGCGGAGGAAGAGGAGGAATTCCGCGATGTGCTGATGACACTCCGGCCGGAGGATGTGTCGGGATGGGCGAGAAGCGTGACTCAGCGCAGGCTTGAATTGCCTCCGGATGTGCGGGATGAGTTGCTTATGCTTGTCAACGAACAGCGATTAGCAAATTAAAACAGACGGATTCTTATGCTGCAGCAGGTCTTTTAGGCCTGCTGCCCTGTTTAGTGGATAATGCCTAAATCCCGACGGACTCACCTTATCGCTCCACTAAGTAAGTTTGCATTAAGAAAACGAAATATATTTTAACATTTATTGATTCGACTGATTTATAATAATTTCTGCTAGAAAATAACCTTATCGCACAACTTTTTTGAACAAAAACTTGCGTAGAGGGATTTTTTGCACTAATTTTGCAAACGCAAATCGGAAATGACAACGCCGAAAGCCA
>CAMWYR010000072.1 GCA_947178505.1 uncultured Muribaculaceae bacterium | reverse complement strand
GGCCTCTCCGACGGTGCGGGGATAGGGAAATGATGGTGAAATTTTATTTTCCCGCGATTTATTGTTAAATTTGCAATATTTTCCGGCCCCTCCGTACGGAGGGGTCAATCCTGTTAACTGTCAACGGCGGCGCGCCGCCATAATATACGCCTAAGATATGGCCCTTAAATGTGGAATAGTGGGTCTTCCCAACGTAGGGAAGTCAACCCTTTTCAATTGTCTGAGTAATGCTAAAGCGCAGTCGGCGAATTTTCCGTTCTGCACCATTGAGCCCAACGTGGGCGTCATTTCAGTTCCCGACGACCGTCTGACGCGTCTTGTCGAAATATGCAATCCGAAGTCGGTGGTGCCCGCTACGGTGGAGATCGTCGATATCGCCGGCCTCGTGAAGGGCGCCTCCAAAGGTGAGGGCCTCGGTAATAAATTTCTCGCCAACATCCGCGAGACCGACGCCATCCTGCACGTGCTCCGCTGCTTCGACGATGATAACATCACGCATGTCGACACGACAGTAGATCCGGTGCGCGATATGGAGGTGATCAATTACGAACTTCAGATAAAAGACCTCGAGACCGTCGAGGCACGCCTCGCCAAGACCGAAAAGGCCGCGAAGGCAGGTGCCGACAAGACAGCCAAGATGCAGCTCGGCGTGCTCCAGGCATATAAGGAAGCCCTCGAGAAGGGAGAGCCCGCGCGACAAGTGCAGTTCGAAGGCAAGGAAGAGCAGAAATTCGCCCGCGAACTTTTCCTGCTTACCAACAAGCCCGTAATGTACGTATGCAACGTCGACGACGCCAGTGCCGCCACAGGCAACGCCTACGTTGAGGCCGTGCGCAAGGCTATCGAAGGCCGGGATGCCAACATCCTCGTGGTCGCTGCCAAGACAGAGAGTGAGATCGCCGAACTCGACACTTACGAGGAGCGTCAGGAGTTTCTCGCCGAGATGGGCCTCGAGAAGAGTGGTGTCGATCGCCTCATCCGCGCCGCCTACGCCTTGCTCGACCTGCAGACCTATTTCACCGCCGGAGCCGACGAAGTGCGCGCCTGGACATTCATCCGCGGCACAAAGGCTCCGCAGGCTGCCGGAATCATCCACACCGACTTTGAGAAGGGTTTCATCCGCGCCGAGGTGATCAAATATGACGACTACGTGACGCTCGGATCGGAAGCCGCCGTGAAGGAAGCCGGTAAAATGGGCGTGGAAGGTAAGGAATATGTTGTGGCCGACGGCGACATCATGCACTTCCGCTTCAACGTCTGATGCGACTTCCCGCCAATTTCCATCATCTCCTCACAACGACTTTCTAACTGCGACCTCATCGAGATGCAAGAGATAATTCCGAAAGTGGCCCGTGAACTCATCGAGGCCGAACTTACTCCCGACCGCCTGTTGCGCCGCTCCAATAAAGGAGGCAACGAAATCTACGTGGTCGATGCCTTCAGTGCGCCCAACACCATGCGCGAGATAGGGCGCCTCCGCGAAATCGCATTCCGCGATGCCGGAGGTGGCACGGGGCTGGAGTGCGATATCGACGAGTTTGATACGATGCGCCCCGTGCCCTGCCGCCAGATGATCGTGTGGAACCCCGACGACCGCGAGATTATCGGCGGTTACCGGTTCATACTCGGTGAGGATATCGTGCTGGAAAACGGCGTGCCCCGCATCGCCACGTCGCACATGTTCAATTTCTCCGACCGTTTCCTGCGCGATTACCTGCCCAATACGCTCGAGCTCGGAAGGTCGTTTGTCGTCGTGAACTATCAGAACACGGGCAAGCGCCCCAACTCGATCTACGCGCTTGATAATCTCTGGGACGGTCTCGGCGCCATCGTGTCGCGTTATCCGCAGATAAAATATCTATTCGGAAAGGTGACGATGTATCCGGCCTACGGCCCGGAATGCCGCGATATGATCCTCGGGTTCATGCACCGTCAGTTTCCCGATCCCGACCGGCTTGTCACGCCGATCATCCCTCTCGAATCGCGCTATCTGAGCGACGAGGTGCAGGCGCGCTATCCGGGCAATGATTTCAAGGAGAATTATCGGGTACTCAATCAGTTCGTGCGCGCCAACGGGCGCAAGATTCCGCCGCTGGTCAATGCCTACATGGCGCTGTCGCCCACGATGCGCATGTTCGGCACGGCGATCAACCCCGAATTCGGTAACGTGGAGGAGACGGGTATTTTCCTCACCATCGATGAAATCTTCGAGGAGAAGAAGGAGCGCCACATGATCATCAGTTGACCGGCGACTCCATGGCGCGGACTTCCGGCGCCGGCCTCCCGGATATAAAGAAGACTCCCCGGCCGCAGCATCATGCAGCCGGGGAGTCTTATGACATGGCGCTTCCTGCGGGGCAGGAGGCGCGGAGAAGATCAATAGATCGACGAGAGATCGTAGCGGGCGAACTCAAGGTCGTTGTTGGCGCGCGTGAGGAGCGATTTGTCGAGCTTCACGGCCTGACGGAGATTGTTGACCACCATGCTCTGGTTGTCGGTGCGGGCGCCCAGCACAGCCGAGAGGTAATAGGTGGTGGCGTCGGGAGTCTTGATGCCGGCGATCACTTCGCGTGCCCCGGTATAGTCCTTATTGAGGATATGTGCGAGGGCGGCGTTGTTGGTCTTGATGTCGCCGAACGAACGGAGGGCTTTCTGGAGGTCGCCCTGAGCGAGCCAATAGACGCCGAGAGCGTCAGCAGCTTCCGGCACGCCGGCAGCGAGCCCGAGGCGCTCGTTGGCCTTGTTATAGTCGCCGTTGATCATTGAGAAGAGTGCGAGGTTCATTTCAGGCTCCTTTGCCTCGGGGGCGAGGGTGTGGGCGTAGTCGAAGTTGGCGAGCGCGCCCTCATAGTCGCCGGCCACGAACTGAGTCATACCGAGGTTGTTGTAGGTGCGGTAGTCCTTGGCGTGGAGTTCGGCAGCCGTGTTATAGACCTCCATTTTCTTCATATTGTCGTCGGTGAGTGTGGCGAGATAGAGCATCTCGTCTTCAGTGAGCTTACGCGGGTCGGTGTTGAAGAGGTTGAGGAGCTCCTGGTCGCTCTTGCCGAGGGTATTGATTGTGGCCATCACGCGCGAGTAGCGGAGCTGGGGAAGGATCTGGTCGGCGAGTTCGTTGAACACGGAAGAGAGATTGCGGATTTCGCGTTCGCGTTCCACAGGGTCGGGATACATGCGGAGCACGCTCAGGATAAGGTCTTTATCCTGGATGTTGCTCTTCTCCACGAGTTTCTCGAAGCCTTCCCAGTCTTCGGGTGTGAATGAAGCGGTGAGTTCGCCGAATTCGGTGATACGGTCTTTCTTAAGCTGGCCCTCCACGAGCTTGGTGGTGTTCGTCTCGCGCTTCTCGGCGAGCTGAGTGTTGAACTCGATCGTGCCTTCGGGAGATGCGTAAGAGTTGATCGTGATTCCGGCGATCTCCTGATCGGGAGCGGCGTTAGCCTCGAGCAGACGCTTGTTGAGGTCGATATAGTCAGCCTTGTTGGTCTGGTTGGCACGGATGTTGGCCTGGTTGATGAGGAAGTGGATGTCAGCCGAATATTTCTCGCTGATCACCTTCTGGAAGTTATCCTTGGCCACGGCCGGCTTCACGGTCTTCGCCGATGCGAGGGTAGAGGTGGCCACGACGCCCTCGCCCACCTTTACACGGGGGAGGGTATAGATCTTACCGTTCTGGTCGACTGAGAAGTCGAGATAGAGGTTGCTCTTCGCCATCTCGGGCATATAGGGGATGGAGAAGGGAATCGCCACGGCTCCGCCGGTGGAATAGTCGACCACCTGACCGTTGGCGCGCACATCCTGACCCTGGAACACGACGGGCTGCCCTGCGGCCTCGGCCGTAGTGGCAGCTGATGTTGTCCAGCCGATCACGGGGGTAGCAGTCACTTTCGCGTTCTTAAGCATGAACTTTGCGGGAATAGTACCCTTTACTGTGCCGGGCACCATCTCGCCTACAGTCTCAAGCGGTGTAGGGGTAGTGGTGAAGAAGTCACTTCTGAACTGGCCCAGTTTCTTCGAGCAACCGGTGAGGCCGATTGCTGCGACGCCGAGCGCAATTGCATAAACCTGTCTTTTCATACGTATGTTGTTTGTTTCTGTGAGTCGTAATTACAATGGAAACGGCCGGCCGGAACATCCCGCGGCCAAATCTCCTTTAAATAACTACCAAAGATAATAAAAATAATTGAGCGCCCCAAATGCGCCGCTATGCCCCAACTTTTTTATTATCAGGCGCAAATTGTCTAAATGTCATATAATCAATTGTATATGGCGAAATTTTCTAAAATTTAAAGAGAGAATAAATAAAAAAATTAAAAAAATAGGAGAAAAAATTTGGAGGAACCGGAAAAAAGTTATAACTTTGCACTCGCAAACGGGAAACAACGACCGTCGGTCACCTCCGAATGCAGACCATGACTCCGTAGCTCAGTTGGTAGAGCAAATGACTCTTAATCATTGGGTCGAGAGTTCGAGCCTCTCCGGGGTCACAACAAGAAAAAGGCAAGATGCCG
>CAMWYR010000071.1 GCA_947178505.1 uncultured Muribaculaceae bacterium | reverse complement strand
GTGCTGAGGCCGGCGCCGGTGGAGGCGCTGATCGTCAGGGCCGGGGCACCTGGAGTGCTGAGGCCGGCGTCGGTGAAGGTGGAGGGCTCTCCCCTATCGGGCGACCCGGGGGCGAGGTCGGATTTGGTGATGACGGTGAGGATGGTGGCGTCGGGAAGGCTGGTGGCATAGCGCTGCATCTGCTCCTGCTGGGGAGCGAGTGGTTGCGTAGGGTCGATGAGCCAGAGCACGATTGCGGCTTTTCCCAGCGCATGGCGCGCGCGGTCGATACCGATCTGCTCTACGTGGTCGTCGGTGTCGCGGAGACCGGCTGTGTCGAGGAAGCGGAAGAGCATTCCGTCGATCTCGACGGTGTCTTCTATGATGTCGCGGGTGGTTCCCGGCGTATCGGAGACGATGGCTTTCTCGGTGTCAAGGAGGGCATTGAGAAGAGTCGACTTTCCGGCGTTCGGTACTCCGGCGATCACGACTGGCACCCCCTGTTTGAAGGCGCGTCCGGCCTTGTAAGAATCAGCAAGGCGGGAGATGACGGCGAGGGTCGTATCGGTGAGCTCACTCAGTTTCTGGCGGTCGGCAAACTCCACGTCTTCTTCCGAGAAGTCGAGTTCGAGTTCAAGGAGCGAAGCGAGTTCGACGAGCTGTTGTCGCAATTCTTCGAGACGCGATGAGAATGTGCCGTCGATCTGGCGCATGGCAATCCGGTGAGCAGCACGTGATGATGATGCTATCAGGTCGGCCACGGCTTCGGCCTGGGCAAGGTCGAGTCGACCGTTGATGAAAGCGCGTCGTGTGAACTCACCCGGTTCGGCAGCCATGGCGCCGTTATCTATAAGTGACTCAACGACCTTTCGCTGGATCCACTCGGAGCCATGCACAGAAAATTCTACCGTATCCTCACCCGTAAACGATCTTGGACCGCGGAACACCGTGGCCACGGCCGAATCAAGCGGCATGCCGTCGGCATCGAGCAACGTTCCGAGGTGGGCTGTATGAGTTGGCACATCGGCAAGCGTCTTACCCTTCCACACCATATCGGCCACGGCAAGCGCTCGCGGACCCGACAGCCGGATAACGGCAATCCCTCCTACGCCCGCGGGCGTAGAAATTGCGGCAATTGTAGTTGTTTCCATCTATTACGGTTTAACGGCGGTTCCACTCACGGAATGAGGCCGAGGTTTCCATTTTATCCTGAATGTCGCGGGGGAGATCGGTGAAGAAGTCATAGCCGGTGAGCTGCTCGAGTTCCCTGATCGACATCGCATATTTCTCCATATTACCCGGCGCCGTCATATTAGGATACACGAAGGCAATTCCGCGCGGGCTGTCGAGATAGGGAGCGGCGAGCACCTTAAAGAAAGCACCCGGCACGCGCACACCTGACTCCCCTATCCTCTTCTTATCCGATTTCTTATAGATAGGGCCGGCCACTATAACCAGCGCCGAATCGCGCTGCGCCCACACTCGCTCCTTATTCTCGAGCGTTTTCCAGGCGCCGGTGTTGAGGTTATGATCCTGTGGCGTTATATTGGCCAGCGAGAAGCAGTCGGTCATCGCGCGGGGGCTCCACTTCTGGTCGGCCGCGGGGCAGAGATGTCCGCGGTCATATCCGGAGCGGCTGTAGTCATAAGTCGTAGGGCATCCTTCGATATCCGTATCCTGCCAGAACTGGCTCTCACGCTTCACGGATCCCTCCGTCTCACTCGCCAGCAGCTCCCAGGCTACCCAGTTGGGCGTAAGGTTCTCCTTATTGAACGACACTCGGAATCCCTCATAGTCCTTCACCTGCGAAGGCGTAGCAGCGGGCATTCCGACATTGAGACTTTTGTCGGCATTTACGCCCGACGGGTGGCCCGGATCGTCTGCATTTAGGGAGGAAGCCGTGGTATGTATCTCACGTGCGGAGGTCGCAGAGTCTGAGTCGGAAGCGCGTCCGTGCATGGCGGCATAGACACCGATCGCTACGAGCACGCCGCATCCAAGAAGCAAAATCAGGGGTAGTTTCTTTTTCATATAGCAAATTTAATGATAAATTTGGAAAAAATTAGTATATTCGCGTAATGAACTTCCGCTGCGCAATAAAAAGCGGGCTTCCCGGCCAATGCGCGGTGCTAAAAACCATGATAAAATGACAGTAACAGAAAGATTTCTCGATTTTGTGAAATTCGACACCCAGAGCGACGAGGCCACCAACCTTACGCCCTCCTCGCCCGGACAGATGGAGTTTGCCAAGTATCTGAAGGCTATCCTTCTGGGAATGGGTCTCGACGAAGTCACGCTTGATGATAACGGTTATCTCTTCGCCTCGCTTCCGGCCAACACCGACCGGAAGGTGCCCACGATCGGTTTCATCGCCCATATGGATACGAGTCCCGACATGAGCGGTCGCCACGTGAAGCCTCGCATCGTGAAGAACTATGACGGCACGGCGATCGTGCTGAATGAGGAGGAAAACATAACGCTCAACCCCGAAGACTTCCCTGAGCTTGTGAACTATCTTGGCAACGACCTGATCGTGACCGACGGAACGACGCTTCTTGGCGCCGACGACAAGGCGGGCATCGCGGAGATACTGACGGCCGTTGCCTATCTTCAGAGCCACCCCGAGATCAAGCACGGCAAGATCCGCATCGGGTTCAACCCGGATGAGGAGATCGGACTGGGCGCGCATAAATTCGATGTGGAGAAATTCGGTTGCGATTTCGCATACACGATGGATGGCGGCGCCGTCGGCGAACTCGAGTATGAGAATTTCAACGCAGCCTCAGCGAAGGTGACGATCAAGGGGCGCAATGTGCATCCCGGTTACGCGAAGCATAAGATGATCAACTCAATCCGCGTGGCTACGAGTTTCATCTCGATGCTTCCGCGCTGGGAGACGCCTGAGCACACCGAGGGCTACGAAGGCTTCTATCATCTTGTAGGCATCGAGGGCGATGTGGAGAAGACTACGCTCACCTACATCATCCGCGACCATGACCGCGCCCGCTTCGAGAGCCGCAAGAAGGAGATCGAGCATCTCTGCCGCAAGACCAATATGGAATTCCCGGGCAGTTGTTCGGTAGAGATCAAGGATCAGTACTATAACATGCGCGAGAAAATCGAGCCTATGATGCATATCATCGAGCTCGTGGAGGAGGCGATGCGCGAGGCGGGCCTCGAGCCGAAGGTGCAGCCGATCCGTGGCGGTACGGATGGAGCGCAGCTCTCGTTCAAGGGTCTCCCCTGCCCCAACATCTTCGCGGGGGGTGAGAATTTCCATGGTCGCTACGAATATGTGCCTATCCAGTCGATGGAGAAGGCTGTTGAAGTAATAGTAAACATCTGTCGTCTGGTGGCAGAAAAGTAATGAGCCATCCCCCTACGTTAATAATGATCAGCGGGCCGACTGCCTCAGGCAAGTCGGCCCTTGCCGTAGAGGTGGCCGAACGCCTCGGCACTGAAATCATATCGGCCGACAGCCGTCAGATTTACCGGGGAATACCGATCGTAACGGCCGCCCCCACCCCGGATGAGCGCGCGCGCGTCTCGCATCATCTTGTAGAGGTGTTGCCGCTTGATTCCTATTACAGCGCGGCGCAGTTTGAGGCCGACGCCCTTGGCATAGCCAAGCGACTCCTTGCAGAGCGAGGCGTGGCTGTGGCCTGCGGGGGTTCCATGCTCTATGTCGATGCGTTGTGCAAGGGAATTGATGCATTGCCTACCGTCCCCGACAATATCCGCTTCAGCCTCATGCGCGAGCATGGGCAGAAGGGCGATGAATGGCTTCTCAGTGAATTGGCGCGCCTCGATCCGGACTATTACTCAAAGGTTGACCGCAAGAATATTAAGCGTGTGTTCCATGCGGTCGAGATCATCCACGCGAGCGGAAAAACATATACAGAACTCCGCACCGGTAAAGAAACACCGCGCGACTTCCGGATAATAAAAGTGCATTTAGAAGCCGAGCGTCCGATACTTTTTGACCGTATCAACCGTCGTGTCGACGCCATGATTGCAGCAGGACTCGAAGAAGAGGCGCGGAGCGTCTATGGTCTGCGGCATCTCAATTCACTCAATACGGTAGGACTCAAGGAAATGTTCGCATGGTTTGACGGAACGATGGACCGCACCACAGCCATCGAGCGCATCAAGAAGAACACTCGTGTATACGCCAAAAAGCAGATAACATGGCGAAAGGCCGACACGACATGGCACAGGTTGAATATCACTCACGTAACAGCCGAAGATATACTCGGGTTACTGTAACGGCACGTATTATAAGCAGAATGTAAGCTACACCACTTCAGCAATAGCACAAATTATTATAGATTGGAGACTTAGACCGGGCCAATAACAAAGGATAATGGTTTGGGGCCTATTATTTGTCGCTGAACTATGTGACGATAAGCAACGTAAACCAGTCCTTTTATATTCCTGACAAGAAGGTCAATTGGAATTGAGAGAATAATATTAAACACGTCGGCTATAAGAACGCAAATCTATTCATACTTCACCAATTCTCCTATTTTTTCACAGTCACTATAAATATCTCAAAATTTTACGGTT
>CAMWYR010000070.1 GCA_947178505.1 uncultured Muribaculaceae bacterium | reverse complement strand
TAGGCTCTCATAGACACGCAGATGTTTGTCGGCGCAGGTCTGCCATGAGAAATCCTGTACCCTCACTGCTCCTTTCGCGATCAGCGAGTCTCTCAAATCCGTGCTCTCAGCGACCTTAATCATCTTATCCGACATATCTCCGATATCGCGGGGATCAAAATATAAAGCAGAGTCTCTTGCAATTTCCGGAAAGCATGATTGGTCGGAAAGCACCACAGGACAGTCATTAGCCATCGCTTCCAGTATGGGCATGCCGAATCCTTCGTATAAGGAAGGAAACACGAACATCAGCGCATGTCTGTAAAGGCGGTTCATCATCACCTCATCCGCTGAGATGACATGGCTTTTCTCCCTGATGCCGAGGCCCTGCAGCAATACTTCTTCCTCAGTGGAGAAGGGCCCGCGGGTGCAGACTAAGTGGATATCGGGGAAATGCCGGTTGAATTCTGCAAATGCTTTTGCAAAAAGCGTGAAGTTCTTATGCTTCTCACGGGCTCCGACAAAAAGCACGTAAGGGAAATCAAATGGGGGGGCATCATCATTATGCGGAGGGAGTTCAATCCCGTGGTATATGACGGTGACCTTGTCGGGATTTATACCGAAGGTATCGATAAGGTCGCGTTTGGTATGTTCGCTTATTGCAATGACCTTATCGGCGCGTGCCAGTGATTTTCTCTGGTATGCGACAATTTTAGGATTTGGCGTGTATTTGGAGAAATTGATATCGTGAAAGGTTGTCACCATAGGTTTTGACCCGATGGCTTTCAGACAGTAGGTCTCGAAATGAGTCTGGTGGAACACATCATAATCTCTCTTCAGCAGCCTTAGAAAGGAATAGGGCTTATTGGCATCAAGCATGAGTCTGCGCTGTCCTTTGAAAGGATGGTTGGGCAAAAAAGGCATGGCTTTGAAGAGACCGTTGGCCTTAACATACTCATTATTGGAAATCAGAGTGGTGGTGGTCCATATTTCGCGCGGAAGATACTTGAGGAGCATTGCGAAATATTTAGATGCGCCTCCATATTTCTGAAATGAAAAAAGTTGATGGTCAAATATTACTTTCATAGTTTGCTGATTTATGGAGAGGAAAGTGCCGGTTGATTATATATCGAGAAGGCAATGTTCACTATTCTTTCTTGAAAAATCCGTCTCTTATGCCCTTCGCCATATTCTTAAGGTAAGAAAGTCTCGGCGATACCATCAGCGGGTAATAAAACAACTTGACGGCATATTTGGTAAGGTTTTTTCGTTTCCAGTATGACGGGGTATACGGGCGTCGGCAAAGCCGGATGAAGTTGCGGTACTGGTAATAGACTCTCGCGGAGGATGGTATGGAAATAGAACTACCCAGACATTTGCGATCCCCTTCGCCAATGCTGTGAGTCACAATAGCGTCTTCGATAATGAACGTTCGTAACCGGTGGGAGTGCCATGCACGCCAGCACCATTCATGGTCGACGCCGTCAATAAATAGACTTTCGTCAAAACCTCCGTTAAGTAAGAATGAGGCAGCGGGAATTAATGAAACTGAGGAGATCACGGAATAGACTTCCCGGATTCTTTCGTCGGGAGAAATTTCCCTTATATCCTCAGGCGCATCAATTAATTTTGTCTTATAATCATATAGTTCATTCGTAAATGAATTGATAGCCCTTGTCCCTATTGCCGCTATCTTTACATCATTGCCGGCCAGGAGGCAATAGGCTTCGGTTAATTTGCCTGCAACTTCATCGGAGGGTTGAGTGTCCTGGTCGGAGAAAAGCAGCAGCTCATAGCCATTATCGATCAACCACGCGGCTCCGACATTCTGGGCCCGGGCAATTCCTTCATTCCGGTCCATGGCAATATAATGCACCTCCGGCTCAGGGAAATCGGCAGCTGTCCTTTCCGGGGAATTATCCACGATTACGACATCCACACCCTGCTGAATCCATTTCTTGATATTGTTGCGTAGCACTTCTATGTCCGGATTGAATGTAATGATGACACAACCGGTCTTTTTCCCGAAGTCGCTTTTCGGGGTAGTTGATTGATATGACGCTTTTGTATCCATTTTATGAATCCTGTTATGCAGATGATGAGCGAGGCGTGAAGCGGTAATTTATTTTTTCTTGAATAAGAATTTATAAGTGGATTTGGCCACCCATGGAGGCATAGACTTGACAGCATAGCGCATGATCGGATACATCCGTTTGAGTGTCCATTTCCCATGAAGGCGTTTAATGCCGTTGTCGTAAATCTGATATTCGCTTAAGATTGAGATCTTACTCGCCCGTTTCTGATAGGTATCACCGGTCCTTCTGAATTTCAGCACCACATCAGGAAGGTTCTCAAGTATGATGCCTTGATTAAGCAGGTCGAACCATAATTTGAGATCCTGGTTTTTTCTGTATTGCTCATCATATCTTACCCCCCTTTTGAAGAGTTTTGCATTAAACACGACAGTGGGGTGGGGAATAGGATTTGCTTTTGAGATATATTGCCTGATTTGATCCGAAGATGACGGATAAATCCTGATGTGTGTGGGTCGGTTATTTTCATCTATTTCCTGCATGCCGCCTCCCAACACCATTACTTCAGGATGCGAGTCGAGATATTCAAGCTGCACCTTGAATCTGTTAGGAAGTGCGATATCATCGCTGTCCATGCGGGCTATGTAGTCGCCTGTAGCTGCCTCGATGCCTCGGTTTAATGACTTGGTCAGTCCGAGGTTGGTGGGATTCTTTATGATTTTTAAGGCTTTGCCCACTCTCGTCCGGAATACGCTGATAATACGGTATAGTTCCGGGGTCAACGGACCATCTTCCACAAGGACAATTTCAAAGGGCTTGAGTATCTGGTCATCCCAGATACTTTCCAAAGCCCTGCTGAAATATTGCGGTTTGTCTTCTTTGTACACCGCCAACAGTACAGTTAAAGATGAGGCCATATTTAGCAGTTCGTTATCTTTGAGACGTCAATATAACATAATCTGCGCAATCCTTTAAAGACAGAATCAAAGAATATATATTTGCCGTCGGTAGAGAAGCGCGGATGGAGATCGCAACGGCTCTCTCCATAATATTGGGGACTATGTTTCAGTTCAATCAGTTGCTGCACGTCTTGATTTTTCCTGTTATATAAATAAAGATGCTGATATCCGCTTCTGTCGGGATATGTGTCAACGGCAATCCAATTTCCACAGACAGTGGGGTGGCCGTCGCCATTGTGAAGTGCATTCAATGCCTGGCAGGGAGAAAAACGCAAGGTGTTGAGATCAATGAAGAAAAATCCACAGATGCCGTCGTGCTTCAGGTATCCGAATAGCTCATCATTGTCGACCCATGCCATGTGGCTTACTATATTCTCATCTGCAATGCACGATAGTTTTCCGCCGGGGCTTAATAGCATCAGTCGGTCGTGTCGCTTTTTCCCGACATACCAACGGTGAATGAATATGAATTTTGAGCCGTCGGGAGAGATCATTATGTGGTTCACCTTATGCATGGCATTTATGAACTCCTTTTTGGGGGATATTTCCGCGATTTCCCTGAGGCTGATTAAAAGTCGTGATTCACCCGTACGGATATCTGTTTTAAATATCCCGTCGTTATCCATATCCCCCATTTGCGTTGTGTCGAGTGGGGGAATGTTCCGGTAGCCATAGTCAGGACGCAAACGCATGATACGCGAATAATTGAGAGATAGAAAGAATTCGTCTCTGAATGCGTCCTGCACCGGCAAAGGAAAGGTCCGGACGACCGATCTCCGGCTCAAATCATATACGCAGCTCCGGTAGGCCTTCTGCGCCCCGTCATATACATTATAGATGAATCTGTCATTGGTGAGCCATTGTGCCCGGCACCCTTGTTGCCAGTTATACGCATCCACAGCGGTGACTTTACATAGGGATTGCGTTGACATATCCTTTACGCACAGACTGATTGGATGGGTAGCGCTTGGTTTCCTCTTAGTAGGGTGATCGGTAAGGCAAAAAAGTACTTGTCCCCGGTCATTGAGAGGAGACTTGTCGTAATATCCGAAGAATGATTCTTCCTTGAGTTTTTCTTCCGGAATAGTATGAAGCCTGATAGTGGCGTTGTGATATTTAAAATCGTAGTTTTGTCTATAAATATAATAATTTGTATACAGATATGTCTTTTTAATGAGATTCTTTATACCCGGTGTCCGTGAGAGTAAACCGGCAATCAGGCGTTCTTTGGCTGAATAGTTACTCATCTTTATATTTATGCATTTCTTTCAGTACGATCTTTCTACCGACTTCCAAATTCTGCTTATGGTCGCCGGATACAGAGAGTTGTTACCTCGCGAATTTAGTGAATTTATTTCAGATAGGCAAATATTAATGAAGATGAAGTTTGAAGGAATCAGGCTCCATCCACTAAAATTTCTTAATGCCGGGGCGTCGGATTTTTAGTGGATGGAGCCTTAGTGAACCACATAATAATTTCTGAATATAAAAAGCCTTCCTTATTGGCGGGTCTGCAATAAGGAAGGTTATCGGATAAACTATCTTTTCCGGTGGGCGCGGAGGGATTATTTAGCGGGGCGATGCTCGCAGTAGACGCAGCGGAGGCCGTTGCCGTCGGCC
>CAMWYR010000069.1 GCA_947178505.1 uncultured Muribaculaceae bacterium | reverse complement strand
TAGAGCGTCTGCCTTACAAGCAGAGGGTCTGCGGTTCGAATCCGTAATCGCCCACTTTCCCCACAATCCCCAGTCCGTCTGTTTCTTCGGAAACAGGCGGACACCTCTTTTTATACTCCCCTCTTCTTATATACCCCCCTTACCGTCTTTTTGACCTATGGGTCTATGATTATGGCTCATCGGCTGTGAAAATTCCAGCCAATGAGCCATAATCATGTTTCAAGCGCGACATTATATCAGAAGCCGGGACCACGTCCGCCACCGGGAGGAGGCCCCATCGGACCACGGCTCCCGCGCTCTCCCGGAGGCGCATCACGCATTTCCGGAGGCATATTCACCGCCCCCTTCTTCGACAGGGTATTGAATTTCCACGTAACGCCGAACATCAGGTAGCGACGGAGGTCATTATACTGCGTATCGGAAATGATACTTGCGTTCACACTACGCGAAATATTCTTCTTCTCACCCAGGATATCGTAAGCCCTTACGCTGAAAGTCAGCGACTTGTCGGCAAGCACTGAGTAAGAAAGCTGTGCATTCCAGAGCCACTGAGTGTTGTCGAAGCCTGCGGCATAACCCGTCGAGCGCGAGAACGACAAATCTGTAGAGAGCTCAAGGCCGAAGGGAAGATATAAAGATGCATCCGTGTCAAAGCCAAATGCCTGCGTATAACGGTTGCGTTGCGATGCAAGCGAACTCGTAGCCATCTGGAAGCTATACGTCGGGTTAAGCGTCATCTGGAATATGGAGGAAGAGAATGTCATACCTGCCGTCGGAGACAGTGTCATGTTACCGCTGCGATTGTACTCTCCGTTGATATATCCCACATTTGAGGCATAGCGTGCGTTGAGACGCCCCATGAAGCGCCACGACCTGTTGCGCAACGGCTGGTTGATCATACCCATCGCGAAAATATTCCAGACACCGTTGGCATTGGCATAGGTAGTGGTGCGCACGCCGGTAGAGGGATCCGTAAGCGTACGCGACACGACATTATTGAGCGATATAGACGCGTTGGCCACCGCGAACACCGACTGCTGAGTCGTTGAATTATAAGAATTGAAATGGGCCCCGATATTCTGAGTGAAGGTAGGCTTCAGATCCGGGTTACCAATGGTGATGTTGAGGGGATCGGACACGTCGGCCACCGGCTGGAGTTGCGTGAGCGACGGCTGCACAGTGCGCGCCCTATAATGCATCATCAGGCTCGACGTCTTCGAAAATCGATATCGAAAGCGCAGGTAAGGAGCCACGTTCCACACCCACCGGGTGTCGATATTTCTCAACGGATTGATAAGATCCTCACTCTTCGAACTCGCCGGAGCGAACGTCAGGCCCGCATTCAGATTATATTTTGAGGCTGTCTTCTTATATCCGACCTGCAGTTCCTGCTGCGAGAAGCGATTCCTGAACCTGTTGGACAGATCCTCATCAAGTGCCGCTCCGTCGGGCACCGACGAATACTCCGGCAGCCCCGTGAGCAGAGGATCGAATCCATCGTAGGGAATATCATAGGTCAGACGGTCGGCATTGTTAAAGCGGAGCGATGCCTTATAAGCCACTTCAAGGTAGTTGCCGCGTGAGGCCTCGCCAAGCGGCTCTGTCCACGTGACGCGTCCCTCCACATAATTATTCCACTGGTGCGTGTCAAGATACTGGAACAGTCGCTCCGAATCATCCTGACGCAGATAATATTCGATATCATTCCATGTCGTGCCGAACTGACGCGTATTGCTGAACGTATAGTTTGCCTGCACCGACAGCGAGCGGCCCGGACGCAACGCAAACTTGTGGGTGTAGACCAGACGACCTCCGGCAGTCCAGTCCGTGCCACGGTTAAACCGCAATGCCTCGTTGCTGTTCACGCGCGAATCAGCAGCCTGAGTGGCGAAAAGGAAAGACGAATCAGCCTGCTCACTGCGACGGAAATTCACCTGAAACTCCGGCCTGAAATCAAGCGCGTCGTTATCCGTGATATTCCAGTTGAGACGGAAGCGGCCGGTCACCGCGTGACCCTTGTCGCGCGTACGCGAGCCTCCCCTAAGATAACTTACCGAATCAGGGAATAGATACTGCGTATCGTAGCGGCTGCGCGAATCGCAGTCGGTAAAACTATATAGCAGATTTCCTCCGACACGGATCTTCTCCTCCTTGCCGACATTGAAATTAATGCCGAACTGGCCCGAAGTGTTGATGCCGTTATTGCCACCGAAATTGCGGAAACGCCCTCCGCCCATATCCGTGAAGCCCATCTCATTGATATTGTTGCCTCCGGCGATCAGCGACACCTGGTTGCCATCCTTGAACCAGTTGATATTAGCCGTGCCCTGGAAACGATTATCCGTACCATAGCCTCCGCCAACCGTGCCGAACCAGCCGTTGTTCATATCCTTCTTGACCGTGAGGTTAATCACCGTCTCATCCTCACCGTCGTCAACGCCCGTAAGGCGTGCGGTCTCACTCTTGCGGTCGACCACCTGCACCTTCTCCACTATATTGGAAGGAAGATTCTTTGACGCTATCTTAGGATCGTCGGCAAAAAATTCCTTTCCGTCGATCAGAATCTTCGACACAGTCTTTCCTCCCGACGTGATGGAGCCATCGGAGCCCACCTCCACCCCGGGGAGTTTCTTGAGCAGATCTTCGACAGATGCATTCGGATTGGTATGAAATGACCCGGCGTTGAATTCGAGCGTGTCCTGCTTCGCCACCACCGCGGCGCGCACGGCCGTTACCACCGCCTCGCTAAGCACAATGGAATTTTCTGTCATAGCAATGCGACCGACATCGGTAGTGTCGTTTTCAGAGACAAGGCGCAACGCGCGCACGACCGGGTCCATACCGGTCATTGTAAGTTGAAGCTGGTAATCGGCAGCAGGCAGCTTATCAAAACTGAAAGTGCCGTCAACATCAGTGAGAAAATAACCGGCACGTGCAGAATCAGCCACGCTTACGATTTGCACAGCAACTCCCGGGAGTTCAAGTCCGTCACCATCTACCGCAACGCCTCTGACTACGGCTGAATATACCACTCCGCAGCAACTTCCGGCAGCGAGCAATGCAATCACAGTCCGAATCTTTGACTTTCTCATTTCGAATTCATTCAGTGGAAATACGTAATAGTAAATAGAGACAGTCACACCATTGCATATAGCCACTGTCGTGACTCGAAGTCTCTGCCTTTGAGAGTTAAATCGTTACAATTAGTTTAAGTCCTTTATCATTTGTTAACATATTTATATGCAAGATTTACACCATCGTCAACTTCGCGCGGGTAAATGTTGTTTTACATTCAGTAATCACCCGGAGCTTCACAGCACATGGCAAACGAAGTTCCCGTAATATAAAAATAGAATGACACTTACCGAACAACTCACCCGCCTGGTCGACGAGTATATCGACAACTTCGACCGTTTTGATTCATATCCCCAGATTAGAATAAATCCTGCTAATCTTACCGCCACTTTAGTAAATGGCAGCGATATGCTTACGGCTATCGCCGACAATGACGAGGCTCTCGAAGATGCGACAGCCGCACAGGGCGACGAGACAGAAGCCGCATCCGAATATCAGGTAAAACAAAACCCTGACTTCTACGCCGTAAAGAAATTATTGAAGACAACCCCGGCAGGAGCCACCAAGCCCGATGAGGCGGCCATCCGCACCATCGCTGCCTACTACAGCGAATAAGCCGCATCCAGCATAAAATATAGGATGAACCAAACTCCGGGATGGGTTCAAAACGCAAAGCCGCGTCATAAAGACGCGGCTTTGTGATGTTTTTTTGTAGACTTAATCAGAAGCGGTAGCCTACGTTTACGGAGAATACCTGCGCTTTTCCGATGGGGAAATGCATAGGTGTCGTCTCATTAAACTGGAACTGATACCCGAGCGACACGTTGTAGTGGCGGTTGAATTCAACGCCGACGCGTGCATCCAGGCCGGTCTCAAAGCGCTTGCTGCCGTTCTTGCCATAGATGTCATGCGATTCCTTCTGGGTCTTCTCGACATTATCTGTGTCCGTATAGACTCGCTTCATCTTGTATTTTCCGCCGACACCAATTCCGAAATATGGGCCGACTGCTATTTTCAAAGAGGCAAGTCTACTTAGAGGGAAAGTGAATCCCGCATGGATAGGCAGTTCCAAAGTTGACGGACCACCGGTATACTTCCTTGAGAGCATAAGCAGATTAGGATCCCATGAGCTGTCACCGTAATAGGTCTTACTGTTCCTCCACGGTTTGTAGCTATATCTCAATGCGGCGTCAAGCGAAAATAATTTAGAAAGCTGCATCTCGCCAAAGACACCCACATTAACACCGGGAGAGACAGCAGTCGCAGCAATCGGATGGGATAGATTCAAGCCTGCTTCAACACCCCACGACAATCTATTCTGGGCCTGAGTGGCAAACCCGGCTGCTATCACAAGGACCAAAAGAATAATTTTTCTCATAATCAACCAATTAATTATTTTAATTCAACATCTACTATTACTGAATTGTCTCTTACGACCATAGGATGATCCGCTCTCTGCGCGAATTCATAAACAGGATTGCCGTTGCTGTCATATTCAAAAGAATAATCTGTCCAGACAAACACGCGACCTTTTACTACAGGCGGATTGGCAGCAGG
>CAMWYR010000068.1 GCA_947178505.1 uncultured Muribaculaceae bacterium | reverse complement strand
GCGGGAAAATAAAATTTCACCATCATTTCCCTATCCCCGCACCGTCGGAGAGGCCTCTGTGCCACCGTTTCCCCCTCCGGCCGCGGAGCTGCCATTCCTTGTTTAGCCCAACGATTTATCACCATCGGCATTCGCGTCTTCATCATTCTCCATTTGTTCCCCATATTCCACTGGCTCAGGGGCCCATCGTTTAAGAACGAATATGCTAAGTTCATAGAGAGCGTAAATCGGAATACAAACGATAAGAAGAGTAAAGATATCGGGAGGAGTAATAATGGCAGCAACTACCATTATAAGCACAAAAGCATAGGAACGGTAACGCTTCAGCAGCGCGGCATCAATAAATCCCATCCTACCAAGGATGAATGCCAATACCGGTAATTGGAACACTATTCCCATCATAAACATTAGCGTGGTGAAGGTAGAGATATAGGAATCAAGCGTAATTGTACTCTTAATGGCTTCATCCACTTGATAATTAGCAAGGAAGCGGAACGAAATCGGGAATATTACGTAATAGCTCATCAACAGACCTATAATAAAAAAGGCATAAATGATTACGGCGACAGCCACGGAATAACGCCTTTCACTATCGTACAGAGCAGGAGAAATAAATCTGAAGAGTTCGAAAATAATATACGGACTTGCGAGCAACACCCCCAGAATACAAGATACCGTGATATGAGTCATGAACTGGGATGAAAGATCTGTGCTGATCAGGGGCACACTAAATTCCTCAAACCGGATATGCACGCCAATTTCACTCATCATATGCTCGATGATCCGGAATGTTGTGAAATCCCATTTTGATGGGGCGAGTAAAATTGTGAAAGTCTCCTGTTTACAACAAAAGACCACACTTGCAAACACCACTATGACTGCAACAATCCGGAGGAGCATCTTGCGAAATATCTCAAGATGCCCTCCGAATGTCAGCATTCCGCTATCAGAAGAAGAATCATTCACCGTGAGCAGTATTATTTACCGGCTCAGTTTCCCCATCGGCGTGTGTACAGCTAAGGCCCTCTTCGGCTCTACGCTGAAGTTCCGCCTCCACTCTTCGATCGGTTTCTTCTTTAACCCGGCGTTGCAATTCTTCTTCGGATGGTTCAGCCATTCCTTCCTTAAAGCTTCTGACGCCCTTCCCAACCCCTTTCATGAGCTCAGGTAATTTCTTTCCTCCAAATATCAGGAGGACAACAGCGCAAATAAGGATGATTTCTGTTGCACCAATCATTGCTATAATCATTCTGTAGTAACAAGATAAATTCTACCATCATTGAAATCAATCTCCCAGTTACCCTCAGGAGTTGACTCCCAATTATACTTCTCATACATTCGGTCCCACCAGTTCTGAAACTTCGAAGACGTCACTCCCATATCCCTGATGAGACGTTCATAGAGTTCTTCATTATCCGGAGTGAGGATCTTTGCAAGCTCATTCAGACCGTTGCGACGCTCAAAAAGCATCTGGATCTCATTGCGTTCCTCCGTAGAGACACTTCCTACTTCTTTCTTCATAGCAACTGTTTATATATACCATCCCTTCTTCCCATTACACCCTGCACACTTACCGGTGCCGCGACACACTCCGCATTTACCATTTTTGGTATAGGAATTCCTACCGGATCCACCGCAGGACTTACAGTTACCTGTGCCTGAACACGACGAGCAATTGTGCCACTCTTTTGCCGATGAAGAAGAACTTCCAGTGGAAACATACGACGAAGATCCCCCGGAATAATAAGACGACGTGGAATATCCACTCATACCGTCACTAAATGCCCCAAGCGCCTGCACCCACTGATCGGCGCTACCACAGGAATTTAAAATACCACAGAGCAACAGACAGAAAGCTGATGCTATTAATGATCTAAGTTTTTTCATAATTATCATATTAGGTTAATATTTCTATGTTAGGTTTGCTACTGGTGTTCATATGTTGATTTTATCAAATGGATCCAGATAATCTATTTCTGAAATCTCTTTGTGAGTATTGAGCACCCCGGCTGTCTTAAGATCATCCAGAAGTGACTTAGAGGCGTTCCGCTCTATATGCGCCATAACACACTGCTGATGACTAGGAGTGTTGAATTCAAGGGTCATCATTTTATTCATCCATAAGCAACGTCGACACTGCCAGGCGTCACACTTCATGCATATCGGAGCATGGTTTATTCTCAGTAACTGCGGATTCCTAATATTCAGCCCTTCAGTCATATTTCCTACAGTTCTTGTAAGATCCTTATTGTAGGCCGGGCACAGATAGAAATTACCATCCGGACAAAGCGTCACACTCTCCGATCCGGCATTGCAATTGTTCATTTCATCCAAAAATATTCTGTCAGTCAAAAGATTGATCTGTACCGCATGATTACGTTTATACTCTTCGCGTATATAGTGGCCAATCTCCTTCAGAACTTCCGCATATCTTGGATTTACTGAATCATCATACTTCTCCACGTCGGTAAAAACAACATTAAGACGGTCGACCAGAGGCACTACCTTCTTCAGGAGAGATGAATGTTTCAAGAAGTCATCGATCCTCACGCGTAACACATAAGCCTGTTTTTTCTGCAATGGATATGCAGTCAAGGCTTCCCATGAATCGCAGATGATTACATCTGCTTCGCTTCTAAGGGCCTCATCACTATTTTCCGAGGATACTATGTCAGCATGATACACAGAATCAATCAGGACGAGATAATCTTCAGGAAGTTTGTAATCCGGATATATGAACTGAACTGTCAGATTTTCTTTCATTGACCACCGGAGTGCGTCCCGAAGCACTTCTATATCCATAAGAGAGGATCCGAAATCCGAACTTGGATAATGGCAGAATGACGGAGCGGCATCATCCAACTGCACAATTAGATATTTAAGCATAAGGTTATAGTCTTTTATCAGCAAGGTTGATGTGTACTCTTTTTCGACACATTGCCCTCATCAGAAGGTATTCCCTCAGATTCAAGTTTGCGATAGAGTTTATTCCAATAATAGTTATTGGCACGCACTCTGGCTTTATGCATTCTGCAAATGGCCGTAGAGCGCTGAAAAATCGTATCCGTCTCAGCCGAGTCATAATTCTCGCCCTGACACCATGCGCAACCACTCGCGACAGCACAATCTATGCACTCCTGAGACGACTGCACCAATCGGTCAAGCGTCAGAAAAGGGCGGAGTTTATTCTTATCAATTCCTGAGTTAATGTCTCCTATTGATATAGCAGGCTTCTCCCGGAGGGAATATTGCGCAAACCGCGTGCATGGATAAAAGAAACCCTGCGCATCTACGGCAATCATTGTACCAGAGCCACACCAGTTTCTCACATCCATCGAATCCATCGGTTTTCCTATATTCTCGTCAAAGAAAGAACACGAAAAATCTTTATAGTATTCTCCGTCAATTATATCGTCGGCCAGGGCCATCAACTGTTCTTCGAATAGGACATCGTCATTTTCTTTCCACACATCTTCGAATACACAATTAATATGTATATCCTTGATACCCAAATCAAACAGATGCATTACGCTTTCCCTTATATAGGGAATATCTGCACTACTGATGGTTACCTTCGTACTTGCATTTGGAAATTGTTCCAGCCATAAAGGTATATTTCTGACAACATCATTATAACTCCCCTTTTCCGGTAGCACATCTTTCCATATTCTGTTCAGATCATGTTTCTTCCGGGTGCCGTCAATTGTAATACCAACGGATACATGCGTCTTATTCTTCTTAATAAAATCTTGAATCTGTGGCGTATGATAGTTTATTCCATTGGTAGAGAAACTGAAACGATATGAATTAAACCAATGATGGTTCAATCTGAACATCTCTGTACGCAGATAGTCACATATCTTATCAATCAATTCTATTTCAAGGAATGGCTCTCCTCCTATGAAATCGAAAATGACTGATTCCTGAGTAAACTCATCCTCCTTACTCAGAATATAATCAATGGCTTTCTTAGCCACTTCCCACTGCATCCTCTCTTTTTCATTCTTGCCTACCAGATAGCAGTACTTACAGGCTAACTGACAATCTTTAGTGACAATGAACGTAATGGTTTTACTAACTCCCGACTGCCAGCTACGAGAAATATCCTTAATCATTATAATCTGCTTAATGAAAGATAATCCGCTTAATGAAAGAGTATGGCAACGTCAGTGCGCAGCCTATACTCTTTCAATTTTCATGCAATTAACTTACTTCCAGGCATTGGTCTTGCCGTTACATCCCGTATAGCATGTACGGTGACAGCCACTTGCACATCCATCGGAGCAGCTGGTGCAAGAACGCGCACAAGATGCAAGGCAGCCCGTACAACCTGAGGAGCAGCCATAATTACAACTTGTTGCAGCCTCAGCTGAACTGGTGAACATAGGAACGTTGGCAAGCACAATTGCACCCAGAATCGGAAGCGCGCTTTTGGCAGCTTTCTTGAAGAACTGTCGACGAGACTGAAGTTCCTCCTTACGATTTTGTTTCATGACATTCAATGAGGTCCTCCCAGCTCTCAAAATAAGGACTTTAATTATAAAAAAAATGCGTGAGAACTGTACCTGTTGCTCGCTCTCACGGTTAGAGGCCTTCGCATTGCCCATCATGATAAGAACGAGCAAACTTGCAGAAGCCTCACGCAGAATATGCTATAACAATCAGGTGTGCACTCTCGTGCACATCTCCGACTTTATGTACATATCCACAAGGCATCTACTGTTTGCTTCTTTCCTGACCATGATTTGAAAGTTGCGAAGTTTCTAACCGTCAAGAAAAAGCGCCGAGTAAACGCATTTCATTATGTCTTGCATACCCTCCCGCTCAGCCCACTACCGGGCCTCTGCATTCGGTATGCCTTGCAAATTTATGCATTTTTTTTAATTCTACCAAATTTACTAAATTAATTTCCATCCAGCGGGTTCAACTCTCCCTTTCTCAATCCATCCACGATCTCCCAGAACTACTAATTCATTAAGCTGTTGAGAAG
>CAMWYR010000067.1 GCA_947178505.1 uncultured Muribaculaceae bacterium | reverse complement strand
ACATCATTGAACGCTATTGTGCTTGTAGTCAGGCTGGTGAAGCTCGATTGCAAGCTCTTTTTTATGCTTCGTCAAAGATTATGACTGTTTTTCTATAATACTGCTTTCTATTTCCAAATATATGGTTATTTTATTCCTCGTGAAATTCTTAACTTTGCATCTAAAAGAAATTTTAGTGGATGGAGCCATAAGTAATCGACGCAAATATAGAAAAATCAAACCGGCTGAGTATGCCCGAATCATGAATAATGGGCATCCTCAGCCGCTTCTGCTTCCAGCTGATTGAAAAAAGCAACCTTGGCGTGAATATTTATTTCATCACTTTCCGACCTTTATACACGTAAATGCCGTGTGGAAGTCTCTGCACATCTGAGACTGAAAATTCACGGCCAAGAAGGTCAAAGACTGAATGTTTCATAATAGCAATTTCCTCGTCAGTCTTAATGGTGCTAACTCCGGCCCCCTCAATTACAGACTTTGACAACAGAAATTTCAGAGGAATGCGTACTCTCTGCTGCCAATACCATTCGTTGTGGCCTGCTCCCTTTGCGTCATATACGTAAAGCAGCCCATTCTCCTGAGTATATCCCTTTTCTGCAACAATCTCACGTGCTTTTACTTCATATTTCAGATATCCGGCATCCCAATCTTTCGTGCCCTGATCCATATATAGGCGATGAAGTCCATCGGTAGGAATATGGTCACTTAAATAGTCAAGAATAGCCTGAGCGCATATTTCATCGTCATTCATTGAATAATCGGGATTAAGGTTGAGTGAGCCTATCCAGTGAGTGGAAAGACAGGCTGCCCCCCCGAAGATTTCAGGGTATTCGCATAGAAGATACATTGATGCGAGTCCCCCCATGCTAGAGCCCATTGCGAATGTAGACTCCATTCCCGGAGCTGTCATATATAGTGAATCGATAAGGGGCTTCAGTTCTTCAGCAACAAAAGCTGCCTGCTCATTACCGTAGAAGATGTCGTTACACGTCTGGTAGATATATGTATAATCCTGCAGATCGGGAGCAATGTAATCAAGTGCATTTTCCGGGAAATAATCATTGGGCCGTAATCCTTCGGCTCCCCGGTTATTGATTCCTACTACGATTGGCATGTCGAAGTTGCTGTCAGCAGCAAGCTTTGCGCACGCTTTATCGACAGCCCATGCTACGCCTGCAAAAGAGAATGACCCGTCAAAAAGATTCTGCCCGTCATGGGCATACACCACCGGATACCTTCTGGCTTCGGTAGAATCGTATTCCTGTGGAGTCCACACATCTACTGTAATGTTCGCCTGAAGATTCTCAGACCTTACAGCGTATCTTGTAATTGTGCCGTAAGCAGATTCTGGACAAGGATCAGTGACTATTTCATATTCAGGGATTGCCGCACTGACGCCCTCAGAGGCAAGACCCATCAAAAGGAAGAAAGCTAAAGTAATTGGTTTCATGGTCGAATTTTTATGCGGCAAATTTAATTAAAAATAACGAGAATCACTAATTGATTCAGAGATATTGTCTTCATACTCGGTGCAAATACAGATATGCTAAAAAGAATTATCCCCCACATTCTTCATATTTGTCAAGATGATGAAATATTAAGGAAAAAGTATTAAATTTGCAGATTATCTGAGACAGACAGGCAATCCTTATGTCTTGAGTATAATCAGTAAGTTATTTTAGATGAAGGAAATGATTACAGCCGGGCAGATTGAGGAGTGTATGCTTATTGAAAAGGATGATGCGCAGGCCAAGCATCTTATGCGTTTCTTCAAGACGGCTCCCGGAGATTATGGAGAAGGAGATAGGTTTATCGGACTGAAAGTGCCCCATACGCGATTAATAATCAAAGAATCTCGATTGAGGGTCTCTCTTGATGAAATAAGGAAACTCCTTTATAGTCAATGGCATGAGATTCGCTTAGCGGGGTTTCTATTGTTGGTGGAAGAAATGAAGGCAAATGTTCCGAAGAAGAGCGATAAGGAGGAAGATGTAAAATCTGCACGAAGAGCGGAACTTGCCCGGTTCTATCTGTCGCATGCCCGGCAGGCCAACAACTGGGATCTCGTTGATATGAGTTGCCCCAAGATTCTGGGCACCTGGTTAAGATATTCTCCAGAGAACGTAAATATTCTTTATCGCTTAGCGGAGAGTGATAACTTATGGGAACAGCGAATAGCAATGGTTACTAACTGGATGTTGATTCGCGATGGGATTTTTAAGCCGACCATTGACGTAGCGACCAAACTACTCGATCATCCACATGACCTGATTCATAAGGCGGTAGGGTGGATGCTCAGGGAAATGGGCAAGAGAGATGAGATTGCTCTTGAGGAATATCTTAGTTGCCACCATGGACAGATGCACCGGACAACCCTCCGTTACGCAATTGAGAAACTTCCTGAAGATCGACGCCGGTATTGGTTAAAAAAATAACATTATAAGAAAATTTTATTCCTATGATACAGCAAGTAGAATTCAGTCTATCGGCAAAGCGTCGTGGATGTCATCTCATTACCGGTGAAATACTACGTCACTTGCCCCAGTTGCCGGATTCAGGTTTACTTACCATATTTGTCAAGCATACATCGTGCGGTCTTACTATAAATGAAAATGCCGATCCCGATGTGAGAACCGATCTTGCGAAAACACTCGATCATATTGTTCCCGAACGCCAGCCATTTTATCAGCACACGATGGAGGGCGACGACGATATGCCGGCGCACGCGAAGTCATCCCTCGTAGGCGTTTCGCTAACGATTCCCATCACCAATCACCGGCTAAATCTCGGCACATGGCAAGGAATCTACCTTTGCGAGTTCCGCGACTATGGTGGCGGCCGCACCCTCGTCGTCACCATCTACTCATAGGAACCAATTCATAGTAACCGATCGACTCAATCTCAAAAATCTACCGAAAATAACATAGAACATTCTTGAGCTACAACTTGTTTATCTACTGGCAATATGTATTCCTTAAAGGATGAAGTCCCGGCAGGATTTGCCCCCATTAAAACGTCTTCTCAATATTTCACGTATGATGATTCATCAAGAGAGGCATTATGAGTTTTTTGATTTTTACTTTTTTAATATATGGAAAACACACAGAAAAATTCTATAGAAAATACATCGACACCCAAGACGGTCGCACAACAAGTCGTGGAAATGATGGCAGAGTCGGGCGTAAAGCATCTTTACGCCATTACTGGCGACAGCCTTAATGCCCTTACAGAGGCTATCTCTAAAGACGGAAGGGTAAAATTCATCCATATGCGGCATGAAGAATCGGGAGCCTTTGCAGCGAGTGCTGAGGCTCAGCTTACAGGGCAGCTCGCGGCTTGTGCAGGTAGCAGTGGGCCGGGGCATGTGCATCTTATAAATGGATTATATGACGCGCAGCGCAGTAATGCGCCGGTAATTGCAATCGCATCTACCTGTGCCTCGTCTATGTTCGGTACTGAATATTTTCAGGAAACGAACCCAACGTTGCTGTTTTCCAACTGCAGTGTATATAACGAGACGGCCGTAACACCGACTCAGGTACCACATATGCTTCAGGCTGCTATGCAGGAGGCGATTGGTAGAGGTGGAGTCGGAGTCGTGGGACTGCCGGCTGACGTAATCGGCCAAGCTGCTGAAGAGTCTTACGCAGCAATGAAGACTCTACATACCCAGCGAATTCCTGAGCCTGCTGACGAGGAAGTAGAGACTGCGGCACAACTCCTGAACGATGCAAAGACTGTCGCTGTATTCGCAGGGTCGGGATGCAAGCATGCTGTTGAACCTCTGATGAAGTTGGCAGAGATGATGCAGGCTCCTGTGGCAACGACCTATAAAAGCCAACTTGAACTTACCAAAGATTGTCCAAATTACGTCGGACACATGGGCTACTTGGGAATGTGGTCGGCAGTGAATGCCATAGCTAATGCTGACGTAATACTTGTCATAGGTATGAATTTCCCATATCCGGGATTCTTACCTACCGATAAGAAGATCATTCAGGTTGATGTGCGTGCCGAGCGATTGGGACGCAAGTGTAAGGTGGAAGTGCCCGTTCGGGCTGATGCCGGAACTTTTCTGAATGCATTATTACCGAAACTTCAGCAAAAGACCGACCGGACATTCCTTGATAAGGCCCTAACTGATTATTCCACGATTAAATCTGAATACATGAAACCGGTAGATAATCCCGGAACGAAAGGTGCGGTAAGACCGGAGTTCATGCTGGCGACTCTTGATCGTCTGGCTGACAAAAATGCGGTGTTCACCGTAGATACGGGCATGAACAACGTCTGGACCTCCCACTATCTCACTCCTGCAGAGGGACGCGTCATGTTAGGCTCCTTTACCCACGGATCCATGGCGAATGCCATGCCGATGGCTATTGGCGCTAAATGCGCAGCTCCGGACCGTCAGGTTATCGCTGTTTGTGGCGATGGCGGCCTCGCAATGCTGATGGGTGAATTACTGACCATCGTGCAGTATCATCTACCTGTAAAGCTTCTCGTAGCCGACAACCGGGCATTGGCATTCGTAAAATGGGAAATGCAACTTGCCGGACTAAAACCTACGGAAACCAATCTCGTGAATCCCGATTTCGGAAAGATGGCTAAAGCGATCGGTATGTATGCCGAAACTGTTGATGATCCGGCTCAACTCGAAGCAGCCATGCAGCGCTGGCTGGCATCCGATGGTCCGGCATTGCTCTCTGTAGTGACCGATACGGATGCCGCATCATTCTCATTCTCCGAGCAACTCATGCAATCGGCATCTCCCGGTAATCCTGTGTCAAACTTCTTGCCTTTAGGCAGTTGATGGAGCCTAAATAGTATAATTGAGCAGATTGAAATTTCTTCCTTCCCGAATCAAGAAAGTTCTATCACGTCGAGGAGACCCTCAAAATAGTCTTTCTGTGGATGAAATGTAAGATTTGTATCTATATATCCCCATTCTCCTCGGACAACCATTATATTTTATTTTAATTTGGCAGGGTCTATAAATTTTCTTACTTTTGCTAAGCCTTGGAAGGAGTCGCCGAGAATTCTTGCAGCCCTCGAAATAGGCATAGATTATAATGTACAGTTGGTTAATTCTGGCTTTAGCCGGATGTATGGAAGTGGCATTCACGTTCTGTCTCGGCAAAACTAAAACTGCAACCGGTCATGAGTTAGCCGGATGGTGGGCCGGGTTCCTGGCGGCGCTTGCCTTGAGCATGTTTCTAATGGCAAAAGCCTCCGAAAAATTACCTATCGGCACCGTTTATCCCGTATGGACCGGAATAGGAGCCGTAGGCGCGGTGTTAGTAGGTATTTTTTTCTTTAACGAACCCGCCACCTTCTGGAGAGTATTCTTCATCACAACTCTTATTCTTTCAATTATCGGACTTAAAATTTTAGGATAATTATGCATAATATGCGCCGATTCCGTCAGGAAATCCCCATTGAGGAAACAGAAGAGATTCTCTATTCAGGTCGAGAATGCGTAATTGCAGTAAGTGGAAATGATGGCTACCCATATGCCGTGCCGATTAATTATGTGTATGACGGTGCTCACATTTATCTTCATTCGGCTAGACAGGGGCACAAGATAGAAGCGTTAAAAAGAAATCCCAGGTTATCACTTTGTGTAATAGCACAAGGAGATATTGTTCCCGAAGAATTTACCACCTATTTCCGAAGTGCGATCGTCTTCGGAACAGCCCGATTCATAGATGATGACGAGGAGAAGATCGACGCACTTTGGAAGTTATCCCGTAAATATTGTGGTGATCTTGATGCCACCGGAGAAATTGGAAAATTTCTTAAAGCCGTGACAATTATCGAAATCACTATAGACCACATGACTGGAAAAGAATCTATTGAACTGACAAGGCAAAGAAAAAATTAGATTCTTAG
>CAMWYR010000066.1 GCA_947178505.1 uncultured Muribaculaceae bacterium | reverse complement strand
TAGAATAGAAGTTTCCTAAACTTTAGATAGGGGTTCGATTCCCCTCGGAGGTACACAAAATCGATATTCGAAATGGCACCAAAAATCAACGCATACGATATCGACCTGCTCCAGCTGAAGGAGAATCATGACTACGAGTATGATTTCCGCATCACGAAGGAGTTTTTCGCCGATAGAGACAACGCCGATATCCTCGGCGCTGACGTCGACGTGCATCTGACCGTGCGCCGCGCCCATGAAGCATATTCGCTCCTTTTTGAATGCGACGGTGAACTCGACGTGGCCTGCGACAGATGTCTCGACCCGGTGGAGGTGCCCGTGGGAGTCGACTATGATATCCGCCTGAAATTCGGCGAGGAATATGACGACTCCGACGAGACTCTCATCACCCTCCCCTACAACACGACACGTTTCGACGTGGCCCCCCTGATCTACGATACGCTCCTTCTTTCGGTGCCGTTGCGTTGCGTCCACCCCGACGGGGAATGCAATGCCGACATGGCCGACGCCCTGCGACGCCATGAAGCCGACGAAAATCCGGAGGAGGAGACAGAGATTTAAATAATAACTTATAAAACATACTAAAATGGCACATCCTAAACGCAGACAATCGCACACCAGAACCGCGAAACGTCGTACTCACGACAAGGCTCTCATCCCGACTCTCGCCCTTTGCCCCAACTGTGGAGCTTGGCATCTTTATCACACAGTTTGCGGCGAATGCGGCTACTACCGCGGCCGTCAGGTGATTGAGAAATAATTCATAGCGCCATGCTTCATGCAAAGATAAGCGGAATCGCTTCTTACGTGCCCGACGATATCCTCGACAATGAAATGCTGTCGAAGATGGTCGATACCAACGACGAGTGGATCACCACCCGCGTGGGCATCAAGGAGCGTCGCATCCTCAAGGATGATTCCAAGGGCTCAAGCTTCTTGGGAATCATGGCCGTTGAGCGCCTGCTCAGCGAGACCAATACTGCCAAGGAAGATATCGACCTGCTGATCTGCGCCACTTCCAATCCCGACTACCGTTTCCCGTCGACCGCTTCAATCATCGCCCATGGCGTCGGCCTTACCAATGCCTACGCCTACGACATCCAGGCTGCATGCGCCGGCTTCCTCGTCACTATGCAGGACGCTAACGCTTACATCCGGTCGGGGCTATATAAGAAAATTGTTGTCGTGGCCGCCGAGAAAATGTCGAGCATGACCGATTATCAGGACCGTGCCACTTGCCCCCTATTCGGCGATGCGGCCGCGGCCGTACTCGTTGAGCCCACTGAGGAAGAACTCGGCGTCGTCGACGCTGAATTCCACGTGGATGGCTCCGGACTCCCCAACCTCCTAATGAAGGCCGGCGGCTCTGCCCGCCCCGCTTCGCAGGAGACCCTCGATGCCCGCGAACACTACATCTACCAGGAGGGCCGCACTGTCTATAAGAATGCCGTGACAGATATGCTCACGTCTTCTAAATCCGTGATGGCTCGCAACGGGCTTTCTGTCGACGATCTCGACTGGTTCGTGCCTCATCAGGCCAACCTCCGCATTATCGAGGCTGTCGGCGGAAGAATCAAGATCCCCGAGGAAAAGACGCTCGTAAACATCCAGCATTACGGCAACACCTCGGCCGCCTCGATTCCCCTCTGTCTGGATGAATATAAGAATCGTCTCAAGAAGGGCGACAAGATCATCATGACCGCTTTCGGCGCCGGATTCACCTGGGGCGCGATGTATCTCATCTGGGCAATCGACCCTAAGTAACCGCAAGCCGGCTCTGATTCTAAACATACGGAAGGACGCCTCTCTGTAGGCGTCCTTCCGTATTTTAATGCACCTCTCTGAACATTTCAGCCTGCGAAAGGGTTGAATTAATGACGACTTTATGTTGTCGTTACGACAACCCTTAATTTAAATATTATGAAAGAGAACGAAATGAACGCTGCCGCCGTTGAGACCGGCGACCTTAGCAGCACGCAGATAGAAAACACAACTGCCGCGCCTGAAGTCAAGGAAGGGCATAAGGCCGGCTTCGTAAATATTGTCGGCAATCCCAACGTGGGTAAGTCGACGCTGATGAATGACCTCGTTGGCGAGCGTATCTCAATCATCACTTCCAAAGCCCAGACCACCCGCCACCGTATCATGGGCATCGTCAACACTCCGGAGTATCAGATCGTATATTCCGACACGCCCGGTGTGCTGAAGCCCAAGTATAAGCTTCAGGAGTCGATGCTGGAATTCTCGGAGGGTGCGCTTACCGATGCCGACGTGCTCATCTACGTGACCGACGTCGTTGAGGATCCGGAGAAGAACAAGGACTTCCTCGACCGCGTGGCAAAGGAAACGATTCCGGTGCTCCTCGTGATCAATAAGATTGACCTCGTGAAGAATCAGGACGACCTGAATGCGATCGTCGACAAATGGCACGAGCGTCTGCCGAAGGCCGAAATCTTCCCCACGAGTGCGCTGGAACACTTTAACGTGGAGAATCTGAAGAACCGCATCGTAGAACTTCTCCCCGTGTCGGCTCCCTTCTTCGGCAAGGATGCGCTCACCGACAAACCGGCGCGCTTCTTCGTGACTGAGATTATCCGTGAGAAGCTCCTGCTGATGTATGATAAGGAGATTCCTTACAGCACGGAGGTGATCGTAGAGAAGTTCGACGAGAAGGAGGGCGCGATCCATATCATGGCCGTCATCTATGTAGAGCGCGACTCGCAGAAGGGTATCATCATCGGCAAGGGTGGCGACAAGATCAAGAAGGTCGGTATCTCTTCGCGTGAGGATATTGAGAAATTCTTCGGCAAGAAGGTCTATCTCGAGCTCTTCGTGAAGGTCGAGAAAGACTGGCGCAACCGCGAGAACAAGCTCCGCGAGTTCGGCTACCGTGAGTAATTCCGACCCGGGGCGACGAATGGCCCGCACTGATGTAATTAACCCGAAATTGACAGGCATTAGGGAGCGACCGCAATGGCCGCTCCCGTCGGCCTGATTATAAAAACTATAAAATGAGTAAACTTATAGCTATTGTAGGGCGGCCGAATGTGGGTAAGTCTACCCTCTTCAACCGCTTGACGCAGACAAGAAGCGCGATTGTCGACGATACGGCCGGCACCACGCGCGACCGCCAGTACGGAAAGGTTGACTGGAACGGTCAGGAATTTTCTATCGTCGACACGGGCGGCTGGGTTGTGAATTCCGACGACGTGTTCGAGGAGGAGATCAATAAGCAGGTGGAGATCGCCATCGATGATGCGGATGTGATTCTGTTCGTGGTTGATTCCACAACAGGTGTCACCGACCTTGACGACAAGATCGCGCAGATGCTGCGCCGCAGCAAGAAGCCGGTGATTGTCGTGGCCAACAAGGAGGATGTCGGCGATGCCCGGTTCAATGCCTCTGAATTCTATTCATTCGGTCTCGGCGACCCGATCGAGGTGTCTTCGGCCAATGGCTCGGGCACTGGCGATCTGCTCGATGAGATCGTGAAGGATATGCCTGAGAAGGATGATGAGGAAGCTCCTGAGGATAACGTGGCGAAGTTCGCTATCGTCGGCCGTCCTAATGCCGGAAAATCATCGCTGATCAATGCCTTTATCGGAGAGGAGCGGCATATCGTGACGGATATCGCGGGCACCACGCGCGACTCCATCTATCACCGCTACAATAAGTTCGGTTTTGATTTCTATCTGGTCGACACGGCCGGTATCCGCAAGAAGCAGAAGGTGAACGAGGATATCGAATATTATAGCGTGATTCGTTCAATCCGCGCTATCGAAGCCTCCGACGTCTGCATCCTGATGATCGACGCCACGCGAGGAATCGAGGGTCAGGACGCCAATATCTTCGGCCTTATCCAGCGTAATAAGAAGGGATTGGTGGTATGTGTCAACAAGTGGGATCTTGTTGAGGACAAGTCTGTGGCTGCACAGAAGTCGTATGAGACAGCGATCCGCAACAAATTCGCACCCTTCACCGACTTCCCGATTATCTTCACCTCAGCGCTCACGAAGCAGCGTATCTTCAAGGTGCTGGAGACGGCTATTCACGTATACGAGAACCGTCGCCGGGTGATTCCGACATCACAACTCAACACCTACATGCTTGAGCAGATACAGATCACTCCGCCGCCGAGCAACAAGGGTAAATTTGTAAAGATCAAGTATGTGACGATGCTCAAGGATGCGATTATTCCGACATTCGTATTCTTCTGCAATCTGCCGCAATGGGTAAAGGAGCCCTACCGACGCTTCCTGGAGAACAAGATCCGCGAGCACTGGGACTTCCACGGCACGCCCATCCAGATCTTCATGCGCGAGAAATAAGAGAAATAACGCAAGAAAAAGAGAAATAAAAAGAATAGCCGGTGTACGATATATGAAAAGTCGTACACCGGCTATTCTATCCGCTCTGCGGAGAAAGACATATAGATTATCTTACCTCTATTTTGGCTGTATCGCGCCCGATAGGTGGGACGCGCGTCTGGTCCGGTCACGGCGAGCCCGTAGGCTCCCCGCACATAGTGGGCCGACGCGCTGAGTCGGCACATAGTGGGTCGGCGGAAGGGGTCAGTCGATTTCGATGTCGAAGTCGTCGCCGAAGAGGTCGGGGTCGCCGCCGGCATCAGAGGAGGTTACGTCTGAGTCGGCTACTTCTTCTGTCACGTCTTCCTCTATTTCTGTGCGCGCATTGTCTTTGCCGGGTAGATAGGGATTGGTAGGCTTCTTGGCCGCTGCCTTGTCGGCATTCAGCTTCTCGATGATAGCGGCCTCGAGTTCTTCGGCGAGTTCAGGATTCTCAGCGATAACGTTCTTTACCGCGTCGCGACCCTGACCAAGCTTGGCATCTTTGTAGGAGAACCAGCTGCCCGATTTCTTCACGATACCGTGGGCCACCGCCATATCGATGATCTCTCCGGCCTTTGAGATACCCTCGCCGAACATGATCTCAAACTCAGCCTTCATGAACGGGGGAGCTACCTTATTCTTCACTACCTTCACTTTAGCCACACGGCCGATTGTCGTGTCGCCATCCTTGATATATGTGGAAGGACGGATATCGATACGCACCGATGCATAGAATTTCAGCGCGTTACCACCCGTAGTGGTCTCCGGATTACCGAACATAACGCCGATTTTCTCGCGCATCTGGTTGATGAAGATGCAGCAAGTGCGCGTGCGTGAGATCGTACCGGTGAGCTTACGCATCGCCTGCGACATCAGACGCGCATGAAGACCGACGTTCTTATCTCCCATCTCACCCTCGATCTCCGCCTTCGGCGTAAGGGCCGCCACGGAGTCGACCACCAGCACGTCAATAGCGCCCGAATTGATCAGCTGCTCGGCGATATCAAGCGCCTGCTCTCCGTTGTCGGGCTGAGCAAGCCAGAGGTTATTTACGTCAACGCCCAGTTTCTCGGCGTAGAAACGGTCGAACGCATGCTCGGCGTCGATGATGGCGCAGATACCGCCACGCTTCTGAGCCTCCGCGATCACGTGAATCGCAAGGGTGGTCTTACCTGAAGATTCCGGACCATAAATCTCGGTGATTCGGCCGCGCGGGAGGCCGCCGATGCCGAGCGCATAGTCAAGACCCAGCGAACCGGTGGAGATGGCCTCCACATCCTGCACGGCATCGTCGCCAAGACGCATCACCGTGCCGGTGCCGAAATCCTTCTCAAGGTGCTGCATGGTCACATTGAGAGCCTTCAGCTTCTCAGCCTTATCTGATATACGGCCTGTGGGAGCGGCCGCTGCTTTTTTCTTTACTGCCATATTATATAGTTTTTTATTTTTTTACAAAGATAACACATTTTGCTCCATGTCTCCTAATTATCGTTCAAATTATTAATATAAAAAAATATAACTCACTGCAAAAAATCCGCAGTCACCAAGAAAAGTATTTTGACTACTTCCCTTTAAAAAAGAAGAATCTACATATCGGTTTTTACTGAGTATACTCTCAAAATTAGATAAAAAATCTTCTAATCCAAAAAATAGTATATAATTTGGGATTATAATCC
>CAMWYR010000065.1 GCA_947178505.1 uncultured Muribaculaceae bacterium | reverse complement strand
ACCCGCGACCCCGACCTTGGCAAGGTCGTGCTCTACCAACTGAGCTATTTTCGCAGTTGCTTCAGAAGTATTCCCTTCCGTTTTGCGAGTGCAAAGTTAATGCAAATTTTTTACTTGTGCAAATTTTCTGCCCTCTTTTTTTATTTTTTTATTTCTCACGGCTCCAGATCCAGCTTTCCGGGTAGCTTTTCCGGAAATCATCGGCGTTCATCAGCGACAGCAATTCCTGCCGGTTGTCTGAACTGTAGGCCGCTACGCGTACGCGTGTCGCACTCGCTACCAAAGTCAGAGGATATGACGTATTGTTGTGTGACGTCATATATTTCTCAGCCTCTCCTTGTGACATGAACGTGCCTACTATTACGTAGTAACTGGCCTCGGACTCACCAGCCTCAACTGGATCAACTGACACTGCACTGCTTTCTACGTCTTCAAACGCGATGTCGGCCTTGATGACGTGCTCCGCCGGCTTCTGCTCGCGAGGATCAGTGATGAGATGCTCTACAGGCAACACTGAGGCCTGATTCATATCCATTGTACGCTGGCGCGGAATGAATAGGGAAATGACCACCGCCATTACTATCGCGAAACATGCAGCCGTGCGGGCAAAAATTTTATTGACTGCAATGTAATAATTGCGGTCAGTATCAAATTTTCTCGACGGCATGGACTGTGGCTCTTCAGCCGGGATGGCTACAGTTGTTACGCTCACCGGTTCACCTGTAGATGCTGCTGTAGGAGTGGGGGTAGATGATTCCGTCTTACTTTCCGCACTCGAACGACGTGACGGGGCACACTCAGCGGGATAATAGCCTAAAATCCGGCTCCATTGATGCGTGGTGTATAGTGGAGTAAATGATAGTGCGCCCGATTCATTGCGGAGAATTCCGAGCGAACCTATCGTGACTTCCCCTTCCGACGCAAGAAGCTGCGACAGGCGTGAGGCATCCTTCCGCATGAGTTCGCGGCCCTCTTGGAAATCCATCTGATTCTTTCGAGCGTATGAAGTGGCGAGTGAACCGTCATCATGTGTGAGCGCCGGGTTGAAGCATACCTCCCGGCTCATTGGTAACCATTCACCTCGGTCACGGTCGTAGCGGGCAGAGTGGCGCGAATTAATGAATGCTCCCACCCCCGGCACTACCACGCAGTCCTGGCGTAGCAACAGATATTCTATATGAAGCGATAGGTTGTACACTATGAGTCAACAGGTTTGATGTCACGTTTCCTTCCGCTCAGGCTTCTTGCGGCTGTCGCGGAGGCGAAAATCATTGCAAATTTAATAATCTTTTCGCGGATCTGCAACTGTTTAATGTTATTTAGCAGGTTTTGTCTGGTTTTCTTTTGAAGTTATCAGTTCGGTCAGTGTCTTGTCTGCTTTCAGGTCGCGGGCCATCTTCAGATCGCTCTCCATGGCCTGGGTCTGATAGCGCGCGCGGTTGAGGGCCGCACGGAGAAGATAGAGATTGCCGTTGCGCGGGAAAGTTATCAGCGCACTTCTCAAGGTTTCTTCTTCATCTTCAAGATGGCCGAAGAGATAGGCTGCTCTCAGAAACTTCTCCAGCGACTCCTCATCACCGGCGAGCTCGAAGGTCTTCTTGTAATGGCGCAGGGCTTCCTCGGGCTGCTGACGGCTTGTGGCGATGTCTCCGCGTGCGCTCTGGATGTCGGCGTCATCGCCGAATATTGCCTCGTATCGGTCGAAATCTTTAATGGCCCCGTCATATTTCCTGAGGCCGGCCTGCACGACCCCGTGAAGCTTGAGCGGTTTACGGAGCGTAGAATCTGTGCGCAGGGCTTTGTCGAGATCCTTGAGTGCCTCTCCGGGCTGACCTACAGCAAGCAGACTCATGGCGCGCGCTGTGAGAAGTGATGTGGAGTTGGGAGCCGAGGCCAGGCCTATGTCGAATGCCTCGAGCGCTGCGGGATGTTCATTGCGGTTGGCTCGGACCATCCCGAGATTGGCCCAGAGCAGGTAGTTGGATTTATTGGCCGGATCAGATTGCAAGGCCTTGATAATGTACGTTTCGGCGACCGCCCAGTTTTCTTTCTTTATCTGCATATCTGCCGAATCCACGAGCTGCAGATAGGTAGGATTGAAATTCTGCGCCCCCGAAAGGAGGGCGCAGAATGAAAAGACCGCGATCATAAGATTGCGTATTATCATATTGTCTATGTTAGTGTTATTTCTTCTTATAGTTCTTAAGGCCGGTGCGGAGGAAGTTGAGGAACTCCTGCACGTTCTCCTTATAAGGGAATGCGTGGTTGAGCGGATGGCCCTGCTGGTTGAGGATCACGTAGTAGGGCTGGGCATTGGCGCCGAATTTGGTCCGCTCCAGATAGCTCCACTTGTCGCCGTAGGTGCGGAGCTCTCGTTCCTGACCATCAATTTCTTTGACGGTGATGGGTGCAGGCAGTGGCTTACGGTCGTCGACCATGAGAGTCACCATCACGAAATCCTCCTCGATGGTGCGCTTGATGTCGGCGTTGGTCAGCACGGCGGCTTCCATCTTGCGACAGTTCACGCAACCGTAACCGGAAAAGTCAACGAGCAGTGGCTTGTTGAGCTGAGCAGCGAGTTTCAGTCCTTCCTCATAATCATCGGTCTCGGCGTGAACGTCGCCGGTGTAGAGGTTGAAGTCCTGCGTGTAGACCGGAGGCGCGAATGCGCTGACGCTCTTCAGCGGAGCGCCCCAGAGACCGGGTACCATATATACGGCAAACGATAGCGAGATCACTGCGAGCATGAAGCGGAACACACCCACTTTCTCCACTTTGTCATCATGCGGCAGGCGCAGCTTGCCGAGGAGGTAGACGCCGAGAAGGGCGAAGATCACGATCCAGAGTGATAGGAATACTTCGCGGTCGAGAATGCGCCAGCCGTAGGCGAGATCGGCCACAGAGAGGAATTTGAGCGCGAGGGCAAGTTCAAGAAAACCGAGCACTACCTTCACCGTGTTCATCCAGCCGCCACTCTTGGGGATCGACTTGAGCATTGTGGGGAACATTGCGAAGAGCGAGAAGGGGAGGGCGAGGGCAAGTGCGAATCCTGCCATACCGATTGCCGGGGAAATGAAGTTGCTGGTTGCCGCTGCCTCTACGAGAAGTGTACCGATGATCGGGCCGGTGCAGCTGAACGACACGAGGCAGAGCGTAAAAGCCATGAAGAAGATGGAAAGGTAGCCGCTCGTGGTGTCTACTTTTGCATCCACGCTGTTGCTCCATTTCGACGGAAGCGTGATCTCGAAGCCGCCCATGAAGGAGAAGGCGAATATTACGAGCAGGATGAAGAAGGCGATATTGAAGCCTGCGCTCGTAGCAAGCACGTTAAGTGCGGATGCACCGAACAAGGCTGTTACGATGATGCCGAGTCCAACGTAGATGATGATGATCGAAAGACCATACATCAGCGCTGACATTATAGATTTTTTACGCGACTTGTTGCTCTTAAGGAAGAAGCTTACGGTCATTGGTATCATGGGCCATACGCAGGGCGTCACAAGTGCAATCAGGCCGCCGATGAATCCTGCGATAAAGATATACCACATACTGTGGTTCTCTTCTTCGGGGTTGGTGTCGAACGCCTTGATTTCTGCCTCGACGTTGGTCCACCAGTCGGAAGTGTCGGCGCCGGAAATATTCACTCCGGGCTGAAGAACTCCCGATTCTGCATGAAGCGAATCGACCATCTCGGCTACAGATTCCACTTTTGCCTCCTCTTCGGCCTTCTTCTCGGCCTCTGAAGCGGCTGCCTCTTCTTTCACTGCGGCCGCCGGTGCTGTGCCGGTGAAGGTGTGGAGTTCGTTGACGCGGAAGCACCCGCTGTCGTTGCAGTACTGACCGCCGACATCAGCCTTGACGCTCCATTTCGCGGCCGTGGGTTTTAATTTCTGTGTGAAGCTGACGGTACCTTCGTAATAGTGCTCGTCTACTTCAAGAATGTCATCGTAGGCCTTCGTATAGGCCTTACTCGGCTTAATGGGGCCGTCGGGCACACAACCCTCATATTTCAGATTGAAACTCAATGGTACGCCGCCCCCTTGGGGGTTGTCGATGGCGTAGAGATGATAGCCGGGATTGATCGTGGCAGTGAACACCACGGCCGGTCCGGCAGTATTGTCGCCTGTCACGCTGTAACTCCACGTCACCTCTGCTCCTTTTATTCCGAAGGAAATCAGAAGCATCGCTACGAACAATGAAATTTTCTGAATCATTTCGTTTTTGATTTGTCAGTATTGGTTAGTCTGCTCGTTTAATGTGCATCTCGGGGAGCCCCTGAAACGCTTCATTCCCAAAATTAACAAAAAAATGGGAAATGACCTTATATTTAGGCGTCATTTCCCATTTTTTTATCTGGTTGGTGTTTCTAAGCCTGTTTTTATCCGATTAATGTTCTGAGGCTACCGATGTAATCGCTTTCTATTCTGCATCCTCAAGGTTAACGGCGTAGTAATATCTCTTCCCCGTGGGGTAGAGACCCTTGAGGAACATTACGCGCTCGTCGCCGCCCGACTTCATTATCTGATTGTAGATATACTCAACGTCATCTGTCGAATTCACGGGCGTGTCGTTGATCTCTGTGATGATGAAGCCGTCTTTTACTCCGGCTTCCTTGAAGGCTCCCCCCTTGAGGCCCTGCACCTGTACGCCGTTGGAGATGCCGAGGTGCTGGCGGGTCTCTGCCGAAATTTTCATGAACGCGCAGCCGAGTTCGGAGAAGTCGCCCTTCTTGGTGATGGCGGTGTTGCCTTGCGAATTACGTAGAGTACCGGTCTTCTGGTATGCCTTGTTGTCACGGTAATATGTCACTGTGATCTTGTCGCCGGGACGGAATTTGTTGATCTGTTCGATCAATTGTGCAAAACTATGCACTTCTGTGCCATTGACTGCCGTTATGAGGTCGTCGGCCTGCAGCCCAAGTTCCTTGGCGGTGCTCATGTCGGATACGGAAACCACCAGACATCCGGCTTTGGCTGCGGTGATGCCCTTCTCCTTTGCGAGTTTTGCGTCGAGCTCCACGACCTGACATCCGAGCATTGCGCGCTGAACAGTGCCATACTGGCGGATATCGGCCATGACCTTCTTCACGATCGTGGTGGGGATAGCAAAGGAGAATCCTGAATAGCTGCCGGTGTTGCTGTATATAGCCGAATTGATGCCGATGAGTTCGCCGTTAAGATTTACGAGCGCTCCTCCGGAGTTACCCGGATTTAGGGCTGCATCGGTCTGTATGAAGGATTCGATCGACATCGTGCCCTTATTATTGTTGCCGAGACTGCGGGCTTTCGCACTGACGATGCCGGCTGTTACCGTAGAGTTGAAACCGAACGGATTGCCCACGGCGAGCACCCACTCTCCGACCTTTACGGCCTCGGAGTCGCCGAACTTGATAGGGGAGAGGCCCTTGGCGTCGATCTTGATGAGCGCAAGGTCCGATGCCTCGTCAGTGCCAATGATGCGCGCCTCGTAGGTGGCATTGTCGTTAAGGAGCACCTCAAGCTTGTCGGCGTTCTCGATCACGTGATTGTTGGTCACGATATAGCCGTCTTCCGTCATAATCACGCCCGAACCGAGACCGGTCTGCACCGGTTCGCTCTTTTTCTTCTGCTGCTGGCGAGGTTGCTGACGCTGCTGTGATCCCGGATTGCCGAAAAAGAAATCAAACATTCCGAAGGGATCGTATCCTCCCTGCTGACCGTAGGGATTCTGCTGACGGGTGGAAAAACTCTTGATGCAGACTACGGCATTTACCGTCTTTTCCGCAGCTTGAGTGAAATCGGTGTCGAATGAAGAAGCCACTGTCGCAGTGGCCTGAGTAGTGTTAGAGAGAGAGGCCACAGCCGTCCCGATACCTCCGCCTACACACAGGGAGGTGGCAATTAAGAAGAGGATTTTTTTCATATTTTGTTCTGTGTTAATTAGTCCGTTGGTGTTGTAGTAAAATGTTTTTAGTGGTCACCGCCGAAACTCCGACGGATATTTCATAAGCGGAAAAAAATAAAGTATATTTCAACACTTAACACAAAATTGACATATTTAACACTCATTCATTCTCTGAATAATAATTAAAATTTGAAAAACAATCGAAAAAATTTGGTAAAGTCGGAAAAAGTAAGTAAATTTGTAGAATACTACCGGGGCTGACTGGCTTTGACAGCGTGTAGAAGCGGTAAGTAAGCATGCAGAGCTTTGGTGTTCAAGCTCTATAATCGCAAGAGCATCGACTTATAATTGGCGAAAATAACAACTACGCTCTCGCTGCGTGATCTGAAGAACAGTAGGATCCCTTTATCTCTCTCAAAGTGAGAGAGACGAGACATCACTCCATTGCCCCGTTCCGAGACGTTTGGACAAAGTGGTGCTATTAAATTCGGAAATAGGGAAGGTTGGGTTCCGACCCTTCCCGAGATTAAGGAACTAAGGCCCGGGTTGGCTGTCGTGAGCCTGCCCGTGTTCGAAAACCAATTCACAGACTAAGCATGTAGAAAGCTTATTGATTCCGCGTTTGGACGAGGGTTCAATCCCCTCCAGCTCCACTTGGCGGGTCGGACAGATTCCGGACCTCGCAAGACAAAATCAAGACAAACCGCAGACTATCAATTAGTTCTGCGGTTTTTT
>CAMWYR010000064.1 GCA_947178505.1 uncultured Muribaculaceae bacterium | reverse complement strand
TCAAGCCGGCCGTACGCTCATCCCATCCAATTAAAGCCACGGCAAGTTAGATAGCCAGGGGGCAGGCGCGAAGCTGTCCTGTTCAAAAGCGGAGCTTTTGTGGCCCTCGAGACAGGCAATCCCCATGCCCGCAGGCCCAAAAGTTTGCGCGAGCACCGGCGCGAGGTAGGGGCTCACCGGGGGCGCACGCGCCCTGCAGCGATGGCCTCGGCGAGCGCATTCATCTCCATGCAGAGGGCGCGCGTCAGTGCCTGCTTCCCCGTCTGATAAGGGCGAAGCCCTATCTGCAACAATCGCCCCTCAGAGCAAAGCTCATGAAGACGTCCTTTAGGCGTGTAGCACGAAGCAAATCCCTGCTCACAAATGAGAATAATCCTTCCTCCATTCTCCACCGCCCATTCCATCACCCTTTTCTCGCCCTCGGAGATGAATGGCGAAACCAACACCCCACAATTCTCCACCGTTCGCTTCCAGTTAATCTTCCGCCTGAGCAGTTCATCATTTGAAAAACTCCGACTAATCCTCACTGCCTCAATATCAGGATCAATCAACAGATCAATATTCCCATAAGCCGGATAATTATGGCCTTCAGAATCTCTCACCTCCCCTTTCTGAAAGCACTCCGGATTCCGCATACGCTCAATACGCCGTCGAGGGTTGTCGCTCACGTATGCCAGCATCTTGGGCAACTGGTCCTTCTTCATAAGAATCCGGTCGTGATAACCTTTCTCAAACAGCGACACAAATGGCGTCTCCCCGGCCACACCGGCTGTCTCCAAGGCTTCATTATAAACGCGCGAACATTCCCCCTTAAAATGTGCCATAATCTCTCCAAGATGAATCTCTGTCGCTTTCTCTACGAACAGAACAAAATGAATATGTTCGGGCATAATAACACGCCTGAGTATTTTCGTAAAAGGAAATTTTTTCTTTAGATTTGAAAGTTGAGTGGCTATAATTTCTCCGACGGGAGAATTCAGAGATCTTGGAGGAAAATCATGGCTGCCGGGGGTTCCGGAGAGAGTTGAGAACGCGGGGACACCGGGGGCGGCATTAATGGTAATAAGATAAATGCACCGGGAGCGATAGTCGTGCCAGGGAGCGCGTCGGCAACCGTTAGGGATAAGAGGGCGCCGAATGAAAAATAAATTGGAGATATAACTTGCATCCATTTGGGCAGAGATATGGAATAAGAACTCAAGAATGAAGAATCGCCCTGCAAATTAGCAATAATATCTCTACGGGCAAAATAAACAGCCAAAAATTACGCCTCTCCGCTTCAAAAAGAGCCTCTGAAAAATAACCGATCACAGAAGCCAATATTTAAGCTCTGAGCTAATATACGGGCACAAAAGCTATGCTTTTGAACAGAACAGCTTCGCGCCTACCCCAACTCGCTTCCCCCAACTCGCCTCCCCCGCTAAGCCAGGAGGGAAAGAGAGCTTCAATGGAAAAGACACGGAAGGAGCTAAATAAACTCCCTCCAAAGGCTTGGGAGAGCCACACTGAAGAAGGCGCTGGAAATAGGCCGGGAAATGGCGCGAAGCTGTCCTGTTCAAAAGCGGAGCTTTTGAACAGGACAGAAAGAGAAGGCCGGGCGTCTCAACTGAGACGCCCGGCCGTTATTATCGGATTAACTTATGTGTTTATTTAGCCGCAATTATTTTACGACTACCTTCTCGGTGCGGCCGTTGACGCGCACTACATAAACGCCGGGGTTGACGTCGTGGTGGCCTGCGCCTTCTGCTACGACAACACCACCCATGCTGATTATCTGTACGCCTTCGCCTTCTACCTCAATCCAGCCTTCGCCGGTCTTGACGCTGCCGGGTACGTAACTGATACCGTCTACAGATGTAACAATATTAGTCGGAGCCGTAGCTGCGAGCACTCTTGCCTTAGACTTAAGCACTACGTCGCTGTAGTCCTGAACTGAACGCATAGGCTTGTTAGCCGGTGCATCTTCTTCAAGAGGAGCATCCTGACCACTTACAGCGTTGAACGGATAGAGATAGCTGATATATACCTCATAGTTCTTACTTGCGAAATTCTCTCCTACAAAGTCGGCTGTGTTGAAGTCTTTGGCGACTGCAGGGCCAACTATCTTCATAGGAATCTCGAACTTAGCACCTTTCATCATATCAGCGGCAGGCACTACGAAGTGATAGATAGTGTCGTTAACTGCGTAGATAGAAGACTCATTGTCAGTGTTGGGCGCATAATCTGCATCTGTCTTGTCGATCACTGCCACATAGTAGTAGTCATTCTTACTATGATGACGGAGATGCTCGAATGTCTCCGGCTTATTCTCATGGAAGATATAGTTGTGCTTATCGTTCATAGCACCCTTATAGTCATCATGAGTTTCACCGGGCTCGTAACCATCCTCATGCCCTACAACGAAGGTAAATTCAGAGATTACGGGTGCTTTCGCACCTTTGGCTGTCTCCTCACGGTAAACTTTCGGATTCGCAACACTAATCTCCATTCTGATAGGAGCATTGTCTGTGATCTTGAGCGGAGTGATGTCCTTATCCTTACCCCAGCGCGGATAGTACTGATAGCCCGGAGCTCTCTGCAGTTTTACTGTACGGGACTTGCTGAAACGCTGAGGATGCATGAACTCACCGGTGTACACATAAAGTGAGTCAGACGCGCTCTCGCGATTAGAGATAATGCTTTCCCATTTCTGATCATCGAGAGGATTGTTGCTGTTGTCAAGCACGAGGGTAAAGAAGTTGCGGATCTGCATACGTTCCTGCATGTATGTAGAAACGTTTGCATATTTCACCTCAATGTAGTCGCGCACGTTGTGGTAACGGGCATCCTTGATGTCGAGGCCACGGAACTTGAAGTCCATGAGACCATCCTCGTCACCATCACCTTCTACATCGCCGTAGATAACCTCGATCTTAGCGTCAACGAGCTCGGGCTCGGGAACAATGGCGGTGTAGTTTGCAGAGACAGTCGGAGTTTCCTCACCGGTGAGCGTCACAACCTGACCATCCACGTCAACGAACTGAGTAGAATACTTCATCTGAAGCGAGAACTCGCGCTCGTCGAAGTTACCGACGTTTGTAACGTGCATGAAGCGGTTGCCATACTCGGGCTGGAGTGTCGAGCGGTCCCATTCCTCAGTATTGGCAGCACGCATCGGACCAACCTTTGCGCGAACTGATGAGGGATCGGTTGTCTTGGGGATCACGGGAGTCTCTACGGGCTCGCCGCTTGCGTTGTCTGCACCGAACTTATAACCGATTACAGAGTTAGCGTTGGGAAGGCTACCTACGATAAGGATCTTGTCAGTAAACTGGAATTTTGAAGAAGCATAGTCGGGAAGCTCAGTGAGCGACTCGTAAGAGAACTTGTAGTGAGTATCGTCGATGTAACCGGAAACGAGGTTACCGTTATCATCATATTCCCAGGTCACGTTGCCGCTGTTGGGATCGAACTTATCGTCGTTCTCGATAGTCACCTTGTAAACGGGGAGCTGGGCGTCTGCAGGATTCTCGGCAGTACCGCGGAATGTGTAGTATTCACCTACGCGGACACCATTCACCACGCTGTCGCCGATCTTCACAAGCTGATATACGTTGAGCGTAAGCTCTTCTTTCGGCTGGAAGATAGTGAAGGGGTTAGAGTCTACGATAACAGTGCGCTCTTTATTGTCGTTGTCAGTGAGGACTACGGTCATACGGTAGAAGTAGTCACCGTTAGCATACTTATATGTATCGTTAACCCACTTCGAAGAAGAAGCGCCGTCGGCATAACTGCCGTCGCCGGGGAGCTGATCGTTAGAGGGCTTTGAGTTGAAGATTGTGTAGAAGTCTTCATTCTTCACAGTCGCACCTTCAGTCGCACGCCAGTTGAACACGTTGGAGACAAGCTCCTCTGCGCCGTTCTCACGAGTAGCGAAGCTGTTGATGGTAACGCGCTTGAGCACGCCATTCATCACGTTTTCAACGTGAGCAAGCGATGCCTGATAGTTTCCGACCTCGTAGGAGTTAGTTGTATTGTCGGCTGAGGCGCTGGTAGAAAGGGCTGCGATCTGGGCGCCACCGAATGAGAGTTCGGTGAAGAGAACGCTCTTTCCATAACCCTGGGGATCCTCTGTATCGTAGAAGAAGTCTACGTACTTGAAGAATGTAGGCTTGTCAAACTTCATGTCACCGTCCTCATTGAAGAGAGGCACGGTAGCTCCGGCATGAATTTCAGTAGGATTCTTAGACTTTCCGAAATGACCCCAGTTGCTGTGATTGTTCCAGATGGCATCACCATTAGTGTCATTACGACGGCCGATCCAACCGGTCCAGAGCTTAGACTTACCGGAAATCCACATGTTCTCTACACGGTAGAGAGTATAGGAGCGATTATCATCGAGCGCAAGAGCCTTAAGATATTCCTTAGTCTCACCGAGATGAGTCTTGGTGTATTCAGCAAACAGTGGATCTTCCTTCCATTCCTTACCGGTCTTAGTCTTGCCGACTTTCTTGAATGTAAGGTCTTTTGAAGTAAGGGTAAAGTCTTTCTTCTCACCGCCTACTTCAAACTCAGTCTTGAAGAGGATAGGATTACGCGGGGGCCACATCGTGTTATACATCACCTTACCCTTACGGTCTAGGGCGATGTTACCGCGGCTGTCATACTGGATCCATGCTTCCTGCCAGCGGTCATCGGTAGTGTGGTTTCCGTGAGGAGTGCTGAGCTTGGCACGCTGCTTCCAGTTTTCACTTACCATTGAGAGGAACGGCATATCCTCGATATCACCGACAGCTTCCAGTGTAAGAGTCCACTTACCGTCTGCTCCCTTACGGCAGATTGCCTTCATGCGGGCACCATCCTTCGGGAACTTCTTATTCAGACCATACTGTCCATAGTCGGCAAACACAACCATCGGTGAAGATGCGTTGTTAAAGCCTTTCACCATAAGTTTGGTATCGTCGTTCTCATAGGGATCGCCACCGGTCACAACCTTAGTGGGACGCATAGTGAACTCGAGTTCATAACGGTCAGCGGCAACCTGAGTGAACTGATACTCGGGAGTGATCACGTTGTCGTTGAGGACACGTGCAGTCAGATACATCACAGGCCACTTGTTATAGTTGAAGAGTGCCTGATCATCATATACGCCGATGGGATATACGGGCATATCGTCGGTAACGTCGATATTATCGCCTTCCCAAGAAGCCTTCAGTGTAGAGATCTTACCGTCAGCACCGAGAGTAATGGTCCAGGTTACCTCCTGGTTTACTGCTCCGCGGTTGAGAAGCATATTGGGGGTTTCTGTCTTACCGGCAATAGTGTATTCCACACCCTTATCAAGGCGAGATGAGCCGAGGCTATACCACGTACCGCCGTCTCCGGCTCGTGTCGTAATCTTGAAACCGTCATTTTGGGCATTACCCTCACCGTAGGTTGCCTTCGCTACGAGAACATTTGCATCCTCCTCGGTAGGCTCGAATTTTACACGATAGCCCCAGTTGTCAAGGAAGGAAGCTGCAAGGTAGTAAGCATCACCGGTCACAGGAGGAGTCACACCACCGGGCGCACGCACCTTAAGTTCTGTGGGCATGCCGTCTTCGCCAATAGTTAGCGTGAAACCGTAGTTACCATCGCCAAGCTCATTAGAGAAGTTATAATACTTATCTCCATCTTGTTTAAACAGGAGATAAGTGTTTTCACCGCTCTTCAGCTGATAATTATCAGATGAAGCCTGATACCAATAAAGCTGGTCATTTACAGATGCATCGGCACGGGTTACACGGATACCGAAACCACAGTTCTTGAAGTTCTCAATAACCTTCTCAGTGCTGGGTACAAGCTGTACATCCGTATCATAACCATTCCAGGGGTGGAGGTAATACTTGTAAGAAACGGGCTCAACAGGATCGTCACCACCACCGCCTTCGCCGGTGAGGAGGAGATACCATTTGCCATCCGCCTTCTTATAAACCTTGATCTTTACTTCACCATTAAAGGAAGAATTAAGATTACCGGCTCCCTTAGCGAGAGAATACTCAGTACCGAGCACCGGTTGACCCGTTTCGCCCTGACCAAGAGTCCAATCCCAGGTTCCGTCTGCAATCTTCCATTCTCCATTGATACCGTTGGTGGCAGTATAAGTGAATGCATCACCATCTTTCACCATCGTCTTACTCTTGGGGTCCCAGCCACCGAATGACTCACCGGTGAGATAGAGATTCTCGGGATCTGCAGGAATCACGATCTCGCCGCCTTCCATTGAAATAACCCAGTCATCACCGCTCTTAGTGAGGATAACGTTGGTCTTCTCAGAGACACCGAGATCGATGTTGCCGCCATTACTGGGTGCCGAATTTCCATTGTACTTGGGCCAGATTTGCGATCCGTTAAAGGGGCCCCAATCCGCTCCTGAACTGGTGGAGAGCTTAAAACCGCCCGAGACCCAGAAAGAGTACGTATCCCCGTCGGAACTGATCTTAGCCGCGGGGAATGCCCAACCATGGACGTTGTCGGATTCCATGTTATTACCATTACCCATGAGATAGATATCTCCGGCAAAGGCAGGCAACATGAAACACAAACAAGCAACCATGACTGAGAGTCTGGTTAGAAAGTTTTTCATTTTGCTAAATGATTAGTTGTTAGTTAAATTATATTAGTTAATTAGTAATTTGTTAATCTTTTCAATAATTGTTAAAAAATCTTAACAATCGTAATCACATAGCCCATCCAGAGCCGTGGGGCCGTAAGCGGCACGGAAGGAGGTATAGGTGAGGTTGGTTAACGTATTGGTGCAGTGCTCTAAGAATCAGAACGTTACGAATTCGCA
>CAMWYR010000063.1 GCA_947178505.1 uncultured Muribaculaceae bacterium | reverse complement strand
GTGCCGGCGCATTTGCGGTTGTTTACGGCGGTTGCATCATATTCTTCTGCCCCGGCGGCCGAGCCTTGCTCGCGCGCATCCGCCGTTGACCCCCCCGCTACTATACGTTATGAAACTACCGAAAGTATCTATAATGATTCCAACCTATGGTCAGGAGCAATACATAGGTGAGGCCGTGAGGAGTGCGCAGGCCATCGATTATCCGGATCTGGAAATCGTAATAGCTGATGATGCGTCGCCCGACGCCACGCGTGAGGTGGTGGCGCCACTGTTGGACCGGCGCACACGCTACCATCGCAATGAGACTAACCTCGGGCGCGTAGGCAACTATCACAACACCGCCCATAATGTGGTGAGCGGTGAATGGCTGATAAATCTTGACGGCGATGACTACTTTACCTCATCTTCATTTATAACGGATGCGATGGATGCAGTCGCCCGTCTTGACGACCCCGATATCGTCGGTTATTGCTACCGGCATCCGAACATAGACGAGATAATAAGCCTTATCCCATATACGGCAGTTGATGATAACAGGATAGTTGTCTCAGGCAAAGATTACCTGTTGAATTACGATAAGGTAGGGCGTTTCGCTCACCTCAGCACAATCTTCCGACGCGACGTAGGATTGAGGATAGGGATGTACACGCTCCCCTGGCAGGCATGCGATTTTCATTCGGCCATACGCATTTTTCTGACGGGAAAAATAATACTTGACCGGCGCAGCGTGGGCTATTGGCGGCGCCACGGAGCAAATACGACAACGGTGGAGGCTGATGACAAATATCGTCAGGCTATGCTGACATACGATGCAATTGAAGAATTTGCAAAAGATTATATTCCGGATACTCTGCTGAAAGAATGGCGTCCGAGAATGAACCGGGCGGTGAGGAGAGATTATATCAGGAATCATGTGTGGTCGGTGGGAAACTTTAAGAGTGCATACTTGTTGCTTGCATATCCGTCGATGCATTGGTGGTGGTGGCGCGCATGGGTAAGGTTGTTATCAGGGAGGTAGTTATGACAATCTCGGTAGTCATCCCCACATATAATGGAGAGAAATATATCGCGGATAGCATTGAATCGGTATTGAATCAGACGCGCCCGGCAGATGAAATCATTATCTCCGATGATAATTCTTCGGATGCCACGCTTGATATCTGTCGCCGCTATCTGCCGAAAATAAAAATCTTCAAGAATCCATCCGGACCCTCAGGCTTTGTAAATGGCTGGAATAGAGCCATTGGTCATGCAACGGGAGAATATGTGTCGGTGCTTCATCAGGATGATCTTCTTGCCCCGACTTTTCTTAAAGAGATTCAGAAGGCTATGGAGGCCAATCCTGACGTGGGCCATTTCTTCGCTTTATGTAATGTTATTGACGGTACGGGTAAGGTTATTCGTGTCGCCCCGAATTTATCGGGAAAGGTAGCACGGGAGAAAGTCCATCGGTATTCCGGTCGTGAATATGTGGAGGCTTATCTTTTCACCCCAGGAAACCTTCACCGTTGCCCCGGAGTCGTGACGGCACGGTATCTTCTTGCAAAGTGCGCATATCGGGAAGATGCAGGCCATATTGCCGATGATGATTTCTTCTACCGGATTGGTAATTTTACGGATGTTGTCGGTATTCTTCTGCCGCTTGCCGGCTATCGGGAGCATCAGGGGTCGGAAACGGGGCATCTGTCGGAGTTGAATTTGTGTTTGCGGTTGCTGGATGACTATTATTTTCAACTTGAGAATATTTCACTTAATCCATTGATTGGAGTAAAGGAAATTAAAGAATTTAAAGCCCGTGAACTGCGTTTTTGTCATAGGGTGATGATTTACGGCATCCTGGAGAGGCAATGGAGAAAGGCCTTCCATGGGCTGTACAGGTGGCTGAGTATGAAGAAAGGGCATGGAAATTTGCGTTATGAGATAGCGCGGTGGTTCAGATGAAAGTCCTGGTTGCGATACCTTGCCTGCTGGAAGGAGGTACCGAAGTGCAGACTCTTTCCCTTGTGGAGGCCTTGTCGGAGGCCGGGCATCATGTGGGAGTGGTATGCTATTTCGAGTGGAGCGGGAAAATGGCTGAGGCGTTCCGTAAGAGCGGAGCCGAAGTCACTCTTCTCTCACCCGATGGAAAGCGTCCGACCGGGATTGTCGCTACAACCCGGTTCTTATGGAAGGGCCTTGGTGAAACAGTCCGCAGTTTCCGGCCTGATGTTGTGCATGTGCAGTACATGGCTCCCGGCGCGTTGCCGACACTCATCTTACGCCTTCGGGGGGTTAAGCAGATCTTGGCTACTCTTCATACAGGAGCGGATATATTTTCTCCGCGCGGATTGAAGATAATTCGGTTTCTTACCAGCCGGATTCTTACCGGAATGCAGTGCATATCCCTTACGGCTGAGAAATCATTCTTTGGGAAAGCAGTATTGTTTGAGAATAATTCAAGCGGTCAGTCACCTTCATCTTTTCTCCCTAAGCATTTTACTATCTATAACGCAGTGCCCTCCCACATATCTCCGCTAACAGGCACGCGCACGCGGCTCGATAACAGCCCACTGACAGTCGGGGTCGTCAGCAGATTGGAGCCGATCAAGGGGATGGACTTGGTTGTTCCGGCTTTTATAAAGGCTCGGTCCGCTGATATAGATCTTCGGCTCATTGTAGCGGGCGCCGGAAGCCTGCGGAAAGAAATGGAGCGTCAGGTGGCCGAAGCCGGTGTTGAGGAATATGTGGAATTCGCCGGTCTGATTGAGTCGGTGGAGCTGGAACGGATTTACGACAGGATTGATGTACTTCTCGTGCCGTCACGGTCGGAAGGCTTTGGTCTGACGCTTATCGAGGGAATGACACGCGGGTGTGTTCCGGTGGCGGCAAATGTAGGTGGTCTCCCTGAAGTGATGGGTCCCGTACTCGCTCCGCTTCTGCATGCGCCCGAATCTGTCGATGATATTGCTGCGCGGATAATGCTTCTTGCGCGCGATAGGAATCTCCTTGCTTATTACTCGGCGGCGGCTCTCAGCAGGGCTATAGAGTTTGCTCCTCACAAGTATAGACAGGCCGTGCAGCAACTCTATCGCCTACTTGAAACAAATGACGGGAATATGTCTTAAGTCGCCTATGTGTGTTTGAATAATTAACCTATTGACTGAATGGAATTTCTTAATATAATATATTTTATTATACTGACGGGAGTCTGCTATTCCATGTTGATTTCCAAAGGAAAATTACTCCGGAGCCCGTTTGATGCGCGGGATACTTTAAGAGTGTCGGGTCCTGAGATGTACTGGATAATAGTCTTTTCGACGGGACTCTTTGCCTTCTCCTTCAACTTGGGTATAGATATGTCGGCGATTCGTCTGTTCGTATTGATGGCGCTCTGCGGGCTGGGCTTCCTCTATACCGCGAATCGTCCCATCTTATCCACGCCGCTGAAGATTTATTGTCTTTATCTTGCATGGCTGATAATAGGACTTATTTATGCACCATCATTCGGATATGGGATAAGAGTCTTTCTGAAATACCTTTTCCCTCTCATTTTCTGTCTTTTCGCATCGGCAGTGATCAGCGATTTCGCAGGAGCATTCAAATCAGCGGTCGTAGCGCGTCTGGTTGCCTTAATTGTAATGATTATCTCCTTTATTCCCTTTGCAAGTGTGGTTTTTCCGGATACTATCTGGTATGTGACGGCTATGGTGATCCATTTTATCCCAATGATGCTTTTCTCACTGGCACTGGTTTTCTTTACGAAGGAGAGATGGCAGAACGTCTTATATACAATGGCTTTCCTTCTGCCTTGCTTTATTCTTACCCTCCGCACCTCGATTTTAGGATCAGTAGTTGGACTGATGGGTTTTTCAGTCATTCGATGGAGGGTGAAGGCGTTGCCCTTTATAGCAGGTTTGATAGTACTCTCGGTTGTTGCGATTTTTGCAATTCCTTCGCTCAGATCAAAGATGTTCTTCGATAAGAACGTCTCTATCACAGCTCTTCAGCAGGGTCGTATCTCACAAGAAAATGTGAATACAAATTTCCGAAGTTATATGTGGAAAAAACTTGAAAACGGCCTTTATAAAAATCATGAGATGACTGGCTCGGGCACGGGAGCGACACAGAAGTTCATGTTCGACAATCCAAGAAAGTTTTCAGGTCTCCGTGCGGCTCATAGTGATTTTGTCCAGATGCGGTGCGACAATGGTATGATAGGGCTACTTCTTTACTTGGCAATGGTACTGGGCGTTTTTATAGATTGTTTCAAAATTTATTATCGCACCGGTGACAATCGTATTAAACTTTTCGCCCTTACGGCCGGAGCTTCCATTCTCGGAATTGTAGCCACCTGTTACTCGGACAATACCGTAAATTATTCCATGGCCACCCTTTCCATACCTTTCGGCTTCTATGGAATGACGTTGGCTCTCAATAAAAGACTGTCATGATTTCTGTTGTAATTCCATTATACAACAAGGCCTCTTTTATCGAGGAGACTCTTCGGTCGGTATTCAATCAATCTTATGCCAACTATGAGATAATTGTGGTGGATGATGGCTCGACCGATAATGGACCGGAAATCGTAGGCCAATTAAAAAATGCCAGACTCCGCCTTATTTCCCAACCGAATTCCGGTGTGTCCGTTGCGCGAAACACAGGTATACGCGAGGCACGTGGTGAATATATAGCGTTTCTTGATGCAGATGATATTTGGAAGCCAGATTATCTGCAGACCCAGAATGATCTTATAACCCGCTACCCTCAATGCGACGTGTTCGTTACCAAATATGAATTTATGAATGAGAATGGACAGGTTACACCGGTTCCTATCAACAAACTCCCGTTCTCATCGGAAGATGGTCTTCTGACGAATTATTTTCAGGTAGCAGCCTGTTCATATCCCCCTATATGGACTGGTTGCGTTGTAGTCCGTAAAAAAGTATTTGAAGAAATTGGTTACTTTCCTAAAGGAATTAAATTAGGAGAAGATCTTATAACCTGGGCTAAACTTGCCTGTAGGTGCAGAATTGCTTACTCAAGAAAAGTCTGTGCCTCCTATGTATTCCTCTCGGCTAAGTCGCGACTTCAGAATGATAAGGCTCCTGATAAGAATAATTATGTCGGCACCGAATTTCGTAGACTTGCCAATACTTATCCGATACCATATCTCAGTAATACGGCAGCGCTTTGGCATAAGAGCAGGATGGTAACCTTTCTGCAATTTGGCCATAGAAAGGAGGCGCGTGATGAATTTTCGCAGATCCGGTCCTATATCCGGCCTAAGAAGAAAGATTTGTTCTGGTATCTAATTTCCTTTTTTCCGGCTACAGTCGCCAAATGGGTTATCGCCCACAAAAAATAAAATTCAATATGCGGATAGTTGCCCTCCATACTGATTTTCGAATATATTGGCCGGCCCGCTGGAAAGCTTTGGCCACTGAGTTAAAAAAGAATGGTCATGAGTTGTATGTGGTAGAGATTGCCGGAAAAGGGAGTCCATACTCCTTCGCTTCACAACAAGACGAGGATGATTCTCTTAACTGGCATATCCTTTTCCCGCATGATTCACCGGAGCAATTGTCCGGCAAGACTATTGAGCAACGACTCTTCCCTCTTCTGAAATCAATTTCACCTCAAGTCATCATTGCCGGAGCCATAGCTTTCCCTTCCGGAGCCTTGGCTGTGAAATGGGGTATGCGACACGGCACTCGCATAATTATCTTTGATGATGCCAAATGGTCTTCTGTCAGACGGAGCCGGTTGGTGAATTTCATAAAAAAATCAGTATATGCCGGCGCGGATGCGTTGTTCCTTCCGGCCTACCCCTGGGAACAAACCGGAAAATTCTGGGGCTTTGACCACCAACAGTTGTTTTATGGAGTGGATGTGGTTGATAATGGATTCTGGGCCACGCCCGATAACACTCCATCGGAATACGGTGATTATCTCATTGCCGTGGGGCGTCAGATACCGGTCAAGAACTTCAGCACCCTGCTTAAGGCGTATTCTCAATACTGTTCCAATTATTATGGACAGCGTGCCTATAGACTGGTGCTGGTAGGAGATGGACCTATGCGTCAGGAGTTAGAGAAGTTTATCTCTGACCATGAACTCGCAAAGATGGTCATACTGCTTCCCTTCAAGACTCAATTTGAACTTAGATCATTATTTCAGCGAGCCAGGGCTCTTTGTCTGCCGAGTTATTCCGAGACGTGGGGATTGGTAATCAATGAGGCAATGGCTGCGGGGTGTGCAATCATCGCAAGCAATGAATGTGGGGCATCGGAAGTGCTCGTGAAAGATGGCGTCAACGGCTTTACGTTCCCTTCTGATAACGTCGAGGCTCTGGCCGCTTGTCTGGATAAATTTCATAAATTGGACCGGAAGGAATTTGACGGAATGAGAAATGCTTCGAAAAATATCATAGCCGACTGGGGTGTCGCCCGTTTTGTCACGGGTGCTTTGGATGCGATTGGTTATGTGTATTCTCATCCTAAAAGATCATGTTCGCTGTTACAGAAATTTATTATTACCCATTGGCGGGGCCAATATCGGCCTGTGTGAGTCCGTAATATCCGCGGAAGTTGAGCTTCTTAATAAGACACCATCCAATAAAAATGTGTTTTTCAAGGATTTTTACCAAAATTTTCCATAGGTCTCTCCCACAGAAATAGAAAAGTATATCTCAATGAAGGTATTGCTTGTACATAACGACTACGGGCGCTACTCCGGCGAGGAAGCCGTCGTAGACGGCATGGTGGATATTTTTACCACCGGTGGCCACGAAGTGGCGCAGTTACGCACCACGACCGCAGGCTTGCGCGACACAATGGCGGGGAAAGTCCGCGCCTTTGTAGCCGGAATCCATTGCCC
>CAMWYR010000062.1 GCA_947178505.1 uncultured Muribaculaceae bacterium | reverse complement strand
CCCCCCCCCCCCCCCCCCCACTTTTTTTTAATGATACGGCGACCACCGACATATACACCTCTCTATTCGTCGGCAGCGTCTGATGTGTATAAGAGCCAGGGGTATGGGGTTGGAGATGTAGCGCTCGTAGTAGGTGAGGATGAGGGAGGTGGCGGGGAGGGCGATGATCATTCCGATGATGCCGAGCAGACTCCCCCATATGCTGAGGGCAAGGAGGATCATAGCGGGGTTGAGCCCCATCTCTCGTCCCATCACGCGGGGCGTGATGATGTAGTCGCAGATGCTCTGGCTGATGAGGTAGACGAGCAGGCTCTTTCCTATCATGGGGAGGAAGTGGGCGTGACCGCCGAGGGAGTATATGAAGCAGATTACGGCCACGGGGATGAGCGTGACGTATTGGAAATAGGGGATCATGTAGAGGAGGCCGACGAGGATACCCATGGGGATTGCAAGGGGGAGCCCGATGATGGTGAAGCCGATGCAGTAGAGCACGGTGGCGCAGAGCGCCACGAGTCCCTGTCCGCGGAAATAGCTCTGCATGCTGCTCTTCACGTCGCGCACTATGCTTACGGCCACGGGACGATACTTACGCGGGAACACAAGTTTGCAACCACGCACGATCTCGGGGTAGTCGATGAGGATGAAGAGAAGATAGATGATCGTTAGGGCCCACCCGACCACCTGCATGATGACATCGATTGACTCCTCAAGAAGCGATGAACCGCGTGCCACGATCTCATCGATGTGCATCGTCTCGAGCATAGCCTTCAGCTGAGCCGGGCTTGCATAGCGCTCTACAAACGTGATGAGCGAACGGTATTCATGGGGCACGGACTGTCGACCGCTCGTGACGTTGCGGATAATTGAGCCGAGCGAATCGGCCTCGCTGATGATCGTCGGCACGAATAGGTAGACGAATATCGCGAAAAGCAGGGCAAGATCAAGGAGCGTGACGATTGAGGCAATCGTGCGGCCGCGGGTGTGGAGCCATCGGCGGTTGAATTCGACTACGGGCTGCAGGAGATAAGCGACGAACGCCGCCACCACAAAGGGAAGCAGCACGTCGCTCAGATAGCGGATGAGCCATATTATCGCGGCAGCGATGCCAAGGCCTATGATGAGCCGCATTATGCGGTCGATATTCCAGTAAGTAGAGCTGGATGGTGTAGACATAGTATAGGTTTTTTGTATTAACAATCAATATATGCGGAGGGTTGTTTCAGGAGCACCTGTAGGGTCACATAGGGCTCTGGAACGGAATAAATGTTAAATAATGTTATGGAAGACAGAACAAAACGGGGATAATGTAAGTTAGAATTGTAACAAGCCGGATTTGCCGTAAGCACCGGGATGAACCCGGGAATGTCCGGCAGAGGGCCGCTTGCGTGCGAAGCGGCGGAGAGTGCTACTTATCAATAACAAGCTCAATTCCTTTTCATGAGTATCATATACGCAAGGAATAACACTGCGCCGGGGAGCGGAAGCGTCCCCTGTTGCGCTCGTGTCGACCGACAATCGGCAGCGCTGAGATGGCTCTGGATAATGGCGCTGATGCTGCTCGCGGCCGTTCGGGCTGCGGCGGAGCCGGATTCTCCCGAAGCCGTGGGTGTCGCTTGCGACAGCACGTCGCTTATCTGCGCCGAAAAACTGTGTGAGGCAAGTCCGGATACGAGTCTGCTCGTGCGGCAGATGCCGGCCACCTGGCGCTATGAGCAGAAGTTTTTCCAGCCGGCACCGACCGACGACCGCTGGTGGAGCACGTTCAACGACCCCACTTTGGTCGAACTCATCCGCCGCGCCGTCGCCAACAACTACGACGTGCAGGCGTCAGCGCGCCGCATCGAACTCGCGCGTCAGACCCAGCGGGCCACGAAAGCCGGCTACTACCCTACCGTTTCGATCACCGGCGGCTTCAACGACGACATGACCTCCACTGCTATCCACGGCGAACATTCCCACGAGGAGCACGTGAGCTACTTCCAGTTAGGGCTTTCGGTCAACTGGGAGATCGACGTGTTCGGGCGCATCCGCGCACAGCTGAAGGCCGACAAGGCCAACTATGAGGCATCAATGGCCGATTATGACGCGACGCTTGTGTCGCTTTGCGCCAATGTGGCGAAGGCCTATTTCCAGCTTCGTCTCGCGCAGGCACAGGTGGATGTGGCTGAGCGCAACGTAGAGGTCGTAGAGAAGCAGAAGACGCTCGCCGACGCCCGCTACGAGGCGGGCCTACGTCCGCTGCTCGACGTGGTGCAGGCGCGTCTCTCCGTGTCGCAGACCCGTGCTACTCTCCCCCAGTTGCGCGCCAACGCACTGACGGCGATAAATCAACTTTCCATTCTCTTAGGCGAATATCCATCGGCACTCGATGCCCTGCTGGCGCCACAGCCTCTCCCCACCCCTCCCCCGCCCGGGGAGGCCCCGGATCCGGAGGCCCTGCTGCGCCGGCGTCCCGACATCGTGGCGGCCGAGAAGCAACTCGCGGCCACGGCAGCACAGATAGGCATCGCAAAGAAAGACTTCCTTCCCACGCTTTCGTTCACCGGAGAAGTGGGCACGCAGAACCGCTCTCTCAATCATCTCTTCACCAATTCGAGTTATTTCTTCTCCCTCTATCCCACCCTGTCGTGGACAATCTTCGAAGGCATGGCTCGCAACGTCAAGCTCGCGCAGGCACGCCTCAACATGGAGATAGAGATCGACAATTATAATTCGACCGTGATGACAGCCGTGGCCGAGGTTAACAATGCCTTCGTGTCGTGGCAGTCGCTCTGCGACCAACTCATCTATCAGGAAATCCTGCTCAAGGATGCGCGCAAGCAACTTGAGCTCCAGACCGACCGCTACACGCAGGGACTCGCCAGCTTCGGCGATATCTCGGGCGCCCAGGCCACGGTGCTCACCTACGAAAATTCCCTCGTTTCGATCCAGGCCTCGCAGCTTGCCGCGCTCGTGACGCTCTACACGGCCCTCGGCGGCGGCTACTGACCGGCTCTCTCCTCCTCTCATCCATTTTGCTAACAAGACTCCCCCATACCCCCGCGAATATGAAAAAACGCAATCCTATAAGACTCAGTTCGGCTGTAGCTCCGTCCGCATGCGCGGCGGCTCTGCTGTGTGGCTCGCTGCTGTGTGGCTGCCGCAAGAACGAGAAGAAAGAGGCCGACATGGTGCCGGAAATCAACGTGGCCCTCGTTCAGACCGATTCCATAGTGCTCCATAACGACTATCCAGGCTACCTTGAAGCCCATTCTAAGGCGCAGGTAGTGGGAGAAGTGAGCGGGCGCCTGCTGACCCAGAATTTCACCTCGGGCAGCTACGTGACGAAGGGTCAGGTGCTCTTCACGATCGAGCCTACGCGCTACCGCGATGCCGTAGTTGAGGCCCGCGCGTCGATAGCCACGGCCAAGAGTCAGCGCGACTTCTACGCGCGGCAGTCGGAGGCGATGCAACGGGCGTTCGAGAAGGAGGCCGTATCAAAAATGGAGCTCCTGCAGTCGAAGGCTTCTTTAGCACAGGCTGAGGCATCGATATCAAGCGCGCAGGCTCAGCTGGAGAATGCGCAGACAATGCTCGACAAATGCACGGTGCGGGCCCCGATTTCGGGTTACATCACGCTCAACGAAGTGTCGCCGGGCAACTACATCAACGGCGAGGCATCGCCGCAGACGCTTGCCACTATCTACGACAACACCACCTTCGACGCCATCTTCTCGATCGAGGGGGATAAGTATCCGGCTCTGCTTGGAGACGATCATGGCAAGACGGAGGCTCTCTACCGGAATATGCCGCTGAAATTCAATACGCCGCTCGCTCATGAATATACGGCTGATCTCTACTACGTGGCGCCGAGCGTAAGCTCCACCACAGGAGCGCTCCAGCTCGTAGGCCGCGTGGAGAATAAGGATAAGGAACTGAAGGACGGCATGTACGTTACCGTGTCATTGCCCTACGGAACCGACCCGCACGCGGTGATCGTAAAGGATGCTGCGCTCTCCACCGACCAGTTGGGGAAGTATCTCTACGTGGTCAACGATTCGAATAAGGTGGTCTACACGCCCGTGACCGTCGGGCCTCTCTACCGCGACTCCCTCCGGGTGATAGAGAAGGGTGTGAAGCCGGGCCAGAAATATGTGACCGAGGCGTTGCTGACCGTGCGCAACGGCATGACCGTCAACCCGCGCGTGCGATAATTAACCGAACCGGGGCCTCCCACATCGGGGCCCCGACAACCGACACTACGAAGACTCCATGTTCTCGAAATTTTTCATCAACCGCCCGATATTTGCCACCGTGCTTGCGATCCTGATGGTGATCGCCGGTGCGTTGTGCGTATTCACGCTGCCGATCGCGCAGTATCCCGACATCACTCCACCGACAGTTATGGTTTCGGCCACCTACCCGGGCGCAAACGCACGGACAGTGGCCCAGGCTGTCGGCGTGCCGATAGAGGCTCAGGTCAACGGTGTGGAGGGAATGCTCTATATGAGCTCGACGAGTTCGGAGGGCTCCTATTCGCTAACGGTGACGTTTGAGAACGGCACCGACCTCGATCAGGCCGCCATCGACGTGCAGAACCGTATGTCGCAAGTGACGAGCACGCTACCCACGGCCGTAACCGAACAGGGTGTGAGCGTGCGCAAGGAGTCGACCAACCAGGTGCTATTCTGCACGCTCGAGAGCGATGATCCGGAGCGTTACGATGCGCTATATCTGGCCAACTACGCGCAGCTTAACATTGTCGATCCATTGTCGCGCGTGGATGGCGTAGGCGGCGTGCAGGCATTCGGTGCAGGCGAATACAGCATGAGGATATGGCTTGACCCGCAGACGATGCGCGCGCGCGGCGTGACTCCCGATGACGTGGCCGCAGCCATCCGCTCGCAGAATATGGAAGTGTCGGCCGGCCAGGTGGGCGACCCCCCGGGCAACGCGAAGTCGGAGTTTCAGTTCACTCTCACGAGCCAGGGACAGCTCAAGAGTGCGGAAGAATTCGGCGACATCATTATCCGCACCGACCGCACCGGCATCCTGCGACTCAAGGATGTGGCCCGCGTCGAACTCGGTTCGGACAGCTATGATATGGTGTCGCGGGTCAACGGAAAGGAAGTGGCACTGCTGGGTGTGCAGCAGCTTCCGGGGGCCAACGCGATCCAGGTGGCCGACGGGGCTATCAAGGAACTCGACCGTCTTTCACAGTATTTTCCTGAGGGAGTGCATTATAACGTAGTTATGAACTCCACCGACTACGTCCGCGAATCATTGAGCGACGTGCTGACGACGTTCCTTCTGACATCGCTGATCGTGATGATCGTGATTCTCTTCTTCCTTCAGAGCTGGCGCGCCGTCGTGATTCCCATGATCACTATTCCCGTGTCGCTGATCGCGACATTCGCGGTGATGAAGCTGCTCGGATTCTCACTCAACACGCTGACTCTTTTCGGACTCGTGCTGGCGATTGCAATTGTCGTCGACGATGCTATTGTTGTGGTGGAAGACTGTTCGCGAATTGTCGATAAGGGCATCATGAACTCTCGCCAGGCGGCCATCAAGGCGATGAATGAGCTGACGGGGCCGGTGGTCGGAGAGGTGCTTGTGCTTATGTCGGTGTTTATTCCCACTGCCTTCATCTCGGGCATCACCGGGCAACTCTATAAGCAGTTCGCTCTTACGATCGCGGTGTCGACGGCCTTCTCGGGCTTCAACGCGCTGACGCTTACTCCGGCACTCTGCGCGCTGATGCTGAAGCCGCGCAAAGGGGAACCGAAGTTTGTGCTTTTCCGCTGGTTCACGAAGGGTTTCGACAAGACACTTACGCTCTACGAACGCACGATCTCCCGCCTGCTTCATTATCCGGGCGTGACGCTTGCGCTGTATGGCGCACTGGCTATCGGTTCGCTGATATGGTTCGTCAACCGTCCGTCGACGTATATTCCGTCGGAGGATATGGGCTATTTCATGGGGTCGGTAGAGCTTCCCACCGGGGCTTCGCTTGAACGCACGGAGCGGGTGGTGAATGCGATTGCGGCGGAGATCAAGCAGGAGGTGCCGCAGGTGAAGGATGTGATGACGATTACGGGCTTCTCGATGCTCGGCGGAGGGCAGGCGTCTAATATGGCCTCCATCAATGTGATGCTCGTGCCCTGGAAAGACCGGGGCCACAACGGCACGATCGATGATGTTATCGCCCGGGTGAATGAGATAGCAGCGCGTCATCAGGAGGCGGTGTCGTTCTTCCTCAATCCCCCGGCCATCCAGGGTCTTGGCGTCAGCTCGGGCCTTCAGATGCAGCTTCTTGACATCAACAGTCTCGGGGCGCAGCAGATGAAGAAGGCGCTGGAGGATATTACGATAGCGGCGGAGAAAGATCCGCGTATCGCATCGGTATCGTCGCTCTATCAGGGCACGGTGCCGCAATATGAGATTGATATCGACCGTAACCGTGCGGAAATGCAGGGCGTAGCGATCGCTGATATATATGACGTGCTGAGCCAGTATATGGGATCGAGCTACGTTAATGATTTCGTAGACTTCGACCGCACGTTCCAGGTAACGATGGCGGCCGATGGTCCGGCTCGTGCGACGCCGCAGGAGGTGTTGCGTCTGAGCGTTCGCAACGCGTCGGGTGAGATGGTGCCCTTCTCATCGTTCGCGCAGGTGAAGGAGACGATGGGCGAACCGAGCGTAGACCGTTACGATATGTACACGACTGCATCGCTTACGGCCACTCCGGCGCATGGCGTGAGCTCAAGCGAGGGCATCGCGGCGATGGAGGAGATTGTGGATCAGACGCTCGGGAAGAACTATTCATATGCTTGGACCGGCATGGCCTATCAGGAGACGCAGTCGGGCACGACCATCTCGGTCGTGTTCATATTCGCCATAATCATGACGCTTCTCGTGCTGGCGGCGCAGTATGAAAGCTGGAGCGATCCGATCGCGGTGGTTCTGGCGATGCCGATTGCGGTGCTCGGTGCTCTGCTTGGCACGATGCTGATGGATCAGAGCATCAGTATCTACACGCAGATCGGCCTCATCCTCGTGCTGGGCATGTCGGCTAAGAATGCGATTCTGATCGTGGAATATGCGATGGATTTCCGCAAGGCCGGGCTGCCGATACTTAAGGCTGCCCATGATGCTGGCGTGATACGTTTCAGGCCGATCCTCATGACGGCGCTGGCGTTTATCTTCGGCGTAATGCCGATGCTATTCTCAACGGGAGCGGGCGCCAATTCAAGGATCGACCTGGGCACGGTTGTTGTGTTCGGTATGATTATCAACGCGCTTATCGGCACGACGTGCGTGCCGGCGTTCTGGGTAGTTATGCAGCGGCTTCAGGAGAAGCTGCGTGGCACGCGTTCGACTACGGCAAACAGTGCGGGGGCGGCAGGTAGTTCGGCGCCGTCGGACGCACCGGGGGCAGCGGAGAGCGCGAATGAGGTGTGAAGGCCATCGTCGTGACGGCGGAGCAGCACAGTCTCTCCGTAGCGGCATTCGCGCAGGAACGAGAGTTCGAGGCGACGCACGACGTGGGTATCCATGTCATTGAGTGAGAAGCGGTTGAGAAGCATTGAGACGTAGCGCACGGTGTTGACGTGACGATAGAAATCGAGATCCGTGTAGCGGAACGTATATTCGAAGGGGGCCTCAGTTGAAAGGAGGGTCCCCTTCGGTGTTTCCGCACCGGGGGCGGCATCGATTATGTTGAGATGCTTGCCGACGGGGCGTATGGGAATCTTCTCGCCGCATATCATCTCCTCGGGGAGCCGGAGATGTGCGAGCCCGAAGTTCTCGCGGGTGGTTGTGTTGAGCACCATCCAAACCGACGTGGCGTAGCCTACGGTGACGCCCTCCTGATTTATTATGCTGAAGTTGCGCACGGAGAAATGGCGGTTCCAGCTTTCCACCCAAGTGGTTAGGGTATAAGATTCATTCACTCTCGGATAGGACTGCATTTCAACGGCGACGCGCGAAAGCACCCAGCCGCAGCCGAGATGTTCCATAGCCGGATTTCCGATACCGAGACTATTAGCATGAGCCGTAGCGATATCGATGATTTTCGACATCAGCAGAGGCAGCGAGAGCTCACTTTCGGCGTTAGTCTCCCCCGCCGACAGGAAAAAAGACTGAGAAAAAATCGGATCCATATTCAAAAGATTAAAATTTAAACATACATCCCCTGCCCTTCCGCGCAGCCCCCCCTTCCTTCTGCTTGGGCGCACTGCTGCCGAGCCGGCTCTTTGCTCAAGCAGCGAGCTTGAGCCGCTCAACATCCGAACGGGCCACTGGGGGGCTGCGGGGGAATTGGGAACGGAAGCGGAGCTGTGTAATATAAA
>CAMWYR010000061.1 GCA_947178505.1 uncultured Muribaculaceae bacterium | reverse complement strand
CCGAAAAGAGCACGCTCTCCTGCATCACTACTCCGCAGTGACGGCGCCACCACTTTAGGTCGTATCTCTCCAAAGGCTTACCTGAGATGTTGAGTTGGCCTGAGAGCGGAGGGTAATATCCGAGCATCAACTTGACGAGGGTGGTCTTGCCGCTTCCGCTCGTGCCTACGATAGCTGTCACTTTTCCTTCCGGAATCCTTATTGACACCTCCTCAAGTGTAGGACGGAGGGAATGGCGGTCATATTTGAAACTCACTTTCGATAACTCTATTTCTCTTTTGCCGCCGAATCTACATTCCAGTTCTTCCGGCCGCTGCTCGTTGCGGGCAGTGTGGATCTCGTTGATTCGTTCGAGCGATATCTTGACATCCTGCACGCTGTAGGCAAATCCCATCAACTGCTCGACGGGAGAATTAAGTTGCCCGACAATATATTGTATGGCCAACATCGCACCCAACGTGATCTGACCGCCGATTACGGCACCGGCAGCCATCACAGTAAGCAATATATTCTTTATTTCATTGATGAATATGCTTCCGGCCTCCTGAGTCTGCTGAAGCCGCATAGCCTTCATCTGCACCTCGAAAAGGTCGGCTTGAGCGTCTTCCCACTCCATTCGCCGGCGCCGCTCGCAATCCTGAAGCTTGATCTCCACCATGTTGGTAATAAACTGGTAGGTACGGTTGCCGGTTTTGGCCCGCTGTTCGAATAGCATATAGTCGATTGCTTTTCTTTTACGCAGAAAGCAGGCGGTCCATACCGCATATACGATGCTTCCGGCCACAAATATCAGGAATATCAAGGGGTCATAGCAAAGCAACACGACACCGAATACCATGAAGGATAATGACGTGAAAAGCGCGCCCAATACCTGAGTAGTCATAAACTCCTGCACTCGCGCATGATCTGTCATTCGCTGCATTAGGTAGCCCGGAAGTTTTGTCTCAAAATAATCCATGGGCAGTTTAAGCAGTTTGATGAAGAAGTCACTCAGGAGAGAGATGTTTACGCGCATTGAAATGTGAAGGAGAAGCCAGCGGCGGATAAAATCGGTCACGGTGCGCCCCGCCACAATCATCAGTTCGCCAAGCAGGACCAGCCAGATAAAGCGTATGTCGCTATGGCGTATCCCGGTGTCGACTATCCATTGAGTCAGGAAGGGAAGCACAAGCTGAAGCACACATCCCAGCAGAAGACTCAAGATTATCTGGAAGAAGAAGTGTCGGTAACGGACTGCATATTTCCATAGGAAACCGAACGAACGTCTCCCCTGCTCCTTTTCTTCCCTGCGTTTCTCAAATTCGGCAGTCGGCTCGAAAAACATTGCCAAACCCTTTTCCTCTCCGCCTGACTTCATGGATACCCAATGACTCTCGAACTCACTTTTGCCGAGTGTGTAGTGGCATTTGGCGGGATCCGCGATATGATATCGTCTGCCGTTGCGCGATATCTTGTAAAGCACCACGAAATGGTTCCGGTTCCAATGTAGGATGCAGGGCAACGGACATTCCGTGAGTTGGTTGACCGACAACCTCGCCGCCTGCCAGTCAAGATGCAGGGAATCAGCCAAGTCGGAAAGACTCTTGAAAGAGACACCGTCGCGGCATACATGACAATTCTTCTCTAATTCGGAAATCGAGACGTTCAAGCCCAAAAAGCGGCATATCATGGCCATGCATGATACGCCGCATTGCATAGAGTCGAGTTGCTTTACAAACGGGAAGCCCATAAGAAGTCACTCATTTGTTTATTGCGGGAATTTGAGGGGTTACTTCGGTAATGGAACGGACCGGCTTTATTTTCTGAGAAGACCGGAATCGTCGTCACCATTACTTATCTGAGGATTTGCATTGTCACGTTTCCGACCATAATTAAAGTTATAACTCAGTTTGAACGTGATCAGGTTTGCCCGATCGCCCACGTAAGTAACATTATTCATATACACCGGCGCATCTTTAACGGTATATTCACTTTCACGCCAACCTTTGCCAAACGGCTGCATCCATTCCAGGCCAATCGACAGATTATTAATCGGGCGATAGGTTGCGGATATGGAATAAGCTTGTGTTCTGGGACGAACGAGCTGTCCCATAGCTATCTTACCCGGATATTGATAAAACAGAGCCACCGACCAACGTTCAAGATTCATCGAAAGCTGAGTCATCCATTGAAAGCGGGTCGCGCTCCAGGAATATTCATCATTCGCACCATGATTCTTCATAAGTATTACCCGGTTCCAGAATGCTAATTTTGAATTGCCCAACGGCATGAGGGTCATTGACAACTGTGTCCCATAGTCATAATATTTCTTCAGGTTGACAAAGGTCTGCAGCATGTATTCAGGCGCCAATGTGAACATATCGCAAATGTAATGCGGCTGTGAGGTAAAGAAGTTACGCCATGAAAGTGCGATATACTTCTTCGCCATAACGAAGTTGATGTATGCGTTGTGCTTACTGTAAGGACTTAATTTTGCATTACCGTGATACACCAAGCGGGTGTCCAACCATTGGTCCGTCTCACTTAACTGAGCAATCGAAGGTGAATCGGAGGTGTAACTATATGCAAAATCAAAGCGCATATCTTTGTTAAGATTCCAGTATAAATTGACAAATGGGTTCGGATTAACTTTATTATAGGATGTACTCAGCAGGGATGTATTCTCATGTATATAATCCACTCCCATTCCTGCGTAGATGCTTATCTTATTGATTCTATACCACCAACTGAGCGTTGCACCAAAGTCATTGGTCTTCTGGAAGAAAGGGGTCTGTGAGTCTACATAACGGCTTTGTTTGAATGCATCAAACAAACTCACGGTGAACACCCCGGCCTTAGGAGTACTGATTTCATACTGTACATCTGAAAAGACCCCATCCACACGGGTATTATACTGAGAATACGCATCTGCGAAGTCTTCACTATTATCAGAGAACTCCTGATATGACGAGCGGTAGTAGGTGTTGTAATGTTGGTAGTTCACATTAGCCAGTAATTGACCATTACCTAATTTCTTCTCAAAATAATTGGCAATATTGAAGCGGTCATATTTCGTTCGCAATTCATTCAAGGCCGGAAATGAGATTCCATTTGTAAAAACCTCCTGATTGAGTTTCACTCCATTTCTGTTGGTGGAGAATCCTGCCTGAACATTATAAAGGAAGTCAGGACGCTTGTTTAATTGGTATGAGATGCCGACGGTATTATCATCTGTATGCTTCTTTGAATTCCGGCCCTTCTTATCCTTTTTATACTCTACGCCGTCAAACGAATAATCCAATTCATCTGAGACTCGGTACTTATGATAATGTGTGTTATTGTTATTATAAGAGAGAGAGAATCTTGAAGATCGATTATTGTAGAATATCATAGCTGAATTACTGCCGACAAGCGACTGAAAGGCCTGGCTGATGTTGATCGCGCCGTTTCCTCCCACTAACTTATTCTTAAGCTTGATATCCACTATTGATGTAATTCCCTGAGCTAAGAAGCGGGCCGGGGGAACCGTATAAACATTTACTTTCGATATATCCTCCTTTGACAATGACCGGACCTCTTCCTGAGTAGCATCGACACCATCTATCAGTAATTTCACATTGTTATTACCTTCCAGATATATACCGCCTGAAGATAGCACTGTTAAGTTAGGAATGAGATTGAGCGCATCCAAAGCGGTGCTGTATCGGTTCATATCGCTCATCTTGAGTGTATAACTTTTGTAGGTATCGAACTCCTGCATATCCCCGGGCGTAATAACCACCTCACTTAATTCCACTGACTTGGCAAGCTCCACTATGTTGAGACCATCAGAGAGTTTCGATGCGTAGACAATTTTACTTGAAAAGTCGGGTGCCTGCGTAACAAGGTAATTGAAAGCTACATCGGAGGTATTTACCTCTCCGTTTACATTAGATACCCATGAAGTGATTGAGTCTCCGGCCTCGGAAAAGGCATCACACTTTACATTCGCAACCGCTGCTTTTTCCGCGTTGACGAATTTAATCAGTTTCGCATGAAGTCCGGTAGTGACAAATAAGAGAGAGAGGGTAAAGAGGATAAATTTTTTCATAAGCCTCATTTTATTGGCGAGTTTTTAATATATAATTTCAGTTAACTCTGCATGTGGACATCTCGGATCGGGATCCCATTTTCCTTTCCCTGATTTAACGATGTCTACATAGCAAACGCGCTTGCCATATTTATTTCTACATTCTACGAATTCCTTGCAACGAGCGCATGGTGTCGTTGCGGGAGCCTCAGATTGTCTCAGGGTGTAAAGACGGAGCGCTTTGTCGGAGTTCCAGACCTCCGCAATTGTTGACTCCCGAATGTTTCCCAATAGAAAATCGGGATTATCATAAAGCATCTCGCACACGCTGCATTCTCCGTTGGCCAAGATTGAAAGCGTTGTCACATTTGCAAGACAAATCTGATTTTGCTTGACAAATTCACTTTCATTTTTACATTTCTTTAACGTATAGCCTTCGTCAGTTATTTTATTTAAAATTATTTTAAATTTTAAATCTTCCTTTTCAGATAAAGAATAAGCGAACTTAAGGTTGTTGTTGTCTGGAGCCAACTCTTCGTAATCGGATCGTTTATATTGCGATATGAAAGCCGGTGTCATCGCCCACTCTTTCACACATTCGAACCTTGCCAGGAAATCGTAAAGTTCTCTTAGTTGGGTCGGGGAAGAGTTTAGTTTGGTCAGTACGCTCCTTATGAGGAGTTTGAAACCTGATTTGTCACAAGCCTCAAAAAAGTCTTTCACTTTGTCAAGATAACCCTCCGGAGCTTTAACCAGACGCGACAACACCTCTACATCTGAAGAATCAAGTGAAAACTGCACTTCATTATATCCTATAGACTGTAGGAACCGTATATCGTCCTCAGTAAGTGGAGTCTTTGTCGAGATGTATGGGTGGTATCCTAATCTGCGTGTAGCCGCCAACACCTCTCGCCAATCCGAGCGTGCGAAGATATCGCCTCCCGTTAAGGTAATGTTCACTGTGCCTCCTTCGTAGAGATTATTGATAATTCCATCCGACACCACCCTATCGGCCTTTACTAAAAAAGAACCGTTTCGCTCATTACGAATTGCGTAAAATGGAGACAACGAAACATTCATAGAATTCATTTATAAATTTATAATTCTGATAGTTGCCTCTAATGGTTTATTTTAAAGGCAACTATCAGAAAGAGTTATCCTATAAGCATTCCTGATCCACTATTACATATACATTCAGGTAAGCTGGGTAATTCAGGTGAAGGTACATATTTTTGAGCTGCGCCTTTTGTACAAGAGCACACCCCGTCGTCACCTCCTACACCTGCTCCGCCTGTGCATTTACAGATGCCTGCGCCTCCCTTAACTTCTTCCATTTCCTGAAGAAGCAGCGTTTCGATGTTTTCGATTTTCATTGTAAATTTTATTAAATTGTTAAACAAATGGAAGGATCTATAAAAATCTAATTCATACCGAAAGGTAAGAAATAAAAGCAACGGATCCTTCCCTTACATTATAGATTTAAATATCCTTGCCATGTCCTTTCAGAAGTTACGAACTTAATCGTTACCGGGAAAGTGAGACAGCGTAAATATTCAATAAATACATCTTCATTATCTGTTTGGTATATACACGCGGTATTATCAGCGTCCCATATCTCGAAAGATAATATCTCTTCCAAACCACATGAAACGCCATTGGAATCTGCAATTATACAGAAGTATGGAACAGAAGGTTTACGTTGGTGACCGGAATTAAGAATACCATTTTCCGGAGTTTGTTCAATTACAGGATAAAGTGTCAGTTCGTATTCAAATGAATGGGCATATTGGACACTAACTACAAGAGAAGAACATGCGAGTATACTTACACACATCATTCTCAAATTTGAAAATCGAGGAAATTTCATATCTCATAGGTTTTATCTTCGCAAACTTAATGAAAATCTTCAAACTAACACCAACAGAATTGTGCGGAAAAAGTGCGAAACATCTATTCGCACATTTTCCGCACAATTCCTATATTAATTATCTAATTCAAAGTGAGCGAATTACATTATCAACCTCACGATTCCCCAGTTTTATTCCGAAAAGCTTCTTACTAAGGGTCTCCCGTCGGGATGATATAGTCCCCTTTGCTTTATTCAACAATACCGACATCTCTGTGGGCGTTACTCCTAACCAGATTAATATACACGTCTGTTTCTCATACGCTTTGAGTTCGGAACCGACAAGTACGCGCAAATTATTAAAAAAGTCAGGTGATTCAGATAATACCAGAGATTCCAACTCCTTCCACAGTGAATTACTGTCTGAGAGAAATTCCTTTGCGTCTATTATATTTCTCAGCTCCCTATAGACGGAAGAATTCAAAATAGTTTCTGATAGACATGAGGATTTTTCTTTTTCAGTGCACATTGATTGGACTCTCACACGCAAAGAATCGCGTAGTTGTTGAGGTGTAAGTTGGGTATCATCTTTTAATTCTAAAGATTTCGTTTCTTGATCATTACCAAGTAGATTGTTCTTTTGAAGATTCTCCCTTATCATCTCCAAACTCTTCAGTTTGGATTGCAAATTAATGATTTTAGTTTTAGTATGAAGCCTGAATAATAGAAAAAATAAAGTGATTACCAAAATTATTATCGCCATCAACAATAAGATTATCTTCAATGAGACCACTGACTTTTCGGCCTGCTCTCGTGCCTCAAGGTGTTTAATGTAATTATATTTAGAATTTTGAATCATAACTGATTCGCTCTGATTCTGATTATACCTCCTTTTCAATAGTGCAATTAAGTTATCTAAATATAATTCTAATGTGTCAATGGAACTGTAGTCCCGCAATTCGGAACTTAAAAGAATATGGTACGCATCTATCTTACCATTCATCCGAGGATTAGCAATAACTTTCTTTGCATATAGATATGCGGAATCTTTATGTTCTGAAATCAAATAATACCAAGCGCACAGTCCTGCTACCTGATTATAAGAAATGCTGTCCGTTAAGGGTAATGCTGATTTCAATAATTTTATGCAACTATCTACGTCTCCCTCTCCAGCCTTTATCATGGCTAAGTCTCTCAACACCTCACATTTCAAACCAGGATTCAAATGCTTAGTATAACTTAAACTCTTTATAACACAATGCTCCGCCTCCTTATATTTCTTTAAATTCTTTAGAATAACACCGCAACATTGATATCCATCGATAACTCCTAACGTATCTCCTGCAATTGAATCTAATCTGATGGTTTCCAACATATCTTTATATGCCTCTTCATACATACCATTTATTGTCAATAAATCACTCTTCTGAGCATAAATGCGCGCCTTTAGATTTAAGTCCTCAGGAAAATGCTTTTGCGCTTCGATGGCCTGCTGATAGTATGCAATAGCCGTTGAATGATCTCCAATATCTGAACAGACGCGTCCACAATAGTAAAGCACTTCCGGGTAAAGTTTATTTTTGGGATGTGCGGAATAATAGTCGAGGACGTTCTGAATTACGCTGTCAGATTTGTGAACTACGTAGGCTTTGTCGTCTGCCTTGACAGTAAGGAAGTCGTAATAATATAATGCTTCGCCCTTTAACGCCGAGCGGTCGATCTTTTTCAGCGAATCCTGGGCGTCCTGAGGATGTTCGTTCACAATCGTGGCTATGGCGTCAAGACGCCGCATAGAATCCTTGTCACCACAACTGCCCATGACGAGCAGACACAAAATAACGATTATAAAAAGTTTCCGAATATTCATAAATTGCAGAATCTCATCTACGTAATCAATCGTTTCAGAGGTTACCTATTCCTTAAGATAGTTTAAGAATTTATCAATGCAAAGTTAATAAAAAGTTTTAGAACCGGAAAGAGTTTTGGCATGGTCGATAATTCATGTCCCCGGCTAAGCCGATAGTGCACGCGGCAATACACTTATAAGAAAATACGAGGCCGTGTCCTTGCAGACACAGCCTCGCAGCAGTTTTATTATTGTCAATATTATTCGGACGTTATGAAGAGTTTCTTGCCTACGATAGATAGCATGCATCGTCTCAAAGGATGGATGCCAGCGTAGGAACTACCGAGGGAGCTACCTCCACGCAATAGTCGTAGATATAGGGCACGAGTCCGAAGAATACGATGCCGAGCACGCAAAGTGTCAAAGCTACCTTGTCGCAACGGTCTGACTCGAATCGAGCCACTTTTGCCTCCCCGGGATTGATCCAGATCGCCTTCACTACGAGCAGATAGTAGTAGAGAGAGATAATGGTGTTGATCAAAGCCACAAGCACGAGCATATAGAGCGCCATGCTGTCGGAGGCTGTCACAGACGTGAAGATGAGAATCTTGCTGAAGAAGCCGGCGAAGGGAGGAATGCCCGCAAGTGAAAACATTGCCAATGTCATGGCGAATGAAAGGCGCGGATTCGTCTTGTGAAGGCCATCGTAGTCGTCCATATTCACAAGCCCTGTCTTATTCTCGATAGCCGAAATCACGCCGAACACCGCGAGGTTGCTGACAATGTAGACAAAGATGTAGAACATCATCGAGCCGAGACCAAGCGCTGACTCCGTCATCACGCCGAGCATGATGTAACCGGCCTG
>CAMWYR010000060.1 GCA_947178505.1 uncultured Muribaculaceae bacterium | reverse complement strand
TGGACGGTGTAATACTGCATGAAATGGCGCATTACAAATACAAGCATCATCGCAAATCATTTTGGGATTTTCTTTCCATTCTCATCGGTGGGGACTCAAAAATGGCGGATTCCAAAGCTGATATAGCTATGTCACCTTACTATAATTATTATCTCTATCTCACGAAAAATAAGTAACTTTGTAATAAAGGACATAAGCTATGAATGTAATTGAACGTTTCAAGAAGGCTGTCGCAACTAATGCCGAGAATCCACGATTTGCACCCATTGATGATGAATACCTCGGTAAACGAATTGATGGTGGATTTGTCTCGATTATTAGCGAGAATGGAAACCCTTGTCAATGTTTTGTTTTTGACAATGGCGAACACTTCGTGCATGACATAAGTGAAGGGATGTTGTATCCAGCCGAATTATTTCCCCAAGAATGGTTTATTCATAAATACCTAGAAAAAATAATATACGACTTCAAAGAGAAATATATATCATCCCTACGAGAAGTTGATCAAGATGGAGCGATAAAGGAGCCTTTCTTCTTTTGCAATAAACATGAAATAGAACTTCAAAGTAACGGAGTTGTTAAATTACTGCCATTCAGAGATCAAAAGATTGTATGCCTGACAAATATTCTTTTGCCACGAGATTTACGGGGGCAAGGTATTGGACTAAAGTTGATTAGTGATATATTCTTAGTGTGTGAGAATCTTGGCTATAAATTGCGTTTGACAGAAATGGTCGAGTCTTTTTACAACCGTATGGTTAGTAGAGGCGCTACAATAATTACCACACTTGATGAAGTCGAAATCACTCCTAACACCAATTTAGGATTATTGTAAATGATGGTTGAATTTATCTCAGGGAAAGAACATTATGATAAGATAATAGCACGAGTGGCTTCTGTGAGGAAGTCGCTCTGGATTGGTACAGCTGACATTAAGGATCTTCATGTTAAGGCTGGTTCTTCAACGGAACCGTTCCTTGCCGTACTTGCCAAACTTCTCAAACGGGGTGCTGAGATCCGACTTATCCATGCAAAAGAACCGGGCCCGGCTTTCCGTGAGGATTTTGACCGATACCCGATTCTAAAAACCGGACTGGAGCGGATGCTGTGTCCGCGAGTCCATTTCAAGATGTTTATTTTCGATTTCGAGACCGCCTACATTGGCTCTGCCAATCTGACTGGAGCCGGCCTAGGCATGAAGAGCAGTAACCGTCGTAACTTTGAAGCTGGAATACTGACCGATGAGACAGTGCTGATAGATGCCGCCTGTGAGCAATTTGACAGCGTATGGCGCGGAGCACACTGCTCTCGCTGCGGCCGCCGCCAATACTGCACCGACCCAATCAAGTAGGCTTAGGCTTCGTGATTATTCCATGTATTGGTTCACTAATGACTTCAATTCTGTCTTGATAGTCTCTATGTAAAATTGGTTTTCGCTATATACATAATACCAATAATGATTCTTATTTGAATACGACTTTGCTGTGTTCGGTCGATGTATTAATATTGATTTTTTCGTATTATCGCCTGGAAGTAACCTTAAACCTAATTCAACCTTATGATGATTGTCGATAGTAAAAGCGATCCCAAAATTTTTTCGTATTACCTCTATGCTTACCCAGTTATAGGTAATTATTTCATTAATCGCTGTTTCTGCATCAGTTTTAAGTTCACTATCAAAACCCACGATTACCGGAATCTCTCCAAGAGAAACAATGAAATCAAAAATTTGGTGTAGATATTCCGCCTTCAAGGTTTCTGAATAATCTACAAGCTTATCTAATTTTTTAGTTAGAGTTTCTTTGGTTTCATCTTCAGACACTCCTATATAAGTGGAGTTACCTATATCGTTATATAGTTTATTATTCTGTGAACCCATCAATCGAATAGTATGATTTTGATTATAATATCTAAAATTTTGGGTTCTGTATTTAAAGTTTATTTCAACACCAACAAGGTACTTATCTTCCCTAAAGCAATCGGCGATTTCAGGTATAAACGGTTCTTCTTTTAGGATTTTTTCCAAATTAATATATATCTTGTCGTCAAGAGGAAAACACTGAGTTGCAAAATACCAACTTTGTGTTGATGTTTTGGTTAGCACACATGGGTACAATCCATGAGCACCCCTCCAATTGTTTATGATATAATAATCACGATGGCGAGGAGCTAATGCTATAAGTTGTTGTTGTAATGTTGTGAGAGGTTCTGTTACCGTACTTTGTTTAAAGAATAATGTCAATTTATCATTAATCTTGTTGTAAAGGAGTATATCTCTCAGATTATTATCTCTGTTGTTTACATAATACTTATGGAATACATCTTTTAGTTCATCATCTGAAAGATATAACATAAGGAGTTCGACCGTATGACGTTTTTCCTCATTAACTGGAATTAGATCACAAAGATTGTTTACTTTGACTTCAAAATCTGCCCAAATATCATTCTGCGTATTGTCGAGTAGGAAACGAATAGTTCCATGGAAAAACGAATGTTTTTCTGCCGTTTTTACAGTAGACAACAATCTTTTATTTTTTTCAATTGTAGCTTTAGTTCGCTCTTCTTTAAACTGATCAGTTCCAGAAAATTGTTTGGAATCTTCTAATTGTAGAACCATGAAAACATCATCGAGTGCACCGTTAAGTGCCATTTTATCAAATAGGCGACACACACGATAAAAACTTTGGAAATCTTCAACATCATTCGCTGAAATATTCCAAACAAAGCGCATCCATTCGGTGTAATTGTCCTTGTTGATTGCCCAAGAATTGCATTTTGATTTCTGCAAGTATAGAGTTGCCCCATACATAGCAGCTCTTTGAGAATAATTTTGGTCAAAAATCGCTGATCCCGAATATTCCCAGTGTGGTGTAATATTGAACTTATTCTCTATGCCTTCGAAAATAGCGATTAGATAAACAAATGTATCATGCACTCCGAGAATTTTAAAGGCTTCTATGAATGGTATTGTGGATATGTATTCATTCTTTTTAGTCTTTTCTGCAATGCTCCATAGGTCAAAAATACACACTAAGCGGTTATATAACTCTGAATTTTCTATGTATACTTTTATAGATTGCTCATCAAACGATCTTAAATCTGACAAACTGGCGTCATCGCATAACTTAACAAAAAGAAGATTTGCTATAATGCGTAATATCCGTGAATCTGGGATTCTTGTGGGACATATCTCTTGCCAGAACATATCCTGCCAAGTAGAGTCAATTTTATTTTTCCAAATTTGAGGGACATTATTACTGAATTCCCTTTCAATCGCCGCCTTTAAGTTCTCGAATTGAGTCAACTCTTTTCCTCGAGTATTCATTTTCAGATAAATTTCATCACTTTTAAATGAGAGTCCAAGGTCGAAATATGAAAAGTGAATTTTGTCTATATCCGGGAATACTCCTTTTTCACTATACATCGTGTGAATTTCATCAAGCATTCTCAATATAGAGTCTACTGTTGGGTCATTCAACCAATATGGTTGAAACCAAGTGGACGCAATGATCGACTCTTTTGGAGAGCGTTCAGGGAAATCATACCATTCGTTATTTACGACATCTACGCAAAAATCGGAAGCTGCTTTTCTCGTTTCATAGATGAATTTCACGTTGGAAGCGTTTCCGTTTATCTTATCTCTATATAAAGTAAGGAGATATAGAGTGGTAAGCCGCTGTTGTCCATCTATTGGAATGAATATTCGGACATCTTTATTGTCTTCTGTAATTTCTTGTCGAATCTCTTCTGACCCGAAAACAATTTGGAAATCCAATCCAAAACTATCCATCTCGAAAATATCTTTCAATAGTTTGGCCCGAATAATCGCTGCCCGGGGGTCTTCGCTTTTTTTCCTTCCCTGTGCATAGTCTCGTTGGATTTTCGGGATTATAATAAAATCAGTTCTATCTGTTAGTGCTGAATAAGTTAACTTGTCCCAAGATTGTTTTTCGACATCTTCTTCAGAAGTTATTTCGCTACCTGATGTGGAGTTAAATACGGGAGTATTAGATTCCTGAATTCTAATAGACGCTGTTTCTTTCAAATCTTCGGCATTGTTAAGATATTGATTTTCTAAAATATCTTTAATCTTGTAAAGATATGCCTCACGATCATAGTCGCTCCAATAGTTGTTTTTTTTATCTTTAAGTTCTTTCTCTTGATTTTCTCTGGTGGTGTAGCCTTTGGTGAAAATCATCAACGATGATGGTGGCAGATAAAATCCTTGACTTTGTTTCAAAATTACACAGTCTCGCTTTTCATCATAGTTTTTGTTTCCGATACTTTTATTTATGTGGTCTGTCAGAAATGTGAGATTAGATATCTCCATTATTGAATCGGTTAAAACAGCTACATAAGGGTCAATTTTATTTTTTATTCTTTCATCCTCTATATCTCGGAGTTTGGATCCAATTGCAGGTAAAGATGCCTCATCTACTGGTGGGAAAGTCATGGCTGAACTTCTAACCGGGTTTTGGGGGGATATGTGTTCAATATTCCATTCACAATTATGGAAATCACTAAAAGCGAATTTGGATATAGTTCTTTTATGATCTTTCCCTTCAGGACTTTCCAAGTTAAGGGTGAGAACATTTATTAACAAGAGAAGATTCCATGCCCTTTCTTTATTCTCGTCAAACCTAAAGTGATTTTTTAGATAGGCGATAAAATCCTCTTCTCTGTGTTTTTTTAATTTTTCATCGTACCAACTTATTGTTTCAAGACATCTATATAACAGATAGTTCCTGAATTCATCGATAGTCTTACATTTCAGATAAGCCTCAAATATAACTTTAATGGAACGATTATTTTTTGCGCGGAGAAATCCTATCAGGTTATATATTTCCGGATTGTTATACCATCCTTCCAGTGTATGAAAAATATCCATCACTTGCTCCCAAGTTTTAGAAGCAGATTTTAGGGAGTCAATTTTGTCCCGAAAGAATAAGTAATTTCTTAAATCCTGACCTTCATACAAGCGATTATCATCTAACTCTTGCATTAAGTTAAATATAAAGCTTATACATGAGGTAGGTTTCTCTCCTCTTTCATTTAGAAAGTACCAGAAATCATCTCGCCGTAACTGGCGTTCAACCATGTCAAATTCCTCAGCAATTAATTCTTGTCTAAGTTGATTGCCTCCATTTTGGGAGCCATACGAGCTTAGAAACAGGGCTTTTATAAGCTCTGCATTAGTGAGTGGAATTTTTCCGCTATTTAAGTTTTGAAAAGCCTTAATTTCTTTTTCAATTCCTTTTACTTCATGCCATATTACGCATATATCTTTAAATAAATGTTTGGAGACAACATCTATATTATCCTTAAGCCAATTGTTAATGAAAAGCCAACTTGCAAAAAGATGGAATGACTCTACATTGTTATTCCCCTCAGTCTTAGAGAATTCGTGGAATTGACTTTCCACATATTTATTCCATTTCTGAATCGCTTTCTTATTTATGTTATTCTTTAACAAAGGATCACCATCGTATGGCTCATAATCACAGAAACTTATATTTGAAATTTCACTCAATTTGTCATTACGCTCATATCTTAGACGAAATGTCTCCCTATTATTATCAAGACATAACAATAGTATCCAAATTGTGGTTAATCTTTGTTGACCGTCTATAACCCTATAGACATTATTATCTTCTCTTATGACAAGCGGCTGGAGACAATAGTAGCCGCTATTATTATTCTTTGGCTCCGCAAATTCTTTCAAGTCATTCAGTAGATCTTCAATCTGAGCACGTGTCCATCTGTACCCACGTTGGTAGGTGGGAATCATGAAGTTATCTCCGAATAAATCATAAATTGGTATAATATCGTTATTTTTATGATTAGACATGACAAAAGGTAGCTAATAGAATTTAATTATAAGTAATCCTAATACTATAAAAGCGTCTTAATGGTGAGTACACCATTGACTTTTTAATATCTTTATTTACTGCTTTGAATCAAATCCTTTATATCGACATTTAATAACTATGCTATTTTACCAAGTGTAGGTAAGTCCGGCTGAATTGTATTGGTACACCTCTTTGATATTGTTGTAGGGTTCTTATCCAATTCTTCAGCCAGCCATTTACTGGTCTTTTTCTTTTCACACAAAACTACTTTAAGTCGATTTAAATCTTTCATTTCATCAAATTTGAATTAGGTACAAATTTAATGAAATTCCCTAAGGCTACAATGTCCAGATTCATCGATTCAGAAAATTTTTTGAAAATTTTTCTTGCTGCGCAGATAGGCTGCATTTGAGCTATCTTACTTTGCAGTATCAAACAAAAGGAATTATGGGTGAGCGGTCTGAACCAGCCCTCTGCTAAGGGGCCGAGCCTCCCAAAAGACTCCGAAAGTTTGAATTTATCACTCTTCAAGACGTGGGAACTATTTGGGAACAAACAACTCTACCTATGTCCGTATAAACACTGAATACCATTCTATTAAAGAATGGTATTCAGTTCAAGCGTAGGAATCTGTATCTGTTGCCGTCCTACGTTCAGAGGCTTCTCGCATGGCCTATCAATAGTCGGACGGCAACGCAGAAGCCCACGCCAGTATATGCAATCATAGCGTCCGGCTATATTTCTCCCGAAATATCATGCCGAATGCCAGATAATTACATATCCACGGGCATCTACCGTTGCTCAATCCTTGACTATTGATTGAAATTTTGCGAGAATTTCTGAACGTCAAGAATCAGCGCGGATAAACGCTTTCAAATTAATAAATTACTGCGCCTCTGCGCAATTATTTTTAACTTCCCGCCTCTCATAACCCCAGACCGGGGCTTCTGCGAGGCGGTCTGCGGTGACAAAGGTAGGGAAAAGTTTTGAGTTGTGCAATAATTAAATTGAAATTCTAAGCAATATCTCCAACAAATAAGTCAAAATCAGGCGGAATATAGTTGTTTAACAGTAAGTTAGGCTTTTAATGCTTGGGAAAGCTTAATCAAAATTGCACTTCCCGCCATTGTTTTGCCTGATTCATATTTTGAGATTGTTTGCTTGGATACCTCCTTCCCGGTTTTAGCGGAAAGAGCATCCATTGACAAGCCGGCCTTTTGCCGGGCTTGTTTCAACCTTTTTGCGAATAGATCCTTTGCTTCCATTTTATAAAGTGTTGTCTAATGTGCGACGAAGTAACAAAAATATTTTGGATTGGCAACTATGATCTTGAAATAAATTGTACTTTTTTCTCAATGGATTCGAGGGAATATATCTAAGAATTAGGAACTCCACTTGATTTGTTTGGCCAAATGTGATTCCATCGCCTCAGGTAGTCTGAAATATTCCGGTTTATTGTGCCAAATACGGAACAGTATGCGCGAATTGACTGACCGACCGCTCAGCGGCCAGGCACGCGCAATAGGGTCGGATATTGGGGTGGGTCAGGGCTTTGTGGCGCGAAGCACTTCGCGCTTGCCGGCGGGTGGGCCGGGGAGGCGCTCGGTGAGGAAACCGACCGATTGCAGCAGTCGGCGTATGGCGCCTTTGGCGCAGTAGGTGGTGAGGATGGCGCCGGTTTTCATCGCGTCGTGAAGTTTACGGAAAATCTCCTCCGTCCACATCTCAGGCTGCTTCTCGGGCGCAAAGGCATCGAAATATACTATGTCTATTCCCGCGGGCATCGCCTGCGTAAGTAGATCCGTATGAAGCTTTATCAGTGTGAACCACGGGTTGATCTCAACCCGCTCCCCCCAGCCCGCAGCGTTGACGGCCTGAAATACCGACCTATACGCTTCTCCTTGGAATGGAACGAGAAGATCGATCGTCTCCGGCGACAGGGGATATAGTTCTATAGTATAGTATGCAGTTGCTCTCCGCGACTCCAGCGCGGCCATGGCAGTCAGGGCAGCATTGAGCCCCGTGCCGAAGCCAACCTCAAATACTCTCAGCGGTTCATCCGACGGCCGCGCGTGCCGCCAGCCTAAATCCACATACACGTGGCTGCTCTCTATCAACGCCCCCTTCACCGAGTGATAATGCTCATCAATATCACCCCGATAGAGGGTCGGGGAGCCGTCGGCCGTTTTTTCTATTTCAACTTTCATAACGCAAATATAACGCAAAGAAGCCGTTTAAACTCATCTCTCCGGTAAGTTTACCTTATAGAGTCACGCTAATTTTTATAATCGTATCAGAATGTGATGGTGTCAGGATCAAGCCCTGACTCACCGGCGATGCCCATATTGTCGATGGCCTCCATATCGGCTTCCGAAATCGAGAAATCATGGATATCGAGATTCTCCTTCATCCTTACCGGCGAAGTGGTCTTGGGAATAGGCACCACGCCATGTTGCAGGGCCCAGCGCAGACATATCTGCGCCACCGAACGGCCATATTTCTCCGCAAGTCCCCTCAGCAGCGCATGGTCGAACATTCGTGTGCGCCCGAGCGGCGACCATCCCTCCACGAGCACCCCATGGTTCTGACACCAGCAGAGAGTCTCGGGCTCCATCCACCCCGGATGAAACTCAACCTGATTCATCATCGGCAGCACTTCAGCCGTCTCAGCCAGTGCCTCGAGATGACGCGTCTTGAAATTACTCACGCCGATAGCCTTCACCCGCTTTTCGGTGAGCAGTCGCTCCATTGCCCTCCATGTCTCGGAATTCACCTTCCGCCAGTTGGTAGCTATACCCTCCGACAGGGGCCAGTGGATAAGATAGATATCGATATTGCTACCAAGCAACTTCTCCGAACGCTCGAAAGCACGCAACGTTGAGTCGTAACCTCGATCCTCATTTGCCACTTTTGTAGTGAGTATCACATCAGCCCGCTTCGCGAAGCCCTCTTCATCAGCCCGCCTGATCGCCCGGCCTATCATCTTTTCGTTTCCGTACATCGTGGCCGTGTCAATCAGCCGGTAGCCTGCACGCAGTGCATCAACCAGAATATCCTCCCCCTCCTTGTCGTCTGAAATCTTGTATGTGCCGAATCCTATGGCGGGCACCACAAGGCCATTCCTTAAAATATAATCCTTCTTCATAACTAAACGTATGT
>CAMWYR010000059.1 GCA_947178505.1 uncultured Muribaculaceae bacterium | reverse complement strand
AAGAAGTGATCTGGAAATAAGCATAGCCATTCTCAATATCACCTGTAGTGAAACGACGCACCTGATTGTTGCTTCCGTCAAGGATAAAGAGGGTTACGCTCTGGATGTTTTCCTCTGAAGATTCGGAAGGAACAGTTGCAGAAGGAGCCTCCTCACCATCACGAGTAAGGCTGTTCTGAGAGATACGTACGGCTACGTAAGAATCACCACCTTCGGCGTTGCCGCCTTTAGGCTGTTCGGGAGCGTCGCTGGCGCAGCTTCCGAGAGCGAGGAGGCTGGTTGCGAGCGCAAACGAATACAATTTTTTCATGTCTGAAAAATTTAGATTAGTTAATTATTTGAGTTAATTTGGTTGTATGTCGTCAGGTAGGGGCGCCGTTGGCGACGGCGCGAGGTGTCGTTCCGGGATTGGCGGAAGAGTGACAATTTTACGTTTGTTGCCTGCGGGGTCTCAACCGAGAGTGAGTGAGTGTAAGTAGGGTTATGGCCGGTTGTGACGCCTTAAGGTTAACGTACGAATTTTAAGATTATTTCACGCGCGGAGGAGAAATGCAAAAATATTAAAATTTTAACATTTTCCCGACGCGGATTTAACGTTTGGGTTAAGTTTTTCATAAGCATCGTCGGCGAGTTGGCCTCGGATGCGGGGAGTGAGTGAGCATGGTCTATATCCGGCGCGGGGCTGAAAATATGTTATAAAGCATAAAAAATCGGATATTTCACACTTTAAAACATGATTTCGCGTGTGCGGCGGAAATACGATGCAAATATAGGCAAAGAATTTGAGATGGCAAATTTTTCGGAGGAATTTTTTTTGCCCCGCTCGCGCGGGGCCCACAGGGCGGCGCGGGCGGGGAACTCAAGCTGCGAGCTTGAGCCACGCGACATCCCTATGGGCGGGGTTGTTGCGGGATTGGAGTTTTTTGATTAATTTTGCGCAACGAAAGGGATTTTTAAGGAAATCTTATCTCTTTGCAGTGATTTTATAAGTCAATTTGAATTTTAAAACGAGACTATTCAAATCTTAAAAAAAAAATATATATCGTAAATCTTTAACTGATCTGTTTATGAAACATTATTTGTTGGCGCTGGGGAGCGTGGCCGCGGCCGCGTTGCTGGCAGCGTGTACGGATTCCGCCTATGACTTGTCGGATATCGACTCCGAGACGGAAATCAAGGTGAATAATCTTACGGTGCCCGTGAATATGGAGGCCGTGAAGCTCTCGCAGGTGATCGACCTGAAGGAGGGCGAGAACCTGAAGGTGGTCGACGGCCGGTATGCCGTTCTGGTGGAGGGCTCTTTCTCTTCCGACCCGATCCGGATCAATCCGATCACAATCGCCGCACCGGTGCTGAATCCTACGCAGACCACTCTCAACCGTCTGCCCGATGAGACACGCGCCGCCGGCATGGCGACGTTCGCAGTGCCGGCCACTTCGTCGGCGTTCAGCTATTTCGACAACGACGTCGACCCCTCGATCAAAGAGATCAGCGTGGTGAAATCCGACTCCTACATGATATCGCTTACGCTCAGCGCCCCCGCGCTGCAGGGCGTGGCCGACGAGATGCACATCGAGTGGATCGACTTCGCGCTGCCCAAGGGGCTGACCGGCACGCCGTCGATGGGCACATATAATAAGAATAACGGGCAGCTCTCGATCTCCGACGTGACCGCGGCGCCCAACGGGCTTACGATCACGATGCCCGTGACCGAAATCGAGGCCGCCAAGGCCGGCGCGACGCTCGACCCCGCGACGCGCACGTTTATCTTCGACGGCACGATCGACGTGATCGACGGCCGCATCTCGGTGGATATCAATAAGGTGCCCGCCGGACCCGTTGACCTCCGCATCGACTACGCCATGGGCGAGCTCGACGTGAAGAGCATCTCAGGCCGCATCGCCTATACCGTGGAGGATGTGAATATCCCCGACGTCGACCTTAACGATCTCCCCGACTTCCTTCGCCAGGATGGCACGAACGTCGTGCTCGACAACCCGCAGATCTACCTCAGCCTCGAGAACCCGATGTACAGCACGCGTCTCACGGCGTCGACGGGGCTGACGCTGACGGCGATCCGCAACGGCCGGCCGACGGTGGTGTGCTCGCTTCCCAACCCGATCCGGGCCGGCGCCGACAAGGGCCGCGGTCCTTACGACTTCTGTCTCTCGCCCCGCGAGGGCGATATGCTCGCCGACTACGCGCAGGCGAAGTACGAGCCCTTCCCCACCCTCGGCCACATCCTTGAGGGCCAGGGACTCCCAGAGACCATCCGCATCGAGACCGTAGAGCCCGGCTTCGAGGAGCAGAACGTGACCGACCTGCGCATCGGCTACGACTACGGCACGCTCGAGGGCAGCTACACCTTCTACGCTCCCCTCTCGCTTGAGCCCGGATCGACAATCCTCTATTCCGACAGCGACACCGGCTGGGGCAGCGAAGACCTCGACAAACTCACCATCGAGACCCTCACGCTCACCGCTACGGCCTACTCCAACGTGCCCGCCGCCGTGGAACTCACCGGCGACCCGCTCAACTACGACGGCCTCGCCATCTCGACCGCTACCGTATCGACCGTAACGATCCCCGCCAATGCTCAGGATTATCCCGTGGAGATCACCGTGACCGGTCCGGTGGATCAGCTCGACGGTTTCCTTTACAAGGTGAAGCTCACCGCCGGCAGCACCGAGACCCTCACCCCCGACCAGAACCTGCAGCTTACAGATATCCGCGCGACAGTGAGCGGAAAATATGTCACTAACTTCTGATACTAACCAACGACATGAAATCATATATGAAATATGGGGCTGCCGCGCTTCTCGCCGCAGCCGCCGCAAGCGGGGCGTCAGCCCAGAACACCTATTCCGGCTACTTCCTCGACGGCTACACATACCGCTACCAGATGAACCCGGCGATGACCGACTCGACCAACTTCGTGGCGATGCCCGGGCTTGGCAACATCAACGTAGGCATGGAGGGCAACTTGCACTTGCGTTCGGTGCTCTACAATGTCGACGGCAAGACCGTGCTCTTCACCAATCCGGGAGTCTCGACCGACAAGGTAATGGACAACATTCACTCCACTAACAAACTCGGCGTGCAGACGAAGATCGGCCTGCTCGCCGGCGGGTTCAAGGCCTGGGGCGGCTACAACACCGTATCGATCAACGCCGTGGCATCGGCTCACGCGAGCGTGCCCGGGGCTGTGTTCAGTATGCTGAAAGAGGGTATCGCCAACGAGCGCTACGACATCAGCGACATCCGCGCACGCGCACGCGGCTATGCGGAGGTGGCACTCGGCCATTCGCGCGACCTGGGCCGCTGGGTACCGGGGCTTCGCGCCGGCGCGACACTGAAGTTACTCTTCGGTATGGCGGCATTTGACGCGAAATTCGATAAGGCCGAACTCAATCTCGGCCGCGACGGCTGGACGGCCGTGACCAACGCCTCTATCTATACCAACCTCGGCAACGCGAAATATAAGACCAAATTTGACAAGCGCACGGGCCGAGATTACGTGAACGGACTCGATGTCAGCAGTGTCGGCATGAACGGTTTCGGCCTTGGCGTCGACCTCGGCGCGACCTACCGCCTGAATAAGGACTGGGAGTTCTCACTCGCATTCCTCGACCTCGGCTTCATCAGCTATGTCGGCACGGTGGAGGCCTCGACCAACGGCGACCGCACCGTGGAGACCGACAAGTATATCTTCAATCCCAACGATGAGGCGGAGAATTCATTCTCCAACGAGTGGAAGCGCCTCCGCGACAGCATGCTCGAACTCTACCAGCTCGACAACAACGGCAAAGTGGGTAGCCGCACCTACGGGCTCAACGCTACGATCAACCTGGGCGCCGAGTACACGTTCCCGCTCTACCGCAACCTGAAGTTCGGCCTTATGAACACGACCTGGATCGCCGGCCCCTTCACGACGACGAATTTCCGCCTGTCGGCGAATGTAGCGCCCGTGAAAGTCTTCTCGGCGACGGCGAATCTGGCCGTGGGCACCTACGGCGCGTCGTTTGGCTGGATGGTGAACGTGCACCCGAAGGGCTTCAACCTATTCCTCGGTATGGACCACACGCCCGGCAAGCTGGCGAAGCAGTTTGTGCCGCTCAACAGCAATGTTGAAGTGAATTTCGGCATCAACTTCCCGTTCTGACGACGCTTAAAACCGATCCTCCCCCTGACTCCCGGGGCCATGCGCGCGGATTACCCGCGCGCAAGGCTCCGGGAGAATATTTTTATTATGGAATTTGCATATTTGAAAAAGGATTTGTAATTTTGGGGAGGGACTCCGCGAGCTCTCCAACGACTTTAAGGACTCTGAGGGCTCTGAGGGCGCTCCCTCCCCCACCCCGGCGCCCCGCGCCCCGACAATCTGCTATTCAACCTAAATATAAATCTAAATCTCCGACAACATGAAACTCCCTTTTGCTGAATGCTGGAAAATCAAGATGGTGGAACCGATCCGCATGAGCACGCGCGAAGAGCGCGAGAAGTGGCTGGCCGACGCCCACTATAACCTCTTCATGCTCCGCTCCGACATGGTCTACATCGACTGCCTCACCGATTCCGGCACGGGGGCAATGTCCGACCGCCAGTGGGCGGCAATGATGACCGGCGACGAGTCGTATGCCGGCGCCCGCTCCTTCTACGAACTGAAGGATACCATCGAGCGCATCACCGGTTTTCAGTACGTGATCCCGACCCATCAGGGCCGTGCGGCCGAGAACGTGCTCTTCTCCCACCTGGTGAAGGCCGGCGACATCGTGCCCGGCAACTCGCACTTCGACACCACCAAGGGCCACATCGAGGCCCGCAAGGCATTCGCCGTAGACTGCACCGTAGATGAGGCCAAGGACACGCAGCTCGAAGTGCCCTTCAAGGGCAACGTCGACCTCGAGAAGCTCGAGGCCTGCCTGAAAGAGAACGGCGACAAGGTGCCCTTCATCATCGTGACCATCACCAACAACACCGCCGGAGGCCAGCCCGTGTCGATGGAAAACCTTCGCGGCGTGCGCCGCATCGCCGACAAATACGGCAAGCGTGTGATCTTCGACTCGGCCCGCTTCGCCGAGAACGCATACTTCATCAAGACCCGCGAACCTGAATTCAAGGACCGCACCATCAAGGAAATCTGCCGCGAGATGTTCTCGCTGGCCGATGCGATGACCATGTCGTCGAAGAAAGATGGACTCGTGAACATGGGCGGTTTCATCGCCACCCGCTGGGAAGACATCTACGAAGGCGCCAAGAAATATGAGATTCCCTTCGAGGGCTTCCTCACCTACGGCGGTATGAACGGCCGCGACATGGCCGCCCTCGCAGTGGGTCTCGACGAGAACACCGAATTCGACATGCTCCGCACGCGAATCCACCAGGTGGAATATCTGGCAAAGAAACTGGATGAGTACGGCATCCCCTACCAGCGTCCCGTAGGGGGCCACGCCATCTTCGTGGATGCCGACCGCGTGCTTGACCGTGTGCCCAAGGAGGAATTCCCCGCCCAGCGCCTCGCCATCGAGCTCTACCTCGAGGCCGGCGTGCGCGGATGCGAGATCGGTTACCTGCTCGCCGACCGCGACCCGATTACCCGCGAGAACCGCTTCGGAGGCAACGACTTCCTTCGCCTCTGCATCTGCCGCCGCACCTACACCGACAATCATATGGACGTGATCGCCGCAGCGCTCAAGAACGTCTACGACCGCCGTCACGAGATCACGCGCGGCGTCGAGATCGCCTGGGAGGCCGAACTGATGCGCCACTTCACCGTGCAGCTCAAGCCTCTCGGCTGATACGCCGTCCGGACCTAAATAAAAATCGGGAAGCAGCACTGCTGCCTCCCGATTTCTTTATGTCCGGCCCGAACGGCGGAAACCGCTCAGGCTCACGGCCGGAGCCCCGCCGCGGGCATGACCTTAACGGAGATCGATGCGGATTAGCGAAGCCGCCTTCTCCACCTTCGCGCAAGCGTCGTCGACGTCGGCACCGCGCGCCAGCATCACGCCCATGCGGCGGTGGCCCTTAACTTCCGGTTTGCCGAAGATACGCATATCCGTGCCCGAGATTGCGAGCGCCTCCTCCATGCCGCTGAAAGCGATGTCGGAAGAATTGCCCTCCGCCAGGAGCGCGCGGCTCGCCGAGGGGCCGTAGAACGTAATCTCCGGGATCGGCAGCCCCAGAAGCGCGCGCACGTGGAGCGCGAACTCAGAGAGCTGCTGAGAGATGAGCGTCACCATGCCCGTGTCGTGCGGACGCGGGGAGAGTTCGGAGAAGATCACGTCGTCGCCCTTGATGAAGAATTCCACGCCGAAGATGCCGTAGCCGCCGAGCGCGCCCGTGACCTTCGCGGCGATCTCGCGGGCCTTCTCAAGCGCGGCCTCCGACATCGGCTGGGGCTGCCAGCTGCACCGGTAGTCGCCGTTCTTCTGATAATGGCCGATCGGCCGGCAGAAAGATGTGCCTCCCGCATGGCGCACCGTAAGCAGCGTTATTTCATAATCGAAATCCACAAAACCCTCGACGATCACCGCACCTCCACCGGCGCGGCCACCCTCCTGGGCCTCACGCCATGCCTCACCGATCTGCGCGGCCTCGCGCACGAGGCTCTGGCCATGGCCCGACGAGCTCATCACCGGCTTCACCACGCAGGGGAGGCCGATGCGCTCCACCGCCGCACGGTATTCCTCCTCCGTGTCGGCGAATTCGAACGGCGAAGTGGGCACGCCCAGTTCGTTGGCCGCCAGATTGCGGATCTCGCGGCGGTTCATGGTGATGAACGTAGCGCGGGCCGTCGGCACGACGTTCCAGCCCTCCTTCTCCAGCTCCATAAGCGTGCGCGTGGCGATAGCCTCGATCTCAGGGATGATATAGTCGGGCTTCTCCTCCTCCACGATGCGTCGGAGCGCCTCGCCGTCGAGCATAGAGACCACGATCGCGCGGTTGGCCACCTGCATCGCCGGGGCGTTGGGATACTTATCGAGCGCCACGACCTCGATGCCGTAACGCTGGAGTTCGATTGTCACTTCCTTACCTAACTCACCGCTGCCCAGGAGCAGTGCCTTGCGCCCGCGCGGGGTGAAGGGGCTTCCAATTTCTACCATATATATTAGCTTAGATTTGATTACAGGCGCAAAATTACAAAAATTGCGCATAATGAGCAAAACGGGAGGCCGGAGAGGCCGAAAATTGCAATTTAGGCCCCCCACGCCTCGTTAATAATGAAAAAAAACATGCGACTTGAGACCAAAGCTGCCAAATATCACGGCATACTCTTCATGGCGCTCTTCGCCTGCGCCGCCTTCTTCATCGGCGAGGCGCAGCTGATGCGCGAACTCTCATTCTCACCCCTCATCATCGGCATCGTGCTCGGCATGGCCTACGCCAACACCCTCCGCTCGCATCTTCCCGCCGAGTGGACGCCCGGCATACAGTACTGCTCCAAGAGAATACTGCGTCTCGGCATCATCCTCTACGGATTCCGGCTTACATTCCAGGACGTCGCTGCCGTAGGCCCGGCGGCAGTGGTGGTCGACGTCATCATAGTCACGCTCACGATCCTCGGGGGCGTGTGGATCGGGAGGTTGCTGAAGATGGACCGCGACATCGCGCTGCTCACGTCGGTAGGCAGCGGCATCTGCGGCGCGGCGGCAGTGCTTGGCGCCGAGGCTACGCTCCAGACCAAGCCCTACAAGACAGCCGTGGCCGTGGCCACGGTGGTGATATTCGGCACGATAGCCATGTTTGTCTACCCCATGGCCTATCGGTCGGGAATCCTCGGGCTTCAGCCCACCGAGATGGGCATCTATGCCGGGTCGACACTGCATGAGGTGGCACACGCCGTCGGAGCCGGTAACGCCATGGGCGAAGACGTGGCCGGCGTGGCGATTATCGTCAAGATGATCCGCGTGATGCTTCTCGTGCCGGTCCTGCTCGTGCTGGGCTGGTGGGCCGCACGCCGCGTCAAGTCGCAGGGAGGCGAGGGAGGCAAGGGGAAGGTAGCCGTGCCCTGGTTCGCATTCGGATTCCTTGCCGTGATCGGCTTCAACTCCTTAGGACTGCTTCCCGAGGGGATCGTCAGCATGATCAACGACTTCGACACCTTCCTTCTCACTATGGCCATGTGTGCGCTCGGCGCAGAGACCGGTTTCGACAAATTCAAGAAAGCCGGCGCGAAGCCCTTCGTGCTCGCCGCGTGCCTCTTCATCTGGCTGATGGCAGGCGGATATCTGCTTGCGCGCTATCTGGTGCCCGCGATCGCCTGACGTCAGAGGAGGCGGTAGGCGTTACAGCCCAGGAAATTACCTGCCACGATAGCGAGGTAGAAAGAGGCGATAGGCGCAAGGTTGGCGACGAAAAATTCGCCCGGGAGAGCCGCGATGTAGAAAGCGTCGGCGATGCAGTGGGGCAATCCGCAGAGGATGAAGGCCGGAATGCCGAAGAGAAGCGGGAGCCATTTTCCCTTATTGGCCGACTGCACCGCCATCGTCATAATAATGCCGCAGCCGATAGCCAGCGCTCCGGCCTTCCAGAGCGGGAGGGCGAGGCGGCGGGTGATAATCGTCTGAGCAGCCTCGTTGAGGGCCGGATTCGAGCCTAACGCGCCCATTATCCAGCAGCCGACGAGATTGAGCAGGAGGATAGCGATGATCCAGAGGTAGCCCCCCTGCTCCATCTGAGCCGGCGCCGAGGAACTCCATACGAACTGGGCCTTACCCGTGAAGAGGTTGAGGCCGAGCGTTATCACTGAAATCAGGCCGAAAGCGAACAGCACCGCGCCGGCGACTCCGCCGACCGTAAGATAGATATAGCCGCCCATACCGATCAGTATGCCGGCGAGGATTCCCTTGACAACGAATGATAAATCTTTCATTTATAACAGAATAACGATATGATCCATGATGCGGGGAGAGCCTGAGGCCTCCATTGCGCCACAAAATTAGTAAATATTTTTCAAAAATAGTTGGTGAAATATTTGGAGAAGTCGAAAAAAGGCATTAACTTTGCACTCGCTTTAGGGAACGAACCATAAGGCAGACATACAAGATCTCGGGGTGTAGCTCAGTAGGTTTAGAGTACGCGTCTGGGGGGCGTGAGGTCGCAAGTTCGAATCTTGTCACCCCGACTG
>CAMWYR010000058.1 GCA_947178505.1 uncultured Muribaculaceae bacterium | reverse complement strand
TTGACGCGCTAGAAGCCGATGACCATAAGCACCATCACGACCACGAGCATGAACACCATCATGACCACGAGCATGAACACCATCACGAGCATGAGGACCACTCGCATTGTGACCATGAGCACGGCGTGTGTCATTGCCACCACCATCACCACCATGGAGAAGGTGAAGCAGAAGAATATGGCATATCAACATTCGTTTACTTCGCGCGCCGCCCGTTCTCCCTCAACAAATTCGACTGGTTTTGCGCCAAAAACTGGCCCAAGAGCGTGATCAGGGCAAAAGGGATCTGCTACTTCAAGGAAAATCCTGATATGTCATATCTGTTTGAGAGCGCCGGGCGCCAGCAGCAGCTTAAAGAAGCAGGCCGCTGGTATGCTACCGCACCGGAGGAAGATCTCAGTATTCTTCTGGCCAACGAACCGGAGCTCAAACGCGACTGGGATCCGGAATATGGCGACCGTATGGACAAAATAGTCTTCATAGGGCGCAATATGGATAAAGAGGCTATCATCAAGGCCCTCAACGATTGCCTTGCATGAAGTCAGCTTCCACACAATGACTCAAGAAGAAATAAGAATTAAGAACGGAACATGGACAGTCACCACGTTCCGTTTTTATTATCAATATTATTAAGACTCAATTTGTCGGGGTTCCGAATCCTGATCCGGAGCAAACCATGATGAATCGACCCCTTTGCGCGACTTCACCTGAGCACCAAGTTTAATAAGTTTCCGGCTTGTCTGTGGGATACTCTGCCCCTTATCTTCAAGTTTCTTCAAGGCCGCGTCATAGCTGCTTCGAGCATCGTCAAGTTGCTTCCCGATCTTAGTGAAATGATCCAGAAAAGCCGAAACCCTGTCGAGCATCTCATTAGCAAGACTATATACCTTCTCATGGTTTTCAGCTTGGGCTATCTGACGCCACGTCATATTGATAATCTTGAGAGCGGCATAGAGCGTCTGCTCGTCAGCGATATAAACCTTTTTCTCCATCGCCTTTCGCCAGAGGTCGGATTTGGCTGACGTTGCGGCATAGAGCGCTGCAGTGTTAGGCACGAACATAATCACATAGTCCATGGCGCGCGTTTTAGGCGAGTAGGATGAATAGTCTTTCTTGGCAAGTTCGTTTACGTGATTTTCCACACTGCGCACATGAGCATTCAGCGACTGATCGCGTTTCTCATCGGTCTCGGCATTTATATAGTCAAGATAGGCCGAGAGCGACACCTTTGCATCTATAATCACATCGCGGTCATTATCAAGATGAAGGATTACATCCGGACGCATTGCGGCTCCGTCATCACCTTTTACAAGATTTCCCGCCTCATCCCGGATAGAAGCCTGCGTTTCAAAATGCATACCCTCCTTCAGCCCCTGCGACTCCAGCAATTCGGTAAGCACGGTCTCTCCCCAGTTACCCTGCACCTTAGTGCCTCCACGCAGAGCGCTCGCAAGTTTCTCGGCACTCTCGCGCGCCGCGTCACTGTGCTCCATGACCATCTTGATGTGTGACGTCAGTTCACCGCCGAATTCGGAATTTCGCGTAGTGTTTTTCTCCACAGCCTCCTTCATTCTACGGATATCCTCATTTAGGGGCTCGAGAATTTTCGAGACATTCTCACGGCTGGAGGTTTCAAACTCCGACTGACGCCTCTTAAGCATTTCGGAAGTGATCGCTTCGAGTTCGGCCCTCATCTTGGCCACTGTCTCATCAAACCGCCCCTGCAATGCTTCGAGAGAGTCTCGGTTATGCTCCTTCATTCTCACGACAGCTTCCTGATGCGCGCGCTCCTTCTCCTCAAGGTTTTTTTCATAAGCCCTGCGACGCTCATTAAGAATCCGCTCATGCGCTTCCTCCATTTTACGCATGGCCTCCTCCGAACTGCTCTTCTGCTCATCAAGAAGTCTCTGTGCCGATTCCTTCTCCTCGGCGAGACGCTGTTCATACTGGCTGATGCGCTGAGAGGCAAGAGCTCTTTCCGACTCCAGTCGCTGTTCTGTCTGAGATTCAGTCTCCCTCAGCCTGTTTTCCAACACGGCAATTTGCGTCAGTGCGGAGGACGTCTTAAGTTTAGCCAACAGAAAACCGATGGCAAGTCCGGCCACAAGGGCCACAATTACAAGCACAACTTCCATAAGTGATAATTGAAAATAGTTAAATAAATAAAATAGAGAAACCACGCGAGATACTGAATAGCCGACCTCACAAATGAAATCTGTAATGGATTGCGTTAAATAAACGTATGAAATAAATTTTTGGTATAGGATTTGTTGACATATTCTACCGATAATCGTTATAATCAGAGAGACCATAGAGTTGAGAGGACGCCCTGCAGCACTCACGGAGGCGTTTTTATGGAAAGCAGAACAGAATATGACTAAAAATAAAACATTGAAGGAGGGCAGGCAAAAAAATGCGCCGGCATCTTCAGAAAGGAATATAAGCATAAAGGGCGCGAGGGTCAACAATCTCAAGAATATTGATCTTGAACTGCCACTCGGGCGCTTCATTGTCGTGACCGGCGTAAGCGGCTCGGGAAAATCGAGCCTCGCCTTCGACACGCTCTATGCCGAGGGTCAGCGCCGCTATGTAGAGAGTCTGTCGGCATACGCCCGTCAGTTTCTCGGGCGAATGGCGAAGCCGGAGTGCGACTATATCAAGGGACTTCCGCCGGCGATCGCAGTAGAGCAGAAAGTGAACACCCGCAATCCCCGAAGCACTGTGGGCACGGCTACAGAAATATATGACTACCTTCGTATGTTTTTCGCACGCGTGGGTCATACCTACTCGCCCGTCAGCGGCGAGGAAGTGCGCAAGCATGGCATCGACGACATAGTGCGCACGGTCACTTCATATCCGGAGGGCACCCGCGTGGCAGTGCTTACTGCTCTGCGTGTGCCGGAAGGGCGCACCACACTCAAGCAGCTCGATATGCTCCAGAAACAGGGCTACTCACGTCTTGAGCGTGACGGCGACTTCTACCCTATCAGCGACCTGCTACAGCAGGGCAAGGAAATTGATCCGGCGGTTTATCATCTGCTGATCGACCGACTGAGCGTTTCATCGGATAAGGATGAGATCTCTCGACTGACCGACTCAGTCGAGACCGCCTACTACGAGGGGCGCGACACAGCCATTATCAAGATCTGGGGACCTGACGGCGTACGTGAACATCAGTTCTCGCGTCAATTTACCGCCGACGGGATGGAATTCCGCGAGCCGAGCGACCTGATGTTCAATTTCAATAATCCTTACGGGGCATGCCCTACCTGCGAAGGTTTCGGGAAGGTGCTTGGCGTCAGCGAGGAACTCGTGATTCCCGACAAGACGAAAAGTGTGTTCCAGAATGCCGTGAAATGCTGGAGCGGCGAGAAGATGAGTGAATGGAAAACACGTCTTATCCATCTCGCCCCGCGATTCAACTTCCCCATCCACACTCCCTACAATAAGCTCACGGAGAGTCAGCGGAATTTCCTCTGGCACGGTAACACGCATTGGGATGGTATCGACGGCTTCTTCCGATGGCTCGACTCGCATCAGGACAAGATGCACTTACGAGTGCTTAAGGCACGCTACCGGGGCAAGACCACGTGTCCCGACTGCAACGGATCGCGCCTGCGTCCCGACGTGGAATATGTGAAAGTGGGAGGAAAGTCGATTACCGAACTCGTGAGGATGCCTATAGATAAACTAACTGAATTTTTTGACAAGCTCGAGCTCAATGAGACTGATGCTGTGATCGGAGCCCGACTCCTTACGGAGATACGCCAGCGTTTAGGCTTCCTGAATGAGGTGGGTCTATCCTACCTCACGTTAGACCGATTATCATCGACGCTGTCGGGCGGAGAGAGTCAGCGCATCAATCTTGCCACATCTTTGGGCAGTTCGCTGGTTGGCTCACTTTATATTCTCGACGAACCGAGCATCGGGCTTCATTCGCGAGACACGGAAAAACTCGTAGGCGTATTGCGACGTCTCCAGCAGATAGGCAACACGGTTGTGGTGGTGGAGCATGATGAAGACATCATGCTCGCTGCTGATGAAATTGTGGACATAGGTAGGGACGCCGGGCGCAATGGCGGAGAGGTGGTGCTTGAGGGCAACCTCAAGAAAATCCTCAACGACGGCAAGCCTCACAATTCCTACACCGTGGAATATCTCCGCGGTGAGCGCTCGATACCTGTACCCGAACGACGGCGTCCATGGAAGAAGTCAATTGAGATAAAAGGAGCTGCAGAGAATAACCTCAAGGATGTCGATGTACGCTTCCCTCTCGAAGTGATGACAGTAGTGAGCGGTGTGTCAGGGTCCGGAAAATCAACGCTCGTAAAGGAGATTCTTTACAAAGGAATGATGCGTCAGCTCGGTGATCCGGTAGGACTCCCCGGCACCCATAAGGAAATGCGGGGAGACATTGAGGCTGTGAAGGCAGTGGAATTTGTCGACCAGAATCCGATCGGCACGTCCTCACGTAGCAACCCGGCCACATATCTGAAAGCCTATGATGAAATCCGCAAACTCTTCTCCGAGCAGCAGCTGTCGAAGCAGATGGGCTTCACGCCCGCCTTCTTCTCCTTCAATACCGAGGGAGGCCGTTGCGAGGAATGTAAAGGTGAAGGCACAATCACTATCCCGATGCAGTTTATGGCTGATATCGAGGTGGAATGTGAGGCATGTCACGGCAAGCGCTTCAAGCAGGAAGTGCTCGACGTGGAATATCGTGGGAAAAATATCTACGACTTCCTGAATATGACAGTAAACCAAGCAATTGAATTCCTTTCTGAGAATCCGGGGACGATTGAAAAGAAAATCATACACCGCCTCGAGCCGTTGCGTCAGGTAGGCCTTGGCTATATAAAACTTGGTCAGTCGTCATCGACTCTTTCCGGCGGTGAGAATCAGCGTGTGAAACTCGCATATTATATCTCGCAGGAGAAGCAGACCGGAACACTCTTCATCTTCGACGAACCTACGACGGGACTTCACTTCCACGATATATCCGTGCTCCTCAAATCGCTCAATGATCTTGTGGAAAAGGGCAATACGGTCGTGATAATCGAGCATAATATGGATGTGATAAAATCGGCCGACTGGGTGATCGACGTAGGGCCGGAGGGTGGCGAAGCCGGTGGCACGATAGTGGCGGAAGGCACTCCTGAGGCTATCGCCTCGTGCGAGAATAGCTACACGGGGAAATATCTTGCACAGAAACTAAATCAGAAGAGAAAGGAAAAATGAAAAAACTTCCAATATCGGTGCTGACACTATCGCTTGTGGGCACGCTGGGCTCTTGCGTCGAAAAGAAAGAAAACAATCTGACGGCAGAAGCGCAGTCGCTGTTTGAGAAGAGCCGCGAAATAACGCTGCGATATACCGACAGTCTGTGTCAGGCCAAGGACTCCGCCACACTGCTGCGCCTCATCTCCGGATATGAAGACCGGATGACCAAACTCAACTTCGAGTATCCTGCGGAAACAGACCTCGTTATTGACGAGGGCCAGAATGATACGCTGATCAAACTTAGCCTACGGTATATAAGCGTGCGCGACTCCATGCTTTACAGAATCGCGCATCCGGAAATGTTCAGAGACACATTAGCGGCAGACTCAGTTGCCGTTAATGATTCAATACTTTCATCTCACACTTCTGACAGTCAAAGCAGAGAGTGAATGAATGAGGGCCCGTTGAGATAGTAAGAGGCCCTTCAAACCGTTGACGCACTCTCGCGTCGACGGTTTTGTCTTTAAGGCAGCAGCCCAGTTCGCGGCGCAGGCAGTAGCGTGTGGTCATAAGCACCTGCTCCGCATCGAGCCGCCCTTTCTTGGGAGCGACCTCCAGAGCATCGTCGATCGCCGAGACGCCATGTGAAGAATAGAATTCGCGGGCAAGATGATTGGCAACATTATCTGTTGCAATCAAAGAGGATGCAATATATTTCACATCTTTCTCCGCGCGTCTGTAATCAAACGGATATGTTGTGGTGTTGGCCTTGTCAAGCGCATCAATCACCCGGCGGCGTAAGGCCGTTAGCTGCGAGGCGGGGATAAATGTCGTAGGCTCGAGCTTGTTTGTGAAATCGCCGAGAGAATAGCCGGTGCCTCCAAGTTTGGCAAATACCTGACGGGGATCCATGGGTTTGCGGGCCTCTGATTTATCACACTCCAGAGGCATCCGCACAGAAACTCCACGTTCGTCAGAAGCGGAAAGACCGGTCTCATCAAGTTCCATATCGACCTTGACGGTGCGCTTTGCGGTGTCGCGGGCCATCTCCTTCTGCCACTCCTTATCGAGTGTGCGATGGATAATGGCGCCCTTAGGCAGCGTAAACTGACGCGATCCGATTATTCGCCCCTTCTCTACCTTATTAACCCCGACGCCTACGTAATCACCCTTACTGTCAAAGAAACTGATTCCGTCGCCATTGTGCAGCTTAGTGACGTCAGAAATGACTTCCCCCATCGACTTGGGAGTGCGGAGCGATGCCATCGACCCACCCTGACGCCTGCCCTGGAGAAAATATTCTGTGAAGCCGCGGTTAAAACTCTTATCAAGCTGAGGAGTAAACGAAATTTCGGAAGTACCGAAAGAGGAGCGCCTGAATCTTTCGGGGTATCGGGCTATGATGGAATCAATCAGGCGGCGATAAAACGCAGTGATATTCTTCACATAGGAGGCATCTTTCATTCGGCCCTCGATCTTGAATGATGATACGCCGGCAAGCATCATTCGCTCAACAGAATGCGAGGCATTGAAATCGCGGAGGGAAAGGAGATGACGGTCGCGTTCGATTACCTCTCCCCTGCCGTTGCGCAGGGTGTATGGCAGTCGGCAGAGTTGAGCGCATTCGCCGCGGTTGGCCGAACGACCCATCGTGACCTGACTTGCACTGCAGCGTCCGGAATAGCTAACGCAGAGCGCACCATGAACAAAGCATTCCACCGGCACCGTTACGACCTCCGTGATATCCTCGATCTCGCGAAGGGAGAGTTCGCGGGCAAGCACTATCTGCGAGAAGCCTACGTCTTCGAGGAATCGGGCTTTCTCGGGAGTGCGCGTGTCGCACTGCGTGCTGGCATGCAGGGCAATCGGCGGAATTCTCATTCGCAACAGTGCCATATCCTGCACAATAAGTGCATCTATCCCCACTCTATATAGTTTATCGACAAGTTTCTCAACCTCTGCAATCTCCGAGTCATAGACGAGAGTGTTGAGCGTGACATAAACGCGCGCACGGAAGCGATGGGCAAACTCCACCACTTCAGCGATATCCTCCACCGAGTTCGTGGCCTTACTTCTTGCACCGTGGCTCGGACCGCCAATATAGACGGCGTCGGCGCCATGCAGAATTGCCTGAAAAGCCACTTCCTTATCTGCCGCGGGAGCAAGAAGCTCCACCGGCCGACGTAAATCCTTCATTGCTGCTGCTTATTTCTTGAACATACGGTCGATCGCACGCTTATCCTCGCGCTCGCGTATCGACTGGCGCTTGTCATATTGCTTCTTACCGCGTCCGACGCCGATTAGCATCTTCGCAAGACCCCGCTCATTGATAAACACCTTCAGAGGGATAATCGTGTAGCCGGGATCCTCGGCCGCCTTCGCAATCTTCTGTATCTCCTTTCGGTTGAGCAGAAGCTTTCGGTCGCGCCGGGCAACGTGATTATTATAGGAGCCATAGAAATATTCAGAGATATTCATTCCCTTCACCCATACTTCTCCCTTCTCTATAAGGCAATATGAGTCGACCAGCGATGCCTTTCCATCGCGAATCGACTTAATTTCCGTGCCGGTCAGCACAATTCCCGCCGTGTAGGTATCGGTGATCTCGTAATCAAACCGCGCACGTTTATTCTTTATCTGAACTTCACTCGCTTTCATATTACAAAATTACAAAAAACTTCTGACTCCGCCTTATTTCCGAGTATATACGTTAAAAATTGAGCACAAAGAAGTTTATGAATTGTTACTATCTATATAACACCATAAATGCAAATCTTATGAATCCCGCAGATAAAAATAATGCTCTGTCGCCTGCTGCAGTCGTCGCAGAGAGATATGAGGTAGAGACTCATCCGTTTGAGCCTTACATTCCGGAGGGAGCGAAGGTGCTTATCATGGGCACGTTCCCGCCTCAGCCGAAACGCTGGTCGATGGATTTCTATTACCCCAACCGGACGAATGACTTCTGGTACATGATGGGGCTGATTTTTTATGGCGACCGCAACGCATTGCTACAGCCCGGCACCAAAAATTTCGATCTCGAAAAAATCAAGAGCCTTCTCAACACTAAGGGAATAGCTCTCAATGACACGGGGTATAAGGTGCGTCGCCTGATGGGGAATGCATCAGATAAGTTCCTCGACATTATTGAGCCAGTTAACCTGCAGGGGCTTCTCGACCGCATGCCGGAGTGCCGTGCCATAGCCACTACAGGCGAAAAGGCCGCGGGCGTACTCGCCTCACTCACCGGCACCGTAGCCCCGAAAATGGGAGAGATGGTGAAGGACCATGATGGTAAGCAGTTATGGCGCCTACCCTCCACCAGTCGCGCTTACCCGCTTAAGCTCGAAAAGAAAGCCGATTATTACCGCAGGATGTTCGAGGCGGCCGGAATCGAAATCTAAGGCTCCATCCACCAAAATTTCTTAATGCCAGGGCGGCGGATTTTTAGGGTATTTTCTTCCATCTTTGAAGGAGCAGCCTTTCGGATGTGACTGAAAAGATGGAAGAAAAGACCCAAAAAGACGCCGGACAAATGGTAATTTTCTTACCGGATTAATCAGTTTTTTAAGTACGGATATAAGCTCAGTGGGCGTGTATTTACTGTTACATGCCCCCTTATTTTGCTATTTTATCTTGGCTGATACGCTATTGCCGGAAGTATCTCAGCATAAATGCCATCATGCACGTCTGAGCCATGTGAACTGCCGTATGAAGATACTTCTCTTAATCAGCTGAATGCCGGGCCAGTGTCTTAACAGTCGGTTGATCAAAGGCACAGCCCCCTTGTGCTATCATGGAGATTAGCATTGGTTACATGAATGACCACCCTCTATTTTCACATTCCTTTTCAATTCTTTGTATGACGTTTCTTAAAAAATTAACAACGGCAAAAAAAAGTATGGGATTTAGAATGATGAAAGTGAAATATTATATGCCGCCTCAAAAAGAAAAGTTACTAATGGTCTCGCAGCTGCACCTCGGATATCGCTTTTTAATTCAGTCACATAGCCCGCTATGTTCCTGAATCTGCAAAGCGATATCCGAGGCACATCTGCGACCCTGGCATCAAGAAA
>CAMWYR010000057.1 GCA_947178505.1 uncultured Muribaculaceae bacterium | reverse complement strand
TATCCGAGGCACATCTGCGACCCTGGCATCAAGAAATTTTAGTGGATGGAGCCTTAGGCTCCGATGATATGTGCCGCGAACCCGGCTTACGAACCGCCGCCCGGAGGTCAGATGCCTGCAAACGGGAAGAGAAAGCGGTTGATAATCCAGTTCCACAGCAATGGCATGGCGTTGATTAGGATAATCATTATGGCTGTCGTGGAATTTAGGACATCGGCCGGAACGCGAATCACGCGAATACCCTTGAATATAAGGTAAATTGTCCACAAAGGCAGGAACACGAGCACCGGGTCGAGCATGGGCAACACCATGATTAGTGCCCAGAAAAGTGCGAGCGTGGAGAGGGATAGCATCACAAACTCCTTCCCTATCTCCTTCTTGAGGAAATAGCGCGACAGTCGAGGCAGAATCCATGAGCCCACGAGAATCACGGAGAAATATCCGAAGAAAAATAGAAGGAACGTGGAAAGTGCATCTATGAGCCAGTCGGCGAAAGAATAATTTGCCTCATAGAAGATCTTCACGGCATTCGAGATTGCCGCAAGCCCCACCATGGGCATGAAGCAGCGTGAAGCGAATTCATCAGATGTGAACCGGGCCCGCTTAAGAGCCTTCCACCCCTCTACGGGGGTAAACATCGTCTTGAACAGAATGCCTAAGCACGACGGCCTCAGTTCTCCCGGTTCTTCCTCTTCACCATCCTCTTCGTCTTCTACCTCATCATAATCTTCAGTGTCATCTTCACCGTTACTGCTATTATCGAATGGCGAGCCATTATCATCATCGGTTTCCGAATCCTCATTATCTTCATTCTCTATGCTGTAGAGCGCATCTGAATCCTGCTCCGTGCCACGCACGGGGTCATCATCAGGATCTTTATATATATTTTTTTTTCTGATCATCTGGTGTGTAAGTGTTTCTGATCAATCAGTATAAATGCATGATAAAGAAAGATGATGTGCCGGGAAAGGCGCATCATCTTTCTTTTATATAACGGACAGAACTCCTTATTATTCTGCTCTATCCTCGTTAAGGATATTGATCATCTCGATAGCGCTCTTCGGAATGCGTGTGCCGGGGCCGAAGATAGCCGCGACGCCTGCCTTGTAGAGGAAGTCGTAGTCCTGCGCGGGGATCACACCGCCGGCGGTTACGAGGATATCCTCACGACCGAGTTTCTTGAGTTCCTCGATCACCTGCGGGATGAGCGTCTTATGACCTGCGGCGAGCGAGGACACACCGAGAATATGGACGTCGTTCTCCACAGCCTGACGGGCAGCCTCGGCGGGAGTCTGGAATAGAGGACCCATATCGACGTCGAAACCGCAGTCAGCATAACCTGTAGCTACGACCTTCGCACCACGGTCGTGTCCATCCTGGCCCATCTTAGCGATCATGATACGGGGCTGACGGCCTTCGCGCTTAGCGAAGTCTGCCACCATGCGGCGGGCTTCCTCGAATTCGGGATCACCCTTCTCTTCGTTGCTATACACTCCTGAAATTGTTTTGATTACAGCTTTATAACGGCCTACGACAGCCTCGCAGGCATCGGAAATCTCACCGAGCGACGCACGGAGACCTGCAGCCTTGACTGCAAGCTCGAGAAGGTTGCCCTTAGAGGGATCCTTCACGGCCTCCGTAATATCGGCAAGGGCTTTCTTCACAGCCTCTTCGTCGCGATCCTTGCGGAGCTCCTCAAGACGTGCGATCTGCTCCTTGCGCACCTCAGTGTTGTCGACTTCAAGGATATCGATGGGATCCTCGTGATCGAGGCGGAACTTATTGATACCCACGATGGTCTGCTTGCCTGAGTCAATATGAGCCTGCGTGCGTGCGGCTGCCTCCTCGATGCGGAGCTTCGGCAGACCGGTTTCGATAGCCTTGGCCATACCGCCGAGTTTCTCGATCTCCTGGATGTGTTCCCATGCGCGGTGAGCGATCTCGTGAGTAAGCTTCTCTACGTAGTAAGAGCCGCCCCACGGGTCGATCTGCTTGCAGACGTTGGTTTCCTCCTGGATATAGATCTGAGTGTTGCGGGCGATACGCGCGGAGAAATCGGTGGGAAGTGCGATAGCCTCGTCGAGCGCGTTGGTGTGGAGCGACTGAGTGTGACCAAGCACGGCGCCCATTGCCTCAACACAGGTACGACCCACGTTGTTGAAGGGATCCTGCTCCGTGAGTGACCATCCTGAAGTCTGGCAGTGCGTGCGGAGAGCAAGTGACTTCGGATTTTTCGGATTGAACTGGCTCACGATCTTTGCCCAGAGCATTCGGGCAGCGCGCATCTTGGCGATTTCCATGAAGTAGTTCATCGAAATGCCCCAGAAGAACGACAGACGGGGAGCAAAGGCATCGATATCCATACCAGCGTTCACACCGGCACGGAGATACTCAAGACCGTCGGCGAGTGTATATGCAAGCTCGATGTCGGCTGTAGCACCGGCCTCCTGCATGTGGTAACCCGAGATGGAAATCGAGTTGAATTTGGGCATATTCTTCGATGTATATTCGAAGATGTCGGCGATAATCTTCATCGAGAATGCCGGCGGGTAGATATAGGTGTTGCGCACCATGAACTCCTTAAGGATGTCGTTCTGGATCGTACCTGCCATTTCCTCAAGACTTGCGCCCTGCTCAAGACCGGCGTTGATATAGAAAGCGAGCACCGGAAGCACAGCACCGTTCATTGTCATCGACACCGACATCTTGTTGAGGGGGATACCGTCGAAGAGCACCTTCATATCCTCGATCGAGCAGATAGATACGCCGGCCTTACCTACGTCGCCGACAACGCGCTCGTGATCGGCATCATAACCGCGGTGAGTCGGAAGGTCGAACGCTACGGAAAGACCTTTCTGACCCGACGCAAGGTTGCGGCGGTAGAAAGCATTCGACTCAGCGGCAGTAGAGAATCCGGCATACTGACGGATTGTCCAGGGGCGCAGCGGATACATCGCGCTGTAAGGACCGCGAAGATACGGGGGAAGTCCCGACACGAAGTCAAGATGCTCCATGCCCTCAAGATCTTCCTTAGAATAAACCGGCTTCACCGGGATAAGCTCAGCTGTGAGCCACTCCTCACCCTCCACAGGCTTGTGGACCTCGGGAGTAACGATATTGGTGATATCTATTTCTTTAAAATTGGGTCTCATGATACTATCTGGAGTTATTTGAGGAGTTTAGCATTGAAATCCACGAGAGTGTCGAGCACGTTGACCTTCACATGGATAAAGTTTTCGATTCCGGAGGCCTTAAGTTCGTCCATACATGCGGGCGCACCGGCCACGACGAACATAGCGCGGCCGTTGAGTTCCTTGAATGCCTCAGGAGCGAGGGTTGCATATTCATCATCGCTTGAGCAGAGCACGACAACGTCGGCACCCTTCTCGATAGCGGCGTCAACACCCTCTTTCACAGTGTCGAAACCGATGTTGTCGATGATTTCATAACCGGCGCAACCGAAGAAGTTGGCCGAGAACTGAGCGCGTGCAAGGCGCATGGCGAGGTTTCCGATAGTAAGCATGAATACCTTCGGACGGTTGGCTGCACGCTCAGTGTCGAGGCGGAGATGCTCAAACTGGCTGGCAGCGCGATCGAAGATAAGCTTGTCGACAGCGCAGTCGGACGGAGCCTCCTCACCGCAGCCGCAACCGCAGCCGCACGAGGTGTTCTCGATCTTGTCGAGTGCCATTTCGTTGAAGTTCGGGTACTGATTGGTGCCGAGAAGGTTCTCCTTACGGCGGGCAACATCGAGATGACGCTTCACACCCGATTCGTTGACCTTAGCCTGGATCTCACCCTTGCGGAGCATAGCGTCGAAGCCGCCATTGTCCTCAACTTCCTCAAACACCTTCCATGCCTGCTTGGCGATAGAAGCGGTGAGAGTTTCGATATAATAAGAACCACCCGCAGGGTCGACCACCTTGTTGAGGTGCGACTCGTCGCGGAGCAGGAACTGCTGGTTGCGCGCGATGCGCTCGCTGAATTCATCGGGATTCTTGTAGCACTTGTCAAACGGCAGCGTCTCGATAGAGTTGACTCCGGCAAGAGCCGCGCTCATCGTCTCCGTCATCGAGCGGAGCAGATTCACGTGAGAGTCGTAAATTGTCTGGTTGAATTCGCTCGTAACGGCGTGCACGAACATCTTGCATGCGCAGTCGCACTCCGGATTATATGCCTTCACGATCTCAGCCCAGAGCATGCGGGCCGCACGGAACTTAGCGAGTTCCATGAAATAGTTGGAAGAGATGCCCATGTTGAACTTAATGCGGCAAGCCACCTCGTCGACAGTAAGTCCGGCATCAGTCATCATCGAGAGCCATTCAGCGCCCCATGCGAGAGCGTAGCCGAGTTCCTGCGTGATGTACGCGCCGGCGTTATTGAGCATATAGCTGTCGACTGCAAAGCAACGGAGATTCTTCACGTCCTTCACCACGTCATAAAGCGCTTTGCCCTCAGCGGCTGCATCCTTGGGGAAAGGAAGTCCGCGCTTGATGAGGCGCTTGAAGGGATTGTAGGCAACGGAGCCGCGGAAATCCTCCTCAGCACCCGCTTCCTTGATAAGCTTCACGAGCTCAGAGGCCACTTCAACGGCGCGGCCCGGACAGCAGATGATGTTCACCTCCACCTTCTTGAGGTCGACATCCTTGAGGATGACTGCCAGATCGGCAGCGGCGATATTTCGACCAAGCTTGATGCCGAGCGACTCGACACCGCGGTTGAGGATGTGGAGGGCGTGATTGTTGAGTTCTTCGGGAGTATCACCCAAAACGGCCTGGCGCACAAGCCAGTCGTTGTTGTCGCGAGTGCCGCGGAGATAAGGGAATTCGCCGGGCATCGTATCGAGCGCAGTGAGGCCTTCGAGGTCTTCACGACGGTAGAACGGTTGCACATTGAAACCCTCGTTGGTGCGCCACACGAGCTTACGGTCGAAATCGGCGCCCTTAAGGTCGGCTGTGATCTTCGCCTTCCACTCTTCGGTGGAGACGGGCGAGAACATGTCGAACAGATTTTCTTTGTTTTCTGCCATTTTAAGCGTATTTTGGTATTAGCTGTTATTTTTTCTTTCAGCACGAAACGGAGGATACCGGGGCGGCATCTCCATTAACTCCACAAATATATATAAATATTCGAATTTATGGAAATTTTTAAAGAAATATTTCCGTAATCAGTTCAATATAGGTGTCGGTCGGCGCAAGTGAGCACTCGTGCTGGGAATTCTTCAACCACTTGCATGTTGTGGGTAGCCATAAGAATAGCGGTGCCTTCGGCGCTGAGCCGATGCAGGAGTTTCATGATCTGGTGGCCGGTTACGGGGTCGAGGTTGCCGGTCGGTTCGTCGGCCAGTATGAGCTTGGGCCGGTTAAGGAGTGCGCGGGCTATGACGATGCGCTGCTGCTCGCCTCCGCTAAGCTCATGGGGCATCTTGTAGCCCTTATTCTCCATACCCACCTCCCTAAGCACTTCCTCAATGCGCTCCTCGATATCGACCTTCGATGACCAGCCTGTGGCTTCGAGCACGAAGCGAAGGTTGGCCATAGCCGAGCGGTCGGCCAACAGCTGGAAGTCCTGGAACACGATTCCCATGCTACGGCGTAGATAGGGGATTTTCTTTTTCTTTATATTTAGGAGGTCGAAGTCAAGCACGTCGGCCTTATCGCCGGAGGCTACGGGCACCTCGGCATACATTGTCTTCATCAGCGAACTCTTTCCGCTTCCGACGCGTCCCACCAGGTAGCAGAACTCCCCTTCCTCGACAGTGAACGTGACATCCTCGAGCACTACCCTCTCGGCGCGCGCCACCTCCACTTTTCTATAATCTATTACACTGCTCATTCTTTCCTAATTACTTTTTCCGCGGGCCCGCTATTCGAAGAGCGAGCGGAACATATCAGTGACCTTCGGCACTTCTATAATCTTAATTCCGAATTTATCCTTTACGCCCTTCAGGTTGCCCGACGGGATGTAAATCGTTTCAAAGCCGAGTTTCTCGGCTTCGGCCACGCGCTGTTCGATGCGCGTGACGGTGCGGATCTCTCCGGAGAGACCAACCTCGCCGATGAAAGCAGTGTGTCGCGGAATAGTGAGGTCGAAATTCGACGACATCACGGCAGCGACGACTGCCAGATCGATTGCAGGGTCAACCACCTTGAGTCCGCCGGCCATATTGAGGAACACGTCTTTCTGACCGAGCTTGAAGCGCGCGCGCTTCTCGAGCACGGCAAGGAGCATGTTGAGACGGCGCTGGTCGAAACCGGTGACAGCACGCTGAGGCGTGCCGTAGGCCGCGGTCGAAACGAGAGCCTGCACCTCCACCATGAAGGGGCGTGCCCCTTCGATCGTAACACCGATCGCTATTCCGCTCATCTCCTCTTCCCGGTTATCGGACAGAAGCATTTCCGACGGATTCTTTACCTCACGCAGTCCGCGTTGCACCATCTCGTAGATACCGATTTCCGACGTTGAGCCGAAGCGGTTTTTGATCACACGGAGGATCCGGTAGAGATACTGGCGGTCGCCTTCGAATTGCAGGACGGTGTCGACGATATGCTCGAGCACCTTTGGTCCGGCGATTGCACCATCCTTATTGATGTGGCCGACGAGAATGACTGGCACATTGGACTCCTTGGCGTATCTGAGGAGCGATGCAGCACATTCGCGCACCTGCGACACGCTTCCGGGAGCCGATTCGATTTCCGGAGAACTGATGGTCTGTATGGAGTCGATCACGACGAGCTGGGGCGCAATGCTCTCAATCTGTGAGAAGATTGAGTCGAGATTGGTCTCGCATAATATATATGTGTCATCCGAAACTTTTCCGAGGCGGTCGGCGCGGAGCTTCAGCTGTGAGGCTGATTCCTCACCGGAGACGTAAAGGATCCGGCGGTTGCGGATGGATAGAATGTTCTGCAGGAGTAGCGTAGACTTGCCGATACCGGGTTCGCCGCCGATTAGCGTGAGACTTCCGGCCACAAGTCCGCCGCCGAGGACACGGTTCAGTTCCTCGGAGGGCATGTGGATCCGTTGTTCGTCGACAATTTCGATTTCCGACAGCCGCACGGGAGCGGAGCTCCTGACGAGGCGTCCGCGGGCCGATTTCGATTTGGAGACGGTGATTTTTTCCTCCACCATAGAGTTCCATTCCCCGCACGACGGACAACGACCGAGCCATTTCGGCGAATCGTAGCCGCAGTTGCTACACACGTAAGCCGTCTTACTCTTTACAGCGCACATCTTACCTAAACAACAAAATTATTTGTCGGATACAAAATTAGCAGTTTTTTCCGACACTTCCATTATCTGCGCCCAAAAAATCGCAAAAACTCGCCGGTGCCCGACTGCTATGTGCATAATGAGTCGCGCCCGTAATGAGCTCAGCTCATTACGGGCGGAGGATCAGTAGCGTTCTTTGATGATGCCGTGACGGAATGCGTAGAGGAGCTCGGTGAGTTCGTTGATCTGGCCCTGCAGGATCTTGCCTTTGTCGGTGTCGCGCACGCGCATACGCCGGGAACTTAACTCTACCAGCTGGGTGGTGCTGACGATGTCGGTGCCGTGAATGATGGCATCCTCTGCCGAGGAGAAGGGCTCGTGCTGCACGAGCTGAAAACCGCGGCTATGATAGACCAGCGTGTAACCGGCGATACCTGTCGTGTCGTGATAGGCCTTGGAGAAACCGCCGTCGATCACCATCAGTTTGCCGCCAGCCTTGATGGGCGATTCACCGCTACCGCTCTTCACGGGCACATGCCCGTTGATGATGTGGCGGTGGTCACCCTCGACGCCGAACGAATCAAGGATCATGTCGCAAACCTCTTCATTGTCGCGAAGTGTATAATAATGCCCTTTTACCTCCTTGTGAGTCTCCTTGTCATTGATGAAGTAGCGCTCGAAGGTCGACATCTTGGATTTATCGAAGAGAACAGAGTCCGGGCCGCACCAGAGATACCAATAATAGTCGGTCGATATTTCGCGGCGCTCATCCGTTGAGTCTTCGCTGAAGGCCTCGCGCATAAGATATTCAACGTGGGTATACAGCTGCTTTCCCTTGAACTTCTTTCCCGTCACCTCTATCTCTTTAAGAGTGCCGTCGGCATTTAGCGGCATCGAGGCGTGATAGAGCAGGTTTGAATTGTAGACACCGTAGAGGCTGCCGTTGGCCAGCATGCACCTTACGTGCTTCTGCAGGCGGTTGCTGACCACGAACGAATGGTGGAGCTTGCTCACCAGTTCGGCTTCCTCAGTCGTAAGGCGGAACGGGTCAGCCGGATCGACCGTCGGGAACGATGTGTCGTTGAGCGGATATTCCTTGCCATCTACCCTGACCGTGCCTTTCTCAAAATCAATAGCACCGAGCAGCTTACGGTCGGCCATGTTCCACTGCGGGTACTTATCGATCAGGCCTCCCTCCAGTTTGAACTGGATCACACTGATCGCCTTGTGCATCTGCGCCATCAGGCGGAGCGATTTGTCGCTCGGCACCGGTTCGTCAGCGTTGAGGCGGGGCATGAACCGGTCGCACGGGTCATCCTTGTAGGTCTCCATGGCAAACGTAGCGAGCGGCACGAGGTTGATGCCGTAGCCCTCCTCGATCGTAGCCATATTATTATAGCGCAGTGAGATGCGGAGTACATTCGCTATGCAGGAGTCGTTACCGGCAGCGGCACCCATCCACAGTGCGTCGTGATTTCCCCACTGCATATCGAACGTCGGGTAATGGCATAGCATGTCCATAATCTGATGCGCCCCCGGACCGCGGTCGTAGATGTCGCCCAGGATATGCAGCTGGTCGATACTAAGTTTCTGAATCACGTTGCACATCGCCACGATGAATGCATCGGCCTGTCCGGTAGAGATGATTGTCTCTATGATGCGCTTGAAGTAGGCCTGCTTGTCGTCGTCGGAGGGCGACTCGTGGAGGAGTTCCTCAATAATATATGAGAATTCCTTCGGAAGCGCCTTCCTCACCTTTGAGCGGGTATATTTCGACGACACCGACTGACACACCTCGATCAACTGGTGGAGCGTCACCATATAGAACCCCTCCAGATCTTCTTCGGAGGCCTTTATGAGCTGCAGCTTGCGCTCGGGATAATATATCAGTGAGCAGAGCCGGCGGATATCCGCGTCGCGCACCGAGATACCGAACGCTTCCGTCACCTTGCGCTTGATATTACCTGAGGCATTGCGGAGGATATGGCGGAACGCTTCGTACTCACCATGGATGTCGGCCACGAAATGCTCCGTGCCCTTCGGCAGGTTGAGGATTGCCTCAAGATTAATAATCTCGGTGCTCGCCGCCGAGACGTTAGGGAACGACTGCGCGAGCAATTCGAGCACCCTTAAATCCTTCGAAGCCCTTTCGGGACTCAGTTTGTAGAGTTGAGAAGACCGGTTCATATCTCAAATAGAATTACGAGACGGCCCCGCAGGAGCCGCACTCAGTTAGTTTCACATGCGAATATACAACAAATCCGGCAACAAATCAATTTAATTGCTTATTTAAGTTGCTTAAATAAATCATCGGTATCGTCGTAAAGTTAAGAGAAAATCTTCCTTGCACTCCTCTGTTAAACTTTTTTTGTTAAATTCTCAAAATTCTCAGTGTTATTATTGCACAGATGAGAAAAAAATAGTATCTTTGCACATCCAAATAAGGCGACTATCGGTTTAAACCGAGTCAAAGATAACCGAACCCGTTAGCATCCCGTAGAACTGCTGGCGGGTC
>CAMWYR010000056.1 GCA_947178505.1 uncultured Muribaculaceae bacterium | reverse complement strand
CGCGCGCCCGGCCGGCTAAGAGAGAAAGGAAGCCAAGCAGGAAGGCCCGAAGGCCAAGCGGAGAGGCTGGGCAGCCAGCAAGCCGGGCCAGGAGAGGCTAGGCTTTTTGCCCGGCTTTGAGGGCGGGCTTTGGGGCGGCCGCACCGTGCCCCGACGCATAGCGAGGGGGAGCAGTGCCGGGAGCCCGAGGGGGGAGGGCGCGGGCCCTCCCCTTTTTAATCGTTATGCTTGATTGTCACTTTGCAAGTTGCCCAGTTACTGTCTGTCTTGACAAGGGTGAAGGTTACATTGCCGCCTTTAGAGAGATGGAAATCTTTATCCTTACCGGTCAAGTTGTAGGTACCATCTCCCAATGCATCTTCTCTGCCCGATCCAAATTCACGAGTACCCCACGCTCCACCGTTGAATTTGAAATTATCGGTGCCCATATTGGGAACTGTAATGGTATAGGTAATACCATCAGTCGTGTACATTTTAGAATTATCATCAGCATTCCAACCGTTATGGGTTCCTACCAAATACATATTATCAGAGGGATCACCGGTAACGCGCTTCGTCGCTATGAATTCTTTGGTAATTTCATTGAAGGTGAAATCGTAGATGCCTGACTCTTCCATCTGAAGTTTGGCTCCCGAAGAAGATTGGAGAGTCTTTGAAACTCCGTTCTTGACGGTTGCATTTCCGGAAGATGCCTCATACCATGCCTTCTGATTGCTATCATCCTGATAGTTAGTATTCTTGGTATATCCACCAATACCGAAATCACGGTTTGCATATACCTGAACATTCTTCAATTCCCAGATTCCTGAGCCGGATGAAGTTTCTGTCATTATCTTAGTAGACCAGGAATCACCACTCTGGCCCCATAACAGACCGCGAATACCAAATGCATAACCGGACACATCGCCGCCGCCACCGCCGGAGGTGCTGACGCGGATGGTCGCACCGGTTTCGGTTACCTTGAGGGTGAAGGTGGTGCTACCGAGTTTGGTCAGTTTCCAGTTAAAGTCCATTCCCTGGTTGGTGTAACAGGGCATATCGGTGTCGTATGTGACGGTGGTGGGCTTGACGTTGGGCTTGTAGTAGTCGGTCCAACTGCTGGTGCCTTTCTGCCGGCGCACGATCACGAACTGGTCCTGGTTGCCGGCGGCAGTCAGATTTGTCACATTGATAGTTGCGGTGTAGGTATTGCCCGACTTGGCCATCGGATTCGGGGATTTAACCGACCAACCGCCGTTGAAACCACCCTTGACTGCATATTCGTATTCGACGGTCGTTACCTGACCGCTACCTGACCAGCCACCTGTCTCGGCGCCGGGAGCAACGGGGGTATGAGCTATATCGTAGTAACCGCCATTCACGAACTCAATACCGTTGCGGGCAATTCGATTGGCTTCGCTTACATTCGATTTCTTCACGACTCCGTTTTCAACATAATTGAAGATTACACGGAGTTTAGAATCCTCCACTTCCATTGGGGGAGTGATCGAGAAGGGATGGAAACGGTCTACGTCGCTCGACACGGCCACTACTTCACCGGGCCATGTGTTAAGCCAGGTCTTGGTGCCGTTGCCATTGTCGATGTACATGAACACATGCGTATAACCTTTCACCGAGCAGGAGTAGGTGACAGCCTGCGTGGCGGGATCATAGTCGCCGGCACAGAGGCGCACCGACATCGGGCGCCCGGTCACGAGCATATTGGCCGAAGTGACCGTACGGCCCTGGAAGAGCACGACCTGATACCAGTTGGCCGTACCCGCACCGGTGTTGGTGAGGTAATAGCCGGTTTCGTTCTCACCTTCGTCGCTACCGTAATTGTTGGTTGGGAAGTAGGTGGTAATGCCCTTCTGCGTGCCAAACTCACGCACCGAGAAGAGATATCCCGGGGCATAATAACCTACGCGCGCGGGGGAAGTCTGGAGACGGTTGACGGCGAAGCCGCTCTCAAGCGTAAGCGAGCGGAGCTGCTGATAACTCGGGAGGTCCCAGCCCTTGGGGCAGGAGGCCTTGTAGTCGGTGTTGGTGTACTTGCCACCGGCTGCCGCACCGTTACGGATCGGCCATGCCGACGAATTGAGATAAGAGCCGTTCGACTTCACATCCATACCGGCACTCGTCGCGCCGAGGTTACGGTCGAGCCAGAACAGATCCTTATTACCCTGCTGCACCACCTCATAATAGAGCCAATTGCTGCCATCCAAATGGAAGAAACCGCAATGGTAGAGGTCGAGGGTATAGGTGATCGAGCCGTCGGAGTTGCTTATGACAATCTGATCGGCCTCGTTGACATAGCTGTATTTATGATCTCCACCGGCAGGCACGGCCTCGTCGGAGAAAGTTTTTGTATATACATTGCCCGATTTAGTCCAATCCTCCACGCCGGTGATCGTCCAGCCTGAATTGAGCTCGATTTTGTATTCATAATTGGCGCCGCCGTTAGGCATCGGCATGTGGATACCCATATTGCGCTGACGGCTACCGTTACATTCCGGAGCGATACCCTTACATTCCGGGCCGCTTGTTGAATTCGAGATAGAAGGATTGATGAAGCGGAGATAATCCTGGATAGACTCATTAATTCCGTTACCGGAAATCTTGAGGGAGATCTTCATCGCGTCGGAATACTGTTGATGCGTATTCGCCTCATGGCGCACCACGACCGTGCGCTCGAGTTCGGTGCCGACGAGCTTTACATTGTAAGTGGCCGTGCGCTCCGAGCCCTTGTTCGCGCCTTTGGCAGTAACTTTGGCCGCGAATTCGGTAGTCTTAAGCTTATTCTTACTCTCATTTGTAGTGGGAGTAGTAGTAGTCGTAGTCCAGGCAGACGGATTCATGGCATTCAGCCATGTGGGAGTCTCACCGGTGATTTCCAGTTCGGCAGTCTTGTCATTTCCTCGGCGGGCACGCACAAGGAAATCAACCGATGTAGCATCGGCAGGGATGGTGATCGTGTCAGGCACGGCAAGCACGTTCTCACCGTCGGAGATGATATTGTGGATAGTCTCCGTCTTGTCGGAGAAAGTCACCGACAGACCGCCCGGGTTAGCCTCGGCCTCCTCGGGAGAAGCCTTACCGGGAGCCGGCGCACCGTTGATGAGAAGTTCGTAATGATGATTCGCCTCAAGCTTCGGGAGCACGACGGCATAGTAGCAGGGATCGGTGCCGAAAGAGGGATTGTCAACATCACCGCTTTGGTTGTAGTAGCCCTCGATGATGACCATCATTTCCTCTGTGGTCGCAGCATTCTCTTCGGGCGCGAAGGGATATGAACCGAGGATAATCCGGGCGCCCTTCTTGGCGGCAGTCACGCCGCCAACAACCTCAGTGCCGCCCGATACGGGGGCATCCCAGGCGATTGCATCTGAAGAAGTAGCAGTGCCGATTGCGGGAACTGTGGAGCCCATATAATTTCCGGCAAGATTACCCTCCACTACCCTACGGCTCAGACCTGCGCGAGTCATCGCGAAGGGGAGTTTGGTGGTGTTGGCCGGATTGACAGCCACTGTCACCTTTGAGAAGATGCGCTCAAGCGGGAAGACAGGAACTTGCGTCTGCTGCCCGAAAACCTCGATTTTAGTAGAAGCAATCATTGCGCAAACTTCCTCGCCGTTCAGCTGCTTGGCATCATACTTCACAGCGGCGAGCAGATCGCTTAATGAAATTGAACTTATATTCTTACCCACGAGATAAGAATTGATCTTCACTTTCGCGTTTGCCACAAGATACCATGTGCCATCGGCAGTCTTGGAGCGCTTCAGTTTGATTGTGCCATCACCACTATCTGACGGTTTGGTCCAGTTGGTCATGTCGTCGCTGGTGAAGTATGCAGGCTGGCAGAGCAGTTTGCTGCCGTCAGTCATGAGGAGTGAGAGGTCGCGAATCTCAGTATCGGACTCCGTGCCATATCTTGTAGCCACGTCGACATGCGCTGAAGGAGCGGCCTCGAAGCCGATGAGATACTCATCCTCGGCCACCTCAATTCCCTGCCATTGGAAATCATCTGAGCAACTGCCCAAACTCAGCAGCAGGAGAAGAGAGAATAATATTTTGATATGCTTCTGCATAGGTTTTCAAGATGTTAAATTATCGGTCAGATTTCAGTTATTTCTTAATTCGCTTTCGACACGGTGAGTTGATTGGTTTTGTTATTCCATACTACGTTGTAGACAGAATTGCCGTTTGCACCCGCCATTGTCATTTCGGTATTATTATTTCCCGAGATGGTATATGTGCCACCTGCATTTAACGCGGTACCATTCGATCTCCAATCATCCTTACCATCTTTGACGATCTTGATTTTGAATTTATTGGTACCAATTGCCTCATTATTCCATCTACAGATACCGTCAGCATCAGGAGTTACACCCGTACCGTTCCAGCCGTTATGTCCTCCTACAAAATATACCATTGTCGGCAGTGCGGGATAGCTCTCACGGCGGTCGTCGGAGAATGCGCAGTTCACGCCACCACGTTTCTGATCATAAAGATACCATGCCTCGCGGTCGGAGTAGTTTGGAAGTGCAATACCGGGATCATTATCAGCGGGATAACGTGCAGAATGAGGATCATCATGATCATCTGCAAACATTATCAGTGCAAGCCCGGGCTTCGCAAGAAGGGGAAGATCGATCTTCCACCATCCGGGATATTCATCATCCTCGTTAATCATACCCACACCGGGCCAGAGATGATATGCGCCGTAAGTACGGCAATTCCAACAACTCGACTTGGTATTATCAACGAGCTGCACAGTTTTATAGTAAGTATCCGGAGATGCTTCACCGGGGTTACCCCAAGTAGTTCCTACACTATAGCCTCTCACATCGACACCACCGAAAGAAAGAGTGGTTACCGAGCTTGTAAGATCATTTATCTCTCCATTATCGTTCTTCCAGCCTTTGAAAGCGCGGTTGCCGGTGAAGCTATATTCAAGCCAGTTGATATTATTAGATCCGGTCCAGCCGAATACAGGATAGCCTCTAAAAGTAAGGGGCTGATACACGTAGATATGAGGGCTATCCCAGATAGTACCGTTGATGGCCTTGAAGTGGATGGTGTAGACGAGGGGGTTAGGCTCGATCTGAAGGTCGGCGGTGCGGGGGGTGACTCCGGAGGTAGTGACCGAGGCGGTGAACTTGGCCTTGATTTCCTTGCTGTAGAAGGAGGCATTGGTCGGGTCGGCGATCGTCACGCGGATAAAGCCGTCGTTGGGGAGGGTCACGCCGGAATTCAGTTTATTATTGAGCGTGATTGCAGCAGTGATCGGCAGTTTGCCCGAAATGGCATTCTTCTCAGCATCAAGCACCTGAATATAGACGCCCTGACCGGGATTGCCTTCCTCGTATTTCTTGATTGAGTTGGTATTGGTGATGGAGCCGAACGTGAGCGTAAGGCCTTCGGCATTCGTGGCGAATTCATAGTCGACCGACGCGCTCGCCATATTGGCGATGTTCTGCACGGAGACAATGTTCGACGCCGGGAGGAGTCGGAGATACGCCGCGAGGCTTGCCTCCTCGACATCCACACGCTTGCGGATAGCACCCGAAACGACCCAGAAGCCCTTGCCCTTGAGCGCATCGCCTGCAGCAGCGGCCGACACGATCGGCAGATCGGGGTTAATGTTTACGGTGAGAGTCTTCGCGGCCGGATCCTGGTCTACCTCGAAGAGGGGCAACGGAGCGTCCATGCCCGGGAACTGCACCTCGTCATAATCGAACGACAGCGTCGGTGCATCCGTATCATATTCCATCTGCACGGGGTTCTCACCCGAGAGCACGCCATCCTGCGCTTTGGTGATGCGGGTCTTCGACAGGTAGAGGCTCGAGATACCGGCCAGCTGAATCGCCATCTGGTCGACCTCCCAGCCCTTCACGTTGTAGGTGTACTCCACATCTCCATTGTCGTTGACAAAAATTACGACATCGTAGAAATTTCCGCGCTTGATATTGCCGGGCGTATTTGACTGATGTGAGTCGTTATCGCTCGAGCAGCCGATATTGATCGTCTTGGCGAGCAGATTTCTACCCTGCACCTGCATATTGAGGCTAAGGTAGCACTGAGTATCACCGCTTCGGTTAACAACCTCCGGCATGTAATAGATATTCTGGTAGGCAAAGGAGGTCATGCCGCCAAGAACGGTGGATGAGGCAATTTCACCTTCAGTGCCGAAGAGGAAATCGTTGAGGGGATCTTGGTCAAGATCGGTCGGAATCTTCACCCAGTCAGCAAGCGACATCTCCTTGTGGGCATCGGTCATTTCATGGAACCAACCACCATTTCTATTATTGTCGTTATAAGCTCCGCCATATTTCTTAAGGGTTTGATTGCCCGTCTGCGCTTCAGCAACAAATATTTTCGTTGTAGGATAGACATTCTGCACATCGAGAGAAGACACCTTAGCTTTACGATCAGCACCGAAATTGCCATTGTAAATCACAGTGGCACGCACCTTAGCGCATACGAACCCGAGGTTGAGCGCCACATCCTTGCTTTCGCCGTTTCCAACCGCAACGGTGGTCTCGCCTGCCATAGGTAAGCCTCTGTAATCCTTGTTTGGAACATTCTTACGCTCGGCAGGGTCGGGAGAAGGGAGATAAGTCCCATAATTATAACCTATGCTTTGCACCTTAGTCTCCAGCTCGTCACTCGTCGTAGACTGATCCTTGAGCGCGAGAAGCACATCTGCTTCAATCGGGGCATTAGCCAGCGTATAGAGGCGGTAAGAGCCGGGCTTTACCGTCAGTTTGTAACTGCGGTAGATGCCATCCACCTGGCTGCTCGGCTTGTCGGTGAGATCTTCGTAGAAATGATGCTTACCGTCTTCGTCTTCATAAAAGCCGATAAGGTGCAGACTGAAGATTTCACCCTCGGCCGCTAAAATAGTGGAAGAATGAGAGTCATTTTCCGCACGCGTATTTGCGTAAGCCATTTCAGGGAAGGGAACGAGCACATTCAGGCTGGTGCCTCCGTCGACATCGCCGTTGCGAAGAGGCTCATCGCTACATCCCGGGAGCAGGATGGCGAGCATTGCCAGAAGTGAATAAAAATATGTGCGTTTCATTATATGTCGGGTTGGCTGCGTTAGTTTTAATTTTTCAGGTAGTCGGAGATCAGTTGTAACCTACTTCAAATCCGCCACGGTGGTAATTCCAGGGGGTCACGTTGATATTCACGCTGATTTGCGGTTTAGATTCCGGATTATCATCCGGGTTCTTACGATGCGGGAGAGACGACACTTTGGCAATCGACATCTCATAGATGAAATTGCGCACCACGCCATATTCCATCGGAGAAACCACGCCATCCTCAGGGCTTGTGGTGGCAGCATCGCCCTCCTTCTGTCCGTTGACGCCACCGTGACGCACCGTGTGGAGGTATTCGACGGTATAGCCATTGTATTCAGCGTTCCAGTCAACATAGAACCAGTCGGTCGAAGGCGAGGGAGCCGATTCGAGATACACGAGAGGCGACTGGTAGATACCGTCGTCGAAATAATAGAGACGGGGATGCTTGCTGTCGAGAAGTTCGCCCTGAAGATATTTCTTCACCGTCGCGTCGCATTTCTCGTCGGGGAGCAGCACGCCGATGAAGCGGAGTCCCGTCGCATTTGAAATAGTGAGCGATGCGGCAGGCTGCACATTCTCCGGGAGATAGCAGAGTGTGGCGAAGCTGCTTGCCGACTCAGGCAGGTTGAATTTATTTGCCGGGAAAAGAGGATTTGAAGTTGAAACCGCCGGAATAGTGACGATCTTATCAGCAACGGGGGCGGCATACGTAAGCTTCATATAAGCGGAGGAGGCCAGATTGATCGGGCGCACGCCGGCAAACTTCACCTTCAGCTGAGAAGCACTGTTCTCAATCTGATAGGTGTAATCAGCATTTTCCGAGGCATCCTTAAAGTCGACGCGTGCGAGCGCACGGGTCATTGTGAATTTCTCACGGCCGGGATTTGACTTATCCCCGCCGATCATAAATGGATTCTCACGGGAATATTCCGTTTCATCGGAAGTCTCAATCTTGAATGAGATGGGCGCGTTGCACGTCATCGGCATCGACTTTGTGCTTTCCACCGTGGCTGCATCGACATTCAGCCAAGAGGAATTCGGAGTGGAGATGCGGAGTGAGGAGAGTTCGGAAGAAGATGCAGTGAAACGCGCATTGAAGATGCGGGTGAGGTCGGCGCCTGTGATATTGGCGGCTACATAGAGATCATATTCCTTCCCCTTGTCAAGAGAGGCTACCGTAGACATCACCACCTCATACTCACCGTTGCCGATATATTCGACATCGACGTCATCAATACTCTCAGTCCATGTGGAGGGGAAATTTGTAGCGAGGGCCACATTGACGATATCCCCTTTACCCTTCTCCGTGATATATCCCACCATCGAAGAGAACTTTGAATCCCATGCCCCGGGATCCTGCGCACGAGTCGGAGCATCAGCCTTCACCTTGAAGGAGAAACTGAAATCAGGGTTGACCTCCGGGATGCTCTCCGGTTCCATGGAATCAGAGGCGCAGCCCATCAATAAAGCCGATGCCATAGAGAGGCAGAAACCGGGCACAATGAGAAAGCGTTTCATTTCGTCAGTTATTAGAGGTCGATGTTAGTGTTGGAAAGGTTGATGATCCAGCCATTGATATAGAACACAAGGCCGAAGATACCGTCAGCATCACGGTCGACCGTGAGCTTGACTTCCCAGTTGTTCTGGCGGTTAAGATACTCTGCCAGCGACACTCCCGGCATTTCCTTCTCCTGAATTTTCGCGATATATTCCACGAGATTTATCTTGAAGAGCTGCTTACCGGAGCTGACGGAAGAGATAGTCAGCCGGGCGTCGGTAGAAGGGGTGAGCCGGCCTGTGGAGATCTCCATCCAGGCCTGCGCGGGAGAATCGGCTGTCGCCGCGGTAGTGCCGTCGGCACAGGGACGGTAAGTAAGAGCCTCGCCCTGGGGCACTACATCATTTTTGTGGTCAGTGACATAATTGTCCGCAGTGAGAGTAACGATAAAATCCGAAGGGCGTATTGCGCTCTTGTCGGAATAATCAAGAATCGTACGGACTGTATTTGTATTGCGAATATAGTCGAGGGTCATGCTGCGATGGTTGAGGTCGTCGGCATCAACAGTGAAATCGCCGGCCACGTGAAACTGGTCGTGGAGCCGGGCGCTGACTTCCGAGGCACGTGTGCCCTTGAGGAATGCGAGCAGGTCGGAATAGTGGTGGAAGTCGCCGGGGGTGGTATTGAAGTCGTAAGAAGCCTCATCACACCGCATACCGCCGAACGCAACGGCACGGTAGTTGCCGGCAGGAAGTTCGAGGTCGATATGGTTAGAGTCGTCAATATCGTAGTGGCCATAGAGATTCCCGTCGCCGTCATAGATAAAAATATTCGAGCAATGCACGTCGGAAGAAAGACGGTCGACACCTTCCATATTGTTAGTGAAAGCCAACGAGATGTCGATGCCCTGCGGACAGGGATCGAGATCATCGTAGATTGCACTGCAGGAAGCTAATCCGAGCGACAGGGCAATAGATGGAAGTATTATGGATTTGAGTTTCATCTGAGATGTTAGCTTAATCTATTCAGTAGCGAATTGGTTCTGTAAGGAGGTTTCACCCTCCTTACAGATATATCAGAGCTGCGGTCAGCTCAGGGAGTCATTAGAGATCTACATCAGTGTTAGCAGTGTTCTTCACCCAGGGAAGCACGTTGACCTGCATATCGATGAAGAGCATATTGTCCTCAACCTCATCGTGGGGAACGTCATCCTCGTTGTAACCGAGCTTAGCGATAGAGTTAACGCTGATCTCGTAGCAAGTGTTGCGGAGGATAGCAGTATTCTCGCGTGTACGCTTATCTTTATCCACACTAGGAACGTTGGTGAGAATCATATTGTAATAGCAATAGAATTTACCGCCATCCTTCGTATACTTAACTGCAGCTTCAGCGAGAGTCGTTTCAGAAAGAGAAGAGGATTTCTGAGTTGCAGCGATCCAAGCCTGCTCTTCACCGGGATATTTTGAATAGTCGATCTTAGTTGCGCCCTCAGCACCAGTGAACTGCGCGTAAGTACCGAGGAGATAACCGTTGTGAGCGTAAACAGCAGTAGCGTCCGCAGGGATACGTGAATCCTCGAAAGAGCACTTCACAGCAGCGAAAGAAAGATACTGATAACCCATGTGAGCGTCAGCTTTTACAGTATGGGGATGAGCATATCTTGTAGATGCTTTGCCATCGCCGGTAACTCCGGGAAGAGTAAGATTGTAATTAAAATTCTTGAACTGAGTCTTGCCTTCTGCTGCTTTGCAACCACCGCGGTTGCCGTCGAGGTTAACATTTACAGTATTGCGAGTGCCATTTGTAATTCCCTGAGGCCACCAGTAAGTTGCCTTCTCGTGGGTATGGATAGCTAA
>CAMWYR010000055.1 GCA_947178505.1 uncultured Muribaculaceae bacterium | reverse complement strand
AGACCCGCAAAATCTATTAAACGGGTAAGAATCGGCATGAAAAAAAACCGCATCCCGGGAAAGGAAAGCGGCTTTAAATTTCTTCAACCTTTGATAATCCTAAAATATCGAACTAAAAATTAGAGGGAAATTCTAAATACTGAAGTAAAATTTCTTAATAATACGGTTAGAAAAGATAGAATCGAGGTTTAAGAATTGAGATTGACAGCTTAGCGATAGTCCTTAAGAATCTCACGGAGCTTTTTACGAGTAAAGAAGATGTGGCTTTTCACCGTACCGAGAGGCATGGAAAGCTTTTCGGAAATTTCCTCATACTTGTAGCCCGCGATGTGCATAGAGAAAGGATTACGATAATCTGCGGGGAAACCATTGAGAATAGAAGTAATCTCTTTGGCGGCAAACGCACCATCGGGAGTCTGGACTCCGGAATCCTGGGCAAGATTCAGATGGAAGAGATCTTCTGTGGTGTCAACCACAGTGTTTTCCCTTGTGCGCTTGCGGTAGTTGTTGATGAAGATATTGCGCATGATAGTCATCATCCACCCGCCGAAGTTGGCGTTATCGGTGAATTTGGCTTCATTGTCGAGAGCCTTCAGGGTAGTATCCTGAACGAGGTCGTGCGCTTCCTCTTCATTAGCCGTAAGCTTAAGAGCAAAGGAATAGAGATTTCCCTGCATCCCGATCACGGAGGATTTGAAGCTTTCGTTTCCGATCATTAAACAGTTAGTTAGATTATTTCTAATTTGGTCCTTTTGTTTGCGTGTCAAAGTTAAGAATTTTTTTCGATATCCGCAACTATCTCCTGATATATTTTCACTTTCCGCCGTTTTATACAGTTATTCATCATTCCCGCTTCTCCTCGGGAAGTTTCTCCACCTTGACGAGTTCGATCCTCGTAGTCGACATTTTCTTTATTGAGAACCTCAGATTGCCGAGGTCGAACGTCTCCCCTTCCCGGGGGAGCGCCTCAAGAGAATCGAGGATGTAGCCCGCGATGGTGTGATAGTCGTCAGCCTCCTTTATATTGAGGCCGAACTCCTCATTGATCATATTGATCTCCGCGCGGCCGGAGAAAATGAATGCATCGACTCCGATCTTCCTCGCCACGACACGCTTGCGGTCGTGCTCATCCTCAATCTCACCGAATATCTCCTCCACGAGGTCTTCGAGCGTGACGAGCCCGGCCGTGCCTCCGAATTCATCGATAACTATAGCCATTGATTTCTTCTCGCTCATAAGGCGCCGCATCATCTTGTTGGCAAGCATCGTCTCGGGAGTGAAGATCACGGGCTTCAGTTTCTTCTTCCAGTCGGCCTCCGGATTGAAAAGCTCGGAGACATGGATATAGCCTACGATATCATCGATATCCTCCTTATACACTACGACCTTCGAAAGGCCCGTGTCGATAAATTTATTCAGCAGATCCTCTCGCGTGGTTCCTTCTATGGGCACCGATACGATCTCATTTCGCGGCGTCATGCACTCGGCAATCTGCGTATCCTTGAAATCAATCGCTTTACGAAAGATCTTCACTTCATTCTCCACGGCTTGCTTGCCGGTGTTTTCCTCGATGGAATGCTGTATGTAATCATCGAGCTCATCCATCGTGAGGAGCTTCGAGGGTGCCTCCGGCGTGCGGATACCCAGCAGGCGCATCAGTCCCTTCGATATATACGACACAAGAAGCGAGACGGGGTAGAATATCAGATAGGCCAGATAGAGTGGCAGCGCGAAGATGCGCATCATCACATTCGGATTGACGCGGAACACCGATTTAGGCAGGAATTCGCCGGTGATCAGTATGAGGCCGGTAGAAAGAAGTGTGTTCGTGATAAGCACGAGGGCCTCTGAATTGTCAAACCAGTTGTTAAGGATCGGATTAATCAGATCCGAGAATGCTATACCATATATAACGAGCACGACGTTGTTGCCGACCAGCAATGAAGATATGAACATATCCTCATGGTGGCTGAACGTCTGGAGGAGCCGGTTGACCAGGCCGCCGTTGGCAGCATCAATTTCGCGGCGCACCTTGCTCGACTGCACGAAAGCAATCTCCGAACCCGAGAACAGGCCGGAGAATATTACTGCAATCACAGTAATGATTATAGAAAGAGATATACCGAGTCCCATCAGTTTCCGATATTATGGATTATGATTCTCCTGCGGCGGCATCGTGCCCGACATGGAAGGAGGAGCCGCCTGGGGCGAGCCCGGAGCCTCACCTCCTCCGCCCGAAACGACCTTGTCGGAGTTGAGCGGGAAGATGCCCTGCGGATCTATCACGCGGTAGGAACGTAGCTGCTCATCACTCTCGAAGCCCATACCCTCGAGCACATGTGTCTGAGTCTCGATGTGTATGAATGAATCGCTGTAGAGCACGCCGCGGCGCTGATCCCAGAAAAGCTGTTCGGTCTGGAAGAGACCCTGCGGCACTTGCGTAAGCTCCACGCGCCCATCGAGACGCCACAACTTCAGATTCTTAAAAAACTTTGCTGAATCGGCCGCCACCGTAGCGATCACCTGGAAATAAGGATCATACTTCTGAAGATAGATACCGTCGGGAAACGACCAGTAAGGCGTGTCGGCCTCTTCCCAAACCTGCCACAGAGGAGCAACTATCTTATATTGCACGATTCCGGAGTCAGAAATAAGCGTAGAGATATTTCTCGTGGTCATCGTGGCCATCTTCCTCGGATTAATCCGCGAGGCCACATCCAACTTATGCTCCTCACGGCATCCACCGGCCACCACGAGCGCCACAAACGCGGCGATCATCGCCCGCGTCGCACCACGCATCCGGAAATCTCCCTTATCCGACATCATTTTCATCTGAAGAGCGTGCTACATCAGCGGATCTTACGCTTGAAGAACCACACCTCATTGAAGTTGACGCCAAGCGTGACGTTAAAATAATTTTCCTTTACCAGCGACACCGGATTCGACTGACGCATTTTCCATTCCACGCCGAGGTTGACTATCGTCTTACCCTCCGGAGTGGGGAACCCGACACCGGCCGTAACGCCAAACTCACGCACACCGTTGCCCTTTATCTTCAGATAGTCATCCGTGTAGTAGGCACCGGCGCGATACGTCATGCGCTGACCATAGTTGCCTCGAAGCCGCGGGGTATATTCCGCTCCGGCAGCGATACGCTGACGGTTGTTGAAATTCATACCCTCAAACACGATCAAATCCGGATTCTGATTTGAATAGAGCGGAGAATAGAGACAGTCTTTCCAGCCCTGCCACGTATAGTCGAGCTCGACGCTCAGACGGCTCGTGCGCTCATGCGTGTAGCTCACACCGGCGCCGAAACTGTTGGGCGTATAATACTTGCCGTTAAGCTTCATCTCCCCTACGGTGGTGGGCACCGATTCCTGCGTCATTTCCTGAAGCGTCGACCATGTGCGGCCGCGGAGCGTCTTCTTCGGACTGTAAGTAAGACCCAACACCATCTTATTCTGACGGTCGATCTTAAGATCATATTGAGCGCCGATAACGATATTCCAGTCGCGCACCTTCATTACGTGCTCAAACTTCGTGCTGCCCGACGACGGATTCGCAAACACATCATTGACAATATTCCCGAAGTCATAGCTGACGTTGACGCCCAGCGAGAACCCCGCATATTTTCCGGCAACTCCGAGGTAGAGCTCATTGATGCCGCCCGAACCCTGATTCTCCACAGTGCCATGCGCGATATCATTGCCGAAAGCATATCCAACCGAACTGTAAGGGAGCAATCCGACCGAACCTCCCATATACTTGGAAATCGGGAACTGCATCGTGACATAGTCAAGGCCACCGCCCACCGAATGCTCACGCGCCGAGCCATCCTGACTCCATAGCATACAGACATCGGCTCCCATATCGAAAAGGAAGGTCAGTGAGTCGGCCGAGGCATACGATGCCGGATTCATCACATTTATCTGGCGGCCGGAATTCATCGCATAACCCACGCTACCCATCTGGCGCTGCATCGAAGTGGCGCGGTCGCCGAGGATACCATAGCCATACATAGAATAAGGAGTGGTGACATTCTGGGCAGCCAGCATGGCGGGGACCGCACACAGCGCTACAGCCAACAATTGTTTCAGTTTCATCATAAAGGGTAGTTATAGTTAAAGATTCTCACCAGACCGCGGCCGACCGCTTCATTATCAATGTCGGCCTCCACATTATGTTCCCGCAAGAGCGGGGCAAGGAAAGAGGCATCCCCTCCGGTGAGAACGATTTTTAAATTGTCAGAAATCTTACGTGCGCGCTCCACATCGCAGGCAATCTCGGCCACAAGGCCGCGCACCACGCCGGAGCGAATCGCAGTGACCGTATCATGGCCGAAATCAGGGGTCGCACCGTCGGGCGTCACGAGCGGAAGCCGCGACGTGTAATCAGCCAGCGACCTGAACCGCAGCTTGAGTCCGGGCGAGATATTGCCCCCGAGGAAGCATTCTCCCGCCACAAGATCTGCCGTTACGGCCGTGCCGGCATCCACAACCAGCACCGGGCAATCGGGAGAGCTCACGCCCACGGCGGCCGCAACGCGATCGGCGCCAAGCGTTGTCCGCGTGCCGTAACGCACCTCGACGGGAAGCGGAGTCTCCGGATTGAGAGCTACCACGGGCAGCTCATATTCACCGGCAAGAAGCTCCACGAGCGGCGCAGGGTCTGCGCCAACGCTGCAGATCGCAGCCCCATCGGCAGAATTAAAGGTCAGCATCGCTCCTACGGCTTCCAGCACTCCTGCCATATCAGGAATGATGCCTACCGACGACTGGATCAGATGATCCCCTTCGAACACACAGACCTTCAGGGCCGTGTTGCCGATATCGACTGTCAGTATTGTGCGGGGTTCACTCATTGCTGCTCTTTTCTCAAGGCCGAACTGAGCATCCACGACGATATTATCTGGATCAGCGCGCCCGCCAGGGTAAAGATTATAGTTTCGTTAAGCATGCGGAAGGTAAGGAACGTTCCGCTGAAATTGCGGGTATTATAAAACCAGAAGAACGCCGCGATACAAAACGCAATTCCGGCCCAGGCCTCCATGCGGCGCAGACGTCGCACGCGGAACGACTCACCTCGGCCCACAGCGGCGGCAATCCTCGCCGCAGTGAAAGCGAGCGCTCCGGCGGTAAAAATCCACTTGAACGCCTCCATCCAGCCCGGACTTCCCATTGAGGCGAACGGCGCCACGAGGCCCACCGCCACAAGCAGGAGGCCAACGACCGCCACAGGCTCCATTGCCTTACGCAGACGCCCGGAGGGCGCCGCACCCGGCTTATTGATATCTTCTTTCATTGCCGATTTTACTTTTTCTTGATTATGAACACATCCTCAGTGTTTTTCTGCATCCGGAACTCCTCACGCGCAATCTGCTCAAGGTCTTCATTGCCCTCAAGAAGTTTCTCACGGCTCCGCCGGTAATATTCGGCAGAGTCGTTGCATAGCTTTATCTCCTCATTGAGGGCCTTTATCCGGGCCTGATACTGCATATTGTTCTCCCATGAAGCATCTTCATTAAGGAAAAGCATCGCAATGACGAGCGCGCCGATTGCGATCACAGCGAGGTGGGAACGGCGCCGTATCCAGAAATTAAGTTTTTTAATCTTTTTACTCATCTCCAATCAGAGGCATCTCCGCTACAGGGGCATGGAGAGGCTGCCATGTTCTAAAACGTTGAGATTAACAATGAAGCGGTGTTCAACTTGCAAAGATAACAAAAAAAGATGACACGCAATGCGTGTCATCCAATATTTCTTTTGGCTGAAACTCTCGAGTTTATTCCGGGAACGGGGCGCCATATCGGCTTCCTCAACCGCACAGACTTATCAGCGATAGTCCTTAAGCTCGTTCTGGAGGCGCTTGCGGGCGAAGAAAATGCGGCTTTTCACCGTGCCGAGGGGAAGACCCATCTTCTCGGCAATCTCGCTGTACTTATAGCCGGCGATGTACATCTTGAAAGGCACCTTATATTCATCGGAGAATGCATTGATGGCAATGCCGATTTCCTGAGCGGCATAAGAACCTTCGGGGCTTGTGAGGCCTGACTCCTGAGAGATATTGAGGTGGTAGAGATCTTCAGTCGTGTCAATCACCGTAGCCGAGCGCACCTGACGGCGGTAATTGTTGATGAAGATATTGCGCATGATGGTGAAGACCCAGCCCTTGAAGTTGACGTTGTCAACATACTTGGATTCATTATCAAGCACCTTGAGCGTTGTGTCCTGCACGAGATCCTGAGCCGCTTCGCGGTCGGACGTCAACTGACATGCGAAATTGTATAGGTTACCCTGGAGACCAAGGAGACGTTCTTTGAAGAGTTGTTTATCAGCCATAGTGTGAATCTTAGAAGGTGATAACTTCCGATCCTTTTTCTATCTGTCGAAAGGGCCCTGAGTCCGCTTCTTATGATCCAGATCTAAAAATGATCTTTCGTTTGCTTATATAACACATCCCGGCCCTTCATTTCTTTTCAAAAGACCGGAATTTTTAATATTTTTCACATTTGGCGTACTGAAGTCAGTCATTCCGTGGCCGCATAGCGGTCGCCCCAGGCCGATAGACCTATATAGCGACCCCTGCAGGGATTCATATAGAGGTCGAACCGCATGGCATCGCGCCTCCGCCCGTCGCGCTCAGCGGCATCGCCGAGGCCGAAATGCATGGGAAAGAAGCATCCTACCTCAAAACGGCGCACGAAAATCTTGGCACCGTCGAAATAATCGCGGCCGATCCGCGAATCTACGGGAAAGAAAGCATAATCAAAGCGCGTGCGGCCTCCCTCCTCTATCTGTCGAAGACAGGCATTGAAGTCGCCGTAGGCCTTATTGATCTCCTGCTGAGTCGATTCATCCTTCCACACCCAGGCGTTAAGGTCGCCGGCATGAAAAAACGACTTCCCACCGGCCTCCACTGCGTAAGAATTACCGATATCAGTAGAGGGATAGGCCTCAACCCGCACCGCAGCATCCTCGTAGACCTCACCCGGATGCAGACAGGCCACCTGCTCCGGAGCCAGTTTCGGGCCGTTATAGACCGACGTCTCGCTCATGATATGGCGCATCCTCTTATAAACGTCCTTGCTCACCACGTACTTTATGTCGGCACATTCCTTTGCCCAGGAAAACACGGCCGGGTCGTAATGGTCCTTGTGGCTATGGCTGATGAAAACGTAGACCGGTGGCCGCAGAGCAACGCCATCGGGCAGTGACGGCACCTTATCGCCGTCGGCATAATCCGCCCCACGCCACCAGTCGAAAATGAGGGTAGCCTCCGGAAGCGACACTATGAAGCCGTCGTGAGTTGTATGAGTTATCTCAATCATGGGAGTCGGATTAAGGATTAATCTATTATTCCCGCTTGAATGTTCTTATATACGGGGAAGCGGAAGCCGGGAGCCCTGACGGACCACGACACAGATGCCGCTCCGTCGGTATAACAACCGTGGAGTCCGCGGGTTCGGTCGTTGCTCCGCATATTTAACCCCAACGGGGAAAGATATATAAGTTTTTTTTAGTAATTTTGCAGTCATGATTACAGCTTCAGCAAAAAAACGCGAGAATATCGCGGAATATCTGCTCTATATGTGGCAGATAGAAGACCTTATACGTGCCTATAATCTTGATATCGACCGCATCGATGCCGATATCATCAGCCGTTATGAAGGGCTCGATGAGGCGAAGCGCAAGGAGATGCGCGAATGGTATGAGTCACTGATCGACATGATGCGTCGCGAAGGAAAGGAGAAGAGCGGACATCTACAGCTCAACGCCAATACCCTTCACGATCTTGAGCACCTGCACCGTCGTCTGCTCAACGATCCGAAATTCGCGCAGTATGCCGCTGAATATTACAACACGCTCCCGCTCATCGTGGAGCTGCGCGCCAAGGCCGGTGAGAATAAGAAAGATGAGATAGAGACATGCTTCGACGCTCTCTACGGACTCCTCATGCTGCGCCTGCAGAAAAAAGAGATCTCAAAAGAGACCGAGGAGGGAGCCCGCCGCATCTCACGATTCCTTGCTCATCTTGCATCCTTATATAAGAAGGATTATAATAATGAATTAGAATTTTCGGAATGAAAAAGATACTTGTCACCGGAGCTCACGGCCAGCTCGGTTCATGCCTTCGGCGTGAATTCGACCGGGAGCCACAACTTGAGGTTGTCTATACCGACTCCGACACACTCGACATCACCGACCGTGAGGCAGTGGAGCGCTTTCTGGGCGACCACCGGTTTGACATCGTGATAAACTGTGCGGCCTATACGGCCGTAGATAAGGCAGAGACCGACGAGATCTTATGTTCGGCTATCAACACCGTAGCTGTCGGCAATCTCGGCGAGGCCGCAGTGCGCACAGGTGCGAAAGTGATCCATATCTCCACCGACTACGTATTTTCCGGTCAAGGCTTCCGCCCCTATGAGGAGAATGATGAGCCATATCCGCAGGGCATCTACGGACGCACCAAGCTTGAGGGGGAAGGGCTGCTGACGTCGTTCTGCCAGAATGCCGTGATTATCCGCACGGCGTGGCTTTATTCCGAATTCGGGAAGAATTTCGTGAAGACCATGCTCGCACTGGCAGAGACAAAGCCGGAGATCTCTGTCGTGGCCGACCAGATCGGTTCGCCTACCTATGCCGGCGACCTGGCGAAGGCAATCATGCACATCATCAAGGGCAAGGAATGGCATCCGGGCATCTATCATTACACGAATGAAGGCGTGGCCTCATGGTATGACTTCGCGAAGGCTATCTTCGAGATTTCCGGCAGGAACGTGCCGGTGAATCCGATTCCGACCTCCGTCTATCCGACCCCGGCCACGCGCCCGCTCTATTCGGTGCTGAGCAAAGCAAAAATCAAGAAAACCTTTGACGTTGAGATTCCCTACTGGCGCGATTCGCTGCGCAAGTGTCTCAGCGCTCTCGTATAATAATCATTATGGCAGACGAACTGACCAAAGAAATTGAACGCCGGCGCACATTCGCCATCATCTCCCACCCTGACGCGGGAAAGACGACACTTACTGAAAAGCTGCTTCTCTTCGGCGGCGCCATTCACGTGGCCGGCGCCGTAAAGAGCAATAAGATAAAGAAGACCGCGACTTCCGACTGGATGGAAATCGAGAAACAGCGTGGTATCTCGGTGGCAACATCGGTGATGGGCTTCAATTACGGTGATTATAAGATCAATATCCTCGACACCCCCGGACACCAGGACTTCGCTGAGGATACTTTCCGCACGCTTACGGCCGTTGACTCGGTGATTATCGTAGTTGACGCCGCCAAGGGCGTCGAGACGCAGACGCGCCGCCTGATGGAAGTGTGCCGCATGCGTCGCACCCCGGTGATCATTTTCGTGAATAAGCTCGACCGCGAGGGCCGCGATCCGTTTGATATCCTCGACGAACTCGAGCAGGAACTTCACATCGGCGTAAGGCCGCTGACGTGGCCCATCAATATGGGTGAGCGCTTCAAGGGTGTATATAATATATATGAGCATGGCCTCGACCTCTTCACGCCGTCGAAGCAGACGGTGAGTGAGCGCGTGGAGATTGATGATGTCAACTCCCCGGTGGTCGACGAACTCGTCGGCGAGGAAAATGCCGTCAAGCTCCGCGAGGATCTTGAGTTAATCGAGGGAGTCTATCCGGAATTTGACAAGGAGGCATATCTGAACGGCGAGATGGCACCGGTGTTCTTCGGTTCGGCACTCAACACATTCGGTGTGAAGGAGCTGCTCGACTGTTTCGTGGAGATTGCCCCGTCGCCGCGCCCGATCATGGCGCAGGAACGCGAGGTGAAGCCGACAGAGGAGGGCTTCACGGGATTTGTATTCAAGATTCACGCCAACATGGATCCCAACCATCGCAGCTGCATCGCGTTTGTGAAGGTATGTTCGGGCAAGTTCGAACGGAATGTCTATTACAAGCATGTGCGTCACGACAAGCAGATGCGTTTCGCGGCGCCGACCGCCTTTATGGCACAGAAAAAGAATATTGTCGATGAGGCCTATCCCGGAGATATCGTGGGTATTCCAGACACGGGGAACTTCAAGATCGGCGATACACTGACGTCGGGAGAGAACCTTCATTTCAAGGGACTTCCGTCGTTCTCTCCGGAAATGTTCAAATACATCGAGAATGCCGACCCGATGAAGGCCAAGCAACTTGAGAAGGGTATCAACCAGTTGATGGATGAGGGAGTGGCACAGATCTTCACCAATCAGTTCAATGGCCGCAAGATCATCGGCACGGTAGGACAGCTTCAGTTTGAGGTGATACAATACAGACTGTTGCACGAATACGGTGCACAGTGCCGTTGGGAACCGATAAGTCTGTACAAAGCGTGCTGGGTAGAGAGTGATGATGCGGAGGCGCTGGCAGCTTTCAAGAAACGCAAGCATCAGTTCATGGCCACCGACAAGGAGGGCCGCGATGTCTTCCTTGCCGACTCCAACTACGTTCTGCAGATGGCTCAGGCCGACTTCCCCAAGATCCGCTTCCA
>CAMWYR010000054.1 GCA_947178505.1 uncultured Muribaculaceae bacterium | reverse complement strand
ATATATATATATATATATATTAATATCAAAAACTTTTTGCAAAAATTTTTAAATCTCATTAATCAATATTTGAGAATTAATCTCCATGATAAAATATCAAGTATAGGTATTTTCACCCAATCTATATTAAAATTTAATTTACAAACTCTTGAATTAAAAACATTCCCTTATTCTCTTTATAATTTCTTAAAATGTATTAAAAGCCATTAACACTATTTCCGTATTCAATTATTCGCCTCGGACTCTTATATACACTACTTGAATTTCTATACTCTATTTGTTATTATTTCTTAATAACGGTTTGTAATGCAAATCAAAAATTTCTTTGTTGTTCCTTCATTTATTTATACTATAATTCCTCTCATTAAATTAGAATATGGCTTTCAGTCCGAATATTTTTATATTCTGCATATGTCTTATCAGTAAATTCAGACCAAGAACATAGGAAAATTGTAGGAGTTGGCTAAATGGGGATTTTTTCGTAATTTTGTCGGATAAACAGGAGATAAATTGAAAACTACTAACCTAACATACCGCCTTTTAACCGCATTAATAGGACTGAGCCTGCTGCTGGGGCAATCCGTTTTTGCACAACAGTCGACCTCAACCGACAGCGGCGACAAAACCACTTACCCGCCCGGCACGGCATGGGTACTTTCAGGTCCGCTCGGACTTCACGAAGAGTCTTCGGTCGATACGGTGCTTTACAACTATCAGCGCCAGTTCGTAACGGCACTTACGTCGGATGCCTGGGCCTCGACCGGTCAGTTCACCGGCCCCGGTATAAACATGATCTATTTCGACCGTCCGGCCGAGCGTGATTTCTTCTTTAACGATGCAATTTCCGACTGGCTTCCGTCATTCGAAAAGCAGAAATTCTATAATATGTACGTGCCGTTCACCCAGCTGAGCTACGGCTGGGGATTCGGTACGGAAAACCGCACCGACCATCTCAAGGCAATCTTCGCCGGCAACGTCAACCGTAAGATCGGCATCGGCGCCTGGATCGACTATCCCTACACAAAGGGCAGTTATGCCGCGCAGGCCACCAAGGGCCTCGGCTACGGATTCTCAGGATATTACGCCGGCGACCGCTATGAGATGCAGGCATTCTTCAATCATACCAACCACCTAAATAAGGAGAACGGCGGCATCACCGACGACCTCTATATCACCGATCCTGCCGAACTTCAGGGCGGTGTGAACACTATCGAACCGAAGAGTATTCCGGTGAATCTCAATGCGGCACACAACCGCCTCGTGGGTTCGCATTTCTATATGAGCCATGCATATAATGTCGGGTTCTGGCGCGATCTCACCATGCCCGAAGATACCGTGGAGCGTAAGGAGTATGTGCCTGTAACCCGGTTTGTCTATGCCTTCGACTGGAAGAAAGATCATCGTCTCTTCCTCAATACGAATGCCTCTGAGGGCCGCGAGTTCTGGCAGGACACGTATTTCAACTCGGGGGGCACACGACAAAATGATAATTACTGGCGGATAGGCAACACCTTAGGCATTGAGATGGTGGAGGGCTTCCAGAAATGGGCCAAGTTCGGGTTGTCGGCCTACGTTGAATATGCCGTTGACAAGTTCCGCTACGATGTCGACGGTATGGATGCCATAATGGCCGGAACCGCCTCGACCGCCGACCTAACGCCCCTCCCCGACGGCTGGGAGAATAGCCTCAGCGCTCTCGACCAGCATCTGTGGGTTGGCGGACGTCTGCAGAAAACTCAGGGAAGCATCCTGCGCTATTCAGCCGACGCCAAGTTTGGAATCGCGGGCCATGTGGCAGGTGAGATCGACCTTGCCGGTAATATCGAGACTAATTTCCGTCTGGGCCGCGACACGGTGAGCCTCTCGGCGGAAGGTGCATTCAGCAACCTTGAACCCAACGGTTTTTATGAAGACTATGTTGGCAATCACTTCGTGTGGCATCACGACTTCGATAAAATCCAGAAATATCGTGTCGGAGGAAGCCTCTTCATTCCCTGGACCAATACCTCTCTGAGCGTAAACTTCGAAAATATCGGCAATTATATCTATCTGGATCCATCGGGGCTACCGCGCCAGCATTCAGGACAGATCCAGGTGTTTGCCGCGCAACTTGACCAGAAACTTAAGTTCGGCATCTGGAACTGGGATAACACGCTGACGTATCAGACCACCTCGGACAAGAGCATACTCCCGTTGCCTGCGCTGAGCGTCTACAGCAATATGTATCTCTATTTCCATGCGTTCCGTGCGCTCACGGTGCAGGTAGGTTTGGATGTCAACTGGTACAGCCGCTATCAGGGCCTGGCATATCAGCCGGCAACAATGTCGTTTCACACACAGGGAGCCGATCCTGTAAACGTGGGTAATTTCATCTTCTCTGATGTCTATCTCACCTGCAAGCTTTATAAAGTGAGATTTTTCCTAATGTGCAGCCACCTGAATCAGGGATGGTTTTCCAAAGGTTACTTCTCCTTGCCACACTATCCGGTTGATCCCCGCCAGTTCCGGTTAGGGCTTTCAATTGACTTCGCCAACTAAAAGCGAGTTCGATAGCAACCGATTCAATACAAAATGAGACCATGTTTGAGGACATGATCTCATTTAATTTTTGTAACAGATTGTCGGGTGGTGGCAGTCTTTAATTATTTAAGGACATTGAGTTTTTTACCCACTTTTATGAACGCTTCGATAGCCTTGTCAAGTTGTTCGCGGGTATGGGCCGCGGAAAGCTGCACGCGAATACGTGCCTGACCTTTCGGCACGACCGGATAATAGAAGCCCGTCACGTATATACCTTCCTTCTGCATCTCGGCCGCGAAGTCCTGCGACAGCTTGGCATCGTAAAGCATAACGGCACAGATAGCGCTCTGAGTCGGCTTGATGTCAAAACCGGCCCCAAGCATACGCGTGCGGAAGTAATCGACATTTTCCATCAGACGCGTGTGAAGGTCATCGCTCTCGCCGAGCATCTTGAACATCTCGATGCTTGCACCGACGATCGAGGGAGCCACCGAATTGGAGAAAAGGTACGGACGCGAACGCTGACGCAGCATATCGATAATCTCCTTCGGGCCGGTGGTGAACCCCCCCATTGCTCCTCCGAACGCCTTGCCGAGCGTACCGGTGAAGATATCGATCTTACCGTAGCAGTCGAATTTCTCCGCCACACCATGACCTGTCTCGCCCACCACTCCGGCAGAATGGCTCTCATCCACCATCACGAGGGCGTCATACTTCTCCGCCAGCTCGCATATCTTATCCATCGGAGCCACATTACCGTCCATTGAGAAGACGCCGTCGGTAGCGATAATACGGTAGCGGCAATCCTGCGTCTCCTTCAGACAACGCTCCAGATCCTCCATGTCGGCATTCTTATAGCGGAAACGCTTTGCCTTGCAGAGACGCACGCCGTCGATAATCGACGCATGGTTGAGCGAATCGGAGATAATCGCATCCTCCTCCGTGAAGAGAGGCTCGAACAGACCGCCGTTGGCATCGAAGCAAGCGGCATAGAGGATCGTATCCTCTGTCTTGAAATAATCACTGATAGCCTTCTCGAGCTCCTTGTGAAGATCCTGCGTGCCGCAGATGAAGCGCACCGACGACATGCCGTAGCCGCGGCGGTCCATCGCCTTCTTCGCTGCCTCGATCAGACGCGTGTTGTCGGCCAGACCGAGATAATTGTTGGCACAGAAGTTAAGCACTTCGCCCTTTGCGCCCTCCACTTCAATATCGCTGCTCTGAGGCGTGATGATGACGCGCTCGTTCTTATAGAGCCCTGCGTCCTTAATGTCCTGCAGTTCTTTCTCCAGGTGTGTTTTGAAATTCTTATACATGATATCAGTCAGATTAGCGGACTCCGCTTTCCGGCGGCGTCCCAATGTGTAACCGCTTTACGGAAGTCTGTCTCGGGCCATGCACCGACAGAAAAAGACTTCTCCATGCCAAAGTTAATAAAAACCCGTCTAAAATAATAAGAAATCCATTTAATTTTTTTACATTTGCAATCAGAAAGGGATAGCAGCCGCAGTTTCACCCCTGCCGGCGTGAATAAATGACTTCCCGACATAGTCGCCAGCGCGACTTCAGACATGAGCACACCTTAAATTTAACCTAAGGAAAAATTTACCTAAGGAATGAAAAAGATTTTAGTAATCGGCGGCACGGGCCAGATAGGTTCGGAGCTGATCATGAAACTCCGTGGCATCTACGGAGGCTCGAATGTGGTTTGCGGATATATTCCGGCTGCCCCCCCGAAGGGCGAGTTGCTTGAAAGCGGACCGGCCGAAGTTGTCGACATCACCAATGCGGCCCAGATAGCCGATGTAGTGAAACGCCACAATATCGACACCATCTATAATCTTGCGGCCCTCCTCTCGGCCACGGCCGAGGCCAAGCCCCAGCTGGCATGGGCTATCGGTGTCGGAGGCCTCTTCAATACTCTTGAAGTGGCCCGCGAAAATGGTTGCGCGGTGTTCACCCCGAGTTCGATAGGCTCATTCGGGCCCGATACCCCTCACGTGCAGACGCCGCAGGATACGATCCAGCGCCCGCAGACCATCTACGGAGTGACCAAAGTGAGCGGCGAACTTCTTTCCGATTACTACGCACGCCGCTTCGGAGTCGACACGCGCTCTGTGCGGTTTCCCGGCCTGATTTCATATACGACGCCTCCCGGCGGCGGCACCACCGATTACGCAGTCGATATCTACTATGCCGCCGTGAAGGGCGAAAAATTCAAATGTCCGCTGAAGCCCGGCACTTTCATGGACATGATGTATATGCCCGATGCGCTCCGCGCGGCAGTAGAGATTATGGAGGCGGATCCGAGCAGGTTCGTTCACCGCAACTCCTTCAACATCGCATCCATGTCGTTCGATCCGGAAATCATCTACAATAAGATCCACGAGTATGTGCCCGGATTCGAGATGGAATATGAACTCGACCCTCTGCGCCAGAAGATTGCCGATTCATGGCCCGACTCTCTCGACGACAGCTGCGCACGCGCCGAATGGGACTGGAAGCCCGAGTATGACCTCGATGCCATGACGCGCGACATGCTCCTTAACCTCCGCAAGAAATTCGGCATCACTGCCTGAGCTCATCTCCCCCATATAAAAAGGGTTGCGCACAGGCGCAACCCTTTTCTATTTCTCTGAAGATTCTGTGTCTGTCTCCAGTTTATTCCGGTGAATCCGCAGAATCTTTATTTTTTCCTGAAGCATAGGAATTTTAGCCTGTGCACGGGCCACATTTCGCTGCGCGTCGTAGAGCAGATAGGTGTAAGATATCATCTTGGCGTTGTCGGCCGGAATCTTCCAGCTGCTCACTCTGCTCCCCTGCAGAAAATCGAGGGTAAGCGGGTTAAGTTGATTATCGGAAATAAGACGCCCGATCTCATCGGCTTTCGGTCCAGTGAAGAGCACGGTGGTAAGTCCGGCGGCACGGTAGTTGAGCGCCTGATCATTGGGCACTATATCCGATGAGGCTGACTCAGTGGGACCGGCCACTGAGATACAGTCGAAATTACCCCCTTTCAGCGCGGCGATAAGCTCAAACTGTCCATTATCGTTGATTCTCGCTACGATTCCGGTTGAGGTCAGCGGATAGCGGTTTTTCCAATCAGTCTTAATCAGATAGCCTCCTGCCTCACGCGGATTGGCAACATTGGTAAAATCACGCATCCACGCTCCGATCTGATCATTGAGGAGTGTGATCTGCTCACGGCAGGAATCAATATCAGCCTCCACTGCACGGATGGAATCATTAAGGGAGTGGCCGTAGGTTTCCTGCGCCTCCTTTCCGGTTTCGGTCCTGGCTCCACATGACGCCATAAGACCGAGGAGACAAGCGCCTCCGAGATATTTAAGTAATTTCATAATGTCTGAATTTTGGTAATCATAAAGAAGGGATTGCCGGGCGCTGAAGGCGAGGATTAACCACGCACCACATCCTTCACTCCCTTCACCGTCTTTATCTTCTTAACAAGCGTAGTGAGCTGTCGGTTGTCGGAAACGCCGATTACAAGGTAGCCATGGAATAATCCGTCGTGGGAATCGATGGAAATATTCCGCAGCACGGCGCCAGGTTCATGAGATATGATGGAGGTGATGTTGGTGACGATACCTATGTCATCGTTACCGACGACACGCAACGTAGCCGGCAGCACTGTGCCCGTCTTTCCGCTCCAGTCGGCACGGATCACGCGGTAGGGATAGCGCTCCTTGATATTGGCTGCGTTCGGACAGCTGTTCTTATGAATCTTCACTGTACCGTCGCTTGAGATGAAGCCGAACACATCATCGCCATAGATGGGATTGCAGCAGCGGGCGAACTTATAATTAAGGCCGTTGATCGACTTTTCTCCGATCACCAGCACATCATCAGACGCCTCTTCCTTATCATTGCGTATGATCTCGAACTCCTCGGCAGAGACATGATCGCTCTCGGCCGGATGAGTAGTGGCCTCCACATAAGAGTTGAGCACCTTTCCGACGTCCAGACGGCCATCGCCGAGCTCGGCATAGAAATCGAGTGCGAACTTATATCCCTGCTTTTTGAGCATCTTCATCATAATGCTCTCCTCAATCTCTATCTTACGGTTTTTCGCACGGCGCAAAAGGGCTTCCTTACCCAGATCGGCAAGGCGCTGCTTCTCCTCATTGAGGCTCTGCTTTATCTTATTGCGTGCCTTGGAGGTTGTGACTATGTTGAGCCACTCCTGACGCGGACTCTGGTTGGCAGCGGTGAGGATCTCAACTGTATCTCCGTTCTTAATCTTATAATTAAGCTTCTTGAGCTGGCCGTTTACGATAGCGCCGGTGCATCTCGCGCCGAGATTTGAATGGATGTGGAAGGCAAAGTCGAGCACGGTAGCCTCGCCCGAGAGGCGGAAAAGATCGCCTTTGGGAGTGAACGCGAACACCTCCTTGCCAAAGGGGTCCATCTGAATATTCTTCATCAACTGCATGGGACCCGCCTCCGCCGACTCAAGGATATCGCGGATATTATTCATCCACTGATCGGTTCCATCGGCCTTGCCTCCCTTATAGCGCCAGTGGGCTGCAAGACCCTTTTCGGCAACGAGATCCATCCGCACTGTGCGGAACTGCACCTCTACCCATTTATTCTCAGGCCCCATCACAGTGGCATGCAGCGATTCGTAGCCGTTGCTTTTGGGGATTGAAATCCAGTCGCGCATACGCGCCGGATTCGGCGTGTACATATCAGTGAGCACCGAATAGGCGAGCCAGCAATCGCTCTTCTCCTTCGACGGTTCGGAATCGAGTATGACGCGTATGGCGAAGAGGTCGTAGATGCCCGGGAGGTCAACTTTCTGCTTGCGCATCTTATTCCAGATGGAGGAGATAGATTTCGTGCGTCCCTTGATCTCAAACTTCAGGCCTACGCGCTCGAGCTCACGCTTCACCGGGTCGATGAATGCTTTTATGTAGGCATCGCGCGAACGCTTTGTGGCATTCAGCTTATGAGCAATCTGAGTGTATATGTCGCGGTTGGTGTATTTAAGGGAAAGATCTTCAAGCTCCCCCTTTATCTTATAGAGGCCGAGCCTGTGGGCAAGCTGGGCGTAGAGACAGTTGGCCTCAAATGCCACATTGCGCACCCATGCGTCGTCAGGATGCAGATTGATGCGGCGCATGAGCACGAGCGAACGCACGATCATGATTATGATCACGCGGATGTCGTGGGCAAGCGAGATGATGAGCCCGCGGAAATTTTCCTGATTTGTGGCGGAATTACGATTGCTGAATTTAGCAACCTCACCCAAACCATGATGAAGCGACAGAACATCCTCCCCCCACTCTTCAGCCACATGCGCCTCATCGATAAGACCCTCGTTTATCATCTGGCCCAGAATGATGGCCAGTAAGATATTATGGTCAGGATCCACCATTTCAGCAAAAACCAGAGCTGTCTGGAGAGTCATTGTGATTTTCGGCAGGCCCTTTTCATCATGAGCCGCGACATCTGATCTTAATATCGTAGTCATGTATCCGTCCAGCTTCTGCATCTCCTCTGAAGTAAGCACCGGCTTGAGCACACGACGTAAATCTGAAGCGAGACTTTCTGCCTCCTTATATTCATCAAAATTTAATTTATCTATAATCTTCTCCTCCATAATCACTCACAAGTTAAATTCGTCTTCATTGCAAATTTAATAAAAAACACAAAAAGCCCCAAAAGTTGACAATTCAAATTTGCGGTTTAACATTTATTTTATTATTTTTGTATTCACTTACACCAGACACGGCCAATAAATAGTATTATCATTGCTTGAATTGACCGAATTTCAACCATGAATTAACTTATTACCACTCAAAAGAACCTAACAAAATGAAATCAAGATTACTTAGTCTTGTATCGGCCGTCGTGCTCCCGGCGAGCATGATTCTTGCAGACGGCGTGACAATCTATTACGACAACTCCGCTACAGCGTGGGAAAGCGTAGGCATCCATTATTGGGGAGGACCGGAAACACAATGGCCCGGCGTTGAAATCGACCACGTCGAGGGGAATATCTGGTCGTACACTTTCCCTTCTGACCCCAAAGGCGTCAGCGGCTTTCTCTTCAAGCATGCGACAGAGTCCGGCGGTGAATTTCAGACTGCCGACTACTCCAAGGCCCCTAAAGCAAATCATCTCTACAAGGGCGCCGGAGGCAAGAAGGGCAAAGTGACAGATGAAGGCGAATACACCGGCGCGGAGGCCCCCAAGACTGCAACCGTAACTGCCGACCCACGCACCGGAACCCGCTTTTCCGACGAAATAACGGTGACCCTTTCGGTAAATCCTAACGTACCGATTTACTACACTACCGACGGAAGCGTACCCACTACGTCGGCTGCCGTTTATTCCTCTCCGCTCACTTTCTCAAATACAACTGAACTCAAGACGCTTACCGTCACTGACGAGGGAGTAGAGAAAACGCAGACTTTCATCTATACCAAGCGCCAGACAATTGCTATGGCCGACGGAATGCTCAATACGGACTATTACATGGTGAATCCTAATGGTAAAGTAGGAAGCAACCGCACGGTCAATATGAAGTTTACGCGTCATCCAAACACGAATTATCAGACCCGCGCCGATAACGCACTTTCCAATTGGACCAAAGATGACATCGTTTGTCAGGGTGTGGCACGCGATATTGCCTCCGCATTCCGCGGCCGCCATGAATATCCCGTGATCGACACCTATGCCATCTACGGTGCTTACGATGCCGACAATCTCTATCTCGGCGTGCAATATGTTTATGAAGTCTACGATGAAGGAGGCGACGGCAAGTCGGATAACGACCGCCACCGCCCCTGGATGATGGATGGCCGAATTATGATTGCCTTCGATCTTGACCCCAATAAGGAATTTGAGGGCATTCTTACCAACGGCAACACTATCTGGGATGCCGACGGCCAATATAACGTGATGCGCAACGGCACTGACTGCATCTGGCTCGGGAATACGAAACCGGGAGTAGGCCAACCGCGTCTTTTCTTCCCCGATGCCAACGGCAAGGCCGATTACACTGCGCCCGGCTGTTGTGTCGAGGTTTCGGGTGAGCCTTATTACGGCAATGCCGACGGACTTCTTCCTGATATCGAACATATATGGGGACAGGCTTCACTCGGTTATGATCCCGAGGAACTTCTTACCAATGATGGTTTCGCTGACCTCATCAACGAGGTGCCCCGCGACAAACACACTTTCTATGAATGGTGTTTCCCGCTTAACAAACTCGGCGTTACTGAAGAATATATCCGTGAAAACGGCATCGGTGTGATGGTTATCGACACATATGGCCAGGGGGCAATCGGTTGCACGCCTTACGATCCCTGCGTATTCGACAACGCCAACAAATCTTATTCAAAAGATCCTTCTACTTCAGCAGAGAAAGAAGATACCGACATTTTCACTTCACGCCACGCCCGCATCGGCGGCTACGTGGATCCTTCGGGTGTATGCCTCTCTACAATAGAGAATAAAAATACTCCCGTAGAGTATTTCACTCTTCAGGGTCTACGGGTAACCAATCCTTCCAACGGCATCTTCATCAAGCGCCAGGGAAGCAAGACCTCAAAAATCATCCTCTGATTCCAGAGAGACTTTCAATAGAAAAGCCGGGCAATGACCCGGCTTTTCTATTGAAGTTTTAATTTAATCTACTGGTTCCTTTTGTGGTGAGATTTATTTGCGGCAGAATATTGTCAGAATAAGAAATTTATTTTAATTTTGCACCAGCAGACCGTCTCGCGGGCCACGCCAGTAGAGGGGAGGGCCGTCCGGGTGCCGAGTATCGGCCGATGGGCAAGCGTAACGGGATGAATGAAGGCGCACCTCATTGCGCCAAATACATATTGAACAAGCGTTTATCCGCGCTGATTCTTGACTGCTTGAAATGTCTCGCAAACCTTTCTTATCTATGTCAAGGATTGAGCAACGGTAGATGCCCGTGGTTATGTGATTATATTGCATCCGGCGCTGTATTCCGTGAGGAGTATGGCCGGACGCGTTGGTTGCATATACTGGCGTGGGCTTCTGCGTTGCCGTCCGACATAGATAGGGCAATGCGAGAAGCCTCAAGCAGTAGGACGGCAAACGATACAGAATCCTACGCTTTTTCCATT
>CAMWYR010000053.1 GCA_947178505.1 uncultured Muribaculaceae bacterium | reverse complement strand
GGAAAGAAATATAAGAACTGCCACGGCAAGAACTTGCAGTAAATGGAAAAGGAATATTACATAGTGGAGGGGGACACCCGTGTGGGTCCCCTTTCCATCATTCAGCTCTCAGAGCGTGGCCTCGAACCCTCCACACTCGTATGGACAGCCGGTATGCCGGATTGGACAAGGGCCGACCGTGTCCCTGAGCTCGCCCCGCTCCTTGCAAACAGACAAAGCATCAATGAGCAGGAGTCAGCCTTCGGGACATATGCCAACCCGCAGCAGCCCTCCGCCGGCCAATACCCGAACTATCAGCAACCGCAACAATACGGTGGCTTTAATAATCCGGTCAATCAGGGAAACGGCTACGCCAATCTGCCGACCAACTGGAAGACCCTGGCGATCATAGCTACGGTAGTGGGTTTCCTCTTTTCCTGCATCGGAGGAATTGTAGGGATCTTCGGGATAGTTCAGGCGAGCAAGGCGGAGAACGCAATGCGTTTAGGTGACGATTTCACTGCGCGAAGTGCATGGTCTACGTGCAAGACCCTCACGATAGTAAGCTTCGTGCTCAGCGGAATAGGCCTGATAGCGAATATATTCTACATCTCCAAATTCTCATCGCTGGGACTCGGCGTGCTTTGATTCGGATGAAGTATTTCGCAATGATAGGCGGACGCCGCTATGGCCCGATGGAGCTTGACGAAATGGTCAGGGAAGGGGTTCGCCCTGATACATACGTATGGTGCAAGGGTATGGAGGACTGGGAGCCGGCCTGCGAAGTGCCTGATATCTGCAGGTATTTTCGACAGCGTCTTTCCGGCACCCTTCCATCTCAGAAGGAGGCGCGTGCGCGACAGGGGAAGGGTCTCCCATCGGACGACGCGGAGCAGGAAAGGCTGCTCTCTCAGCTTCCTCCGATGGCAAGGGATATAGTGAGGAGGTCGGGCATCAAGATCACCAAGGAGAACTTTCCGGATCCGGAAATACATAAGTATCCCAAGGCGTTGCCGATAATCCTCTATGTGTTATGCCTCATAGTAATATTGATAGGATTCCTGATCTTACACTGATCAGGAGTCCTATTCTTTTCATTCAATTCTCCTCATGTCCGGGAAGATCTGTTCCGGCCAATTGTGAAATTTATGTGAGCTTCAGCTCGCATAGTTCCTTACCGAGCTTATGAATTCCTGATTCGATCTTCTCGATCTGTTTATCGGAGATATATGTGTTGCCCTGTTTATACTGTCTCAATAGAGTGGCGTTAATACCCACTATCTTAGCAAAAGCACTTACATTGAGTACCTTATAGTATTCGAAGAGTGAAGAGATGTCGAAATGGAAGTTCGGTACTTCCTTGAGTGCTTCAGGCACCGACAGTCCTTCCTCTTCATATGACTCTTTGGTTTCTTCGATCGAATTGAAGAAATCCTCCTTTGCTTCCGAAACGGTATCTCCTGTACCGATTATGACAAACTTCTCATCTCCTGTATTATAGGCGATGTAGCTTCCGTCGTTCTGCTTTTCTATCCTTACTTCCATAGATCTATTATTTATAATTATTCATGTTTCGTTAATCATCTTTGTAGCATTGTATTTTCTCGTCGAAAGAAGATTGGTTAAAAACCAATCTTCTTCTTAAGTGTCTTCAGCAGGCCCGGTCGGACTTCCTGAGACCAGTGTCTCTCGATATCGATCAGGTCGCCGGTGGAGTGATTCATGTATTTGTCATGCTTCTTTCCATGTTTGACAAATACATAGCCGTGTCGCTCGGCCTCGCGTCTTAATTCATTCCAGTTCATAGTTGTATGTGAATGGTAAGAATTATACGCAAAGATACTATAATTTTATTATATAACAAAATTATTATATAAATATTTTGACCCTGATGAAAAATCCTTGACACAAAAGGAGAGCCGCTGACACAGCGACTCTCCCTCACGATTCCACTATACTATATATTCAGTATTGATTGATAAATATATATATAAATACGGAATTAAAATCGGAACTATTTTTCTCTTTTGCGGGTAAGAAGATAACCTAATAACAATATGATTAAGGCTACTACCAGGAATGCAACTGTATCTTTGGCAATGTCTTTCCATAAGCTTTTACTCTTAACCTCGACAATTTTTTCTACAGGGTATGGAATCCGAATTGTGTCGGTGACATTGATATAGATTGAGTCATATCTGGTCTCAATATGCCATCTGTCTCGCCAGGTCTGGATGTATACGGTATCCCCGTTGACATAAATCAATTTGTCGTTGACAACAGAGTCTTTAATAATAACATCATTTACTTCGTCATGGTATTCAGTATAGACAGACTCCTTGGGAATGTATTGGGTCCTACATCCGCAAAATATCACGAGTAGGGCAAGTGTAATAAGCAATTCTTTCATGGCTTGAATTCAATCGAATCGGTTCTGTTGATCCACCCTTTGTAAAAGGCATTCTGGCTTGGATTTCGTTGCACTATTCTGCGATAGCTCGCCTTGCGTGCATTCTTCAGGCGCATGAAGACGTTATCTGCCGGATCAGCGTTGAGGGCTGCAAGTGTCTTTGGCCCTACTATACCGTCCTGTACAAGCGAGAAGGTATCCTGAGCGTTGCGGATTGCTTGTGTACCATTGACCCATCGCCAGTCAACAAGCATCAAGGCGATTGAATCGTTTGCTATCCGGTCGGCTTTAGTCGGATCCCAAAAAAGGTTCTTGAGTATAGAGAGCCATTCATCGTATTCAAGCTTTTTGAGATCGGCAATGCCTGGTTTTCCTGATCCCTGCCGTCTACGCCATTCAGTGAATGTAGTCAGTGTCACTCCACACATAGTCGGTCCACCTTTGTCATTGGGAAGGTAGTGGTAGCCTCGTTTCCTAACGAGATCGTAGATCTGGCGAGGACTGAGGGTCTCCCAAGTCTTATTCTTGATTTCTTCCTTTGTCTGGCCTACCTCCCATCGTAGGATATGGGGCACCATGCTTTCTATCTTTGCCATTCCGTTACTTTTCAAGCTTTATCCCTTCATTTCTTTCCTCATCCTCCAAAGGAGTGGTATTGATATTATATCTGGACAGCAGTTCGATCACCGCACGCTTGAAACCTGTAAGGTTGGCTACGAAATAAGCTGCGATTCCATAGATCGATGCTACGAACAGCATCGATAAGCCGAATGCCATCAACACAGAATCATGAATCTCACCCTCCGGCGGAATGAGGAGACCCATGAACAGAAGTACATATGCCGCCACCAATGTCAGCAAGGCGATACCATGAAGCATCACGTCCTTGAAAGTGAGCTTATCGAATTCCTCTTTAAGATGTCTCATATTGTAGTTACATTAAGGATTATTGTTCCCGCAGCACCGTTCAAGGCCCTGCGGGAGATGTGTTATCCAGTGATTCCCAACAGTTCCTTCAGCTTCGCTTCACCGTCGGCTACACTCTCGAATCCTGAGATATTGATGTTCACCCCGGCATACCCGATGCCTACATTGGCACTACCCACTGCGGTGCCGTTGCTGTCGAGAATCTCGAAGTTCTCGTTCTCTACTCGCTCCTGCGCGTTACCTTCCGCATCGAAAATGCGGCTCACGTTCTCGCTTGTCTTTCTTAAATCCATAATTAATCTTTATATTTCATCATTGATAATCGATCATTGACACAATACTTCCTGGAGGAGCATGATCGAGCGCACATCGAGCAGGTGGCCGTTGTCCTTGACGAGCTTTCCGAAGGCTTCTTCTCCGAGTCGCTCGTAGAAGTCGATTTCCTTTTCCTTCTCCAGCTCAGTGGCCACGCATTCGTTGACGCGGTCGTTGTACTCTATGGCGGCACGGTTGATTTCAGCCTTCTCATCGTCAGAGGCCTTGGCGAACTGCTGAACCTTCTCATCCCAACCCTCCGGCTTCAGGCGTTCCTGCGCGTCCTTCCGGAAGTCTTCGAAGGCCACTGCCACCGGCTTCAGGGTATTTACGGCGCGTAGCACAGTGAAGATGTCTTTTGTGTCCAGGCCGGAGAGCTTCATGCCGTCGCGCTCCTGCGTCTTGGGGGTGGTGAGCAACCCGTAGGCCGCTATGGCAGTGTCGGCCTTTACTGTTGTCTTCACTGCGGCCTTTGCCGTCTTGTCTTTCTTCTCTTTCATTGTTTTGGAAATTATGGTTTATTGATTGTTGATTATGCGTTGAGCCGCTTGAAGCTCACTTGTTGCGATCCTGTATTCTCCCATGTCGCCCCACCATCGTTGCTCACCCATATCAGGATGCTCGTAGTATGGCCATAAGGCAGTAGGTCATCCGCTTGAAAATAGAGAGTCTTCGCCGAGTTGGCGTTTATGCTGACATTGTTGGTATTGCTCGACAGATCGGTATTTGTACCTACTTTCATCACTCGCCTTGGTCCTGAGTTATCCGTGCCACCGGCTGCGAGATAGCCTCCATTGAAGTTATGGTACTCTCCGTATGATCCCCATGCCTGCGCAGCAAAGAGAAGTTTACCTGCTACGGCATTGCTGATGCCGATGTTCATGGTAGTTGAACTATTGTTCGTCACTGTAGTCTGAAACCTCATGGTGGACGACTGCGCAGTAACGTCCGTTGCAACGAAAGCTACATAATTCGTAGTATTCCACGAGTATTTAAGCAGACTTATAAGATAAGGCGAGGCCTTGACCACGGTGACGAGAGTAACACACCTCTGCTGATTAGTCTTCCACGGCGCTACAAATGCAGAGCTTGCAGACGCTGTTTCTCCTGAATATTTGTTAAATCCGACGCACACGAAAAACGACGGCATTGACGAGCTATTGTTGCCGAGTGCCGTGAGTATGTCGGATATCGACACTCCGAAATATGTCTGCACTCCACCCCAGTTATCCATATACTTCGCCGACTTTAATGTGAGAAAAGGAGAAGCTGTCGAGCCGGACTTCCATACATTTACGGTGTCATTTTTGTAAAATTCGGCTACCAGCTTATACTTGTTAGGCTCAGGAATAATGTCCTTGAATTCCCAGCCTACGCTATCGGAAGGAATTATAGCGTAGATAGTAAGTCCGGAGCTCTCGAAATTATTGACTCGCAGTGTAGCGTAAGTGCCATCTCCAGCTGTCGCTCCAGACACGCCCGCATCAAGGAATTGCTCTCCCTTATGGTGGTAGCCGACGAAATCGTCAAGCCGGAAGAAATCGGTACCCGCCACAGGCTTCATATACTCGAAATTCGGGTGGTTGCCCTTGTTATTGATCACGTCCCAGCAGAGCTGCAGAAGGTTACTTTTCGCGCCTCCCGCAGAGTTCTGAACAGCGTTGTTCATAGGATAGCGCATGCCCCAATAACATGGAAAACCTGCAGTATCGACGCTTCCACGTTTTCCGAGAAACTTGCCCGTCTCGTTGGTCGCATTGTCTTCTGTACGGCTCTTCACCTCCGGCTGCGTACCGCGATATGGTTTGTTCTTATTCCATTTATTCACATTCTCTGACAGACAGAGTGTGCCGACATCATGGCTCGAAACGCCTATAACTGTGCTTACATCATCCGTATTAACAGGAGCCGTGATCTGTCCATTGCTGTGTCCCATATATTACCTCCTTTCTAAAATTTCAATCTTACGTTTAAGTTTCCTGTTTTCTCTCTCAAGATCAGCGATCCTTTCCTCATGGCTCCTTACCGTCTTAGCGAGCGTGATTGAGGCGAGGAGAGCGGTCTTGCCATACTGAAGCGTCAGGTATCCGTCCGGCCCCTCCGGAGTCAGAAGAGGACTTACTTTCCGCCAGTACTGCGCTACCGAGCCGACATCATGCCCCCCATCTTTCCAATCAAATGACACACTTGGCGCATTCGCGATCTGATGCAGGGCTATCTCAAAGGAATGCTGGTGCCGTTTCAGACGTGCGTCTGAAGAGGTGTTCTGACCCCTTGCGCTCACATAGCCGTTGGAGTACATCCCTACCGAGACACGCAGCGTGCCCAGCAACGCCAGCCGTCCGCTTGCCTCCTCGATGATCCTTGTCGTGTAGTCGGAGTCGGCGTTCCCGAAATGGAAGTCAATGTAAGGAGTGGCGTGGTAGATCTCCATGAAGCCTCCTCCGATCAGGGAGGTAGACTCCTTGCTGTTGTCGCTCTTTGCCGATGTATAGACAGTAGTCGCGTAGAGAGACTTCCACCGTTTTTTTGGCGACCCAAGTGGGACAGAATTGTCGGCCATTGGTATCAAGGTGCCCCTAAGCTGCGCCTCGCCTGTATTGAAGCGCAGTGTGAAGCAGTCGAAGTAGGTCCCGACCTTGTCTGTATAATTGTTTTGGAAGCGCAGGGTGCCGCTTCCGTTCGTAATTCTCCAAGATGCCGCCGAGCCTCTCCACAGCTCCGCGTAAACGTCCCCTCCCTCTTCGGAAGTGGAGGAGGAGAGGCGCATGTTGCATGCCGTGATCATGTTCCAGCGCGCGGTATCTGTGCCGAGATTGATAATTCCGTCAGCTACATTGAATGGTTTGAACGCCGTAGAGTTCAGCACTACGGAGTGTTCTCCATCCCCGGCATATTTGAGCTGTACTTCCGTTGTACAGTCGAACGTAAGCGTACCGTTGGCTTTGACGGTCATCGCACCGGAGCCCGTGATGTTGCCGACGGATGTCATATTTCCGGACACATTTGCTGAACCATTGAAATTCTGTCCCCAGATGGTCCTTGTCGTCTGTAGGGTAGTGGCGGTGGTAGCATTACCCGACAGTGCCCCAAGGAACGTTGGAGCGGCCATACCGTTGGTGAATGTCAGTTCCTTCGCTGTGTATCCGCTTGGTATACTGCCCTCTGTAAACTCCGACAACAACGACATGTCAACCGAATTCACGAGCCTTGCATAAATTGAGTTGCGTCTCGACGAAGTGTTGTAGAACACCTCGATGTACCATTCTCCTTTGTGACTGTCAGGATATACGATCCTCGCCTTCGTAAACAGTCCGGAGCCATATCCCCCGATCTGTGTCAGAACGCATCTGGCAGTGGTATATCCGGGGTTGACGGCGAAGGTCACTCCTGACGACGGATTGTCGTAATATGAATGGCATATCGATATAATACCGCATGAACGATAGGTGGTGGCCACAGCCACCCTTATCCATCCGGCACTTCTGGATATGGTGGTTCCATCACCACCTAAGTACGAAACGGCACCTCCCCTCGCCAGAGCTGACGCGTGAAGTCCATCAAGCAGATCAGCATCCAATCCGCTTCCGCTTCCATCAACATTCTTCAATTTCGTGAGGATATCAGAGGCAGTATAGGAAGATGATGCGAGGTATGCCGTCCCGTCAACACTTCCGTCGGCCTTTAGAAACTGTGACGACGAACCTCCACGCTTCACAAACGAACCTGCTTTCAACGCGCCTGTATTCGCGTTGAAAGTCAGACCCTTGTTGGAGTCATCGCTGTAATACCGTATAACCGACATATCGTCGTACTGCGAGAACGGAATCACTCTATCTCCGGCAGTCCATGATGTAGCCGTATTAAGTTTGAATCCATTGCTGAATGTCTTTACGCCACTGATGGTCTGAGCTCCGTTCAGCGTCGCATAATTCGCAAGGCTCTGATGACTTGTGATTGCGTAGCTCCCGATATTGGATGAATCTATGATGGTGCGCCATGCCTGCCATGTACCTGCATATTTATGACGGAAGTAAAGTGGACTGTTAGTAGTGTATGTGTGAGCCAACTGGAATCCGTATTTTGCATCAGCCGACCCCCATGACATGTACTGATGCCATGCATTTGTTGTGGGAGCATTGGTAGCATTGTTGACTTCTCTTACTCCTATCGAAGTAAAAGAATCTGGGTCTATATTGGAACGGCTGAACTTCATATAGGGGGCAAGGTCAGTAAAACCGACCTTATTCTGATACAGATCATAACCAAGCTTTGCCGATAACACATCACCTGCACTTTGAACATAGGAAGACCAATCATCAAGTCTGTTGTAGGCTGTACCAGACCCCCCGGAGGTATTCGCACCTCTCGCGCTGACAAACGAATCTGAGTACACCCCCTTGTCTATGTGCAGGTTTCCACCTATGTCTTCAAGCGTGATCGATCCTATCTTAAGTTTCTTGACTGTAGTCAGGCCGGCCTCGTCAAGCAAGGTGATCAGGTGGGTCACGCCGTTCGCTCCAGCTTCAACCGTAGCCTTATCCGTGTAGTGCAGCTCGAAACGGCTCTGATATGCTCCGATAGTCATATAACCGTTGGTGGAGTTCATCTTGGCAAGCATAGTGTATGTGCCAGCCCCGGCTGTGGAGTTGATGATGGCCTGACCTTGGTTCCCCTTGAGGTATGTGGTCGTTGTGAGCGACGATGTCAGCGACGAAGTGAGGTTCGCACCGTTGGCACAGAGCATAAGCCATCTATAAGAGGAGGAGCCCAATGAAACGGTACCGGTAGTACCAGGATATACAGCGGTGTCGGAAACAGAAAGAGTTGAATTTGCTAAAGACACACTCTTGCCGTTAGGAATAAACGCGAAGTACCCGTTCTCCGGAGCTGTAAAATAGTTGGCGCTTCCTCTTGAGAACTTAATGTGCTCTTCTGCTCCGGTGCTCCCTATAAGGAGTCTGGTGGTCCTTGTCGTTCCGAGCACCTGAAGAAGCTCTGATGGAGCAGTTGTGCCGATACCGACGTATCCATTTGAGCTGCCTACATGGATTCTTTCAGTGCCTGCCGTACATATCCTCAGATCATATCCGTTGTCAGTGTCAAGATACCTGCCATAGATGCGTTCCCAGACGGCTGTTGCGCTTCCAAGCGTCAGCTTGTGGCTTGCTGCGTCAAAGGGCTTGAATGCTGAACCGTTCAATATCACTGATTGCGCGTCCGTATTGTTGAACTTCAAATCGAGGCCTGTAGCAGTAGCATTGAGAGTCAGTCTGCCGTTTGCGGTTATTACTATGGCTCCGGATCCCGTGATGTTACCGACAGATGTCAGGTTGCCGCTCACGTTCGCCGACCCGTTGAAGTTCTGCCCCCAGATGGTCCTTGTAGTAGCGAGAGTCTGAGAAGTAGAGGCATGATATGCCATGTAGCTATATTGTGTATAGCCGTTAACTTCCGAAGCTCCGGATGGCAATGATCCGTTAGCATCATAATTGAGTTCTATAAATGCCGAGAGACAGTTGTGGAAGTATCCTTCAAGTACAGCATAGTGGGAAGATCCATATAATACAAGCGCAAGGTAATACTTGTTGTTGTATTTGATTATCTTAGGATTCACATGGGAAGAGTTGGAAGTTGCAAGATATGCCTGACTTGAAGCATTGTTATCAGCATATCCGACACGGCATATGACATCCGTCATCTTCTCGCCCATATATCCGCCTGTTCTTGTCTCCGTGATACGTCCATTAAATCCATAGTGATTTGCGCTTGACGTCGATCCTTTCCATGCACTGATGTCAGCTATAAGATAAGCTGTGGCACGCCCTCCGTTATCGGCTTTTGTGATTAAACGCATACCCCATGAGGAGATAGGATACATATTGACGCTCTTGGCCGTTCCGCCTATAGTTGCAGATAAAAGCTGGTTGTTATCTCCGGTTCTTATCAGTGACGTAAAAAGCCCGGTCGCGTGTACTCCATCCAGCAGATCCGCATCCAACCCGCTTCCGCTTCCGTCTACCGTCTTCAACTTCGTCAGGATGTCTGACGCTGTATAGGAAGACGATGCGAGGTATGCCGTCCCGTCAACACTTCCATCGGCCTTAAGGAACTGTGAGGACGTGCCGCCGTATTTGATGAACTTGGCCGCCGATGCTTCTCCGGAGGGAGATATACGCAGGTTGGTCTGCGTATTGTATGCGTTTGAGCCGATATAGATGTAGCCGAGAGTGTCCGCGCTTCCATAGACACCGATGGAAGCGAATGCCGCTCCATCGGCGCCCTTTATATAAAAGGGATTGTAAGCCCATCCGCCTCCTCCGGCTTTCTTTCTCGGCTGATATCCTACAAAACACTTCTCCGCACCCATCACTATACTTTCGGTAAATGTCTTTACCGCGCTTATCGTCTGCGCGGTATTCAGTGTCACGTAGCTGGACAACGAATTCTGCACTCCCGTCAGTTTCGAATTGATCGAGTTGATGGTGTAAGCATTGAAAGTATCAGTAAGTGTCGTGTCCGAGAATGTCTTTCCCAGATCCTTGCTTCCGTAGACGGTCTGCACAAGGCCGCCGACAGAGCCTCCTGCGGAATTCGCGCCTCTTGCCGATATCGCTCCATCCGAATAAAAACCCTTGTCGGAATGAAGCATACCTGTGGCAGAGTCATACGTTATCGTAGCATCTCCTATCCGTATGCTGCCTTTGACATAAATGCCGTTTGTCGGAACTTTCGTATGATCGGCCCACGCGCTTGACACAAGCAGGGATCCCACGTTGACGTTGCGGGTCGTAGTCAAGCCTGCGCAGATCCGATTGCCGGAAGAAGTGAAATACCATCCGATATCGGCAGTAGATCCGATCTGTACTCCCGCAGATGCGGTTATCAGTCCGCTGAAGTTACCCAGGACGGAGTAGACATTACTCCATCGTGAGGCGGCCTTCCCAAGTGCGAAGACATTGTTGTATGAGTTGCCGGGACGCACGCATGCTTCGTCGTCATTGATGACCAACGATACTCTACCTCCGACATTAAAATACACGTTCTTGGCGCCGTCAGCCGTAAGAAGGGCATCAGATGATGCCGAACCTACTATATTCAGGCGCGGAAGTGTCAACGCCCCGGTCATCGTGTCGCCGTCGACATTCACATACCGGCCGTCGGTCTCGGTCTTCGTATACGCATCTGTGATTCCGTATCCAGCGAGAGTTGACGCTTTGGCGGCGTATACCGCGTCAGTCTTCCCTTTGATGTAATTCCACATTGAGGACGTCTTCCTCCGATGATAGGTGGTCGTTGCTGTGCCTCCTCCAGCGGACTGGCACACGTAGTAGTCGTTGTCCTGAGGATCCGCTGTGCCCTCAGTCAGCTTGTTGATCAGAGCGCTCACTCCCGCCGCCGTGCCGTTACTGCCGTCTATCTTTAGATAGGCCGCCAGCGACTGATGGCTCGTGAGATACTGGCTGTGTGTATGAGTGGTGATGTTTCCGGTCAGCACGGCCTCCACCTGCGCCTTTGTGATTCCGGTCAGGAAGGTGCTTCCCTTCGTGAACGTCAGCGTCTTCTTGTCGGTAGACTGCGAGACGGACGTGATGGCATTTCCCGATCCGCTGACGGAGATGCCGAGGGCGTCAAGGTAGTTCTTCCCCTCGACGGTCTTCAATCGGGTGTTCAGATCCGCACCCAGCTTCGCACTAAGCACATAGCCATCCTTGCTCGCGGAATAGTCCCCCCAGGCGTCAAGACGGCCGTAACTGCCCGCTCCTCCCGAGGCCGCGTTTGCATTCAGTCCCTTGGCCGACACAAAATCCACCGAGTAAAGACCATACTTCGCCTTTATCCGTTTCACGCCGTTCACGTCTTCCAATGCGAAGTATGTCTCAAACAGGGTCTTGAACTCGTTGAATGTGGAAGCGTTCAGCTTCGAGTCCAATGCAGTCTGTAATCCGGAGATCTTGCTGATCGCAAGGGTAGGGATATCAGCCGCCGCCAACGTCTTGGCCGATACCGAAGTCACGTGCCCCAATGAGTTCACCGTGATTGCCGAGAGCACCTTACCGTTAGAGGCGCTTATAGTAGTATTAACCCCGTTCGATGGATGTGTATACTTGTTTGCCCCTTCCTCGATGCCGTTCAGCTTCGTAAGAAGAGCGTCCGTGAAGTCATTCGCGGAAAGGCCCTTGCCAGCTTCCAAAGGCTGGTACGTGGCCGCAGCCTCCGTCTTGGAGAGATATGTCGAGGCCGCGTCTGCAGACTTCAGATATGCCGCCAGCGACTGATGGCTTGTAAGGTACTGGCTGTGGGTATGACTCGTGATATTTCCGGTCAGCACGGCCTCCACCTGCGCCTTTGTGATTCCGGTCAGATAGCTTCCC
>CAMWYR010000052.1 GCA_947178505.1 uncultured Muribaculaceae bacterium | reverse complement strand
GGTTCGGTTTTGCCTTTAGCCTGATCAGATTGCGGAACGGATTATACCGCGGCCTGAGTTGATCACGAAGTCAACGATCTCATTTCTGAATTCAGTTTCGGGAAGCGTGTCGAGGATAACCTTCACTGCGTTGGTCACGTTAAGATCGCTGAGGTAGATAATACGGTAGATATCCGATATCTGTTTGATTTCCTCATCGGTGAAGTGATTGCGATGCAGACCGACTGAGTTGAGACCCACATAAGAAATGGGTTCACGGGCCGCTTTTACAAAAGGAGGAATATCCTTGTTGACAAGGGCACCACCCTGGAGCATGATGTTTCGGCCCAGATGACAGAACTGGTGGATGAGGCTGCCGCCACCGATAACTGCAGCATCGTCAACCTGCACCTCGCCTGCCAACTGGCATGCATTCGACATAATGACGCGGTCGCCGATTTTACAGTCGTGTGCGATATGATTGTAAGCCATAATGAGACAGTTCTTACCCACAACAGTCTTACCCTTGGAAGCCGTGCCACGGTTCACTGTGACACACTCCCGCAGCGTTGTGCCATCGCCGATGTAGGCATAAGTCTCCTCCCCATGAAACTTAAGATCCTGAGGAACAGCGGAAATCACCGCACCGGGGAAAATAGTCACACCACTGCCGATACGCGCACCGGGAAATATGGTGACGTTGCCATATATCACACAGTTATCGCCGATCTCCACATCCTCATAGATTGTGGAGAAATCGCCTATCTGCACATTATTGCCGATTTTGGCATCGGGACTTACTTTATAGAAATTGCTCATAGCTTAGTTATTTATTCTTAATGATCTGAGCCATAAATTCGGCCTCGCAAACCACCTTCTCACCTACGAAAGCATAACCCTTCACAATCGCGCAACCGCGACGGATCTCAGTCATCAGCGACACGTTGAGGAGCAGAGTGTTGCCGGGCACGACTTTCTGGCGGAATTTCACATTATCTATCTTCAGGAAGTAGGTTGAATACTTCTCGGGGTCTTCAAGGAAGTTGAGCACGAGTACGCCCGCGGCCTGAGCCATCGCCTCAACCTGAAGCACACCGGGCATAACGGGCTCCTGGGGGAAGTGACCCTGGAAGAAGGGCTCGTTGACAGTGACGTTCTTTACGGCTACCACATGCTTCTTATCGATCTCTATCACCTTGTCGATAAGCAGGAAGGGATAGCGGTGAGGAAGAAGTCGCTTGATACCGTTGATATCGATAATCGGCTCAAGATTGGGATTATAAATGGGTGCCTGAACTTCAGTGTGCTTAACAGTCTGACGCACCATGCGCGTGAATTTATTGTTGACTGAATGGCCGGGACGGATCGCTACCACACGGCCCTTAAGCGGACGACCGATCAGGGCGAGGTCGCCGATGACGTCCATCACCTTATGGCGCGCAGGCTCGTTATCCCACACGAGGGGTTTCGGGTTGATATAGCCAAGTTGATTGATCTGCATATGAGGCACGTTCATAACGTCGCAGATATGGTCAATGCGATCCTGATCGATTTTTTCGTCATAGATCACTATGGCATTGTCGAGATCTCCTCCCTTGATAAGGTTGGCTCCGACAAGCTGCTCTATCTCACGCACGAACACGAACGTACGAGCGTTTGCAATCTCCTGCTTGAAATCCGCGAGATCGTCGAGCACCGCAAACTGATTGGGAAGCACCGAAGAGTTATACTCTACCATACACTCCACGCTGAATCCGTCGTCGGGATAGATAGTGAGCATAGAGCCGGTCTCCTCGTCCTTAAACTGGGTCTTCTCCTTAATAATATAGAAGTCCTTGTCGGCCGCCTGCTCGACAAGGCCTACCTTCTCGATGTTTTCAACATATATTATGGCGCTTCCGTCGAGGATAGGAAGCTCCGGACCATTCACATCAATTATGACATTATCGACACCGGCTGCATAAAGAGCCGCCATGGCATGCTCGATGGTGCTTACTACATCACCCTTACGGTTGGCGATCACCGTGCCGCGGCGCGTATCGACTACATTCTCAGCGATTGCGTCGATCGTAGGCTCGCCTTCAAGGTCGATTCTGCGGAACTTATAACCGGTGTTCTCCGGTGCCGGGCGGAAAGTGGCTGTAATTTCAAGTCCGGAATGGAGACCTTTGCCTTTGACGGTAAATTCTCCGTTTAAGGTCAATTGTTTCATGTTGAGTATTGCGTTAGATTATTTTTTCTTGAAAAGTTCGGGAAGGCGGCTGAGGTAGACCTGAGTCTTAGCAAACTTGAGGGCATCCACAGCAGGATAGCCTATGAGACGCTTTCCGTCGCCGACGTTGTTGGGGATTCCCGACTGTGCGCCGAATTCATTATTATTGCCGATGTGGATATGGCCGGCAAAGCCGCACTGTCCGCCCACCCGGTTGTAAGAACCGACTTTTGTGGAGCCGGCGATGCCGGTCTGTGCTGCGAACACGTTGCATTCTCCGAGCTCTACGTTGTGGGCCACCTGAATGAGATTATCCAACTTTGTGCCGCGGCCGATGCGCGTGCAGCCGAATGTCGCGCGGTCGATAGTGGTATTGGCGCCTATCTCAACATCGTCTTCAATCACCACCTTACCGATCTGGGCAATTTTTTCATAAGAGCCATCGGGAAGCGGAGCGAATCCGAATCCATCGGCGCCGATAACAGCGCCGCTATGGATGATGCAGCGGTTGCCGATCTCACATTCCTCGTATATCTTTACTCCCGCACGGATCGTGACATCATCACCGAGCCTTACATTATCTCCTATATAGGCCTGCGGATAGATCCTGACATTCTTCCCCAGCTTAGCGCCTTTGCCGATGTAGGCAAAAGCTCCGATATATGCGCCTTCAGGCACCTCCACGCCTTCGGAGATATAGCAGGGCTGCTCGATTCCGGTCTTCACCGGCTTTTGCTGCTGATACACTTCGAGCAGCGACGCGACCGCGGCATAGGGATCGTCAACGCGGATGAGCGTCGCAGTGACACTCTCCGGCTTAGGGAAGTCGCGGCTTACGAGAAGCACCGACGCGCCTGTCTCATTGATAAAATGGGCATATTTCGGATTCGCAATGAATGATATCTCACCCTTGCGGGCCTCTTCAATTTTTGCAAATCCGGTGATCTCAATATTTTCGTCGCCTTCGACAGAGCCTCCTATTAAAGACGCAATCATTAGCGGGGTTACCTTCATCTCAGTAGGTCTATTTTGTGGTTTGTATTTTGTGCAGTACAGGCGAAAGTGTCAGCTTCCTCCTATCAATTGGCAAAATTAAACAAATTCTTTGAATTTTCCTAATTCCAGGCGGTTGACTCCTTATATTTTGCTACATCTCCCGATTTAAAGGACTTCCTGACGCTATCCGAAACCCATATTTTCGGAGACATCAACTTTTTTTGGCTCATGCTAAGGTAATAATCCGAAAATTTTAGTAAATTTGCAATGGCGTTAAGAAGGCCTTATGGTCACGTCAAGGCGCACAGCCAGAATGCTGACGCCGATATAAACCCGTATAACCTAAAACTAACACATCAATGAAAATTTCACACATTGAGCACATCGGCATCGCCGTTCCCAATCTTGAGGAAGCTATCAAGTACTACGAAGAGGTCCTCGGCCTCAAATGCTATAAGCAGGAAGTAGTGGAAGATCAGAAAGTGACCACCGCATTCTTTAAGGTAGGCGACACCAAAATCGAGCTTCTCGAAGCCACATCACCCGACAGCACTATTGCAAAGTTCATCGAGAAGAACGGTGGCCGCGGCGGTATGCACCATATGGCCTTCGCAGTAGAGGATGGTGTAGCTGCAGCTCTCGATGAAGTTCAGGAGAAAGGTGTGAAGGTGATCGACAAGGCTCCGCGCAAGGGCGCCGACGGCCTGCAGATCGCATTCCTTCACCCGAAGTCGACTGAGGCAGTGCTCACAGAGCTTTGTGAAGATCCCGGCAAATAAACCAACATCATAACATAACAATGAGCAAACAGGAAGAAAAAATCAGCCAGCTCATCGAGAAGCGTGCGCAGGCACGTCTCGGTGGCGGCGAGAAAGCTATAGAAAAGCAGCACGCGCGCGGCAAATATACAGCCCGTGAGCGCATCGCAATGCTCCTTGACGAAGGCAGCTTTGAGGAACTCGATATGTTCGTCACTCACCGCTGCACCAACTTCGGTCAGGACAAGAAGCACATTCTCGGCGACGGCGTCGTGACGGGTTTCGGTACGATTGAAGGACGCCTCGTCTACGTGTTCGCACAGGACTTCACCGTATTCGGCGGTTCTCTGTCTGAGACTATGTCGCTTAAGATCTGCAAGGTGATGGATCTTGCCATGAAGATGGGCGCCCCGGTGATCGGTCTCAACGACTCGGGCGGCGCGCGCATTCAGGAGGGTATCAACGCTCTTGCCGGCTATTCAGAGATTTTCCAGCGCAACATCCTCGCATCGGGTGTGATTCCGCAGATTTCAGCAATTATGGGTCCTTGTGCAGGTGGAGCCGTATATAGCCCTGCCCTCACCGACTTCACTATCATGACTAAAGGTCTGAGCTACATGTTCCTTACCGGCCCATCAGTTGTGAAGACCGTGACAGGTGAGGATGTGACCCAGGAGCAGCTCGGCGGTGCGTCAGTTCACGCCTCCAAGAGCGGTGTGACTCACTTCGCAGCTGAAAGCGAGGAAGAGACCCTGCAGCTCGTGCGTCAGCTGATGAGCTACATTCCTCAGAACAATCTCGAGGAGACTCCCCTTGTTGACTGCAAGGATCCTATCGACCGACTCGAAGACAAGCTCAACGACATCATCCCCGACAATCCGAAGCAGAGCTACGATATGTATGAGGTGATCGCCGCTATTGTCGACGACAGCAAGTTCCTTGAGGTGTCTAAGGATTACGCAAAGAACATCATCATCGGTTTCGCACGCTTCAACGGCCAGGCAGTTGGCATCGTCGCCAATCAGCCGAAGGTGCTCGCCGGTGTGCTCGACTCCAACGCATCTCGCAAGGGCGCGCGCTTCGTGCGTTTCTGCGATGCGTTCAACATTCCGATCGTTACGCTTGTAGACGTTCCGGGCTTCCTTCCGGGCACAGGCCAGGAATACAATGGCGTGATCCTGCACGGTGCGAAGCTTCTCTATGCTTATGGTGAGGCTACGGTGCCCAAGGTGACCGTAACGCTCCGTAAGAGCTACGGCGGCAGCCACATCGTGATGAGCTGCAAGCAACTCCGTGGCGACATGAACTACGCCTGGCCTTCGGCTGAGATCGCAGTGATGGGCGCAGAGGGCGCAGTCGGCGTGCTTTACGCTAAGGAAGCGAAGAACTCGGATAATCCTGCCGAATTCATCAAGATGAAGGAGGATGAATATCGCGACCTCTTTGCAAATCCCTATCAGGCAGCGAAGTATGGCTACATCGATGATGTGATCGAACCGCGCAACACACGCTTCCGCGTGATCAAGGCGCTCAATATGCTCGCTACCAAGAAAGTGACCAATCCTGCAAAGAAACACGGCAATATTCCTCTTTAACACATACGAAGGGCCCGGGGAGCCGGAAGGCTTTCCGGGCTTTTCTAATCTATTGCAGAAATATGATAAAGCTACATATAGCTTCCGGACTACTCGCGCTCAGTCTTCTGGGCTCGCCCTGCGCAGTGCTGGCTCAGTCGGCCGACACCGCTGAAAAGAGCGTAAGCTTACAGGGAGAACAGGCTGACGTGAGCGGCGACTGGGTCCCGAGTGAAGAGGTAAATACTATTCAGGAGAGCCGGCTTACGCGCGAGATGATCGCCGAAGAAGAGCAGGAGGCAGCTGCAGGAGCCGCGGCAGCCACCGCTTATAATGAGACGCAGCGCAAGGCTAAGCAGAAACTTAAGGCAGAGGCCGCAGCTGAAAATGACAGCCATGGATTCGCAATCACGCTCATTGCCATGGGTATTGTCGTCATGGCGCTCGTCATTCTCAGTCTTCTCTTCCAGCTCTTCGGCAAGGTCTCAGCAAGCGTGCAGAAATCGCGTAAGCGTGCCGCTCACGGAGTTTCCGATGAAACGATGGAGGATCATCACGACGAACTCGATTCGGGCGAGGTGATAGCAGCCATCAGTATGGCGCTCGCAGAGCACCAGGGTCAGGGCCATGATATCGAGGACACTATCCTCACGATCCGTAAGCTCCGCAAGGCATATTCGCCCTGGAACTCTAAAATTTATAATATGCGCTCAATGCCCGAACACAACCGCGTGGCCAAAGAGTCTAAATAATACTCAACCCCTTGATTCCGCTCACCCTGCCTTAAGAAATATGCGGCACGGAATCAGACAAGTTAACCTGTACATCAACTCCTAACAAAATGAAGGAATATAAATATACCATCAACGGCATGAAGTTTACAGTGGCAGTGGGCGATATTGTCGACAACGAAGCCACAGTGGAAGTCAACGGCGTGCCGTATAAAGTAGAGCTCGAGAAGAAAAAGCCTTCTGTGTTGAAACCTGCCATCAGCCAGAAGGGCTATACGAATCATGGTGCGTCAGCGCCCATCACATCAAAACCGGCACCGAAGCCTAACATCCCCTCCAATGCAGAAGCCGTGAAGAGTCCGCTCCCCGGCACTGTGATGAGCATCGATGTCAAGGTAGGCGATAAGGTAAAATCGGGCGACAAGGTAGGCGTGCTTGAGGCTATGAAAATGGAGAATGATATCCGCACCACCAAGGAGGGCACAGTCACTAAGATTCTCGTTAACGTAGGCGATGCAATACTTGAGGGTACTGATATCATGATTATCGAGTAAGCGCACAGATTCCACCGCTGTTATTTGCATAAGGGCATTTTATAATATGTGTGTAACTTACGCCAAAATTAAAGAAACGACTTAACGAATCATGATTTTACTTGATACAGTCTCGTTCGGCGACTTCCTGAGCCGGACATTTAACGATTTCTGGCATTTCACGGGCTTCTATAATTGCGAATGGACCAACATCATCATGCTCTGCGTGGGTATGTTTTTCGTGTGGCTCGCTGTTAAGAAGAATTTTGAGCCCCTGCTGCTCGTGCCGATCGGATTCGGTATGCTTATCGGCAACATTCCGTTCCAGCCGGGCATGGAAATCGGTATATATGAAGAGGGCTCGGTGCTCAATATCTTATATAATGGTGTTGAGCGCGGCTGGTATCCTCCGCTTATCTTCCTGGGCATCGGCGCGATGACCGATTTCTCGGCTCTGCTTGCCAATCCCAAACTTATGATCATCGGCGCCTGCGCGCAGTTCGGTATCTTCGGTGCCTACATGCTTTCGTTGCTTCTTGGCTTCGATCCGTTGTCGGCCGGCTGCGTGGCAATCATAGGTGGGGCCGACGGCCCGACGGCAATCTTCACGACCTCGAAGCTCAACCCCGACCTGCTCGGAGCCGTGGCCGTGTCGGCATATTCCTATATGGCGCTGATCCCTCTTATTCAGCCCCCGCTGATGCGCCTCCTGACGACTAAGAATGAAAGGCTCATAAAGATGAAGCCGGCCCGAATCGTCAGCCAGAATGAGAAAATCATCTTCCCGGTTGTTGGCCTTATCCTCACCTGCTTTGTTGTGCCCTCGGGCATTCCGTTGCTCGGCATGCTCTTCTTCGGCAATCTGCTTCGCGAGAGCGGCGTTACCACGCGCCTTGCAAAGACGGCAAGCAACGCGATGACCGATATCGTGACCATACTGCTCGGACTCACTGTAGGAGCCTCGACCCAGGCCGATAAGTTCCTCACCATCGACACGCTGAAAATCTTCGGACTTGGCTTCCTTGCCTTCATCATTGCATCAACAGCCGGTGTGCTTTCCGTGAAGATATTCAACATCTTCCTCCGTAAGGGAAAGAAGATCAATCCGCTTATCGGAAATGCGGGTGTATCGGCTGTGCCGATGGCAGCGCGTATCTCCAATAACCTCGGTTTGGAATATGACCCGACCAACTATCTGCTGATGCACGCCATGGGCCCGAACGTGGCCGGCGTGATCGGCTCGGCTGTCGCAGCCGGCGTGCTTCTCAGCTTCCTCGGTTGATAAACAACCTCAACAATATCTACAGGCTTCCCACCAACGGGGAGCCTGTTCTTTTTTTTCACCCGATAGAGCCTAATATTGATATTTTATAAAAAAAATAGTCTGACATTAAACCCAATCATATTGCCGGGGGTTATAATTATGAGCAAGGATAATTACCCTCTCCACAACCGCATCCTGCCTGATTCCATAATTGACGAATATCCGCAAGAATGATTACCGAAGAAGTAATAAAAGAAATATATAAGAACTACAAGAAGCCCTGTAAGAACAAGGAGGAGCTCAATCTCCCCTACTTTGTGGCTCTGCTCTCACCTCACCACACGATTCGCCTTGAAGATGATGAGGTGATTGTGGAGAGCATTGAGGAGTTCAGTCCTTTCAAGCGTTTCCTTATCCGCGGTCTATATGCCGTGCTTGAGTTCGACCGCAACGTGGCTTTCGTGTTCCAGACTCATATTATTTTCTTCAGTAAGAAGGATGATACGATGTCGGTGCATTTCCGCCCGGCTAAGAAGCCTTCGATCTTAGATATGATATTCGGCAATGATGAATGAGCGTCGGCTTCTGAACGAAGCGTTCTGGAATCAGCGCTCCGGTAATTCATATACCGTAAAATATTAAAAAATAAACCAACCGTCAGAATCTCTGAGAGATTCTGACGGTTGGTTTATTACAGCCGCCACACAGCCGGGCGCTGCGTAGCTGTGCTGAGCGCCGGGAAATCATATATCGAGCATGTCAAAGCCTTCCTGGAGCTCTTCGTCATTGAATGCGGACTGATCCATCTGCTCGATGTCGAGATCCAGGCCGGCCTGCTGCTGAGCCTGCGCATCAATCACTTTATCAAACTCATTAAGGTCGACAAACTGCTCGGGAGCCTTGCCGCGCTTGATGGTGCATACGGGTTCAACGAGCTTGCGCGACGGGAAAATCTCCTTGAGCTCCATGAAGAACGAACGCTCAGTCATATAGTCGAAAACGAACACGAGTTTCTGGCCCTCATCATCAATTAGCTCGCTGAGAGGTGTATTCTCCATAAGGAAGAGGTCCTGATCGCTTGCTGAGTCACCCATATCCTCGAGAGTGATTTCCTCCTCGCGCTCCCAGTCTTCATTACACAGGAAGAAGGAGTCGAGTTCATCTTTGGTATAGTTCACACTTTCGAGAATAGTGTTGCGAAGCTGTAGGAACGTATTTTCTGAATCAATCTCTATTTCTCGGCTGAAGTTATTCACTTCATCACTTACAAGTTTAAATCGATATACCATCTTTTCTTTATTTGGCAGATTTAATTACCTAATTTCAATCTTCGGGGCGAGTGCTCCTAAAAACAATGCGAATTTAATATGCTTTCCTTATATATACAATAGGTTTTTAAATTTTTTTATTGGAAAAATTTTTTATTGGGGACCTATAGGATATCTTACACCGGAAAGGCCGGTGAAGCAGCCACCGATGCAAGGTCGAAGGAGGCGCAAACATAGCATCGCAGGCTGCATCCCGGTCGGAATGAGCCTGCGAATGTTGGAATTTATTCTTTATGACTTTTACTTCTTCAGAAGATCATATTTCTTGAACACTTTCTCGATTGCCTCGAGCGAGCGTTCCACCTGCTCCTTCGTGTGAGTAGCCATGAGCGAGTAGCGGATGAGTGTATCCTGAGGTGCCACCGCGGGAGTCACGACGGGATTAACAAACACACCCTCGTCAAGAAGATCACGTGTGACGTGGAAAGTCTTGTAATCGTCGCGGATGAACAGAGGAATAATCGGAGTTGATGTATGTCCGATCTCGCACCCCATCTCACGGAAGCTGTCGAGAGCGAAGCGGGTGATATCCCAAAGGTGCTGCTGGCGCTCGGGCTCGGAGATAATGATGTCGAGCGCGGCATTCACAGCCGCAGTAGAGGCCGGAGTGATCGATGCCGTGAAGATGTATGAGCGGGAATGGTGACGGAGGAAGTTGGTCACAACCTTGTCGGCTGCCACAAAACCACCGAGCGAGGCGAGCGACTTTGAGAATGTGCCCATAATAAGGTCGACGTCGTCGGTCAGACCGAAGTGGTTAACTGTTCCTCGTCCGCCCTCACCGAACACACCGAGGCCGTGGGCCTCATCGACCATCACCGAAGCATTATACTGCTTGGCGAGGCGAGTGATTTCCGGGAGATTGGCCACGTCTCCTTCCATTGAGAACACACCGTCGGTAACGATCAACTTCACCTTGTCGGGATCGCACTTCTTGAGCTGCTGCTCGAGCGAGGCCATATCGTTGTGGCGGTATTTCAGATAGTTGGAAAATGAAAGGCGACGCCCCTCAATGATGGAGGCATGATCCTGCTCGTCGAGAATCACATAGTCTTCACGGCCGGTAAGGATTGACACGACTCCGAGATTCACGCCGAAACCGGTGGAATAGAGCATCGCATCTTCCTTGCCGACATAATCGGCAAGACGCGCTTCGAGATCTTTGTGAATAGTGAGCGTACCGTTAAGGAAAGGAGAGCCGGCCAGACCGGTACCGTACTTACGGGTTGCTTCAACGGCAGCTTCAATCACCTTGGGATGATTTGTGAGGCCCATGTAGCTGTTCGAGCCGAACATGAGTACCTTCTTACCGTTCATCATCACTTCGGTGTCCTGCTCGCTCGATATGGCGCGGAAATAGGGATAGATGCCCGCAGCCTTAGCCTTCTGTGGCGCATCGTAAGCAGAGAGCTTTTGTTGTAAAGGCTTCATATAGTTAAGTATCTTTTTCGGCAGATCATTTCTTCCCGATTATGCCGGGCCGCTGCAGCAATCCGCCTTTGCTTAATAAATAGATTACAAATTTAATAATAATCTTTGAGTTACAACCTATTTTAGGAAAAATTTAATTAATATTTGACAAATTTGTCACACCGTTCTTTCGGGGAGCACACCGGATGACAAAAATAACATTGCTGATTATAAGCATTTTAACGCAATTCATCAATTATATTCGGCAAAAATAATCTTTTTAGCCTCTTATTTGTTTTTAAAATAGAACGAGGGACAGACGGTAAAATGATTCCCACCGCACCCCCTCAGTAGGGTTAGCCGTTCAGACGACTGATCAGACTTAATCGAAATTTTAACATATCTAAAACTATAGAAAACATGGGAAAGATTATTGGTATAGACTTAGGTACAACCAACTCTTGTGTGGCTGTTCTTGAAGGTAAAGATCCTGTTGTTATCCCCAACAATGAAGGTCGTAACACAACTCCGTCAGTCGTAGCATTTGTCGACGGCGGCGAAAGAAAGGTCGGAGATCCTGCAAAGCGACAGGCAGTGACCAACCCCACCCGCACAGTATATTCTATCAAGCGCTTCATGGGTGAGAAGTGTGATCAGGTCCAGGACGAAATCAAGCGCGTGCCTTATAAGGTGGTCTGCCAGAACGATATTCCGAAGGTAGACATCGACGGCCGCGATTACACTCCGCAGGAGATTTCCGCTATGATTCTTCAGAAGATGAAGAAGACAGCCGAGGATTATCTTGGTCAGCCCGTGACTGAAGCAATCATTACGGTGCCCGCTTACTTCGACGATTCTCAGCGTCAGGCAACTAAGGATGCCGGCGAGATCGCAGGTCTGAAGGTGATGCGAATCATCAACGAGCCTACAGCCGCAGCGCTTGCTTATGGACTTGACAAGTCGGATAAGGAACAGAAGATCGCTGTATTCGACCTCGGAGGCGGTACATTCGATATCTCAATCCTCGAACTTGGAGACGGCGTGTTTGAAGTTAAGTCGACCAATGGCGATACTCACCTCGGTGGTGATGACTTCGATAACGTAATCATCGACTGGCTTGCTGATGAGTTCCAGAAGACTGAGGGCGTCGATCTCCGTCAGGATCCTATGGCAATGCAGCGTCTTAAGGAGGCTGCCGAGAAGGCAAAGATTGAACTTTCAAGCTCTACTTCAACTGAAATCAACCTTCCTTATATCACAGCAACCGCTACAGGCCCGAAGCACCTCGTGACTACACTGAGCCGTGCTAAGTTTGAAGCTCTTGCAGCTAAGCTTATCGACGCAGTCGTTGCTCCTTGTGTTAACGCGCTTAAGGATGCAGGTCTCACTGCAGGCGATATCGATGAAGTTATCCTCGTCGGTGGTTCAACCCGTATTCCTGCAATCCAGGAGAAGGTAAAGGAAATCTTCGGTAAGGAACCCAATAAGGGTGTAAACCCTGATGAAGTCGTTGCAATCGGCGCAGCCATCCAGGGTGGTGTGCTCAGCGGTGATGTGAAGGATGTGCTTCTTCTTGACGTTGTGCCTCTGTCAATCGGTATCGAGACAATGGGCGGCGTAATGACTAAGCTTATTGATGCCAACACAACAATTCCTACCCGTAAGAGTGAGACATTCTCAACGGCAGCCGACAACCAGCCTGAGGTGACGATCCGTGTGCTTCAGGGCGAACGTCCGATGGCAGCCGACGATAAGCTCCTCGGCGAGTTCAATCTCGGCGGTATCGCGCCGGCTCCCCGTGGCGTTCCTCAGATTGAGGTAACCTTTGAGGTAGACGCCAACGGTATCCTTAACGTTACAGCTAAAGATAAGGCAACCGGTAAGGAACAGTCAATCCGCATCGAGGCATCAAGCGGTCTTAGCGATGCAGAAATCCAACGTATGAAGGATGAAGCCAAGGCAAACGAGGCAGCCGATAAGAAGGCTAAGGAACGTGCCGACAAGCTTAACCACGCTGACGCAGTCATCTTCCAGACAGAGAAGCAGCTCAACGAACTTGGCGACAAGATTCCGGCTGACAAGAAGGCACCCATCGAGAGCGCACTTGAGAAGCTCAAGGAAGTTCACAAGAATCAGCTTGTTGAGGATGTAGACAGCGCAGTTAAGGCTGTACAGGATGCATTCCAGGCTGCTGCCCAGGACATCCAGAATGCACAGGCTGCCGCAGGCGCACAGCCCGGTGCAGGTGCAGAAGCTCCCAAGCACGACAATGAAAAAGACATCGATGACGTAGAATTCGAGGAAGTGAAATAAAATCCTCACCACAATAAAAATGAGTGCAATCCGGTTTGGATTGCACTCATTTTTTTTGCCACCAACCCAACGTCCCTAAAGCCCCGATCGTCTGATCTGGACTTTTCAAGGTGGCGATTACCTACTCTTCCGATTTCCCCCGGTAGACTATCACCATCGGCGTGATAAGGTTTAACTTC
>CAMWYR010000051.1 GCA_947178505.1 uncultured Muribaculaceae bacterium | reverse complement strand
TTGCGGAAAGTGAGGGATTCGAACCCCCGGTACGTAAAACGCACAACGGTTTTCGAGACCGCCCCGATCGACCACTCCGGCAACTTTCCTTAGTCGTTTTTGATAGCGCGACAAAATTAATTCTTTTTTTTGGTTTGTGCAAATTTCAAGCTGTATTTTTTATTTTCAGGAGTCGTAATAAGTTGGCTGAAGTAGTTTGTTATAATTATGTAGGGGGCTTCTTATAGGTAAAGAGGGGCTTCCGGATGATTGTTAACCTTAAAAATAGATGTCATGAATGAAGAACGAATTATACCAGCGTCGGAGCTTGTGATCAATGAGGATGGTAGTGCGTTTCATATCCACCTTCGACCCGATCAGCTGCGCGAGAATATCATATTCGTAGGCGATCCGGGCCGCGTGTCTATGGTCGCTTCCTATTTCGACTCAATCGACTATGAGGTGAGTTCACGCGAATTCCGTACTATCGCCGGGAAGTATAAGGGGAAGGATTTTATGGTGATCTCACACGGAATCGGCCCGGACAATATTGAAATCGTACTTACCGAACTTGACGCTCTGGCAAACGTTGACTTCGCTACCCGTAAGGTGAAGAAAACCCATCGCACGCTGAATATCGTAAGAATCGGAACGTCGGGCTCACTGCAACACGACCTGCATATCGGAGATTTCGTGATTGCCGACAAGGCCACCGGCTTCGACGGTATCCTGAATTTCTACGCCGACCGCGACAAAGTGTGCGATCTTGAATTCGAGCGCAATTTCTGTCGCCATACCGACTGGAACCGCACGTGGGCGGCTCCCTATACCGTTGATGCCGATCCTGAACTTACCGAGCGCATCGGACGCGATGATATGGTTCGCGGCTACACGATAGCTGCAGTCGGCTTCTATGCCCCTCAGGGAAGAATGGTCAGGCTTAAGCTCACCGATCCCAACCTGAATGAGAAGATAGAGAGCTTCAGATTCGACGGGCGTCCAATCACCAATTTCGAAATGGAGTCGGCTTGTCTTCAGGGTCTCTCCCGACTGATGGGTCATCGCGCCATGACCGTATGCTGCATTATCGCAGAGCGCGTGGACAACAACATGAACACCGACTACAAACCTAAGGTGAAGCAGTTAGTAGAAACCGTTCTCGAAAGATTCTGAATTACTGGGCTTCATAACGCGCGCCCGGCAACTTCACGACTACACCTTCAAATTCGAGTTCGGTCAGAGTAGAAATCAACGTAGACACCGGCAGCCCCGTGGCGACATGTATCTGATCAATTGTCAGCGGGGCAGCCGTCTTTCTGAGCAATTCATAAATCCTCCCCGCATCCCCTTCGAGATCAGAGAAGAGATTCTTGCGCGGAGGAGTTACCTTATTGAGTCCGGGCAACGGCCAGCGCATTTCCGACATCATATCGGCCAGCGATGTGAATATCCGCGCCTTACCGCGCGAGATGAGCATATTTGTGCCCGAACTTGCAAGATCGGTATAGCGGCCCGGCACGGCATAGACCTCCCTATTATAAGAGAATGCCAGATTAGCCGTCGACATCGCGCCCCCTTTCACCTCCGACTCCACCACGACCGTCACCTCCGACATCCCCGCCACTATACGGTTGCGCTGAAGAAAATGATTGCGATAAGGTCGCGTGCCGGAGGGATACTCAGAAATCAACGACCCTCCCGAGGCGAGTATACGCCGCGCGAGATCACGATGCTGCGCCGGATAGATGGTGTCAAGGCCGTGGGCCAGCACTGCGAATGTCGGCAATCCGGAGTCAAGAGCCGCATTGTGCCCGGCCGCATCTATACCATAGGCGAGCCCACTGATAATAGCCGCCTGAGGATAATAGGCAGCCAGGTCAGTGATGAACTTTTCGCAGAAGGAATGACCGTAACTTGTGGAGCGTCGTGTACCGACCACCGCCAGCGACGGCGAACCGTCAAGTTGAGTCGAACCCAGCACGAAGAGCATCACAGGCGCATCCGGAATCTCACTCAGACGCACCGGGTAATCAGCGTCGAGCAGAAAAAGAGGATGAATACTGTGGCGATTCATGAATTCCTCCTCCTGACGCGCACGAAACAGCGCCTCCTGACGGTCGAGATCCTGAAGACAGACAACGTGTCCGAGGCCGAGGGCTGCCGACAGTCGCTTCATCGGCATCTCCAAAAATTCCTTCAGCCCGATGCCGCACTCCTCGAGCCGCCTCACTATTTCGGCGTTGATGCCGGGAGTGAGCGCCACGGCAATCTTATATGTGAGTTCTGTGTCGCTCCGAACCATATTTCCTTATTTCAGATAATCAGCAAAATAGATGGCCAATTCATCTCCGCGCGACAGCTTACCGTCTTTAAGCACGGCAATAGTGACTATTCCCTCAACACAGACCTCGCCGTTATGCTTGATAATGTCTTGATGAAACACAAACCGAGGCCCCTTCCTCTCCATCCGGAGGCAGCTCAGGAACCGGTCGCCCGAACGGAGCGACGACTTATATTCAATCTCAACCTTGCGCACCACGGCGTCGATACCGCTGTTGTGCATCTCAATAAAGGGCATTCCTACCTCCTTACAGAAAAGGTGGCGCGTATGCTCCATATAATGCAGATAATTGGCATTGTTGACGATCTGCTCGCAATCAAGCTCATAATCACGCACCTCCATTTCAGTAATGAAGCAGTATTTCTTATCTACATCCTTCAGAATTCTCATATTTCCCATAGACAGAGATTCTATTTCCTAAAAATTCACATCAGTTATCATCACTTGTATCTCTATTGCTCTCCCAATTACGGCGCTCATATTCACTGTCGAGCATCTTAAGGAAGGAGGCAAGGTGGGCCTCATCACCGAATGCGTCGGCCGGAATCCATATAAAACCCTTGAAGGGAGCGCGCAGCGGCACTATGGCTGATTTACTGCCGGTCACGAATCGCCCCATCGAGGAATACGGGAAGAACTCATCCCTATATCTACATCGCTTCTCGTCAGTCGGATCGCCACCGGATCGCCGAGTATTATTAACATTCTCCGGGGCCGGATCCGGGAGCATGACGCGCATAATCAGACCATCCTCACCCTTCACTATCCTATGGGAAACGTAATTGACATAGCAGTCTCTGCGCAGCCCGTAATAGTAGTAAAGAAAAGCCAGGATCATAGGCAAGCCTATGCAGATTACCATCAGCCCGATGACCATCCAGCGCAGATCGACCGTAATGCCGAGCACGATGCCGACGACCGCAAGAAACGACAGCGACAGAATCCATATCCAGGAATATCTGAAGAGCAGCTCAACGGCAAATCTTCCGGAACCCATCCTGAAGACTCGTGTCTGATCCGCATCGGAATAATCTGGCGCAAAGATTTCAATCTTCTCCTCCATCTCTTTTCAGCGTTTCCCTGCGGTAGACCTCATGATTCTCCTTCATCACCTTCTGCGCGTAGCCTGTAGAATCGGGATTAAAGAGCAAACTCATATCTATATATCTGGCGCCCTTCTTCCCGCGCGAGGTGATCACCTTGTTGCGAACCGCGTTAGCCTTATCGCACAACGGCGCGTGGCCACCAGGGAGCGTACCCGACAGGCCCTCCGGCACCCCGTCGGGCGCACATCTCACAGCCCTGATTTCCGACGCAGGAGGATAGCCGAGCCCCGACCACATTATATACTGCCCCTTTACAAACTCGGGACTGACCGAATCGAGCGACTCTACCGGAAGACACCCCTCAATCGCCACCGTAGCCGTTGACTTGAACCGGGGAATGAAATCTTCGTCGAGCAGCGCGCGGTTACCGGAGAGCGTGAAGTCCTGTTTCTTACCGTCGTGATAGAATGTGCGGCTTAGTTTTTCCGTAAGGAGTTCAGGAGTTACTGTGCCTGAAGCCGCATATTGCTCCAGCAGACACTCCGCATTGGCCTCACGCACAAAGCCGTAGCCCTCCCCTTTCCGGCCGGAATGGCTGTAGTTGGTACGCACGAGCACTCCGTCGGGGGCTTCGTCAAGATTATATCTCACATAGGAGTGATTGTTTGTCTCGAAATAGGCACCGTTGCCCTGCGCATCGATCACTCCGAAATTAGCCTCCACGCCCATCGGGCGGGGATATGAATCAAGAAGGCGGGCGAAATCGTCGACACTGCGGCAGGTGCGCAGGGCATTCGTCATCAGCACGCCCTCCTTATCCATCTGCTTTTCCGGCACCTTATCATCCTTGATATTATAGGATGCAGTGTTCATCACCGCGAAGCCGGCGTCGTTCATTCCCATCCAGGCCTCCTCAAGACGCATATCGGAGGCATTGAAGAGAGCTACATAGCCGAATCCCTCTTCATCGGGGGCTACATATTCAATTTTATTATCGAGATTGCTCGTATCGCGGTGTTTCCAGAGGATAGGACGGCCCGAAGGATTTGCATTGGCCGCCACTATAGCCGATGTACAAGCAAAGGCCGCAGCCGGAAAGAGTCCGGCCGCGACCAATAGTGCTGCATGTAGAGTTTTTTTCATCATTCGAGTTTATGGATCACGAGGCCTGAGCGCAGTTTGGGCTCAAACCATGTTGTCTTCGGAGGCATAATATTGCCCGTATCGGCTATATTTATGAGCTGATCCATCGACACGGGATAGAGAGCGAGCGCCATAGCCATCTCGCCGCTGTCAACGCGTCGTTGCAGTTCGCCGAGCCCGCGGATACCTCCGACAAAATCAATCCGCTTGTCGGTGCGGAGGTCGGTGATGCCGAGGATATCGCGGAGGATAAGATCGGAAGAGACCGTCACATCTAAAACGCCGATTGGGTCGGAATCATTGTATGTGCCGGGGCGCGCAGTGAGAGAATACCATTCTCCGTCGAGATAAAGAGCGAAATTATGGAGTCCGGAGGGTTTATAGATTTCCGGACCCTTCTTCTCAACAACGAAATTCTCTTCGAGACTCTTAAGGAATTCTGCCGGAGTGAGGCCGTTGAGATCGCGCACCACGCGGTTGTAGTCAATAATGCGGAGATGAGAGGCCGGGAAAGCCACTGCCATGAAATAGTTGTACTCCTCGTCGCCCTTATGGTCGGGATTGGCTATAGCCTTCTCATTGCCGACAAGGGCAGCTGCGGCCGAGCGATGATGGCCGTCGGCGATATAAAGTGAGGGAATCTTCTCAAACTCGGATGTGATCTCATCGATAGTCTCCTTATCGTGGATCACCCAGAGCGTATGGCCGAAACCATCGGGAGCAACAAAATCATATTCCGGTTCGCCGGCAGAAACCCGGCGGATGATCTCCTCCAGTTTCTCATTATCAGGGAAGGCGAAGAACACCGGTTCGACATTGGCGTTATTGCAGCGCACGTGTTTCATGCGGTCTTCCTCCTTATCCTTGCGCGTAAGCTCATGCTTCTTGATGCGGCCCTCCATATAATCGGGCACCCAAGCACCGACCACAAAGCCATACTGAGTGCGGCCATCCATAGTCTGGGCATAGATGTAATATTTCTCCTCATCATCCTGCACAAGCCAACCGTTTTCCTGGAATTTACGGAAATTGCTTACCGCACGGTCATAGACATCGGGATGGTGCTCATCAAAACCGGGCTCAAAATCAATCTCCGGCTTGATAATATGATAAAGGCTCTTTTCATTGCCGTCAGCCTCTGCACGGGCCTCTTCTGAATTAAGCACGTCATAAGGACGAGAAGCCACTTGCTCCACAAGGTCTTTAGGAGGACGGACTCCTTTAAATGGTTTTACTTTTGCCATGGTATGTTTAAGGTTTGAGAGCGCGGGAGCATCTTTCTCCATCAGCTCGGTTGATAACGCAAATATAGCACTTAGACCTTAAATCTGCAACGTCTGAGGTAATAAAAATAATCTACATGCGAAACTTTCTGATAGACGTGGGTATTTAAGGATATTGTGAACCGGAGGCCCAATTCAGGCGTTAGAAGATTACGAAACAAATCATTCCACTAAATTAAAAAATTAAGACTATGAAAAAGTACATCTGCAGAGTATGCGACTGGGTATATGATCCCGCAACAGGCGATCCCGACAACGGCATCGCTCCCGGCACTGCTTTCGAAGACATTCCCGATTCATGGGTATGCCCCGTGTGTGGCGTTGGTAAAGAAGATTTTGAAGTGGTGGAGGACTAATCTCCTTCTCTACCTTGCAATATGAACGGGCCCGATTTGTCAGACAAACCGGGCCCGTTCATTATATCATATTTGTAGTAAGTAATCTTCTGTCGGCTTCCCATTGCAGACTGTAATCAGCGAGCACGCAGGGGGCCTATTTACGCTGCAGCCTGAAACCGTCGGGACATTTATCTGAATAAATAAGGCCTCCGATAATCAGCACGCAACCAATGTATCCAAGCAGATAAATATTCTCTCCGAGAATAAAGTATGCCGCTATCATAGTAACGATCGGCTGAAAATAGAGGTAATTGTTGGCAGTGACAGGCCCCAGAATCCTCATCACTTCATTCCATATCACGTAGGCCGCAAGCGAGCAGAAGAGAGCGAGGAAAAGGAAATTGAGGAGGAACGAGGGTTGAGTGAAATCCACAAGAAGATTGAGATGAAGCGGCTCCTTCTGAAAGAAAAGCAAAGGGAGCGCCGAGATCGTTCCATAGAAGAAGAGCTTACGGGTGACATAAAAACCACTGTAGAAAGGAAGAATCCGTTTGATGCCGACCGTATATACAGCCCAGGAGAGCGCGGCAAGCAGAGCCAGCATATCTCCGGCAGGCCTGATCTCAAGCGAGGCGCCATGACTGAACACAATGCATGCGGCTCCGAAGAATGCGGCCAGCGAGCCCATGATCACTCCCGACTTGACCTTCTGCCTATACATTATCGCCACGAGCACGGTGGTGAATATCGGTGAAAGAGACGCAAGAAGCGACACGTTGCCGGCCGTAGTGAGCTGGAGAGCATAGTTCTCAGTGATGAAATAGAGTGAGCCCGAACAGATGCCGCAGAGAAGAAACGTAAGCTCATCGCGCCAGCTGTTTGACCTGATTTTCCTAAATGTAAAGACCAGGAGCATCAGATATGCGAGCGTAAAACGATATACGAATACTTCAACCGGAGTAAAACCCCCGTCTTCGAGAAGGACCTTTGTACTTAGAAATGATGCTCCCCATGCCGTAGCGGTCAGCAACGCTCCGATATGGGCTAATATGATAAGTGATTTTCCACGGTTTGTGTTTCCAAATTTCATGGTGTGTGCGGGATCGGATGCCCGTTGGTTGGTTTCTTAGTGCAAATATACTAAATTTTACCCAACCTCAAACAATTCCACCATAAAAAAGACTCACGGGTGCTAAGAAATTATCAACAGCCCATCCACTGCTGAGGATGGGACAGACAACTCTTTATGAATTTCTGAATTCTTTCGGCGACATCCCGGTGATCTTCTTAAAATATTTACCGAAAAAAGACTGGGAGGCAAAGTTGAGTTCATCTGAGATCTGCTGGATATTCAGGCTTGATGACTTGAGTAATACCTTGGCCTCGAGAATGATGTAGCGTTCAATCCAGTCGACGGCAGTGTGTCCGGTCTGTTCCTTAACTGCACGCGAGAGATGCTTGCGGCTGATCTCAAGCTTATCGGCATAGAAGTCGAGGAACCGCTCCTTGCGGAAGTTTTCCTGAACAAGTTGCAGAAACTGAGCGGAGATGCGTCCCTGATGCGAGAGCACCTCATCCTTGTAAGGCATAAAGCATTTATAGGCAGTACGATGGATAAAAAGCAGCAACTCATACATAAGGGCCTGCGAACCGAAAGGATTCTCCACATCTGAAAGCAAATCCCTCAGATTAACGAAGAACTGTCTGAACGCAGGCACAACCTCTTCAGGAATCGGCACAACAGGATGACGGGTGGCTATGGCACGCAACGGCGAATTATTGAGATACATGAAGAGACTGTCGTTGAGGCGCTTCGAGAGCACGATGACACCGGCGCTCAAATCATCTGAAATTTCTTTGGGCTGCATAATCTGGTTGCTTTTCACATTCACCAGCGTCGGCCCCTTGATATGGTAGGAGTTCAGATTGATATCGGCCACACAGTCTCCGCTATATATGACTATCCATGTGGTGGCGGCAAATTTCACCGGACCGGTCAGTGAGGATATCATCGCCGCCCCGACATTCTCCAGCATCCAGAAGTCCTGCTCAAGTATGGTGGAGAGTTCATCAGGTAGATTAAGATTATAGTGAAGATTACTGTTCATCGTCATATATTTTCAACTTAATTCTTCCCTATTTATTGTAATGAAAGCGCAGAGGCGCATATATAAAAAAATAAAGAAGCGGCTCCATTGTCGCCACTTCTTTATTTGGAATTAAGAATATTCAGTAAATAGATTACTTCACGAGAACTTTGACAGACTTAGAGGGCGTCTTCACCACGTATACTCCGGGTGCAACTGCCTGAGGAGCAACGCGACGGCCGTCGAGAGAATATACCTCGAAAGATTCAGCACCGTTCACGATAATATTGCCGTCGGCAACTTCAATCGTGACCTGAGCCTCGTCGGTAGCAACGCCTTTAACTCCGGATGATGAGATCTTTGCCTCTCCTGCATTGATGATGATACCGGTCTCTGAGTCGGTGATCATGGCTACTACGCGTGCATTTGCAGGGTCAACGATTGTACCCGCTTTACCATTAGGCTGCTTGCCGTAAGTGTACGTAAGGGGCATTGAAATTGAGTTTGAATATGTCTTATTCTTCTCAACAGTTGCGGGGAATGCATTTTCGAGGCCGGGATATGAATTAATCGCACGGACTACATCGTTAAAGTAAATCTTAGAGCCTGAAGGAATATTTGCATACTCGCCAAGAAGGGCTGCCGTCTCGCCGGTCGCGCCATAGTAGTAATTCGCCTGGCTGTATTTGCCGACATGGTCTTCAACAAGGACATAAGATATAAGATACTTTCTGTCAGCATCCAGAGAGAATTCTGAATTAGATGTAACCTCTACTACATTATCATCACTGTTGAGATTAGCTTCGACATCGACCTTCGCATATGAGGGGAAAGATGTGTAGTAATCATTCACGGGCACATAGGCAGTCTCACTACGACCGGCAGGCTCCAGCTCGACCGCGCGGTTAACAAGCGCAAACGGGAATCCGGGAACGTAAGTGCTGATCCAGTTATTATAACCGGGCACGAGCATGGGCTCTGTAGGGCTACCACCGTGGATGGCAATGCGAATCCAGTCGGGGTAAGTCTCGGCAAGATAATCCATCATTGCCATACCGCGCGTACAGAACTGACACCAGTTACCAGTAGCCTCCTCAACGACGATACGTCTCGGATAACCCTCGGAATAGGATGAGCAGGCAACGCTGACAGAAGCAGCATTCTGGATATCAACTCCATTGGCCTTGACAGGAGTGACCGACACATTGAACAATCCGGTCTGAGAGTTGGGAACACCTGCAATATCAACCAAAGTTGAAGATGCGACAGCAAGGGGAGAATTGAGCGTCACCGTTGAAAGATAATCATCATTTCCGGAAATAGAAGTCTTTAATTCTATCGAATTTACGGGATTAACACCCATATTCTTCACAACAGCCTGATAGCTGATCGGGCTACCGGGAACGACATATTCCGGGCAAGCTAACGATGAAATGCTGATAACATTTTCCGGAAGATTATCACCCTCAAGACGCGCCTGAATGCAAAGCGAACCGATATCTTCGGCATAATTTGCAAATATGGGAGCTTCATTAAGATCCTGCACAATGGCTATCAGGCTGGTCAGCTGGTTGGTAGGCACCTCATCAACAGGAAGGTAATATGCGCCTGTCTTATATTGAAAACGATATCCTACATAAATAGGGCTTTCTCCGGTAATTTCATACGCCTCTTCAAGAGGCACTTCCTTCTGCGCGTAAGCACTCATCGTGAGTCGTCCGCTGGTGACCTTCTCAGGGGCCTTTGTAATATTATCAGTCACGAATGCATCGACGTTCATGATGATATTACGGTTGTTCGTTGACGAGCCCGTAGTGATATTAAGCCCTGTGATTTTAGATCCGATATAAGGAGCCTGATCGGCCACCGGAATCTGGAACGCGAGATAGATGTAACCCGAGGTTACGTTATTGAAACTGTAAGCGTTAGACACTTCTTCGGCGTATCCGAAGTAAAGATATTTCGCCTCCTCATCAGCACGAGTCGGAGATTTCAACATACCTAAATCGGCCTTCGGACTAAATTCAGCGGGAGCTGCCGTAAATAACTCCGACACTCGCGGACCGGCCAGAAGTGAACTTCCGCCCAGAAGAGCCGCTGACGCAAAAAGTAAAAGTTTTTTCATATTTTTTCCTTTTTAATTTGTAATATTCCTGTTGTTTATGGGAGTCTTTTATTACTTCAACCTAAAGAATATCCAAGATTATATTTGCAAATTAACACATTTTCATTTGAATTTACAAATTTTTGACTCTTAAAAAATCTTTCGGCCTTTCATTTACGCATTTATTTCATATTATCCGGGCCCCAAAAAGCGCATCGTCATTCGGCCGCTGCTTATGTCGTGTTTCGCGGAGGAAAGCCTCGCAAAGCCTGCGGGATGCTGATCCGCGGCGCGTGCTGACATAAGAAAGTATTTCTGATTCCGGAAACCATCCGGCATCGTCAACCTCTTCTGATAATTTCAGTTCGCCTTCATTTACCTTGGCAAAAAAGCCTATCATAAGCATCTCTTTTTTATCAAACCAGCTTGTGAGCACAAGGCGAAGATCAGTAACTTCAAGACCAGTTTCCTCCTTTATTTCCCTACGGGCGCACGCCTCGGCATCTTCTCCGGGCTGCATGTAGCCGGAAACAAGATTCCGGAATTCGGTAGAGATGTAATTCTGCCGAAGCAAGAGCACCTCTCCCCTATCGTTATATACCAATGCAATGACAGCAGTGGGAAAGATCGGAAACCACGGTTTGCAGCATCGGTCGCACCAGGGCACATTTATCTCATCTCCTAAATCGCGCGCTGAGAGCACACTCCCGCAATCGGGGCAATATCTGAAACGCATCTGTCAAGCAATTCCTAAGAGTTCGATCTCGAATATCAGCGTGGAACCTCCCGGAATACCCGGCTGATTAATTTTGCCGTAAGCCTGTTCGGCGGGGACGTAAATCTCCCATTTATCGCCCACCGACATCTGTTGCAGAGCGATATTCCATCCGGGTATCAAATCGCGTAACCGGAAAGCCGGTGCTACACCTCCCTTGCTGTTGTCGAAGGTCTTACCATTGATGGTCTTACCGGTATAGTGTACGGTTACGACGCTTCCACGATTCGGATGAGCTCCACCTTTTCCCTTCTTAATCACTTTATAAAGCACCCCTTTATCGAGCGCCTCCACTCCCTGCTCCGCAGCTTTCTCAGCGAGCCATTTCTTGTTTTTTTCTACGTATTCCTGCTTTGCCATAGAACTGAAAACTTTCAAAGTTGCACATTCCTTTAATTTCCGTCAGGCTTATACCGACTGTCGCCACCCGGAATAGCCCCAGTGTTATTGCAAAGATAATGTTTTTCGTCAATACTTCCTCTACCAACAGTAAAAAATTATGTCGTATAATATGCACCTGTAGTATCGCTATTACGACTGGCAAGATACCGACGAAGCGGGCGTAATAATGACGTCGGCATCTATTTTTTGGATATATCGGGCAAAGGTTGTACTTTTGTAAAAAATCAGCATAGACTGGAAATGTCGAGTAGAGAACCGGGTTACCTGATAGGTCAGCAGATTTTCAGGATCCTAAGGGAACACAACAGCTGCTATGTCGACAAGACAATGTATATTGCTAAGCTTCTCAGACAGGACTGCCGTTATTATTTTCCGGCCCTGCCAAGACTCTTCGGCAAGTTTCTGCTATTGAAACATAATTACGACGTGTAGCGTTTCACGCTATACGGGTGTGATATCTACAACCCGTGGTCGCTATAATCGTGGTCGCTATAATAATGTGCGCCGAAGCGCAGTTGAAATAGTCGTACGCAACTCAATTAACGATTTATTGATAAAAACATAAATATTACCCTGAACAATGGCAATACAAAAAAGCAAAGCATCGGAGAATAAAGTAAAAGTCTGCATCACGGGGGCTACCGGCGTGATGGGCTTCGCGACTCTTAAGGAATTCATGAAATATCCCGATGAGTTCAACGTCCGTCTACTCGTGCGTGATTCTAAGAAATCGAGAAAGAAGCTTTTCCCTTTCATGCAACTGCCCAATGTTGAAATTGTCTGGGGAGATTTAGTGAATGCTCAGGATGTAGTGAAGGCAGTGGAGGGTTGTCAGTATGTGCTCCACATAGGAGGCATGGTATCGCCCCTTGCCGACCATTATCCGGAGACGACTATGAAAGTAAATGTTGAAGGGGCCCGCAATGTGGTAAATGCGGTTAAGAACCGTGTTGACCGCGATGAGGTCCGTTTGGTCTACATAGGTAGCGTGGCCCAGACTGCTCACCGGCATGAGCCTCATCACTGGGGGCGCACCGGCGATCCGATTATGGCTGCCCTTTATGACAATTATGCCATATCTAAAATCAGGGCCGAACTCGAATTTGCCGAATCGGGGCTGAAACGCTGGGTCAGCCTTCGGCAGTCGGGAATATTGCATAAGGGTCTGATTTTCAAGGGCACTGATCCTATTTCATTCCATGTGCCGCTGCGGGGAGTGCTCGAATGGGCCACGGTCGAGGATTCTGCCCGCCTGATGGTTGGCGTCTGCCGAAAGGAGGTGCCCGAATCATTCTGGAGGAAGTTCTATAATATCGGGAGCGGAGAATCTTTCAGACTCACAAATTATGAATTCGAGCTACTTCTGCTCAAATCGCTCGGGTGTCCTCCGCCGGAGAAATGTTTCAGCCCGGGCTGGTTTGCCACCCGCAATTTCCATGGCGAATGGTACATAGATTCTGACACTTTGAATTCAATCATACCTTTCCGCGAGCCAATAGATGCCCGGGAATATTTTGCCCGCATGTCGAAAGATATGCCCTGGTGGATGAATCTCACCCCGCTGGCCCCCGCTTGCCTTATTAAAGGGGGGATGTGGAGTATCTCAAGGTTTAAATCGCTCGGAACACTTAACTGGATAGCCAATAATAAAGCAGACAGGATAGAGGCATTCTTCGGAAAGAATGCGGAGCAAAGCCGAATTCGGAAATGGGCTGAGTTCGATAGCTCGCGTCCGTCAGATGTACCGGTGCTTCTCAATCATGGATATGATGAAAGCATTCCGGAAAGTGAGATTGACTTAGGGCAGGTAGCCGAAGCGGGGAAATACCGCGGCCTTAAATGTCTATCCCCTTCAATGACCACCGGCGATCTCGACACTGAATTAAAATGGCAGTGCCATTGCGGAAATAAATTCTCCATGCGCCCGCGCACGATTCTTTACGGCGGACACTGGTGTCCAAAATGTGAGACAACTCCTGAGAAATACGAGGAGGCGGCACGCTGGAATCCGTTCATGGCTGCCGTTTGGCGCGATAGTCATAAGAAGCCTGAATAGCACAACTGCTGT
>CAMWYR010000050.1 GCA_947178505.1 uncultured Muribaculaceae bacterium | reverse complement strand
CTCAATATTAATAAATCTTAAAAATTACACAAAAATTAGGAATACAACATAGAAGAAGGCTCCATCCACTAAAATTTCTTGATGCCAGGGTCGCAGATGTGCCTCGGATATCGCTTTGCAGATTCAGGAGCATAGCGGGCTATGTGACTGAATCAAAAAGCGATAGACGAGGTGCAGCTGCGAGACCATTAGTAACTTTTCTTTTTGAGGCGCGGTATAATTTTTCTCTTTCATCATTCTAAATCCCATACTTTTATACCTATTGGCGGACGATGGGTCGTGGAAACAACCATTTCGTGGTTCACCGGAACGCGGAGGATGCTCAGAAATTATGAGAAGTATCTTCATACGGCAGCTCATATGGTTCAGACGTGCATGATGGCCTTTATGCTGAGAAACTTCCGACAATAGCGTATCAACCAAGATAAAAATAGCAAAATAATGGGGCGTGTAACAGTCAATACACGCCCACTGAGATTATATCCGTACTTTAAAAGCTGATTAATCCGGTAAGAAAATTACCATTTGCCCTGGCATTAAGAAATTTTAGTGGATGGAGCCTTATTTCACCACAACTTTCTCAGCCACCTTACCCTGACGGCGGATATAGATGCCGGGAGCCGGATTTTCTTTCACGCGGAGACCCTGCAGATTGTAGAATTCTACGGGAGCATCCGCATCGTTCACCTCTACGTTAACCACGCCGCTGGGTGAATTGAGCGTATAGCCGGAGAACATAGCGAACGTCTGATCGTCGGGGATGTCGGCATCTACCATAAGGATTACCCAGCCGTTGTCCTGGAGTTCTTCGGGGAGAGGATATGTTGCCGAAGTCCAGCCGGCATTGTCGAATGGAAGTTCGGCGATGAGCACCGGCTCCTCCATTCCGCAGCCCTGCCCGAGCAGACGCATCTTAGCAGCGGCCATGCCACCCCAGTAGTTGAATGTGATCTGCGCATCCATAATGCCGGCAGTCGAGAACTTGGGCATTGCCACCATAGCCTTCAGATCGGTCTGGCCATCGACAGTATAGCCCATCATGGCGAGATTGCCCTCCACTGCAAATATAGGCGACAGCAGAGTCGCGGGATTACCGGGCATCCAGTATGTGCCGTTATATTCATCCGACGGACGCATGATGATGGTGTTGTTTTCAGTCACCTCATTGTCAAGATTATTTATCCACGGGAGCTTCACGGGTTCGCCGATCGAGAAACCGGTGCCCACGATATGGTAACTGATACCGGCTGCATTATGGGCCATCACGCCGAGAGTGGTGTAGAAGAGTTCTGTGCCTTCAGGCATCGTGAGCGTGTACTCAGTCTTATCCCAACCCACTTCGCCGAGATATATCCATGAGCTATCGTAATAGTACACCTCGTAGTAGAACGAATCACCGATCGGGCCTTCCTCCTCACCTTCAGTCGGAGGAGTCCATGTAAGAGTAGCCGTCAGATTATCCTCGCTGAGCTCGGCCTTGAGATTATTGACGATATAGGGACGCACCAAACCCGTGTAAACCAGTGTCGACTCGCCTTTACCGGTGCGGCCATCCACTGAGCATACCACCTTGATATTATTGTAGTTCTGCGCTGTCTCGATTTCCACGGTCTGGAGCGAACCGGGCGCACCGTTCACCTGCACGCTCGCCACGGGAGTGGTGGGCTTAGTCGTTCCGGGCACGGTTGATTCCGAGCTCACTGTGGCGGAGATCAGTGTCGATGAGTCAATCAGACGGCCGTCGGCAGTGGTGAGAGGCATTTTGAAGGAAACTGTAGCGGTAAGCGCGCCGTCAGCACCGGGAGTTGCCTGCAGATCGGTCACGCCGGTGGGCACGTCGGCAGCGCGGTCGCTGAGCGTGATGTCGATATCCGACACGTGGAACGATACCTGATGCGTCACGGCATGGATACCGATGTAATAAACACCTGCCTCGGGAACTGCGAAATATTCTTCCAGAATATCACCGAGCATATGGAGGCAATGCGACTCGGGGATGATCACGCGGGTCATCGCCTCGGCTGTCGGAGCCGTGCCGATGCATACCTCGTAAGTGCCGCTAGTGTCGCTGTCGTGCACGAGCCCGATCTCCATCTCGAAGCGGTAGGCCTTTTCGGTATTGTCGAAATTGATGGGAGGAAGGATGAGCCAGTCGTCGCCATTAAAGCCTGATGCAAATGCCGGGAAGCCCATCTGGTCGGCCGTGATGAAGCGCCAGGTATCCTCTACCCCACTCTCATATTTATGGCCGTCGACGTTGATTGTCGTCATAAGCTCGAAATCCTTCGGCTCGGGGCGGAAGTGAATCGGGCATTTAAGCGGTTCGCCGTAGGTGATGAAATTTGACACGGCAGCTTCGGAAGTCTTGGAGTCGTAACTGGCGGTCACTTCAGCAGTGTAGCTGTTGAAAGGCTTGCCCTGGGGAAGCGTATAGTCGAGCGACGTGTCTGAGGTCGTGCCCAACACCTGGCCGTTGAGCGTGACGGTATATGTCAGCGCATCGAAGTCGACATAGCCGCCATGTACAGAGGCCGTTGGGGCAGTCCAGGTCACTTTAGTGTCGGTGAGCACGGCATCTGCGGGTGCGAGCGGTGTATCCGAACCGACCCAGCGGTGAAGCACGGCCGCCGCGCTCTTCAGATTTCCCTTGGAGGCTATGAGCGAGAACGTGCGGTTGCCGTTGGCGATATCGGAGAGGTCGGCAGTGAATGTGGCACCTGCGGCAGCCTTACCGGAAGCAACCTGCACTCCGTCGAGGAGTATGGTCCAGTCGAGATCGCCGGTAAGCGTGGCGCCCCCCTGCGTCTTCGTCGGCATTGTGCCGCTGAGAGTGCCGCTGAGGGAAGCTCCGGCGAAGTCGCAGCTGTTGATCGCGGGCATCGCCGGCGCGGCTGCCGGGGCATTGGGCTCGGTCGTAAGCAGGAACGCGTAGATTTCAGCTCCCGCACTCCGACTCAACACCTCAGCCTTCTTATCGGCAATATTAAGGGATACGAACGATGTCGATACGCTCTCGGAATATGCGTTCCAGAGAATCGAGTTGAGCGACGGCACGTAGACCATGCCTGTGACAACGCGCGTGTTGAGTCCGGGGATCTGCGCCGAGACGTTGAACACTTCTGTCTGCGAGCCCTCAGCATCAATCTGCACGAGACGCCCGTTGGTTGTAATGCCGTAGAAGAGATCGTCCTGCTCATTATAGCAGAGCGAGACGCACATGTTGTCAAAGCTGACGCCGGTCAGTGATCTTACGTTGGCGAAGCCGTCAGCATCAGCCACGGTGAACGAGAATCCCTCGCCGTTGAAATCATAACCGTAGCCATACACCTTGTCGTCGAGCGTACGGTAGGCCGAGCTGAGCAGCACGGGGAGCATCCCCTGGCCCTCATCGCTCAGGTCAATATAATCATTGTGGAGAATTTCGCCCGTCGTGAGGTCGAATTCGGTGTAGGCATAGGCCATGAAAGCGGATTCAAACTTATAGCCGTCGAGCGCGCATACACGGCCGTCGCGATACCAGCCGGTGTAGATGGTCCAGGCGTTAGCCGTAAGATAATCCTGCCACATGAATGTGCCTGAATTGGTCTGTGCCGGATCAATGCTGTAGAAGCCGTTTTCCTTCCCCATAAGGTTGGTGTTGTTGAGATAACCGAAAATCGTGGCTCCCTCGCCGGCAGCTTTCATCGGGGCAAGCCGCTTGGGCGCAGGCTTCCCCTTAGGCAGCGGAGTCTTTGAAAATTCCTGAGTGCCCTGATTCATTTCCGGAATGGTCGGAGTCTTAAATGCCGGACGCGTGAAGAGTCCCTCAGCTTCAGGAATCTTTACGCCGGCCGAAACGGTAACGGCAACCGCCGTAGCCAGCGATAAAATAAATGATTTTTTCATCTGAAAACTTAAATTAATTTATCGTTTGTAGAGGTTAATTCTTTCTACTTCCCACAAAATTAATTAAAAGTCATAAATAATCACTATATTTGCAAATAAACTTTACTCACACTTAATAACTATGAAGATTTTCTACACTTTGGCCGTTGCAATTGCGGCCCTTGCCGCTCCTGCGATGGCTATTACGCCGGGATCGCCGTCGGTAAGCATGAGCTTTGAAATCGATAACAATACGGGCAAGGTGGTGGGCACGCTTACTGCTCCCACAAAAGACAGCGAATGGCAGACTCTGCCTGATGATGTGCGCATGGACATCACCGTGACGCGCTCATGCTACAGCCTGTCGGAAAGCGATATCCCCATTGCCTCTTTCAGTAATATGGCTCCGGGTGAGTCGGTGCAGTTTACCGACGAGGCCACTCCCGCATGGCAATATGGATATGATTATACCTATACGCCCGTGGCCTGTATCGGCACCGAGCGCAATCCCTATTCATACGGGGGCATGGTCACTCCTGGCCTCCAGTTCTATTTCGCTTATCAGTCGTTCACGGCCACGCCCGCCGCCGACGGGAATTCGGTGGAATTGTCGGCCGTCGTGCCTTCGACACTTGCCAACGGACAACCCCTCCCCGTGCCCGTAAAGGCACTGGAATTTTATCGTGACTATCAGGGTAACGAACTGGTGGAAAGAGTGGAGAATCCCGAAACAGGAGCCACTGTAACGGTCACCGATACGCATCCTCATGAGAATACGACGTCGACCTATATGGTGCGCGCGGTCACCGACTTCGGCAGCGCGCAGTCTACGGCCCAGTGCTTCGTTGGCTTTGACGTGCCCTACTCTCCCTATCCGGTCAACGCTGAATATTGCGAGGAAGGCATCCGTATCTACTGGACTGCTCCCGACCGTGGTGCCCACTGGGGAAACATCGATCCTGAGAAGACGGTATATAACGTGTTCCGCTGCTGGGGAGTTGGTGAGAACAACCGCGAGTTGATCGCCCAATTCATTAAAGAGACGGAGTTCGTCGACAATGGCGAGGGCATGGAATTTCCCCGCGCGGTGCGCTATGAGGTGCAGGCTCTCAACAATGTCGGCCCCGGCGAATCAAACTACAGTTCCTATGATTATTCACTCATCATCGGTCCGGAATATCAGCTTCCGTTTGCTGAGACGTTCGACGGCGGTGCTGACAAGATGTGGACATATGTCAACTCCTCTTATTACGCCCGTATGTATGTGGCCGAAGAGGCCGACTATGACGACGGCACTGTCGTGAAGCCTCATTCAGGGTCAGGCCTGATCTATGTAAATTACGCCGAATATGGCGCCAAGTCGGGTTCGACCAATTCAATGACGTCGTATAAGATCGACTTGGCGGAGACTACCGCCCCGGTGCTCAGCTACTGGTATTATGCCATTCCCGGCAATGATGTCTATATTGACGCGCAGCTCTCTACCGACGGAACCGACTTCACGTCGCTTTCTAAAACGCTGATATCTCTCGACGCCGAGACGCCCGGATGGAAGAAAGTGATGCTTCCCCTCCCTGACTATACCGACAAGAATCCCGTTTACCTGCGCCTCGTAACCGGATTCACCGATATCGCCTCCTCCGCAATCATTGATGATATCGTGATCGCCGATTACCGCAGCGTCGGTAAGATCACGGCTGAGAGCGACACTGAAACACGCACCATCACCCTCTCATGGACAGATCCGGGCACCGAATATACCCCCTGCATCGGTTTCACCGGCTATGTAGATGGCGAGAGCGTAGGCAGCGTTACGTCGCCCTGGGTGTTTGATGCTCCTGAGTATGACACGACTTATTCGTTCAGCATCGAGGCTCTCTACGAAGGCGTTCAGGTAGCCCCGAGCGCGTCGGTCACTGCCGAAGTCAAGGCTCCTGAAATCACAGAGTTTACTATCGACGACTACACGTTCTTGATCGATAAGGAGCAGTTTGAGCCTACTGTCTGGATTAAGGAATATACGGGTAACAGGACTTTCCTGACCGTACCGGGTAGCGTATATTATAACGAGGTATCATACGTTGTGACCCGCATACTCGAGGGTGCGTTCCGCGGCAATGAGAAGATGGCTTCTGTGGTTATACCCCAGAGTATCACGACTATCGGGAAGGAAGCCTTTGCTGAATGCCCCACACTGATGGCAGCAACGATCGGTGCCGGTGTGACGGAGATTGAATCGCGTGCATTTGCCGATTGCGGCGCGCTGGCTCAGGTAATCTTCATGCCTACGGTGCCTCCCGCCGTTGCTGACGATGCGTTCGAAGGCATCGCAGCAGGTTGCAAGGGAACAGCGCCTGAAGGCACGGCTGAGCTCTACGCAGCCGTGGAGGGACTCCGCGGCATTGATTTCGGCACGAGCGGCATCGCCGGCATCAGCCTCGATGGAGTAGCAGAAGTAGAATATTTCGATCTTAACGGTGCCCGCATGGCATCGCCGACCCAAGGCCGCACGGTGATCGTGCGCGTCACGGCCAACGACGGCACGGTGAGCACGTTCAAGACTATCATCAGGTAAAATCTCGTACCCCTTAAGGTCGCCGGCTTCGATACGAAACCGGCGACCTTTTATTATAGTCGATTGAGCCCTACTTGTCGGAGCGAAGCTCGCTGCTCAGCAGCGGCAGCGCCCAGTTGTAGCGCAACGCGCATATTCGGAGTCCGATGACGGTGACCGCACACGAGAGCTGCTGCCAGATGAGCGCGCCGCCGAGGTAGGCCACAAGCCAATAGATGAGGCCACCGGCGATACACGCCGTGGCGTAGATGTCCTTGCGGAAGAAAAGAGGCTCCTCATTGATAAGGATATCGCGCACTACTCCACCGAAACTGCCGGTGACCGTACCCATCACGATTGCGGCCCACATTGAATAGCCGACTTCGAGCGTCTTCTGCATGCCTATCACCACGAAGAGCGCGAGCCCGATGGCATCGAAGATGAAGAGCAACCGGTCGTGGCGCACAAGCTGGCGCCGGAACATAACGACGATCAGGACAGACAAGGCCGTAAGGTAAAGATAAATAGGCGTCTGGAGCCAGAACACGGGCAGGTTCAGAAGCACATCGCGCAGCGTACCGCCGCCCGTGGCCGTCACCAGACCGATGGTGAAAGCACCGAACAGATCGAATTTCTTATATGAAGCCAGCCGGATACCGCTGATCGCGAACGCGATCGTGCCTATCACCTCAATAATAAAAGTAAAAGTCATAATGCAGAGTAATTTCCCGCAAAGTTAGCCATAATCGCAAAGCTGCGCAACCCCCTCCTGTCTGCTTCCCTTTTTTCGGACTGATAGTTTGTCGGCGTAGGCTAAGAGGAGGTCTTTGAGTTGGAGGCGGGTGAGGAATTTCGGAGGGATAGCGGTGTAGCCGAGAATGGCTCCGAGGATGTTGCCGGCGACTGCACCGGTCGAGTCGCTGTCGCCTCCATGGTTGACGGCACATATCAGGCAACCGTTGAAGTCATCGATGTGTCTCAGCACACTAAAGAGAGCAATTGCCAACGTCTCCTCCGCAACCCATCCCCCTCCAATGGCATTCTCAATCACTTCCCAGTCGGCACGTGAGTCTGAAGCGAGGCCGATAGCGTTGGATATGATTCTTTTAAATACACTCATAAATTGAGATTCTTCCCCGTATATTTCCGTTATGACGTCGATAGCTTCAGCTATAATGTTGCGGAAATCTTCCGGAGTCGCGACCGTTGTCTTCGCACACAGAGCGATTATGACGGCGCAGGCCGCCGAACTATAAGTACTGAGGGGATGAAGATGGGTCAATTCTGCAGTTTCCCCGGCAATCTCCGCAATCTGTTGCAGACTCCAATCATGGGCGGCTCCATATAAACCTATCGGAGCGATACGCATTATTCCTCCGCAGCCTTTGCTATCGTTATAAGGTCGCGAGCCTTTGACAAGCTCCGATAACGCTGAAAGGCAAGTGTTGCCGGGAGCTCGGCGTTGATTTAATTCATCTATTCTCACCAGGGGGGAATCATACGTAATCATTACAGCATCTCCTACTTGACCGGCATACCAGGCGATGTATGCATCGCGAATCGCATCAATGATGGGTGTTCCGGAATCAATGCCTTCTAACAGGCCCTCTATGGTATATAGAGTCATCTGGGTATCGTCAGAAAACAAAGCCTTCTCACGCAGGCCATCATCATTCAGCCAGCTATAGTTTGTATCGTACTCTGTCAATCCTCCCTCTCCGTAACGTCTAACGATAGCGGTATAGGAGCCGACGAATTCCACAACGTAGCCTAATGCGTCGCCGCATGCTCCTCCTATGATTGAGCCGTGTACTTTATCTTTCAATATTTCATTCATCGCTTCCATGGTGATTGTTTTTCTTAGACCGTAGGGCTATATTCCTACACTTCCTTAAACATAATCTTCCGGGGAGAGGCCGGTTATATTGCGAATAAAGTCGGCATCCATTCCGGCAGCCTTAAGTCTTTTTGCAGTAGCAATATTTTGTTCAGCACGCCCTTCGACACGCCCTTCGACACGCCCTTCGGCACGCCCTTCGGCGAGTCCTTCGGCCCTACCTTCATCACGTGCCGTGTCAAGCACGTCATTCTGTACCATGATATTGTCCATGTGTTCGTCATAGGCCCGGCGCTCTTCAGGCGTCATTGACAGCAGACGCAGTTTCTCCTTTACCTGCTGCAGACCCGGCACATGTGTATTCTCCTTCACCTCACCCGTCTTAAGATACTCCATCCATTCATCAAGGGGATTCTCCGGTATCTTGGTAAATGAATTTACCCTGACGAGATAATATTCCGGAAATACTTCTTTCGGAAGTTGCTGAATTATGACGCCTTCCTCCTTCATGTTTACACGAAGCTCATCGCCTTTGTTGATTCCCCGGAACCTCGTTTCTCCATGGTATACATAGTCCTCTCCCTGGCCGTAGTCGCAATATAGTATACTGATCGAATATACCTTTTTTACCTGGTCGTACTTTTCACCGATATTGATGTGCTCGGTTATCGCCTTGCATGTGCCGTAAAGTATACGTTGCAGATAATATAGCTGGCGAGTGAGTTGCACCTCTACGATTATAAGGTGCCCTTTGCTGTTCTTCGCCTTTATGTCGACTCTGTTAAACTTCTCTGTATCGCTATTCTGGTTTGACTCACTTTCAAGAATTTCCACTATAGTGATATCCTCTTTGAGGAGGACGGAAATCAAACCTTCGAGAATACCGAAATTCGCCTTGTCGCGAAGCATATGCTTCATCGCCCAATCAAAACGGATATAATTGCCGGTCTTTGCCATGATTCATAATTTTACACAAATATAGTGTTTTTCTCCCAATAATCATTGAATTTAGACCGGCTTTTGTCCAGTCCTACTCTCAACTGGCAACTGCAAAATTAGCGATTTGTCGGAAGAAAACCGTTTTGGGGGATTCAAAATTGAGTTTCTTCCGTGGCCTTCGGTTAATTTTATACTGAATTTTGCGAATAAATGTATCTGTTAATGTTGAAAAGTCTGTTCCTTTCGGGATATATTGACGGATGAGCTTATTTGCGTTTTCAATCGCACCTTTCTGCCATGAGGAATACGAGTCTGCGAAAAATACCAGATTCGGATTCTTTGTTCCCTTAGGGGCTAAAGCCTTTGAAATCATCTTGTGGGCACAAAATTCAGATCCATTGTCAGTGGTTATTGACTGAATGGTTTCCCTGTATGGAAAGAGCAGCCTGATGACCACCGTCGCCAATGGTTCAGGATGTTTACCCTGCGGAAGCCTCTCCATAAGCACCATGTTGGTGCTACGTTCTGTAAGTGTGACGATTGCCTTGGCATGTGCCTTGTCCCACAGGTAGTTACCCTTGTCAGTAGAATTCCGTCTTATCTCACGGCTGAGCGTCGACTCGCTGCACCCAACTATGGAGGCGATAATTTTTCCGGGCGTTTTTCTTTGCAGTAAGGCGAATATTTGCGACCTTTGCTGCGAGGTTAATTGATGATATTTCATTGCAACACAAAATTAATTAATCTCAGGGAGACTTCGGTCTCCTTTTTTATTTTTTTGTATTGCGAGTTGAAAGTTACCTTTTGCGAGACTTAATACCGGATTGGGGAGGGGCTGTGGCTTTATGAAACCCCATCCCCAATCCGGTATTAAGTCTCGAACTCATAAATATGAAGGCCTATTCAGATCAAAGTCATTTTTGCACTTCGTTATTGAATCTACGGTTATAGTGGGCTATAACAAGGGCAAGCCCTGTTCGTCCATCATCTTCTACCTCCGGTTTTGAGTCCTGCAAGTTCAAGTGCAAGCTCGGCATCCACTATTATCTTGCGTCCTATCTGCTTTATCGCTTTGTCAATCTTTCCGCTTTTCTTGATGCGGTTGGCTGTCGGTATGCTGCAACCGAACAGCTGAGCGATACCGGATAGACCATATACATATTTAGGAGAGGAGGTATCTACCGTAACCTCAGGCTGCCGGGGAGCGCTGTCACTCGTTGCTGACTTCGAGAGGAACATGAATTCCTCGCCTGTCATCTGCCACAGGGGCTTGTTCAAAAGGTTTTCAATTTTCATATTTAGGAATAATTTTGAGCTGTTAATCCCGGCGCCGGGGTTGTTTTTGTTTCTGTCGACACTGCAAAATTACTCCTGATAATGAGTGGTAAGGAGGTGGTGGATTAAATAAAATGTCTTTGTAAATCTTTGATTATTAGTCATAATAAAAAATACCACCCAATTTTTTTGATTGGTATCAGTGGTTGTCAGGTAATATCGTCACAAAATATTGACCGATCATTAAAAATCTGCCTGTGATAGGGAGAGATTATTCATAGATTAAACATTAATGCGGTCTGCTATTCTCGGACTAATGATTTGAACACACTGACATGAACACAAGGTATAGTTAGACAAGGCAAAATAGAGTTGGCGCGGAGTTGTGTTCAGATTTGTGTTCAAAGTAAAAGAAAAAGCAGCTACGATTGAACTCGTAACTGCTTGATTTCTAACTTGTGGTCCCACTTGGGAAACTCCACTTTAAAAATATCCTAAAAATCAATTATTTATCAGAACTGCTTTCCGCATCTCCAACATTTGCTCCTACGGCACATTGCATCGCTTTTCATCGCTCTGCTCAACCGAAGCTATCGGAATCGGCTATGCCGTTGCTCGCAAGTTCTCTCACATGTCAACTGCAAATATAACGAATAATTCTCTATTTAAGTATGTATTGCTAGAAATTATAGTTCTCAAAACTCAATTGCCGTCTATGCTTGAGGGATTGATGAAGGCACAAACTGCATCATATAGGTCTTTATCAAGCTGGTAATCATCTCGATAAATAATATTGAATCTGATTTCTGTTTTAAACCATCTATCATTGACGGCATTAAGATATGAATTTAGGGCAATCAGTTCATTAATGAACCATTCGTGTTTCTTCACGATCCATTTACAGAGTATTGGACAAATAGTCTCTTTGCTTGTTTGTACAGGATTTCCAAACATAGCTAACATTAATCCCTCACAATCTGAATATTCTGGTGGAAGCGTTACTATCCTTGTATCTAAGTTACTTCTTAATCTACATACGTCGCAACCTTTTTTTGTGGACTCTAGAAATTTAACATTAACAAATAGATTGAAGTTCAATCGTTCTATAATTTTCCTATTCTCAATTTGCTCGTCGGTTTTGTCGTCTATTTCAAAAGTTGGAGATATCTGAATCTCGTCCGTTATGAGATGCGAAATCCAATGGAATTGGGATAACGGATTCATATGGCTTACATTCTGTCTTAAGAGATTATAGTTGATTCTGTCATTAGCAACATCCATAAGATCTGCTAATCTTATAAGAATCATAGAATATTTCTCGCTGATTAGCGAATCTTTCGCATCAGAAGATCTCCCATACACTTCATCAGCATCATATCCATGACTTTCGGAAACCCTTGCTACATGAGTTAGTAACAATGGTGTGAGATGTTTGAGAACAGAAGTATGCCATTCTCTGATTTTTTTCGCGCTTTCTTTAGGATGAGTTTTGCGAATGTTATTAGAAAAATAATTATAAATTGCTTCAAACTGAGAAACCATGAATTGTCCTACTTTCTTGAATTTTGCTTCTGTAGACATAGTTTCAGACATGCTCACATCAGTTGAAGAACTACTAAATAGGTTATGAGCATTTACAATAAACTCTGATATTATAGCTAAGCTATCGTGATCGCCGTTACAAAAACTATTAATATTGGGATGAATAACCATACTAACATCATGGAGATAGCATGCCAGAAATAGTATATAGTAATCGGCTTGTTTAATGTTAAGGTAATCAATTGCCTTTATTAGGCGCACAACAGCCTTAATTAAGGTTACAGCATGTTCTTCATTGTGTAGGGTATATGAGTTCATGAATTTAGATCCATTATACCATAAACCCTTAACCACTCTATGAGTTAAAATGATATTGTCTATCCATTCAGGATCCTTGACTTTTGATATAAACACATGAATAACTTCAAGAAGCCCCATATCTATGGACATCTTGTTATCTAGATTGTTTGCATCTATATCTTGTAGGGCTCTTATAAATTCATCTAAGCAGAAGTTCTTATTGCGTAACCTTGATAATATTCTTAATTCTGTATAGTGAAGGCCACGAGATGTAGCTTTAGTAAAAGTATGTGCATTACTAGGTTCAATATCATTTTGAACTGAATAATAGGCATTCAATATTATTCTCACATACTCTTCTGAATTCTTGAATACGAAACTTGTGTAAGAGGGTAGAAATTGTTCGTTTTTATCAGTTATATCTTCAGTATTAATAGAGTTTCTCTCATTGCGCAGATTTTCTACAAATATTTCAAAATTTTTCTTTTGTCGAATTGTCGAAAAAGAGCGTACTGGAGATATGAACTCTTTTACTCTTTGAGAGATCGAAGAGTATGCGTTGCATCCACATTTTTTAAGTTCATAGGATGCATCAAAATCTTTTCCGAAGAAAAGATAATCAGGATTTCCACAAAATCCATCGACCAAATTCCTTTCGAAGCAAACCATGTAATCTTTTAGTCGTTCAGCATCGGTTAATCTCAATAAGGACAAAAACATTCGAGCTTCCGTTTGGAAGATTTCCTCGTCATATTTTTCAAACCAAGCTTCCTTTACATTATTTAGACATTCTGAAAATTTACATTTACCCTGAAAACAGGAGATATTAAATCTTTGTTTAAATGCCTCTACATCTGATTTTGAGATTTCATCAGATAAGCGTCGTTCTAAAAGACGCAATCTATACAAATAGAATCTATTATATCGCTTAATTAATTTCAGTCGTGATTCATAATTAGTATCAATAGTTGAATCTTGATTTTCTGTTTTGCTCTCTGAAATTTTGGACTTTAGACGCAAAATTTCTGCATCTATAAGTTCGCTAACTTTTTCAAGTTTATCTTTGGAGTAGATATCCTCAATTTCATCAACATTGCTGTATATAGAGGCAGCCATCGAGGCATTTCTCATCAAAGGCTCTAGCCCCGCTATGCTCATACCTGCTTCTTCTATTCTGCAAAACTCACTTTTCCCATTTGGATGGAACTTAATGGTGGTATCTAATCCTTCTTGAAATGTTACATACTCTTCTCCAAGAATGGATTTTATGATTTGTCTAATTTTATTATAGAACTCATTTAAACTTTTGTGATTTGTGAATTTTTTTAAGAAAAACTACAGCGAA
>CAMWYR010000049.1 GCA_947178505.1 uncultured Muribaculaceae bacterium | reverse complement strand
GGGTCGAGAGTTCGAGCCTCTCCGGGGTCACAACAAGAAAAAGGCAAGATGCCGCTAAGCACTGAAATCACTTGATTTTCAGTGCTTTTTCTTTTTTGCAACTTGCAGAATACTGCACAATACAGCAGCACTGTGGTGAATGACGAGTGAATGGTGGCGCAGTGAATAAAATCATTCACTGGAGGGTTAGGGAGTCTGTGAGCGGGCTGATAGTCTTATCTTTAGGTCGTTACACATCTACTTAAATGGGGTTCGTAGTACGGTTATGAACCTCCGGCCTCTGCCGGGATTGTGCTTTTAAGGAAAGACAGACATCTTTTAACTTTTGAAAGACACTTTAACCCTAAATCTGCCTTTCCCATACTATGGTGAGCAGAATATGGAGATAACTCCATATTCATGACGAGGCTGACAAATGGCTTACGCCATAAGCTGCCGCGAATATCCTCAGGATAACCCCACGTCAGTTACAGACACTCAAAACCAATGGCAAACTCGGCTATTTTCAAGAAGACGGAGGTAACTGCCTGTTCCGGACATCTGACATCGTACAATTCATTTCAGACAACCGGAAGGAGGCCTACGACTGCCTATGACAGAAGAAATCATCACCAAATGCCATCCTTCGGTCGAGGCATTCTTTGCAGATGCCCGTGAATTAACCGAGATGATTGATACTATTACCAAAAACGTCCGTCCCGCACTCAATGGCCAGACATTTATTGACGACAAAGAACTCGCTGAACGCCTCTCGCTCCACCGCCGAACCCTCCAGAACTTCCGCAACGACAACATTTTTCCCTACTACAAAATCGGAGGCAAAGTAATCTACGACGTAGCCGAAATCGAAGCATGGCTCAACTCCAACTATCATCCAAGATGCTAATTTCCAATGTAAAAATGAGATAATATTTTGTCTTATGGGGAATTATAGCTAAATTTGCAAATAACATCAATGTATTGTAATACGTAAATAAAGCAAGTGAAATGGAATCACAGAAGATAAATAGGATAAAAGTTGCATTAGTTGAGAACGGCAAAACCGGTAAATGGCTTGCCGCACAGGTCGGTAAAAATGAAGCTACGGTTTCCCGATGGTGTTCCAACAAGATGCAACCCTCCCTTGATACGCTTGTGAGAATTTCTGAGTTACTTGATATAGATGTTAAAGACTTGATCGTAAGCAACAAAGCATAGACATATAACGTTCTAATGGACCATTAATATGAAGTCTAATCTTATTGACAAGGTGTCGCCTCCAACTATGGATGTCCTTTATAACCGGGCGTCCTCTATCATCGAACAGGCTCGTTAAACCGCCTATCGGCAGGTCAACGAGGCGTTAGTGAAAAGGAATTGGTATCTTGGAAAACTTATCGCTGAAGAGTAACTCAACGGACTGGATCGGGCACTCTATGGAGCTTCGATTATAAAAGACCTTTCCAAACGACTTACAACTACTTACGGAAAAGGCTTTACAAAAAGCTATCTATATAGTTACGTACTATTCTACAAAACTCATCCGACAATATTCCAATCGGTGATTGGAAAATCTGACAAGATATTATCTTGGACTCACTATTACATTCTCAACCAAGAGCTTAACGACGATGCCCGCGCATGGTATGAAAGAGAGGCATCTGAACAGGGATGGAGCGTCAGAACCCTACAACGTAATATCAGTTCTCAATACTATTTTCGTTTGCTCGCCTCTCAGCGCAAAGATCTTGTTGAGAAAGAAATGCTTGAACTTACATCTACTTATCAGAGTTCTGACCCTGCCGAATTTATCAAGAACCCCGTTATAGGAGAGTTTCTTGGTTTTACGGCTGACAGTTCTTTCCGTGAGTCAGAATTAGAACAAGCAATAATAGACAATCTTGAGAAGTTCTTGCTCGAACTTGGCAAAGGATTTGCCTTCGTGTCGCGTCAGCAACATATCCACACCGAAAAAGAGGACTATTATATCGATCTGGTGTTCTACAATATATTCCTGAAATGCTATGTGTTGATTGACCTCAAAACATCAAAAATACGTCTTCAAGATGTGGGACAAATGGATATGTATGTGCGTATGTACGATGAGCTTAAACGTACCGAGGGCGACAATCCTACTATTGGAATTGTGCTATGCGAAGACACCGATGAAGATATTGCCAGATACTCTGTTCTGCATGACAATGACCATCTGTTTGCGTCTAAATATATGACTTATATGCCGACACCCGAACAGTTACGAGCAGAGATAGAACGCCAAAAAGCCATCTATTTCCTTAAAGAAAATAAGCGTAATGAAGATGAATAGAAACATACAGTTTCAGATAGAATGCCTTACGGCAGAACTCGCTGAGATGCTTATGGCAGAATATGGCTGGGACCTACACCGCTCCCTTGACGAACTATATTCATCAACCACCTTCGCCAAGCTCAACGACCCCGACTGCGGCCTCTATTATCAAGGCGCTGTCTATATCTTCCAATTCCTCAAATCCGAAATAGAAACCGGCAAAGTCGCATAATAATATGGCAAAGAAGTCAAAACACAGCATAGAAGAAAAGGTTGAAGATTGGTGTAAGCACCAACTTTCGGCCACTCGTTACTATACAAAGACCGAGGAGATTAACCATGAAATTGGTAATGCGTGACGCGCCACCCAACCTATAAATCATGTCTAAGATAATCACATCACACTTCCAAATATGATGTTTTTACACCACTTTTGGAAACGTGATGACAGATTTGGATCGAGACAATCGTGATTATCTATCTATTTATAGGCTATATGAAGTGTACGAGAGTGCCAAATCGCGTATTTTTCACACACATTTGGCTCGTCATTGTTGTGAATTGTGGAAACTCGCCGATTTTCAATTGGCACTGTTGTGGATATTGATTGCCAGTTTGGTTTGGTTTGGGCTTTATATATGCCCGATAAACTAAACCTATATGTAGGGCTGGTGAAAATAAGAAGGTTAGTCCTTGTCATTTTCCGACAGTTGTTCCAGAGTTGATTCAATCTCTTCTATAGAAGGCAGGGAGCTTTTTATTTCGTTGGGAATAAGTTTAGAAAGTTCATATTGGGAGATTCCAAGAGGTAGATTGTATGCCTCCAATGAATATTGAGCCTCTATGTTGTCTTTGTCCTTACAAATCAGAAGTCCGATAGTCGGGTTGTCATGCTCCGTCTTAAGCTGATGGTTGACCGCTGTAACATACAAGCCTAACTGACCGAGATATGATGCCTGAAATGATCCGGTCTTCAATTCAATGCAGCAGTAGGCGTGAATACGGGTATTGTAAAATAGAAGGTCGATGAAAATTTCCTTTTCGCCGACTTGCATACAATATTGTCTTAATCTCGGCCAACGAGGCTTCCGGCTACTTTCTTCAAGATATTGTCATTTAAGCAATGCTCTTTAGGGATTAGCATTGCGTGAGTGCAAACATAGTAACTTATATACTTCTACCCATATCGTAGGCGCATTTCAGTGAGGGATGATCCTTGATTTCACCGGGAGCAGTCACTCCCCCTGCAAACACCGACCCGGCGAGTCGTGCTCTGTCGAAACACTCTATCCAGCCCTCAAGTCCGGAGATTGCCCGAGCCGGAACTTCGGGCTCATTCTCGGCCGCGCTGGTCAGAATGTAAATATCCGTGAACTTATAGTCACCTCCGAATAACGGATTCGCACGGTCGAGAAGGGTCTTCATCTGGCCGCTCATTTCGTAGTAATAGATAGGAGTTGCGAATACCAGCACATCGGCATCGTGCATCTTCTCTACTATTTCGGGGGCATCGTCTTTTATTACACATTTGCCTGTCTTTACGCACGACAGACAGCCGATACAGAAACGAATATCTTTATGATGGAGTGTGAGAAGCTCGACTTCGTTACCGCTTTCAGTGGCTCCGCGGCCAAATTCCTCAGCCAGTCTGTGCGAATTGCTGTTGCCTCGCAGACTTGTGGATATGATAAGAACCTTTTTCATTGTCAAAGACTTTTGCGCAGGATTTCTACTATTTCATCATGATTGAGGGTCTCATATCCACCGGTCAGGATAATTGTGGCATCGGCAATGCCGTCGAGCATATCCTCGGTCACTCCGAGAGATGTTATTTCAGAAGCGGCTCCGATATCTTTTATCCATGCAGCGAGTGCATCGATACCTTCTGAGGCGAGTTGCTCGTCACTCTTACTTTCAGTCGGAATCTCCCATACTACATGTGCGAAACGGGCGAAACGCTTCAGGGCGTATTTCATGATATGACGGTAATATGCCTCGGAGACACCCGACAGGGTCATTCCGTGAGTGGCATCAGTATAGGCACCGATTGCCTGACCGATCATGTGTACCATCCAGTCCTGCGACTTACCTTCTCCGATGAGAGTATTGAGTGCCCATGTAGCCGACCACATCAGATTGGAGCGAGCCTCATAGTTTTCCGGATCCTTTACCGCTACACGGCTCGATGCGATTACGGAGCGCATCAGTCCTTCGGCGAGATAGTCGGATGTGCTGTCATCATCGCCTGAGAAATATTGCTCCATTATATGGCTCATAGTATCGAAAATTCCTGCCACCATCTGACGATGGGGCAGCGAAAACGTGTAGCGCGGATTGAGTACGGCAAACTTAGGCATGACCTCTTCGCCGAACACCTTGCCAATCTTCATTTTTGTGGCATGGTTGGTGATTACGGAGCCGCCGTTCATCTCCGAACCTGTTCCGGCCATAGTCAAGACTGCTCCTACGGGTATGATTCTTTCACCAGGCTTGGGATCTTCCTGCTTCACCCAGAAGCGTTCCCATGCGTCACCGTCATACCAAGCCGATACACTTACAGCCTTTGCATAGTCAATGGTTGAGCCACCACCGACGGCAAGAATAAAGTCCACATTGTTTTCGCGGGCAACCTTGCACCCTTCGATAAGTTTGTCAACTGTAGGATTGGGCATAACTCCTGAGAGTTCCACCACTTCCTTGCCGGCAGCGGTGAGAGCAGCAATGATATCATCATAGACACCGTTTCGTTTGATTGACCCGCCGCCATAGGTCAGCATTACTTTTTTTCCGAAACCACTGAGAGCCTCGACAAGATTTTTATGCGCTTCATCCCCGAAATAGATTTTCGTGGGATTTGAATAAATGAAATTTCCTAACATATCTTTGATTTTTATTGTCTGATTATTCTCTTTTTGCCGTTGATGATATAGATGCCGGGAGCAAGGGGCTTCTTTGTTATTCGGCGTCCGTTCAGATCGTATATGACTTCTTCTTTATTCGTGTTAGCAGCTACATCTTCTATCCCGGCAGAGGATTCCAAGGATAATGTCAAGGTTATATCGGCGTTGCCCAAAAACTGCCGGAGATTGCTCACCGTAGCACCGTCAATCTTGCCGAGGCGTGTATAGCTCCAGGAGTTCGAGCCGTAGAAGATCACCATCTGATTGCCTTGATACAGCATTATGTCGCCGGGCACGGTAGTTATCTGAGTGTTGGAAGTGGGTAAGGACTGAGGCAACGCGCCTACTTTCTCAAAGCCACCATAGTCGCTCATGCGTATGGTTATGTCACCTTGTTCGAGCAATTTGGCCAACTCGCGTGTAGCTTCGTTGCCCGTCAGTGTCGCGGTCATAGAGTTTTCGCCAACTTTGAGCAGGACTTTTGTCTGTGAAGATGCCATAAATGCAATAATTGTCATTAAAGCAATAAATATTGTTTTCCTCATGGTCTCAGATGGTTTTGATGACCTTTGCCGGGAGACCGCCGACCACGGTGCGGGGCGGAACATTCTTGTTGACCACTGCCCCTGCTGCTATGACCGCGCCTTCGCCAATGGTGACGCCTTGAAGGATAGTAACATTAGCTCCGATCCACACCTTGTCGCCAATTTTCACGGGAGCGGGAACCATATCGGCACGTCTGTCGGGGTCCATTACGTGATTGAGGGTGGCAATCACGCAGTTGTGGCCCACGAGTACATCATCGCCGATGGTGATTCCGCCTTGATCCTGAAATTTGCAACCGGAATTGATGAACACCCGTTTGCCGATTCTGATATTCTTTCCGCAGTCGGTATAGAATGGAGGGAAAAGCCCGAAACTCTCATGGATTTCAGAGCCCGTCAGCTCCGACATCAAGGTCACGATCTCATCGTGGGTGTGATAGGCATTGTTAATCTCCATCGTGATACGGATTGCCTCCTGACTCAGCTCGTGCATTTTGGCATGGATAGGGCTTCCGCCGGGAATAACCTTGCCTGAGTCCATTATTTCTATGAATTCTTTTGTTGTCATATTATTTATTATTTATGCTCAGGCAGATTGGCTTTGAAGAATGAAATAAGTTTGTCAAAGGGGATTAGGTCGGTGCGGTCGTACAGATCAACATGGCCCGCACCCGGCACAACGACCAGTTCTTTGGGCTGCGCGGCCTTTGCATACGCGTCTTCGCTGAATTCACGCGAGTGGGCTTCCGAGCCGGTGATGAAGAGCATCGGGCGGGGTGAAATTGTCTCAATATCCTCAAAGGGGTAAAAATTCATGAACTTTACATTAGAGGTGAGCGTGGGATGTGTTGTCGTTGTCGGGGTAGCTCCATCGGGCGTGTACTGACCTCGTGGCGTGCGGTAAAACTCATAGAATTCCTTTTGAACAGGGTCGAGAGATTCGCTCCATTCATTTGCAGTTCCACCTGTCAAAGCAGCTTCCGCGCCTTCAAATTCCTCATACCTTCTTTGAGCAGCTTCTGCGATAATAGCCTTTCGTTGCTCCAATGAAAGGGAGTTGCGGAGACCATGGCGGTTTGCATTTCCCATATTATACATGCTGACAGTTGCCACGGCTTTAAGACGCGGGTCGATCTTTGCCGCGCTAATCGCGAAACTGCCACTTCCGCAAATACCTATCACACCAATTTCTTCGCGGTTAACAAAGGGTCGCGTCCCAAGATAATCTACTGCGGCACTGAAAGCTTCGGCATACATATCCGGACTCACGGCGTTGCGGGGTTCACCTTCGCTTTCGCCCCAGAACGGCAGGTCGATGGCGAGTGTCACGAAGCCGGCCTCAGCCATCTTTTGAGCATAAAGCATGGCGCTCTGTTCTTTTACAGCTCCCATTGGATGACCTACTATTATTGCAGGGTATCTGTCGCCGGTTTTAAGGGAATTCGGTATAAACAGGGTTCCTGCCACTTTCATCTTATATTGATTCGGGAAAGATACCTGCTGTTCTTTCACCGAATAGCTGTGATAGAAATTATCGGCACCTGCCGGCTTAACGTAATTATCCATAGTAGTTTGTGCTTTTCCTACGAGTGTCATTGCGCCCATGACAAGTAATAATAATAATCTTGTGGTTTTCATAAATAGTGTGGTAATTAGTCTATTGTTTTAATCCATTCTGCCACTTCCTCTTGAGAATAGTCGTTCATGACCTTTCCCTGCTTGAACACGGCCTTGGGGGCAGATACTCGCAGGTCTTTTTCTGTTTCACCAATCGGACTGCCACCTGAAGTGGCAAACGGTATGATTACTTTTCCATCGGTATCATACTGTTCAAGGAAAGTGTTGACGATTGTTGGTGCAGTATACCACCAGATTGGAAATCCTATATAAATGGTATCATATTTCTCAAAATTATCTACATGGCTTTTTACCCCGGGTCGCGTTGAGCGATCCTTGGATTCTCTTGTTCCTCTCGCGCTGTCGTTCCAACCATCGAGATCCGCTTCTGTGTACGGTTGTTCCGGTTCGATTTCAAACAGGTCACCGTTGGTGGCTTTCGCAACCTTTTCAGCGAGAGACCGGGTGTGACCCTGAGCGGAGAAATACGCGACGAGCACTGATGAATCTTCACCGCTCTGAGATGATTTTTCACTGCCCCTTGCCGCACAAGCAGTCAGTATGCACATCCCGGCTGCCATAAAAATTGCCATCAATTTCTTCATATGGTTTCTTTTTAGTTGTTATATGGATATAACCAATTTATTGATTGCAAAGTTAGTATGAGATTGCCATAATTACAGACCAATATTTTGGGAATGCAGACCTCAATCGCTGATGATTGATTTTTTCAGATAAAAAAGTAGTAAATTCGCAATATGAAACAGAATTCAACAATAGTCAGACTCGATTCGATAGACGCATATAACAAACTGTATGGGCTTGAAACGAAACATCCGTTGGTCACGGTGATCGATCTCACCGAAGCGACCAAGGTAGTAAACCTTATCCGTATGGATTATGATGTATATGCACTTTTCTTGAAGAATGGGACGAACTGCACATTGAAATATGGAAGACAGCCATACGACTATCAGGAAGGTACCGTCGTAAGTTTTTCACCCGGACAACTGATAGGCGTTGATACAGAAGTCGATGAGATAGCGCCGGATGTAATCGGACTGATGTTTCACCCGGATCTGCTTCATAAGACTCCACTCTCATCTAAAATCAAGGATTACAACTTCTTTGACTACTCACAGCGTGAGGCTCTCCATCTGTCGGCCGATGAAAGACGTATATTCAATCAATGCCTTGAACGTATAAAGGAGGAGATTGCTCATCCGGTAGACAAGCATACGGCGGATTTTTAGTGGATGAAGCAAAAGGATCCTCGACATACGCCGAGAATCCTTTTATAGATTATACTTTCGTTAATTAAAGAGTATCAGGCAATCGCTTCATACCCCGGATCATTTAACTATTGAGTCGTTCTTACTTTACTGCAACCTTCATCCTCTTGCTGCCCTGACGGATAATGTAGACCCCGGGGGCAAGTTTCTGAAGAGCCGACTTGTCGGCACCCTTAACGACTTCCGTCCCGTCGAGGCTGAAAATATCAATTGCAGATGACTCACCGCCCGTAAGATTATCAATGCCCGTTATGACTGAATCAGGTAGCGTGGCATTAAACTCTGGCGCATAGTGGGTCGTCATAGACTGAAGCCCATGAAGTGTGTATTCCACCTTCACATCAGGATCGACATATGGCTCAGAGTCAGCCGTTGCATTCGCCATCAACTCGGGCGAATCTTCAGCAATGCTGTAGTACCCATTCTCCAAGTTGACGACACGCCCGTTGATCGTCACTTTATCGATTGAGATTCCCTCCATAGCAGGAGTGATTAACAGACGGTTGTTCCCGCGGTCGATCTTGTATTCCCACATTTCTATCACATTCTCAGCCGGAATCTCACCAAACATCTCTGCTGCCGCTCCCGGAATGATAAGTGTATGATTCCCTGAATAGTCATACCTGCTCTCGATCGAAGGATTATAAAAATTCAGGTTTTCATATTCATCTTCAAATAAACCGTCAAAACCGATTTTCCCTTCGCCATTCAGATATATGTGCTTAATTGCCGGACAATTAGCGAATATCTTGCCGATCGCAGTTGGCTGGCCATTGAATGCCACTGACTCAAGGGTCGGGTTACTATTGAAGGCGCTTTCAAGTATTGTGGCCGAAGAAGGGATGGACACATAACTGAGACTGTTGTTGGCATAAATAGCATAAGGGTCAATGAGTCGCAGGCCATCATTCAGCACGAGACCACTTATATTTGACTCTCCATATACAGAACGTCTCAATAGCTCCAAACATTCCGGAGCAGTAGCCACTATACCCGATTTTGCTCCCGGGATTGACTCCAGGAGAAGACCCTCTTCCGAAATCCTATAAAGGAGACCGTCGACCACTTTATAATACTCATGTCCCTCTTCTACTTCAAACGCCTCAAGATTAAAGTTAGATCCAAAAGGAGTGGAATAAGGGGCAGGGATAAGAGTGTTTGGAATGTACATTTCAGTTATGCCGGTGCCAGCCAGACAGCCGTCACCCATACTGGTTATATTCGGAGTAATTCTGAACTCCTTCAAGCTTTCGCACCAACTGAATGCCTCGTAAGGAATCTGCGTTATGTTAGTGCTAAGTTTCAGAGATTCAAGATTCGAACATCCACTTAAACAATAATGGCCTATTGAAGTGATGGATTCCGGCATTATGAAGCTCTTCAGACTGCTGCAGCCTCTGAAGGATTCCTCTTTAAGTTCAGTTACGGTATATGAGATGCCGTTTACTGTTATCTTTTCAGGTATGACTACTTCGACCGGCTCACCTTCATAACCGATGATGCACGCCTGATCTATGAAACACTCATACACAATGTTATCAAGCGTAACTTTCGGCTTAAGTGGATCAGGTATCGATCCTTCTATAATGCGGGAGAAGTCTTTCCATATTTCTGCTTCCTTATACTTATCCTCACATCCGTTGCTGACGAAGAGAAAGCCATTTGCCGGACACTTCGTATCTTCAAAAGGATTGTAATCAAATGTCGGAGGCTCAGGGCTAAGCACTTCAACCACCTGAAGGTCATTATTACCCCAGAATGCATCACGGCCGATAGTCGTGACACCCTCAGGAATGCTGATCGAGGCCAGTTTCATCGCCATGAGAGAGAACCCCTCTATTGCAGTAATGCCTTCGGGCAGAGTCAGCTTTGTAAGATTAGCCAACCCGGGCAATGCACGATAGGGAATTGTATTTGCCGGATGCGTCATGCCGTCGGGGACAAATGCACCATCTCCTGCCGTGATTTCTTCTATCTCCACATCCTTCAGGTTCAATGTCTGTAGGCTCGGGCAGTTATCTCTGATGTACCAGAAATCAAGAGCATTCATCTTTCCGCTGACGGTCAGATTGCCTATGTTCATACCCTCGGTATCAGCGAGCCTTTCCTTTAAAGTGCCTGCTGTGTCAAGATGAATACTTTCATCTGTCAGGTTAAGCATCTTGATCTCTACTTGATATTTATCGCCGTAGACTTCCAGAGGGTATGTCTGACCCTCTTGTCCGGTCCAATATTCATCATCGCCGCCATACATCTTTCCATGTAGCGCAATATGAAGAGGATTCCCGGAATCCGCATCCTTCTTGTTGAAGTATATATGGAGAAGTTCCCCATAATAGGCCGGAATCTCTGTTGTGCCTTCCGGAATAGACCGGCTTTCAATGGCCGAAGCATCCTCCAGCCGGATATTACATTCCACTCCTTCCGAAACATTGAAAGTAACGACACTACGCTCAGGAACATTGCCGGCCACGGACTTCGATGATGGCCATTCCATTGTGCCTAATATGAGCTTGTAATAGTCATCATTGTCATGTTTAGAAACGAACTGAAGACGATCATCATTGTCTATATCACACGTAGGCACGAGATCATAAAACCTCATGCTAAGGCAGGAAGGGCTGGCATTCTGGGTGCCCGGTTCGAATGTGTTGCAGTAGACCGTGCGGAGCACCTCCTTTATTTTATTATCCTTATCCACAATCGCCACTCCGATCTGCCCCTTAAAGCCGGGAGTTACGGTGAGCGCGCTGTTGAAAAGATGGAATGGTTCTCCTTTCTTAATATCTTCGACGCTGATGTTCATTATGGCGACCCGACGATTGGCACCCGTCGTCCATAAGTAGCCATAGTCGGTGAAGCATTCTGAATAATCGCCCCTCTCATGAGCAGGCTCAATATTCATCACCATTCCATTATACTCGGAAAATCCCCAGCCCTCAGCAGGCTCAAGCGCATCGAGGACATAATAACCATTGTCGAGACCGTTCCAGCCCCAGTTGACATGATACATATCGGAGCTGTTATAGCCGTCAAGTACGAAAGCATGGTGGCCGCCACTGCCAAAGCCATCATAGATAACGGGCAGGCCTTTATCCAGATTGTCTCTCAACATCGTTTCCCATTCATCCTTCTCAAAGTGGTCGCCTCCGATATACTGGCAGTCGGGAGAATACTGGAACACCGATTGGAGCCGGTGTCCGATCCAGTCGAGATATGCTCCGCTCTCTTCGAGGCTATACTGCATGAATACGGCTTCTCCCGCGTCATGCATAATCTGTGCCAGGGCGGGAAGATCATTATTCTCTTCAAAATTGATAGGCTCTTCTTCCGTATTCATGGGCATCGCATCCCAGTTATAGCCTTCAGGCCAGTTATGATATTTCATAACTATTGCCATAGCGGTGGCCACGCAGCCGGTGAGGGCGTGCTCCCCATCGATTACGGGGCATTCCGTGTTGTAGGGATAGCCTTGTCCCCAGTTGGAAGTGGGAAGAAGCACTCCCTTTTCTGAGTTTCGGGCCGGAGCCTTATTCCAAGAATCATGGCGCACATCAGGAGCCTTCTCCAGCCGTGCTGCGTAACTCGTCAGCAGGGCTTTAAGTTGCGGAGGCATATTGGTGCCATCGAAAGATCCCTTATCGGAATACCCCAGGATTCTGGGCGCACGGTCATCTCCGGCAATAATCACAAACCCATTGCCATCCGTGGAATTAAACACATGGTAGGGAGCGGCATCCGTCTCTCCGATCTGTCCCTTGATTTTTACAGGAGTCGTTGAAACTCTTCCCTGAAGTTCGGAGGTCTTCAAAAACTCGGAAGCTACTGCGCTTGCCTCTTCTGGAGAAATCTGTCTCGAGTAGGCAGCCGATGCTGTCAGCAATAGTGAGAGCAAGAAAACTTTACGCATAAAAAATAGAGTAGTATGAAGTGCCGCAGACCCCCGGGGGCACAAATGTTAGGAAAATATATAAAAAAAGCGCAGGAGTCTGTTTCTGTTACCGTCCTTCATACAGAGGCTTCTCGCATTGCCTTTTGGAGTTGGACGGCAACGCAGAAGCCCACGCTTATATATGCAAAACTGACAAACAAGGCGGCCTCTTAATAAGATCCTCCCTGTCGTCGGTCATTACATAACCACGGGCATCTATCGTTGCTCGATCCTTGACTCCAATAAAATTTTGCGAGAATTTCTGTATATCAGGGATCAGCACGGATAAACGCGCTTAATAAAAAATTAATGCGGCTCCCCGCATCATAATTACCCTCCCTTTCTTATCCCTACCCCGGGCTTCTGAAATAAGGGCTTACATCTGCAAAGATATTATATTTTTTCAGTTTCTCCAAAAATTAAGTCCCCAAAACAAAAAATATTGCAGTTGGCAGTTGAGAGTAGGGAGAGTAGGGAAGTTAATGCAATGAGCCGTTTTGACTGATTTCCTGTGCGTTATAGTCATATTACGAGAATTTTTTGTTAATTTTGCAATATGAACGAGAATACTCCTATACCACTTGCGCCATCATCGCAAGACAATGAAATAATACTTTACCAACCGGATTCAACCGTTAAGCTTGAAGTCCGTCTGGAGAATGAGACTGTATGGCTGACACAACAGCAGATGACAGAGTTGTTCCAGACTTCTAAACAGAACATTAGCCTTCATGTCAACAATATCTTCAAAGAAGGAGAACTCGATAGCAATTCAGTTGTCAAGGAATCCTTGACAACTGCTTCTGATGGTAAGAAATATAGGACTAAATATTATAATCTTGATGTTATCATATCCGTTGGATATAGAGTAAAATCCCTAAGAGGTACGCAATTCCGGCAATGGGCAAATAAAGTGATCAAGGATTATCTGATGAAAGGCTATGCCGTTTCCCAACGCTTTGAACGATTGGAATATCGGATGGCAAAAACAGAGGAAAAGATAGATTTTATTCTTCACACGTCATTGCCTCCAAGAGAAGCAATCGTCTTCGACGGCCAGATATTCGATGCTTATACCCTTATGTGCGATCTCATACGCAGTGCCAAGAGCCGTATCATCATTGTGGATAATTATATCGATGATTCAGTATTTCGTCAGCTTGATAAGCGAGCCACAAGAGTGTCAGCCACAATCTTTACTCTTTCCATAAGCAGGACACTGCGTCAGGATCTGGAGCGTCATAATGCTCAATACGCTCCGATTGAAGTAAAGACATTCCGAAGAGCTCACGACCGTTTCCTTATCATAGATGATACGGTCTATCATGTCGGAGCCTCGTTCAAGGACTTAGGCAAAAAGCTGACAGCGTTCTCCAAAATGGAGATAATGACAGCTGACGAATTTATAGCTTATCTGGAGTCGTAAAGACAAGATTAAGACAATTTCAAGCAATGTTCAGATACAATACTCTGGATATTACCTGACAACCACTGATACCACTCAAAAAAATTCGGGTGGTATTTTTATTATCACTAATAATCAAAGATTTACAAAGACATTTTATTTTAGTGGATGTATCCTAATAGTCTGTAATGCGTTCTTATTTTGTAGATAGGACATTTTTTGCTAATTTGTGTATCCCCAAGGGTAGTTTCTTCTTTAACGAAATACTTCGAGTGTGAAAGCAACGATTTTAGAAACCGACAGTAGTCGATTGGAAAGAGCGGTTAATCCCGCTCTTTTTTCTTATGGCTAATCTTTACAATATGCAGGAAACGTTATCAAGATTACCTATGAATCTTTACTTATCCACAAGAAATCGACTCTCACAAGCTCGATTTTCTATGATACCATCGGCTTTGTATGGGGCGAGGTTTCGACTGAAATTTGTATGGATTTTTGTATGGGATAAAAATTAAATCCGCCGTAACTCTGTGGGTTACAGCGGATTCGCTTTAGTTGTTGGCGGAGAGAGAGGGATTCGAACCCCCGGAGGTGTTACCCTCAACGGTTTTCAAGA
>CAMWYR010000048.1 GCA_947178505.1 uncultured Muribaculaceae bacterium | reverse complement strand
AACCCCTATCTAAAGTTTAGGAAACTTCTATTCTATCCGTTGAACTACAGAGGCGACTGCAGCGCAAGGGCGGCGCTCGGCGGGCGCGGCGCACCGTGCCCCGGATGTCGGGACCCTGCAATGAGTTTACAAAATTAGGTAAAACTATTGAAATAAACAAATATCGCGCCTGAAGAGCCTCCATTTTAACGGATTTTTATCTATCGCAATGGCATCTTTCGCTTATTTTGGTTATATTTGCACCTATGAAGACTCTGCGACTGGCCATTGTGGCCCCTTGTTATAATGAAGAGGACATGCTGCCCCTCTCGGCGCCGCGGCTCGTGGCGCTTATGAAGCAGCTCATGAGCGACGGAAAGATCGCTCAGGATAGTTTCTTGCTTTTCGTCAACGACGGCAGCCGCGACCGAACCTGGGAGATCATCGAGCAGCTCCATGCCTCGGAGCCTATCTGCCGCGGCCTCGACCTATCGCGCAATGTCGGCCATCAGAACGCCATTATGGCGGGTATGGAGGCGGCTATAGAGGGGCCCGAAGGAGCTGACGGCGTGATCACTATCGATGTGGACCTGCAGGATCCCCTGGAGTGCATCCCTGTGATGATCGACGACTATTATGAGGGATATGATGTGGTCTACGGGGTCCGGTCGTCGCGCGAGTCTGATTCATTCCTGAAGCGCTTCACGGCCGAGAGTTTCTATAAGCTGCAGGCGGCCCTCGGCCTCAAGACCATCTACAATCATGCCGATTTCCGATTCATGACTCGCCGCGTCATCGGGGAGCTCTCGAAATATGAGGAGCGCAACCTATATCTGCGGGGTATAATCCCGATGATCGGCTTCCCTTCCACGACGGTGGAGGAGGTAAGGGCCGAACGCGAGGCAGGCACCACCAAATATACGCTCCGCAAGATGCTGCGGCTTGCCTTCGACGGCATCTCTTCATTCTCGATCACGCCTATATATATGATTCTGGGGCTGGGCTGGATATTCATCCTCATCGCCCTGGGCATGGCCGTCTATGTCATCGTGTCGCTGGTGAAGGGGTCGGTGGCACAGGGCTGGGCCTCGCTGATGCTCAGCATCTGGCTCGTGGGAGGCATCGTGATGATCTCAATAGGGCTGGTGGGGCTCTATGTCGGAAAGGTCTATATGGAGACAAAGCACCGTCCGCGCTACCACATCAAGAAGCGGCTCGGATAATTTCCACCGTCGAAAATTAATTAAGGCGCCGAATTTCCCAATTCAGCGCCTTTGCTCTTGCATTTATGTAAAATTCTTTATTCACTTACACCAATTACTGTTTTAGTCTATTCACTCTCCTTGCGGAGGTATATTGTAAATCATGGATCTTTTGATTGAGTTTTCGTGGTTAGTTGAGTTTTTCGGGTAACGCAAGTTTGCTTGGTTTTGATAGATTGATTTGAGAGCCCTTAGGCTTTCGCTTACAAAATTCGTAATTTTTAATGAGGCGTGCAATAGTATCAAACAAAAATCAAGATATTATATAAAATTATCTTATTGATAATCAGAAATAGTAGGCTCATAAATATATTAAAAAATCAAACTGAGTTAATAAAAAAATTCACCCTCGAATTGTCTTATTGTTATCAATTCAAGGGTGAAATTAATGATTTTAGGTCGTGTAAAGAATAAAATTGTCAGTTGGGTTGCGGAGCGATGACGGTTGGTCAGGAGGCTGAGTCGGTCTCGCTGAATTCCATCAGGTAGGCCTTGATGAAGTCGTCGATCTCGCCATCCATGACGCTGTTGACATCGGAGGTCTGGTGATTGGTGCGGTGATCTTTCACGCGGCGGTCGTCGAAGACGTAACTGCGGATCTGGCTTCCCCATTCGATCTTCTTCTTGCCGGCCTCAACCTTTGCCTGCTCTTCCATGCGGTGGCGGAGCTCCTTCTCATAGAGGATCGATTTCAGCTGGCGCATGGCGTTCTCCTTATTTTTGGGCTGGTCGCGGGTCTCGGTGTTCTCAATGAGGATTTCCTCTTCCTCGCCGGTGTAGGGGTCCTTGAACTGATAACGGAGTCTGACGCCCGATTCCACCTTGTTGACGTTCTGGCCGCCGGCACCGCCTGAGCGGAACGTATCCCACGACACGCGGGCATTCTCCACCTGAATGTCGATCGTGTCGTCGACGAGGGGAGTGACGAACACGGAGGCGAACGAAGTCATTCGCTTGCCCTGCGCGTTGTAGGGGCTGACGCGCACGAGACGGTGGACGCCGTTTTCCGACTTGAGGAACCCGTAGGCATAGTCGCCCTCGATGTTGATCGTGACCGACTTGATGCCGGCCTCATCGCCATCAAGTATCTGAGCGATAGAAGTCTTGTAGCCGTGGCGTTCGGCATAGCGCAGGTAGAGGCGCATCAACATCGAGGCCCAGTCTTGCGACTCTGTGCCTCCTGCGCCGGAGTTGATCTTGAGCACGACGCCGAGCTTATCCTCCTCGCGGCGCAACATATTGCGGAGCTCAAGGTCTTCCACCTGTTTGGTGAGGGCTTCATACTGCGTGTCTACCTCCTCTTCCGTCACGAGTTCATCCTTAAGGAATTCGAGAGCGAGACGGAGCTCCTCGAGCTGTTTTTCCACTTCATTATAGGAGTCGATCCAGAAATGGATTCCCTTAATCTTACGCATCTGGGCCTCGGCCTTCTCGCGGTCGTCCCAGAAATCGGCCACGTGGGTGCGGAGTTCCTCCTCCTCGACTTCAATTTTCTTCGAATCGATGTCGAGATAGCGATGGAGATCGGCCACGCGCGTTTCAATCTGTTTGAATTGGTCGGTGGTTATCATGGGGAATGGTAATTTTTAATTCTTTACATAACTGCGCATATCAGTCTAGATACATTTTCTCGATCAGGGCGGCATAGTTGCGCGCCACGATCGGGCGGCGCACCTTCATCGTGTTGGTTACCTCGCCGTTCATGATGGAAAAATGATTGGGGAGCAGAGTGATGCGTTTGATTTTCTCATAATCGGCGATATCCTTCTGGTGCTTCTGGATTTCCTTCATATAGAAGTCGATCACCACGGGATTCTTCATCAGCGTCTCGGTGTCGTCGGTCGGAATCTTATGCTGTTCGGCCCATGCGCGGAGCTGCGAGAGGTTGGGGACGACAAGGGCCGTTACATACTTCCGTTGGTCGCCGATGACGGCCACTTCGTCGATATACTTATTCTCGGCCAGACGGCTCTCCATCATCTGGGGAGCGATATACTTGCCGTTGGAGGTTTTGAAGAGATCCTTGACGCGCTCGGTGAGCACGATTGCGCCGTCGTCTGTAAGGTAGCCGGCATCGCCGGTGCGGAAATAGCCGTCGTCGGTGAAGGCTTTTTCGTTAGCCTCCGGATTGTTGTAGTAGCCCGGGGTTACGGTGGGGCCTTTCACGAGAATCTCTCCGTTTTCATCAATCCTCACCTTTACGCCCGGGAGAGGCACGCCGACTGTGCCGATCTGATATCCCACGTCGGGGAAGCACGACACGGTGGCTGTCGTTTCCGAAAGGCCGTATCCGATGATGATGTCGATGCCGATCGAGCGGAAGAATTCACAGATGCGTGCCGATAGCGGAGCGCCGGCGGTAGGATAGAAGTTAGGGTCGGGAATGCCGACGGCATGCTTGAGACGGCTGAAGAGCATGCGGTCCCAGAATTTATATTCCTTCTCCACATGCCATGGGACTTTTTTGCCGATGCGCAGGTAGCGCAGATTGCGGATCTTGCCGCAGCGAAGTGCGCGGGCCACCATCAGGCGCTGCATCTTCGACATGCCCTCCAGCTTCTCGCGCACGCCGGCATAGACCTTCTCCCAGAAGCGCGGCACGCAGCACATCAGGTTGGGATGCACCTGGTGGATGGTCTCGGTGATTACGCGCGGATCATAATTGACGGCCACCGGAATGCCGCGGGCGACGCAGAAGAACGACCACGCCTTCTCGAGAATATGCGACATAGGGAGGAAAGCCATCGATATGTCAGTGTCGCGTATGCCGGTGAGCAGCTTGCTGTGCTCGGCGATTGTTGCGTCGTAGTTGGAATGGTTGATGACGACGCCCTTGGGTTCGCCGGTTGTACCGGAAGTGTATATCAGCGTGGCCATGTCGTCGGGGAGTGCGCGCGAGATGCGGCCCTCGATTTCCTTCTCCACCGATTCGGGGGCCTCCATGCCGAGACGCACGAAGTCGTCCCAGAAGATCGTTACCGTGTCGTCGTCATAAAGGTCGAGCCCCTCATTCTTGAACACGACAATCCTCTTTATCTGCGGATTATTCTTCCAGTGATTGTAGGCCATCGCGTACTGATGGCGGTCGCCGATGAATATTACCTTTGCGTTTCCATCGCGCACGATAAAGTCAAACTGCGCCTGCACGCTGCTCGAATAGATCGGGATACAGGCGATACGGTTGCGGAATGCGCCGAATTCGGTGATGAGTATCTGGGGAGTATTGGGAGAGCAGATTGCCACGGTGTCTTTTTCAAGCAGACCGAGCGAACAGAGGGCTTTTGCCGCAGTGTTTACCTGAGAAGCGAAGTCTTCCCAGGGGGTCGACATCCAGTCGCCGTTCTTACGCCAGCAGAAGCGGTAGGCCTCATGCTTGGGAAAGCGGGCGGCATTTCGATCGATTATATCTACTAAATAATTTGGCATGGCTTAAAGAGTCGGAATTTCGGGTAATTGAATTGTAATCTCTTATAATAGAACGCCTCAGGGGCGTATGATGTTTTTATCGAGCATCCTTCGTTTCACGAGCATCCTCACCGGCGTGGGCATTATGCCTACGAAAAAGATGCTCAGGCGGTTGAGCCAGCCGTTGATGTACTGTTTCTTCCCCTTGAAAAGCGTCCGGAGGGCCTTCTCGGTGAATTTCTCCGGCGTCTGGAGCGCATGGATGCGGAGTGCCAGCTTCATGAGCCCGGGCGGAAGTCCGAAAAGGTCGGTGGCGATCCCTCCCGGGCAGGCTGCCATCACGCTGACGCCGGCGTCGCGCATCTCGTAATGAACCGAGCGGGTGAACACCCGGATATAGGCCTTCGTGGCGGCATACATCGAGAGGCCCGGCATCGGCATCCAGCACGACATCGACGACATATTGAGGATAAATCCCCGGCCGCGGCCCTGCATCAGGCGTCCGAATTCGCGCGTGAGCGACGTGACGGTGCGCACGTGCAGGTCGATGAACATATTCAGCTTCCGCTCAGGGATATCCGTGAGGGGCCGGAAGGAGAAGATTCCGGCGTTGTTGATGAGTATGTCGGGCGCCAGCTGATTGCTTTCAAGGAAAGCGAGCACGCGCTTCGTGGCATCGGGCAGAGTCAGGTCGAGGCATAAGATGAGTACGTCGGATCCATACTCAGCGCGTATCTCAGAGGCATATTTCTCCAGCTCGTCGGGCTGATTTGAGATCATCACCAGCCGGCACCCCATTGCGGCCAGATGGCGGGTGAAGCAGAGGCCGATACCGCTGCTCGCTCCTGTCACGACGGCCGTCATGCCTCTGACGTCATTAACCTTGCGTGCCATTCTCCTTCTGAATTTTATCTATCTCGCGGCGTATCGACGCGGGTAGGTCTGTGCAATGCTTGTGGCAAGCCATCTCGCGCGAATACATCCGGGCGATGCAGTAGTTGACGTGGTCGCAGCCGCACCGGTGATTTTCATCCCCGGCCTCGCGCATGCGGTTCACGAAATCGGGTTCGTTGAGCAGGGCACGCCCCATCTGCACGAAGTCGAATCCCTCATCGTCGAGCACTGTGTCGGCCCCCTTGCGGTCGATCACTCCGCCCACATAGATGAGCGGCAGCGAGAGCTCACGCCTGAAGAGGCGCGCGTCGTCAAGGAAATAGAGGGGCTTGAACTCCACGGGGGGAATCATCAGATTGCCAACCATGCGCACGCCCCATTTCAGCCACCATTGTTTCATATAGTGGGTCATGGAATGGATGGGCATGCGCCCTCTCATCACATACATCGGAGCCTTGCTCACGAAGCCTCCCGAGAGCACGATTCCGTGCACTCCGCAACGTTCGATCTCGCGGGCCACGGTGAGGCAGTCGTCGATTTCGAGGCCCCCCTTGAAGCCGTCGCGCATGTTGGTCTTCACGATCACGGCCATATCAGAGCCTGCAGCCTTCAGTGCTTCTTCGAGACACATCTGCATGAAGCGCATGCGGTTGGTGAGCGAGCCGCCGAATCCGTCGCGGCGGTGGTTGGTGAAAGGTGATAGAAACTGAGAGATTAGGTAGCCGTGGCCGGCATGCACCTCCACGCAGTCAAATCCGGCATCGCGGGCCGTGCGCACCGCATCGCCGAAATATCCGGCGATCTCTCTGATCTCGTCGGGGCTCAGACTGCGGCAGAAAGTGGGGGAGTAGAGATTGAAACCTCCCGAGGCCGCCACGGGAAGGCATCCGGCCGTGCGCCGGTGGGTCATGTTGCCGCAGTGGCCGAGCTGGATGGAGGCTTTGGCGCCGGCGGCGTGAATGCCGTCGGTGATTTCCCGGAGGTCGGTCACGATTTCCGGGCGCAGCCAGATCTGAGTGTCGAAAGAGAGCGCCGAGCGGCACACTCCCGCGTAAGCGAGCGTAGTCATACCCACGCCCCCGCGGGCTACCGACAGGTGATAGTCGCGGAGCATCTCCGTGGGCCCGTTGTTGCGGCCCATGCCTTCAAAGGCGGCCGAGCGTATCGTGCGGTTACGGAGCTCGATAGGGCCGAGCCGCCCGGGACTGAATAGTTTCTTATCGTCGCTCATGACTAAGAGGTCAATAGATGAAAGGAATAATGTAGCGGCGTCTCAGAGCGCGGTAGTCATCACCGAATTCGGCAATATAGCGCCGGTGAAGCGTGCGGGCGCGCGGTGCGAGATTGGCGAAAGTCCAGATTGCGAACGTAAAGCCCCCGACGCACCAGGTGAGTATCGCATAACCGACCCACTCCGTGAGTTCGCCGAAATAGTTGGCTGAGGTGACATAGCGGAAGCACCCTCCCCGGGGGATATAATGGCGCGTATCGCCAGGCTTGCGGAGGTGACGCACGATATGATCGGAATTGATATTGATGGTCATTCCGGCGAAGAAGATGAGCGTGCCTGCAATGAAGGTAGGACTCAGTAGCCAGTCGGCACCGTAATAATCCGCCGGCGCCACATAGAAGAGCCATCCGCCGATGAGGTAGGCATTGACGACATTGAAGATGAATCCTAACGCGATGATAATCAGTGGCATCCGACTGCTTCCGCGGATAAGCATCGGGAAGATGAACGTGCGCTGGAAATAATGGAGCTCGAACAATGCGGCCATCACTGCGAGTGCCGGCTCGGTGGCGCGCGGGCTCAGCAACCACAGGAGAAGCATAGTGGTGAACGCCGGAATCTCCATCAGGATCCAGCCGAACCGGTTGTTGATAGCCGGCCCCCATTTAGACGTGTAAAGTATGCCGTAACCTGCGTCAACCTTGTGGAGGGTGATGAATGTGGCCAGGGCAGCCACGAGCATGATTCCGACTATAGAGTAATATACAGTGGGCTCAAACATAGGTTATTACGTTCCAGAAAGTTGTCGGTGGAGGCCCTGAGGCCTGTGGCGGAGCGTTTTGCAAAGTTAGCGAAAAAGTTTTGAATAGCCAACAATTATAAGAAATGAAAGGTCGCGCCCGGAGCCGGGTGCGACCTTTGAAATCAATAATTCGATTCTATATTTTAACCTGTCGCCCTCGCGGCGACGCCATCGGGCGCCGCGAGGAAGCGGGAAGAGGAGTCTTGATTCCGCGCGATGCGCAAATCAATATCCGGGCTTCTTGAGAAGCTTGAACATATTCTTCTTATATGCCTCGACACCGGGCTGGTTGAAGGGGTTGACGCCGAGCATGTAGCCTGAGATGCCGCAGGCTTTCTCGAAGAAGTAGATCAGTCCGCCGAGAGTGTGCTCGTTGAGGGCCTCGATCTCGATACGCATGTTGGGCACGCCTCCGTCGACGTGAGCCATCTGAGTGCCGAGCTCGGCCATCTTGTTCACTTCGTCGATACGCTTTCCGGCGAGATAGTTGATGCCGTCGAGGTTGTCCTTATCCTCAGGCACGCGGCGCTCTACGGCCGGCTTCTTCACTGAAAGCACGGTCTCGAAGATTGTGCGCTCGCCATCCTGAATCCACTGACCCATTGAGTGGAGGTCGGTGGTGAAGTCGACTGATGCGGGGAAGATGCCCTTGCCGTCCTTACCCTCAGACTCACCGTAGAGCTGCTTCCACCATTCAGCGAAGTAGTGGAGCTTGGGCTCGAAGTTCACGAGGATCTCGATTTTCTTGCCGTTCTGATAGAGGGCGTTACGCATGCGGGCGTACACCTCGGCGATGTTCGTGTCGGAGGGACGGAGGATAGACTCTTCCATCTCCTTGGCGCCGGCGATAAGCTTGGAGATATCGTGGCCTGCCACGGCGATGGGGAGAAGACCAACCGGAGTAAGCACTGAGAAGCGGCCGCCGACGTTATCGGGAATTACGTAAGTCTCATAGCCTTCCTGAGTTGCGAGAGTGCGGAGCGCGCCCTTCTCGGCGTCGGTGATTGCCACGATGAGATCCTTGGCAGCCTCCTTGCCGGCCTGTTTCTCGAGGAGTTCCTTGAGGATTCGGAATGCGATGGCGGGCTCGGTGGTTGTGCCCGACTTGGAGATTACGATGATACCGAACTTCTTGCCTGTCAGAAGCTTCTCGAGTTCGGCAGTGTAATCCTCGCTGATGTTCTGGCCGGCGTAAAGCACTTTCGGCTCCTTCGGATTGGGAGCATAGTAATATTCAAAGTTGTCGGCAAGGGCAGTGTTGACAGCCTTTGCTCCGAGGTAAGAACCGCCGATACCTACGCACACCACGTAGTCGCAGTTTTCCTGCAGACGCTTTGCAGTGGCGTTGATGCGGTCGATGAGATCCTGAGGTGTCTCCGAGGGGAGCTTCACCCAACCGTGGAAGTCGTTGCCGGCTCCCTTGTTCTCATCGAGATTTGCAATTGCCTCGCGGGCTGCATTCTCATTGGCGTTATACTCTTTCTCAGCGTAGTAAAGAGCTTTCTCGATGTTGAGCTGAATAGATTTCATTTTTTTATAATAAATTGGGTTATTTTTATTCTCAGATATGTCGGGCTCCCCGGCGGGGAGTCTGCTTAGTTATAACGGCTGATCAGCCCGTAAGGTTGAGTCTGGGTAGCGCCTCAGGTGAAAGTGGGTGTTATCGCATCGATGGCCTTACGGGGGTTGACGTTGCGGTAGAGGATGTCGTAGACGCAGTTGAGGATAGGCATGTCAACTCGGGGTCCGTCCTCATTGATGCGGTAGATGCAGTTAGTGCCGAAATATCCTTCGGCCACCATCTCCATCTCCATAGTCGCGGCCTTTACGCTGTAGCCCTTTCCGATCATCGAGCCGAAGTTATGGTTGCGCGAGAAGCGGCTGTAGGCCGTGACAAGCAGGTCGCCCAGATAGGCCGACTGGCAGATGTCGCGCCCCGGCATCGGGGAGACGGCGTCGACGAAGCGGGCCATCTCACGGATAGCGTTGCAGACGAGCATCGCCATGAAATTATCGCCCGCCTTCATACCGTTGATGATTCCCGCCGCGATCGCATAGACATTCTTCAGCACTGCTGCATATTCGATTCCATCTACGTCGGAAGAAATGATAGTCTTCAGTTTCTTTCCGGCGAGAAGACCGGCGAAGGCGCGGGCCTTCTCCACATCGTGGCAGCCGATGGTGAGATAGCTCAGGCGCTCGAGCGCCACCTCCTCTGCGTGACACGGGCCGCCGATGACGATCATATTGTCGGGGTCGCATCCGAATTTCGCACACATGTAGTCGGAAATGATGCTGTCGGTGTCGGGCACGATACCCTTCACGGCCGACACGATATTTTTCCCCGAAATGTCGACAGTGATCCGGTCGAGCGTATCGCGCAGGTAAGGCGACGGCACCACCAGCAGGAGCGTGTCGGCATTCTCGCATGCGCAGTTGATATCGGAAGTGAAGTCGATACGCATCGTATCGAACGACACGTCAGAGAGATACACCGGGTTGCGGCCGTTACGGATGAATTCGTCGATGCGGTCGGGGCGGTGGAAGAACCAGCCTATGCGTTCGCAGTTGTCGAGCAGAAGTTTGGCCAATGCCGTGGCCCAGCTTCCGCTTCCTATCACTGCGATTCTACCCATGCGGTTCATGGCCTTACTCCTTGTTGGATTCTCCGGCAGCCTCGCCTTCGGCTCCCTCTTCTTCCTTCACCTGCTTCTTCTCCGGACGCATCTGCGGGAAGAGCAGCACCTCCTGAATCGTGGGCTGGCCCGTGAGCAACATTGCCAGACGGTCCATACCGATACCCATTCCCGATGTCGGGGGCATACCGTATTCCAGAGCGCGGATGAAGTCGGCGTCGATCACCATCGCCTCATCGTCGCCCTTGTCGGCCAGACGCATCTGCTCAACGAAGCGCTCATACTGGTCGATCGGATCGTTGAGCTCGCTGTAGGCGTTGGCAAGCTCCTTGCCGTTCACCATCAGCTCGAAGCGTTCGGTGAGCTCCGGATTCTCGCGGTGACGCTTGGTGAGCGGCGACATCTCGATGGGATAGTCGATGATGAACGTCGGCTGGATGTACGAACCCTCGCACTTCTCGCCGAATATCTCGTCGATAAGTTTGCCCTTGCCCATAGAGGGGTCGGTATCGATGCCGGCCTGACGGCAGAACGAGCGCAGCTCCTCCTCCGACTTGCCGTTGATGTCGAAGCCGGTCTTATCGAGGATGGCGTCGCGCATCGTGATGCGCGGGTAGGGAGGCTTGAAGTCGATCTCATGGTCGCCGAACTGCACCTTCGTCGTGCCGTTCACGTCGAGCGCGATCTTCTCAAGCATCTTCTCCGTGAAATCCATCATCCAGTTATAGTCCTTATAAGGCACATATATCTCCATGGCAGTGAACTCCGGGTTATGCGTGCGGTCCATGCCCTCGTTGCGGAAATTGCGAGAGAACTCATAGACGCCCTCGAACCCGCCCACGATGAGGCGCTTGAGGAAGAGCTCGTTGGCTATGCGGAGGTAGAGGGGGATGTCGAGCGCGTTATGGTGCGTGATGAACGGACGCGCCGATGCGCCGCCCGGAATCGACTGAAGCACCGGAGTGTCGACTTCCAGATAGCCGTGGGCATTGAAATATTCACGCATCGAGTTAAACATCTTCGTGCGCTTCACGAAGATGTCGCGCACGCCGGGATTCACCACGAGGTCGACGTAGCGCTGGCGGTAGCGGAGCTCCGGATCGGTGAAGGCGTCGTAGGCCTTGCCATCCTTCATCTTCACCACCGGCAGCGGGCGCAGGCTCTTGGCCAGCACTGTGATTTCCTGCGCGTGAATGGTGATCTCGCCCATCTGCGTGCGGAACACGTAACCCTTCACGCCGATGAAGTCGCCGATATCAAGCAACTTCTTGAACACCACATTATAAAACTCCTTGTCGTCGCCGGGGCAGATGTCGTCGCGCGACACGTAGACCTGGATGCGGCCGTCGGCATCCTGAAGCTCCATGAAGGAGGCCTTGCCCATGATGCGGCGGCTCATGATGCGGCCGGCTACGGTCACCTCGCGCAGAGGCTCTTCTCCATCCTTAAAGTTTTCCTTGATTTCGCGGGTGTGGCCCGTGACGGGATATTCTGCGGCAGGATAGGGATCGATGCCCCGCTCGCGCAGAGCCTCCAGGCTCTTGCGGCGCACAATTTCCTGTTCGCTCAGTTCGTGGTTTGCCATAGATATGTTGTTTCTTTAATTAGTCTCTTAATTCCGGGTGTAAGCCGGACGCCCACCCGACCGTGCCACACGCGCAGCCGCTGGATGCGTCCGATTTGCAAAGATAATAAATACCTATTTAAATAACAAATTGCGACTTTACTTCTGCAGGAAGCTCTTCTGCGTGATTTTCGAGAAAGGAGCCACTGATTGCGTCACCCACATGTTGCCTCCGATCACGGTGTCATGGCCGATCGTGATGCGTCCTAAAATGCTCGAATTTGAGTAGATGGTCACGTTGTCTTCGATTATCGGGTGGCGTTCGATGCGCTTCGGCAGGCCGTTCTCATCGTAGGAGAAGGCCTTCGCGCCGAGCGTAACGCCCTGGTAGAGCGTTACGTGGCGCCCGATGATGCATGTCTCGCCGATCACGATGCCCGTGCCGTGGTCGATGGCGAAGTGCGAACCGATCCTGGCATTCGGATGGATGTCGATGCCCGTGATGGAGTGGGCGAGTTCGGTGATCATGCGCGGGAGGATGGGGATGCCCAGCTCGGTCATCGCATGCGCCGCGCGGTAGTAGAGCACGGCCTTCACCGCCGGATAGCAGGCGATCACCTCCTGCGGCGACGTGGCCGCCGGATCCATCACCATTATGGCCTCGATGTCGGTGAGCAGGAGCTGGCGGATGGAATGCAGCTGCTCGATGAAGCGCATCGCCGTGTCGGCCGCAGGGATACCGCTCTCAGATTCCGGGGCCGCCCGCTCGAGCAGATGATAAAGCCTCGTATAGACCGACAGAAGCGACTCGGTCAGTTCGGCGCCCGTGCAGTTGTTGTGGCAGGAGCTCTCATAGAATATTGTCTCCCAGATGGCCTGCATCAGTGCTTTCAGGTCGGCGATCGGCGGGATGGTGGAGGCTATTCCTCCATCGGAAGTATAAAGAAGGCGTGCTTCATTCTCAATAATGCGGATCAGACGGTCGTTGTTATGCATTGCTTCAGATTCAATAGATGGATGTGTAGTGCGTGGTAGAGTGAGCACCCGGTCGGCAGTGCGCCCGGATACTCCCTTTAAAAGATAACAACAATTCCGACAAAAAAACGGCAGTGAGGCCAAAAAATAGAGCCGGTATTTCCATATTGTCGGTCATCAAGTGCGTTTAGAGATATTAAATTTGGTTAATGTTGCAAATATTAAGGAATTTTTTCTTTAATAGGGATAAAAGATTCAATAAAAATTAGTAAATTTGCAAATGGAAAGGAGGGTCTGAGCGCCCTCCGACCGCCGGAAGAGCCTCCGAGGGCCGTCATATTGCCCCGCGACTATGCCGGCGGCCAGGGATAGAATAATCATCAACCCAATATTTAACACATAATTATGGCAAACTTAGATCTTTCTCAGTATGGCATCAAAGATGTCAAGGAGGTAATCTACAACCCCTCTTACGAGGAGCTTTACAAGGCTGAAACAGATCCTTCACTCGAAGGCTTTGAAAAAGGCACAGTGACTACGCTCGGCGCAGTCAATGTGATGACAGGTGTTTACACCGGCCGTTCTCCTAAAGACAAATTCATCGTTCTCGACGACAACTCGAAAGACCGTGTATGGTGGACCAGCGAGGAATATCCCAATGATAACAAGCCCGTGACCGAGGCTGCCTGGAAGGAGCTCAAGGAAATCGCCGTTAAGGAGCTTTCAGGTAAGAAACTCTACGTTGTCGACCGTTTCTGCGGCGCCAACAAGGACACCCGTATGGCTGTGCGCTTCATCATGGAAGTGGCATGGCAGGCTCACTTCGTGACCAACATGTTCATCGCTCCCACTGAGGAGGAACTCAAGGACTTCACTCCCGACTTCGTAGTATACAACGCATCGAAGGCTAAGGTTGAGAACTTCAAGGAACTCGGCCTCAACTCTGAGACAGCTGTCGTGTTCAACACTACTTCTAAGGAGCAGGTGATCATCAACACGTGGTACGGCGGTGAGATGAAGAAGGGTATGTTCTCTATGATGAACTACTTCCTTCCCCAGGCCGGCATCGCATCAATGCACTGCTCTGCCAACACCGACAAGGAGGGCAAGAACACTGCTATCTTCTTCGGCCTTTCCGGCACAGGTAAGACTACTCTTTCTACCGATCCGAAGCGTCTGCTCATCGGTGACGACGAGCATGGCTGGGACGACAACGGCGTCTTCAACTTCGAGGGCGGCTGCTACGCTAAGGTGATCAATCTCGACAAGGAGAGCGAGCCCGATATCTACAAGGCTATCCGTCGCGACGCACTCCTCGAGAACGTGACTGTTAAGGAAGACGGCACTCCCGACTTCGCTGACAAGAGCGTCACTGAGAACACTCGCGTGTCTTATCCCATCAACCACATCGAGAGCATCGTGGCTCCCATCTCTGCAGGTCCCGCTGCTAAGAATGTGATCTTCCTTTCTGCTGATGCTTTCGGAGTGCTTCCTCCCGTTTCTATCCTCACTCCGGGCCAGACTCAGTACTACTTCCTCTCCGGCTTCACTTCCAAGCTCGCCGGCACAGAGCGCGGTATCACTGAGCCCACTCCCACTTTCTCGGCTTGCTTCGGCCAGGCGTTCCTCGAACTCCACCCCACTAAGTACGCAGAGGAACTCGTGAAGAAGATGAACGCCAATGATGCTAAGGCTTACCTCGTGAACACAGGCTGGAACGGTACAGGCAAGCGCATCTCTATCCGCGACACCCGCGGCATCATCGACGCTATCCTCGACGGCAGCATCCTCAAGGCTCCCACAAAGCAGATTCCTATCTTCAACTTCACAGTTCCTACCGAACTCCCCGGAGTTGATCCCAAGATCCTCGACCCCCGCGACACTTACGCTGATCCCGCCGAGTGGACTGCAAAGGCTGAGAAACTCGCTGAGATGTTCATCAAGAACTTCAAGAAGTTTGAGTTCAACCCCGCCGGCAAGGCTCTCGTAGCTGACGGTCCGAAGCTCTGATCCCATCCCTGATTCATCAGGAGCCCACGGCTCCGAGATAATATAAAAAACGCGTGCCCATCACGGCGCGCGTTTTTTCATGCCCCATACCTCAGAATTATTCTGTTCCGGAATGGAGGGCTGAAGGTGTCTATTGAGATCGGTAATTCTGCACTGGCCGGTTGAGAGCAGGTAGAATCTGCGT
>CAMWYR010000047.1 GCA_947178505.1 uncultured Muribaculaceae bacterium | reverse complement strand
GATACAAGTCGGTTCTTAGCAAGCTGCATCACATATTGCTTGATTTGATAGTTGGCGGTGTCACCGGTGGCCTTCTTGATCACATCGCTGAGATAGGTCGGAGATATGTTCAGCTGCTCCGAGCAATACTGCACCGTCGGCACTCCGTTCTTCAACTGCCTTTCCTCCTCGAAATAATCTTTGAGCAGCTGTTCGAAGCGAGTAAGGATATCATTGTTAAGAATAGATCTTGTAATAAACTGTCGGTTATAAAACCTCTGGGCATAGCGCAACAGAAGATTTATGAAGCCTACCAGTATCCGGTTCTGCATCGTATCGGAGGGGAATCTCAGCTCATTCCTTATCTGTTTGAATAACCCGATTATTATATCACGTTCCTCTTCCGACATATGCAATGCTTCGTTTATCCTGTAGTCGAAAAAAGAGAAGTTCTTAATATCCTTTTCGAGACCCGTGCCCTGCAATATATCCGGATGAAACAACAGGGCCCATCCGCTCAGATTCACAAGCCGGCCATCATCTTCCCTTCCGCCTATCTGGCCGGGGGCAACACATATCAACGTACCGTCAGAGTAATCATATTTTCCCGTCCCATAAGTGAGATCGATGCCTTCTTGCCCACTTATAAGAAACAGCCCATATACCTCGTAGTTGTTCAGGCTATAAGGCACAGGTGAGAGTTCACTATAATTAATGACACTTATCAATTCATGGGGATCGATCTGACCCATCAGCGAACTATAATCAGAAGGTTTCGACACTCTAAGAATCTTACTCATATTAAAGGGCTGCTGATATGCTTTGGATTTACAAATTTAATGAAAATATCGGAATTATCGCTACCGGAAATTGCATTCGGTTATAGCACTCTCATTCATACGCTCAACAAACGGTCTACAATGACATACTATCGGGCTTAAGCCTGTTCAGACAAACCAAAAACACGGAAAGTATACCAATTTCTCAATTTCAAAAGCGGGGGTGAAAATAAATTGTTATATTTGTAGAGTAATGAGCTGCAAACGCATTCACACCGACTACATTGATATCTCCCGGATTCATGATCCGGCCTACGTGTATACTGTTGACTCAATGCGCTGGATGACATGTCTCCTTTGAACCCGAATAATAATATTACTATCAAAAAATGAATCGCCTCATCCTTTCATTTATTTTTGGTATGATCACAACAATACCCACTATGGCACAACAGAAAATAGTTCAGACAGCAGGGCGTCAGCAACTCGGAGAGTTCGCCCCTGAGTTCGCCCATCTTAATGATGATATTCTCTTCGGAGAAGTATGGAGCCGCAACGATCTTCTTTCGCTACGCGACAGAAGTCTTATCACAATCACTTGCCTTATCTCGCAGGGAATTACAGATACATCCCTTATCTATCATCTGCAGGAAGCGAAAAAGAACGGAATCACCCGCACTGAAATTTCGGAGATTCTTACGCATCTCGCATTCTACGCAGGCTGGCCGAAGGCATGGGCTGCGTTCCGGCTTGCCAAAGATGTATGGAATGATGACATCAAGGGCGACGATGCGAAAGCTGAATTTGCACGCTCGATGATTTTCCCCATCGGTGAACCCAATACTGCATACGCCAAATATTTTATCGGCGATAGTTATCTTGCTCAGATTTCGACTGATCAGATTCCTTTTGCCAATGTCACTTTCGAACCCGGTTGTCGCAACAACTGGCATATTCACAAGGCAGAGAAAGGCGGAGGTCAGATGCTCGTAGGGGTAGCCGGTCGCGGTTGGTATCAGGAAGAGGGCAAGGAACCTGTAGAGATTCTGCCCGGCACGGTGATCAATATACCAGCCAATGTGAAGCACTGGCATGGAGCGGCCAAAGATTCATGGTTCGCTCATCTGGCATTCTCTGTTCCCGGTGAGGAGACAGAAAACGTATGGCTCGAACCCGTGTCGGACGAACACTATAATAAACTGCCCTGATCAGTCCCGTATTATATCTTGATTCCACGGCGAAAGGCCCCTATTCGCAGATGTATATTTCTGCGCAGACATTCGCTGTAAAGCCACGGCTCGATTCCGTGATAATCACCGACGTTAAGGATATCGAGGATATTGGGCAGATAACATCCGTCAAAGCCGTTAAGAACCAGCACCTTTGCCTCGGGATGAAGCGTCACGGTGATGGTATCGTTTAGCGTCGCGGGAGTCGCATCCGTGCGCCAGTTGACCGGATTGATGCACATAACATTCGGCGCAGCCACAATCGGTTTAACGTATTTCACATCAGACACGGAGTTATAACAGATCACGACCCCCGTATCGTCATCTCTTTCCGCACCATTAATCCACGGGGCAACAGCCACATCTTTTGGAGTCACCTTATATCCGAGCACATAAGCGGCCACCATCTTCTCACGCTCGTCAGGAGAAAGAATCTTCAGCAATTCTACAACAGATTTTCCTCCTTGACTGAATCCGGCAAGAATGAACGGGCGTGATTGGTCGCGCTGCGACATAAAATGACTAAACGCATCCCTGACATCCTGAAATGACACATCCTCATATCGCTGATTGATGAGGTCTTCATCCAGCGTGGCCCATGTATCAAGGGTGATATGGCGATAGAAAGGGGAATAAAAATTATTACCGTCGGCCATATACTCAGCCACACCGTCCATCTCCGTTTTCATATCATTGCGATGGGAAGCGTTCGTCACATCCGCGTAATGACACACGCGTCCGTCAGGAGTAGTCCAGTCGAATTCCCACGTAGAGGGAATATAGAACACATCAGCCCCGGTGCCATATCCATCATTCAGATATTGCACCCACATTGAATGATCCGAATAATTTGGTGCGGGAGGAATATATTCCTCAATTTTGGTAGGTTCGGAATTAGAACACGACAACCATCCTATTGAAATTGTCGCTATGAAGAAAAGTATATTTCGAGTAAGACGCATTAATCTGGTGAGAAGTAAGTTTCTACTAACAAGCTTAGAGCCACTGATCAATATATCATATAAGACACTTGCCCCACAATACCGCAAGGAAATCAGCGGGCGAGCGAGACATTGACGGCGATGCCGTAGTTGGAGTTGCTGGTCGGGTAAGCGGAGTTGGACACGAGCGGCGTGTTCGTCTGGTGGTCGAAGAAGGCCGAGAGCGTGATGCGCTTACTGAGGATGTAGCTTGCCATGAAGTTGACGGAGAACGTGCTCGAGCCCTGGGTAGCCTGCGTATAGGCAGTCTCGATCCGGCGGATCAGCGACTGATTATTAGCCCACGACAGATCAAGGTTGAGCGTCAAGTCATTGGACACACTACCCTGCTTGCCTCCTCCTATCTTCAAAATCTTATTGAAGTTGGCAATCTTATATCCGGCGCCCACCGTGAACTGCTTTGAGAGCGTCTCTACAATCTGACCTGCCGAAGTGTTGAGGTTGAGCGTGCGCGAATCGCGATATTCCGTGTTGACGGTGATATCGTTGAAGAGCGTACACTTGAGCCCGATCAGCGGAGCAAAGCGCTCGGTGAGCGACACGGAAGAGATATTGAAGGGACTCGAGGGCACAGGCTGTTGAGTCTGCTCATTCAGGATGTAACCCATATCGCCCGACCTACCCGGAGCGGCCACCCAGTTCATAAAGCTCGAATATGAACCGACCGAGTAGGTGCACTGATAAGCGTGCGACAGCGTGAACGACTTGAACCACTTCTTCATATTACCGAGATTGATGAAGCCGTCGTAGGTAATGCGCCAGTTAGGACGCATCGACTCGAGGCCAGCAAAATGCTTCAGTCCGACCTTGCCCGGTTTCTGTCCGGTATAGGCGGCGAGGAATGCCGGGATGAGCACGTCGGCACTCGTAGCATTCACCCGGCTCACTTCCGGATTGAACGGAGCGCCCGCAAGCACACTTCCCTCCATAAAGCCTGTGGAAGGATATGTCGCACCGACATAGCCTGAGGCTATTCTGTCGGCGATCTCAGGGATATAACTGAGGAAGTCGTTGAACGCATCCGACTGATAACCGTTAGAGGCCTTGAAATTACGCATTGCCGTCGGGAACGCCCAGGCCGTCCGCACGTAATTACCCGAGTAGCTCGTAGGCATTCCTGAATACATGAACTGCATCTGCTCCGTGCGCGAGTCGGTAAGGTTTGAGGTAAGCACAACCTTAAGACCGCGTACCGGCTCAAGCGTAAGCTCGAAATTATATTCCTGAGTCTTGCTCCACAATGCAGGAGACACCTGCTCCGAATTGGTGATGAGCCACTCACGGGCCAACGCCTTATCCACATAGTCGCGGTCGTAGAAACCGAATGCAAAATCAAGACCCGGAGCCATCGGACCATAACTGAGCGACTGACCGAATACATTTCCCACAGTCGGACTGTAGAGAGGCAGATTAAGAGAATGGCTACTGCGCCACTTCACCGAGGCCGAACGCGGCATCATGAGGAACCGGAGCGCATACTGCGCAATCTCAGAAGCAACCCCGGGCTTGTCGTCCTTGCGGACTTCCGTAATCGTCACGGCCAGATTCATTCTGCCCGTATCGGTGATCTGAATAGTATTCGCGTCTACTACCTTGTATTTCAGCTTTACGACTTTACCGTCGGCCTTTGCCGAGAAATTGATTTTCTTATTGTTGAGGTTATGCTTGATGATGGTGGCAGAGTCGGGAGAAAGCGTGATTGCACGTTCAAACTTCTTTGCCTTGCTCTTTTTGTCGGAGGTGTTAGTCTTGGTGTCCTTACCGGTACCCTTCTTATTGGCGTCGCGCGAATTTGATTTCTTATTATTAGAATTGCGCGAGGATGAGCCTGAACCCGACTTGCTGAAACGCTTATTGATCGCGCTCAGATATTTCGACTTATTAAAGAGAGTTTCGAAATTAATACGACCGTCAGCATTCCATGTTGTCTGGTTCTGAATCGAGTTGCCGAGATAAAGATCCTCTACAGTTGCGCCCTTATCCCATTTATAGACCGAATTATAAGTCACCGACCCTGAAAGATAATCGAGCACCGGAATCTTATTGAAAGGCGCGCGATAGGTTCCGGTGAATGTCTGGTTATAGTTCCACGGAGTACCGAGATGACGCAACGATGACATGACCGTATCCTTCCAATCGCGGTAGCGATCGGGGAAGAGACGTTTATTCACCGCCCCAAGAGTTTCCTCGATGCGGGCGGTGGTATTACTTGCAAAGGAGAGCGAAAGCGACTTGGTCAGATTCCATGTCAGAGAGAGCTGGCGGTCCCACGTGAAATTCTTGCTCACCTGCACGGGCAGCTGGAAATCCACGTCGATTTCCGAGCGCGTCTGCTGCTCGTAATAATAACGGTGCATCGACGTGTAGAACGTCAGGTTGGTGAAGAGCCAGTTAAGTTCCCAGTCTTTGAAGAATTTAGCGGTCTTACTCTTTCCGTTCAGTCGGCTGAACGGCTTCAAAGGCTTGAAATATGGCGAATACGAATACTGGAACGAGCCGCGGTAGTCATTCGTGTTCTCATACTCCGTGACAGGGTCAAGATTCTTCTGCTTATTAAAGGAGAATGTCAGAGTGAAGTTGGCCGGATCCCAGGGCATCGGATTCTTACTCTGCACGTTAAAGCGAAGGTTGGAAAGCGAGAAGCTTTCGGTGGTCTTGCGAGTAAGCGCATACGACTTGATAGAGTCCTTCTCCGCCTTTGTTGCAGCAGCCTCAAGCGCATCCTTGAGCAGGATATCCTGGTCGAGCGGATTATACTTGGGAGTGGTCGTTTCCTGAGAACGGGCATAGTACACAGGCGCACTCAACTTCGCCTTTTCCGGAAGAACCTTTCCGACATCACCCTGCACAACGAGATTATACTGATCGTACGTGTCGAGGCGACGAGAAGAGAGACCCTGGTCCACCGACCCGAAACCATCCGTCTCGCGGTGATAGCTGAAGTTCACCATCGCTACGTCGGAGAGAGAGAGACTCGCGTTGGCATTCAGGGCCCACCCCCCCTCCTCATTGAACTCGGTGACCTTCATCTCATTGATCCAGACATTTCCATCCTTCACGGAATTCGAACGGTTGCGCACGCCGATAAGCATCACGCGCACATCTGACAATGAAGGATTACCCATCACGCTCGCTGTGTTGTGTGTGTTATCCGGATCGAGCATAGAGTAGAGAATGTTATAGCCCACGCCTTCGGCATGATTGCTCCGGTCGCGGTTACGCGCTGTCTTTACAGACGTAAATAGATCGAGCGGCACGTTAAGGAAGTTGGAAATAGGCCACACCTTAGCGCGATCGGCACTATTCATATTGTTGTAGCGCCCGGGAGGCGTAAGGTCGAGGGGAATCTCATATTCGTAATAGTTATTCTTCACGTCAGAACCGAGACGGATGAAGAGTGCGAAATCGCCGTTGCGGAGATTGGTGTTATTGTCAATCATGGCTTCTGCGTGAGTCCACATCTGAAGACGCTTGTAGATGCGTAGGTCCATCTGCGTATTCTTATAGATACCACGTGCATCGCCGGGCTGGATTCCCTTCAGGGTCATTTCGAGCGACTGTTCGTTAAGCTGAGTAGCCTGAGCCGCGCCCGGATCCTGGTCGCGAGTGACGCCGGGAGGGAGCACGTAGTTCACAGGCTCTCGCCCGGAGTTTTCCTCTATATTTACGACGCTCATATCCAACTGACCCTCAGCCGGAGAATCATTGCGCGAGTTTAGATTGAACTTATAGTCGCGCCACTCCCCTCTCACCAGTTCAAGAGTTGCGAAGCGCAGGTGAGTCACCTCCTTAAATCCCGTCATGAACATTCGCGCGAAACGCACGGTCGAGAAATCATTGATGCCGCCGACAACCTTTTCCGGTGAGCTCAGGGGCACCTTAAACAGATACCACGTAATTCGTTGCTTACCCTCAGCCGTAGAAATCTCCGTCTCCTGCTTGTCGGTGACATAGTTCTTCCCCACTTCGAGATCATCTGGGCGAATGGAAATACGATACTGGAAATAACGCTCGTATTCATTGAGCGTATTATCCTGATTGATGTCCTCCACATCGGGCACCGCGCGGGCCGACTGGTAATATGGATTCGGCGACTGGTCGGGCGATAGCGAGTTGCCCTCAACGCCGTTATAATGCTTATAACGATCAAGGATGCCTGCCTTCACCTCATCATAATAATCAGAGCGGTAGAAATGATAATTATCGCCGGCAGGGTCGTTCATTGGCGAGAAAGGCACTTCCTGCATTTGTGCTATGGTTGAAGCCGGAAGCTTTGCGCGCAGTTTGTCAAGGTAATCCTTGTACGAACTGAAAGAATACTCATCGTCATTAGGGAGTCCGTCGAGACCGACATCCTGCAGCAGACGCGCGTTAGAGGTGTTGTCGAACGCATAGGTCAGTGAGTTCTGTCGTGAAACGCGACCCCAGTTGGTATCTGCAATGAAATCATAATTACCATCAACAGGGAGACCATTCTCATAACTCTTCATACCATCCTTCAGGATATCCTCGCTGATTTCACCGAAGTTGAAATAGAGATCACCACCCTCTCGGTTATGATTATCGGGGTCGAGGAAGGGATCGAGCAGCCAGAACTGAATATACTCGACATTGGATGACTCGAAGTTGGTATTATCCATCTTTCGCATTATGCCGCCCCACCTTCTTTCAGGATTAAGAAGCGAGCCATCGCTGTCGATATTCTCAGCGTCGAGGTTGTAAGGGCCGCGCTCTCGAGGATAGAAGGAAAGATTGAGCGTCTGTATCCAGTTGGCCTCGCCATAGGCCATGTCGCGATAAGGAAAGAGTTCGTTTACATAGAACTCACGCACATAAGGGCTCGACATCTGATGCACATCATTTTTAAGATAAGCCGGGAGCATGGAAGAGTTTCGCTGAGTCCAGGCGCGGTCGATATAATACCAAGCCAATAGGGCACGGTTCTTACCATAAGCCACATCATTGCTGAGCGACGCCTCCGGGAAGAGAGCACCCGGACCGTTATCCTGCGGTGTAGATGCAAGGAACCATGAATAGGGCGAACGAAGATCGATGCCTATCTGCGTTGCCTCGAAATCATCGATATAGCTTGAGCCCTTGTTGGTGCCGCTCGTCTGCTTAATCGGCACGAGCTGTGCGAACTCCGCATTCAGGCTGAACACGGAGGGCGCGGTCGCATTGATCGTGGGCACACGGTTGAGAAGATTCGTGAGCCAGCCAAGATCCTTACGATAGCTGAGATTCAGACCCCACATCGTGTTGTTGACGATTTCCTCGCCGATATTCACCTTCTGTGTCAGGGCCTTCTCAGAAAAATACATCAGCGTACCTCCGAGCTTGAAATCCTTATTGAACTCATATTGGGCATCAAGACCGAGCAATGTCTTGCGTTGCATTGAAAACATCGACTGATTCTCGAGCGTGACACTCACGTTTGTGCCCGAATCTATGATGCTCTGATTCGTAATCGTCACAATGCCCATCGAGTAATCGACCGTATAGTCCGAATTCTCGGTAAGCACCACACCTCCGGCCATTACGACCACCGATCCGCGAGGAACGTTCATAGCATTCAGACGAATTGTCGCGCCCCCCGATGCCTGGTATTCACCTACCATCGAGAACTTATTCTTATCTGCAAACTGCCGCGCCACAACAAGCGTCGAGTCATAAAGCTCACGGTAGACATACTGCTCGGCTATCGCCGGATCACCGATTTTTCCGGCCAAATGCTCTCCGAAAGGCTCGGCAACGGGAAAAATGATCTTACCCGAAGTCGACTGCACTGTATAGCCCTCAATGTAGTCAAAAAAACCGTCGGAATTAGATTCCTGATTGGAGTCGATGCGGTCGAGGTTCATCACCTGAAGCAGAGGCTGATTGGCTATCTGCCCCACAGGAAGATAGTTGATCTCCACGCCGGTGGTGTCGCTCAGGAACTTGATATTCATCTTGAAATTCTTGCTCTGCAGCTGATAGGCGCCGAGAGCATAGACATTCTTCATCATAAGGCGCCACATCGGTAGACGGGGAGAAATAGTGGTCGACCTCAGCATCTTCAGATAGAGCGACTCGGACGTGTTGGTGACGTCGGAAGAGAACTCTCCGACCTGATATACCTTGCCGTTATAGGTGTATTCATAAGCCACGGCGAGCACCTCATCCGTGTTGAGTGCTGACTTGAGCGAAATATATCCGAGGTCGGAATTAAGAGAATATTCACTTTCACGGAGCAAGCGCGCCGACTCCACTTTCTCAAAATCGCGGCCACCCTCGATTCCGAAAGCACGTAACGGTTCGAGCGCCTGCGTAACGGAATTGATATTGCGGGCACCGGGATATTCATCCTTAATCACCTGAAGCAGGTTGTTTGACTGATTGGAGGGATTATCGTATGAAAAATTTGGAACCCAGTAATCGGAAGCGAGATTTGTATTCTCACCCAGATCCATGAATCCCACAAAGTTACGTGATTCGTTATAGTTACTGTTCTTATTCGTAATCCACACCTCAATTCGCGTGATCTTCACACCCGACGCCACATGCGGTAGACGGGCCGCGAACTTATCATAGTTAGCGTAGAAATACTGCGCGAGGAAGAAGTGGCGGTTGGCATCATAATTATCTGCCTTGATACTGAACTTGGTGCTCTGCACGCCACCCTGCGTACTGACCGTCTTAGATTCGGAATTCTGTTGTGATACAAGGCCGGTGAGCGTGAGCTTCCCGAACTGCAGCTTGGCCTTCGCACCGAAGAGCGCCGTACCGCCCCGGATAAGGCTCGAGCCGGTGGTCATACTTACGTTACCCGCCTCAATGCTTTTGATAATCTCATCCTCCTTACCTTCGTAGGCAAGCTTAAGATTCTGAGAATCAAATGCAAATGTCGCATCGGTATTGTAATTCATATTGAACTTCATCTTATCACCGACCGACGCATTGATGGAAGCCTGTATCTTCTGGTCGAAATCAAAATAAGTCTTGCGCCGGTTGCGCATGGAGAGAGCCGGATTGTCAGTCTTGTTGCTCTTGATGCCCATCGAGAGCTGGATAGAACCCTGCGTAGTAAGACGCACGCCTCCCGGACCGAAGATCTTTTCAAGCGGACCGAGAGAGAAGTTCATATCGAAGATATTGAATGGCTCCTTATCCTTATTCTCATAAGAGTCTGAATTGCGCTGATTGAAATAGCCGAACATATCGCGGCGCATCATCATATTGTTATATTCCTCAGCGGTCATCATATAAGGCGTGACGATCTCACGGTCACCCACAGTTGTCCGGAGCACATACATTCCGGCAGCCGGATCGTAGGTAGCTTCAGTGCGGATATTCGACGGGTCGCGAAGATCCGCGGCATACTCCTTACGGCCGAGATAGTCGTCGGCTGTTACCGGGACGGTCGGCGCGACGGCAGCGGGAAGCCGGAGCGTATCGGCCGGCATATATGTTGGCGAAGCCGGCGGAGCCGGCGGCGGCTCCTTCATCTCGCTCTTATAATATTGGGAACGCGCCAGAACCGTCAGCAGCACGCCGCTGACAATCACGACAAGCGCGACAATATGTCGAGTTCTATTGAACGTCATACGCAACAGGATAGAATGAAGATAGAGTCAAAGCATTTTCAAGGCTTGCTTGATTGCCTTTTCAGTGGTGGCTGCCGGATCTTCGGCAAAGATCTTGCTCAGCACCTTCTTGCACTGCGGCTGAGCGAAGCCGAGCATTACCAGCGCAGAGCATGCGTCGTCAAACGCTTCATTGGAAGCTCCTGCGACAGATGAGACCTCTCCACCGGAGACTGCAACCTTGTCCTTTAGATCTACGATGATGCGCTGGGCTGTCTTGCCACCGATGCCCTTCACAGCCTTAAGCAGTTTTTCCTCTCCGTTGACAATGACCGATTCCAACTGATCGACCGTCATAGCCGACAAGATGAGCCGGGCAGTGTTTGCACCCACACCGCTTACGCTGATCAGGAGCCGGAAAAGCTCGCGGCTTCGTTTGTCAAGGAATCCGTAGAGCAAATGCGCATCCTCGCGTATGCTCTCATGAACATAAAGCTTGGTCTTCTCGGTGAGCTTTATCTTCGGATAATCAATCAGGGTAATATTTATCTCATAGCCGACTCCGCCACAATCGAGCACTGTATAAGTAGGGTTGAGTTCGGCAGTGAGGCCGTTTATATAATCGAACATGATGGTCAGTTTGAATAATGCGCCTCAGGCGAGGATAATGTCAGATGCGAGAACTCGTTAAAGCAGTCGCTTCTTCTATTAATCTTAACGTTGCATATCCTGATAAATTATGCAGAAGTCTTGATAGCGTGAAAATCAAGTTAGCGTGCAGTGAGTGTGCAGTGAGACAACCGGAAAACAAATATTTTAACGGTAAATTTGGGATTTTTATCAGATTGAGTTATATTTGTAAAATAAATGGAGACTTCCGCACCGATAAATGCAACAGAATTTAAGGCGGTAGCTCCGGAAGGGTCTGTGAAGGCCTAATGAAAGGATACAACTGACAATGAATGAATCTTATAATTCAGCGCTTCTGGATACTGCCGTTGCGGAACTTTCAAAATTACCCGGCATAGGACATAAGACAGCGTTACGTCTTGCACTGCATCTGCTTCGCAAGGATCCGGAAGTTGCGATAGCTTTGGGAAGTTCAATTGTGGAAATGCGTAAGGGAATCGCTTATTGCCCCGTGTGTCATAATATCAGCGAAGGAGGTGTCTGCTCGATTTGCAACGACAATCACCGCGACCACTCGGTGGTGTGCGTGGTGGAGAATGTAAAGGATGTAATCACCATCGAACGCACGCACGAACACTCGGGCGTCTACCACGTGCTTGGCGGACTCATTTCCCCCCTTGAGGGTGTGGCTCCTTCCGATCTGGAGATCGAGAGCCTCGTCAACCGCGTGAAGGATGAAGGTGTGAAGGAAGTGATTCTAGCGCTCAGCCCTACGATGGAGGGGGACACCACCAATTTCTATATTTACCGGAAACTTAACGGGCTGCCGGTAGAAGTATCAGTGCTCGCCCGGGGTATCAGTATCGGCAACGAACTGGAATATACCGACGAGCTCACGTTAGGGCGTTCGATCCTCAACCGCACTCCCTTCGCTAAATAGATAGTGTCAATGTATCTGCAATCCTCTATACTTCGACTCCGGGCTGTTGAACCGGCTGATGCCGACCTGATGTGGCTATGGGAAACAGACTCCTCTCAATGGGCTGAAAACGGAATCCGGGCGCCTTTCTCGCATAATAATCTGAAGCAATATGCAGAAACCTACGACGCCGATCCGATACGCTCAGGCCAACTACGGCTTATAGTCGAATTGACTCCGGCCGATAATGAAACTGAATGCAAGGCAATTGGTTTAGTTGATTTATATGATATTGATGCTGTTAACCGCACGGCCTACACAGCCATCTATATCTGCCGGGATATGAGAGGTAAAAATTACGCGTCGGAAGCTCTGCTCCTGCTTGAGCCATACTGCCTTCAGCTTCTTAATCTCAGGATTCTTGCCGCAAAGATATGTGCGTCGAATACCGGGAGCATCCGTCTGTTTGAGCAGCTCGGCTACATCAGGGAAGGGTGTCTCTCCGACTGGATGATGTTAGGTGCGCAGACGTTTGACCTGCTTTATTATACAAAACATTTAAAATGCTGACTTGGTAGAATAATTCTCTGAAAGCTATTAAATCCAAAGTCAAGAAATATGGATAAAATGAATAACGACAATATAAATATAGATAAATTTCTTAATATTCCCCCGAGCGAGACAAATCCTTCGGGAGGTATGCTTCTGATTGCGTCGCCAATGTCGGCCGATAGTATTTTCGCCCGATCGGTAATACTTCTGCTCGAAAGGGGAAGTGATGACACCCATTTGGGTCTGATTCTAAATCTCGAACTGGAACTTCCGGTGAAAAACGTTATAGAAGGTTGGCCAGAGGATTCAGATATGAATTTATGTTCAGGCGGTCCGGTAGAGATGACCCAGATGTTTCTGCTCCACCGGCTTGAGGGCATAAGGGACAGCGTAGAAATCTGCCCGGGATTGTATTGCGGGGGCGATATGCAACAACTGCTTGATTACGTGGAAAGCGGTAAGCCTACGGAGGGAGTGATGAGGATATATGTCGGTTATGCCGGGTGGGGCACTGATCAGCTCACCAAAGAAATCTTGGAAAACAGCTGGGCAGTTAATTCATCGCCGAAAGCCGACCTTCTTCTAACCGGCACAGGTCAAGAATTCTGGCGTCGCGCCGTCGGTGATCTCGGAGAAAACTATCGGTCATGGCTCAGCATGCCGATTCATCCTTCTTGCAACTGACCGTCGTCGCTGACAACCTTGATGATCGGCTGATCGAAGAAGGCCGCCAGTTTAGCAAGAGTCGCAACCGTGAAATTATGCTGTCCGCTGAGCCACTTTGTGACTTCGCTCGGACGACGACCGAGTTCTTCTGCGAACTGCTTCTTCGTGTAGCCGGCCGCCACCATTAGTTGCTCTATCCTTGCCGCTATTGCCATTGACATCTTCATGCGCAATTGCAATTCCATGGGCAACTCCCCCATCAATTCTGACAGACTGTCTTTCTCTTTCATTTAGTTAAGATTTTAGAGATCGTGCCTTAAACTTCTCTGATCTCAAGTTATCTGGATAAGGTCTGTTTTAGTAATTTAAGAAAGGGGCATCATTACCCCATTCCCAGACACCGGGATGCATTTCTGCATACCGTGCCTTAACCGCACCAAGGTTACAGGCAGATTTATGATAATTCTCTACCGAAGCCTTGACACTGACTTCACTATCAACAGATGCAAGAGCGAGCGTTACCTTCTCCACCGAATCCCCCCTCCTCACAAACACTTCCGGAGGTAACTGCAGCGGGGTATCAGGATAACCGAATGCCACTAACATAATCATCTTCTCATAGACCTTACGCCCTATCTTCAGATCGGCTTCGGAAACGCCTTTTGTCACGATCCGCGTGGCGAGTCCTGCTTTATTCGCACAAAGCATGAATTGCGTAGCGCAGAAAGCCCCCCTCTCTTCAGCGAAAGGGAAATTCGGGTCAATAACTACGGCAAGATAGTCCGCGACTCTTCGCAATCCGTGAAATAATGCGAGGAAACCGCCAAATGGCTCCGGATGATTAAAGATAGCCTGAAGCCTAAGCCCTGCCTCGTGGGTATTCATAAACGTTACCTCACTCTTCAGCCGGTCGATTATCTCAACCGGGAGACTCCGGCCGGAGAATTTCTCCGACCGGAAATCCGGATTATAGGCGACCTTGAAAGTTTCAGTCATCATTCGGAAATGACTTCTTCCAGGTCGATATCAAAATTATTCAGGAAGTCCATAGTCTTCGCGATATATTCCTCCATCACAACATCTTCCTCAACGAAGGGCACATGCTTACGATATTCCTTCATTACGTTTTCAATATAATCAGAAGATCTGGCCGGACGACGGAAATCAATGCCCTGAGCAGCGTTCATAAGCTCAATCGCAGCTATATAGCGCAAGTTATCGATGATCTTATGAAGTTTTGTCGCGGAATTGGCACCCATCGACACGAGATCTTCCTGACCGTTCGAGCTAACGATAGAATCGCATGAAGCGGGCCACGCATACATCTTATTCTGACTCACCATCGATGCAGCCGCATACTGAGGAATCATGAACCCTGAGTTGAGACCCGGATGTGCCACAAGAAACTCCGGCAAACCGCGCTTGCCAAGAATCAGTTGCGCCACGCGGCGCTCCGAGATATTACCGAGCTCATGGAGTGCAACGCCCATATAATCGAAAGCAAGTGCGAGGGGTTCGCCATGGAAATTACCGCCCGATACAACCATATCCTCATCCGGGAAGACAGTCGGGTTGTCAGTAACTGAATTAATCTCAATATGAAGCACATCGGTGACGTGAATCATTGCATCCTTCACCGCGCCATGCACCTGTGGAATGCAGCGGAATGAATAGGGATCCTGCACGTGGCTCTTATGCCGGCAAATAAGTTCGCTACCCTTCAGCA
>CAMWYR010000046.1 GCA_947178505.1 uncultured Muribaculaceae bacterium | reverse complement strand
CGCTTCGCTTGCTTGGCGCGCGAAAAAAGCGCCTGCATTGCGATGCAGGCGCCTTTTTGGGGCTTCGCCGGGGGAATCACTCCCACTCGATTGTGGCCGGCGGCTTGGAGGAGATGTCGTAGACGACGCGGTTGATGCCGCGCACTTTGTTTATGATCTCATTGCTTACCTTGGCGAGGAGCTCGTAGGGGAGATGCACCCAGTCGGCGGTCATACCGTCGGTCGAGATCACGGCGCGAAGCGCGCAGCAACTCTCGTAGGTGCGCTCGTCGCCCATCACGCCGACACTCTGCACCGGCAGCAGCATCACGCCTGCCTGCCATACCTTATCGTACCAGCCCGATTCGCGCAGGTTGTCGATGAAGATCTTATCCGCCTGCTGAAGAATCCGCACCTTCTCCCCCGTAACCTCTCCGAGGATACGGATGCCGAGGCCCGGCCCCGGGAACGGGTGACGGCCCAGCAGCGCGGCGTCAATGCCCAGCGCGCGCCCAACGCGGCGCACTTCGTCCTTGAAGAGCAGGCGAAGCGGCTCGACAACCTTCAGATTCATCTCCTCAGGGAGGCCCCCCACATTATGATGCGACTTGATAGTCGCCGACGGGCCCTTCACCGAGCAGCTCTCGATCACGTCGGGGTAGATCGTGCCCTGGCCAAGCCAGCGCGCGCCCTCAACCTTCTTCGCCTCCTCATTGAACACCTCCACAAAGTCGCGGCCGATGATCTTGCGCTTCTGTTCCGGATCGGTCACGCCCTTCAGGTCGGCATAGAAACGCTCGCTCGCGTCGACACCCGTCACATTCAGCCCCATACCGCGGTAGGAGGCCAGCACATCATCAAACTCGCCCGCACGCAGCAGGCCGTTGTTGACGAAGATACAGTAGAGATTCTTACCGATAGCCTTATTGAGCAGCACGGCTGCCACCGTCGAATCGACACCGCCCGACAGACCCAGGATCACCTTGTCGTCGCCAAGCTTCTCCTTCAGTTCGGCTACCGTCGAGTCGATGAACGACGCCGGGCTCCACGTGCCCGAGCAGCCGCAGATATCCATCACGAAATTGCTCAGCAGTTTCGGGCCGTCGGTAGAGTGGAACACTTCCGGATGGAACTGAATGCCCCACGTCATCTCGCCCCCGATATGATAGGCGGCAACGCGCACATGCTCCGTCGAACCTATGATCTCATAATTAGCCGGCACGCTCGTGATCGTGTCGCCATGCGACATCCACACCTGCGTGGGGGAGGGGAGACCATGCATCAGCGGATCTTCCGGCGCAACTACCGTCAGCATAGAGCGGCCATACTCGCGGCTCGGCGCTCCTTCGACCTCGCCGCCATAGGCCATCGCCAGATACTGCGCGCCATAGCAGACGCCCAGCAGGGGCAGACGCCCCTTGATAGCGCTCAGGTCGGGGCGCGGAGCATTCTCATCGCGCACCGACGCCGGGCTCCCCGAAAGGATCACTCCCTTCACGTCGGCGTCGATCTCCGGCATCTTGTTGAACGGATGAATCTCGCAATATACGTTAAGCTCGCGCACGCGGCGCGCGATCAACTGCGTATACTGGGATCCGAAATCCAGAATTAATATCTTTTCCATTTGAAAAATCAGTTTAATCAATCATTAACCGCGCCCGATCAGTTGCCGGGAGAATAATTCGGTGCCTCCTTCGTGATCGTCACGTCGTGGGGGTGATTCTCCTTCACGCCGGCCGACGTGATGCGCACGAATTTCGCGTTGTGGAGTGCCTCAATATCCGGTGCGCCGCAATAGCCCATGCCCGAGCGGAGACCGCCGATGAGCTGGTAGATAGTCTCGCCGGCAGTGCCCTTATACGGCACGCGCGCCACGATACCCTCCGGCACGAACTTATTCGTGTCGAGCTGGTCGCCCTGGAAATAACGGTCTTTCGAACCGGCCTGCATGGCCTCAACCGACCCCATGCCGCGGTAAGACTTGAACTTACGGCCATTGTAGATGATCGTCTCGCCCGGAGATTCCTCCACGCCGGCGAGCATCGAACCCATCATCACGCAGTCGCCGCCGGCGGCGAGCGCCTTCACAACATCACCCGAATAGCGGAGACCGCCATCGGCAATCACCGGCACATCATACTTATGCGCGGCCTGCGCGGCGTCGTAGATCGCCGTCAGCTGCGGCACGCCCACACCCGCCACGATACGCGTCGTGCAGATCGAGCCCGGGCCGATGCCCACCTTGATGCCGTCGGCACCATTCTCCACAAGGAACTCGGCAGCCTCGGCAGTGGCGATGTTGCCCACCACCACGTCGATCTGCGGATATGCCTCCTTTACAGCCTTCAGCGTGCGCACCACGTTGGCCGAATGGCCATGCGCCGTGTCGATCACGACAGCGTCAACGCCATTCTCAACAAGCGCTGCAACGCGGTCGAGCGCATCCTTCGTCACGCCGATGCCGGCAGCAACGCGCAGGCGTCCCTTCGAGTCCTTGCATGCGTTCGGATACTCGCTGATCTTCGTGATGTCGCGGTAGGTGATCAGCCCTACCAGATGATTCTCCTCATCCACCACCGGAAGCTTCTCGATCTTATTCTCAAGAAGGATATGCGCCGCCTCATCAAGGTCGGCGTTGCGCGTGGTCACCAGATTCTCCGACGTCATAACGTCGCTCACCGGAAGCGTCATATCCTTCTGGAAACGGAGGTCGCGGTTGGTGAGGATGCCGATAAGATGGCGCTCCCCGTCGATTACCGGAATACCGCCGATCTTATTCTCCTTCATCAGGCGAAGCGCGTCGGCCACGGTCTGATCCTTCGTGATAGTCACCGGATCGTAGATAAGGCCCGAATCCGCACGCTTCACCTTGCGCACCTGCTCAGCCTGCTGCGCGATGGTCATATTCTTATGAATCACGCCGATACCACCCTCGCGGGCAACCGCGATAGCCATCGGGGCCTCGGTCACGGTGTCCATCGCCGCTGATACGACCGGGATGTTAAGACGGATATTGCGCGAGAAGCGCGTGCCGAGCGTCACCTTGTCGGGAGTTACGTTCGAGAATGCCGGGATAAGCAGCACGTCGTCGAACGTGATGCCTTCCTGAGTGATTTTATCTGAAATAAACGACATAATGCTTAGAATTTGTTGAGTTCGGGGTTGACGATAATTGTCTGCTCGCGGTCGGGACCGACGGAGATCATGCCGACAGGCGTGCCGGTCACTTCCTCCAGCTTGCGCACGTAAGCCTTCGCGTTCTCCGGAAGCTTGTCGAAGTCACGGATGCCCGTGATATCCTCCTTCCAGCCCGGCATCTCGATATAGACCGGCTTGCAGCGCGAGAGCGACTCGATCGTGCAGGGAGGGCTCTGGATGAGTTCGCCGTCGAGATCGTAGGCCACGCAGATCTTGATCGTGTCGAGGCCCGTGAGCACGTCGAGAAGCATCACTGCCCAGTCGGTAATGCCCGCCAGTTCGGCCGTATAGCGGCCCACCACAGCGTCAAACCAACCAATGCGGCGCGGACGACCCGTCACCGTGCCATACTCATGGCCGCGCTCGCGGATGCCGTCGCCGATCTCGTCGAAGAGTTCGGTCGGGAAGGGGCCCGAGCCTACACGCGTGCAGTAAGCCTTCGCAACGCCCACCACCGTGTCAATCCATTTCGGCGCGATGCCGGCACCCACAGGCACCGACGCAGCCGACGGGCTGCTCGACGTCACGAAAGGATACGTGCCATGGTCGATGCAGAGCATCATGCCCTGCGCCCCCTCGAAAAGCACGCGCTTGTCGGCGCTGCGCAGAGCGTCGTTCACAAGACGCGACGTGTCCGTGATCATCGGACGGAGTTTCTCGGCCAGAGCCATATACTCATCATACACCGCCTCAACGCTGAGCGGCTCCAGACCGAGCATCTCGAGCTCCATATTCTTCACCTCCAGCGCTGCCTCCAGGCGCTTGCGGAAATATTCAGGCTCCAGCAGATCGCCGATGCGGAGGCCCGTGCGGCTGTACTTATCCGAATAGGCCGGACCGATCCCCTTCTTCGTCGTGCCGATGAGCGCCGCCCCCTTCTTTTCCTCATAGGCGCCGTCGAGCATCGGATGCCAGGGCATCACCATCGCAGCGCGTGTCGAGATAAAGAGCTGATAGTCGGTGATGCCGCGCGCGTGAAGCTTCTCAAGCTCCGCCACGACCGACACCGGGTTGACCACCATACCGTTGCCCATGATGTTGACTGTCTTCGGGTTGAAGATGCCCGAAGGGATGCTCTGAAGCGAATACTTGTTGCCATCGAACATCACCGTGTGGCCTGCGTTGTTGCCACCCTGATAGCGCACCACCATGTCGGCGCGCGTTGCAAAATAGTCTGTGATTTTGCCTTTGCCTTCGTCTCCCCACTGGGAGCCGACTACAACAAGAGTTTCTGACATATATGCAGTAGATTAATATTCTTATATAGACTGAGCGGGCGCACGCGGAACCGCGCGCGCCGCCTCTTTATTCACGGATGCCGTTGCGCTCGAAGATATAATCCACGTTCTTCATATAATAATCGAGCGTGAAGCAGTCTTCGAGTTCCTTGTCGGTGAGGTTGGCCTTGATCACATCGTTCTGACGGAGCAGATCGATATAGGGGGCTCCCTGCGCCATCGCCGCCATCGCCACGGGCTGCACCGTGTCGTAGGCCTGCTCGCGCGCGAAGCCCTTGGCGATCAGCGCGTTCATCACGCGCTGCGCGAAGATCACGCCATTGGTCAGGTAGATATCGGCCTTCATCTTATCCTCGAACACGGTGAGGTTGCCGAGGATGTTGCCCATGCGGTTGAGCATATAGTCGAGCAGCATCGTCGCGTCGGGGAGGATGATGCGTTCAGTGGCCGAATGCGAGATGTCGCGCTCATGCCAGAGAGCCACATTCTCATAAGCCGTGGCCATATAGCCGCGCAGCACGCGCGCGCAGCCGCACATATTCTCCGATCCGATCGGATTGCGCTTGTGAGGCATCGCGCTCGAACCCTTCTGGCCCTTGCCGAACGCTTCCTCCACCTCGTGCACCTCCGTGCGCTGAAGGCCGCGGATCTCTGTGGCCATCTGCTCGATCGAGGCGCCGATAAGGGCGATCGTGGCCAGATAATAGGCGTGGCGGTCGCGCTGGATCACCTGCGTCGACACGTCGGCGCTCGATATGCCGAGCTTCTCGCACACATAATCCTGCACGAACGGTGGGATATTGGCGAAATTGCCCACAGCGCCCGAGATCTTGCCCACCTCGACGCCCCGCGCAGCCTCGTCGAAGCGCTTGATGTTGCGCTGCATCTCAGCATGCCAGAGCACCCACTTCAGCCCGAACGACGTGATGTCGGCGTGGATGCCGTGCGTGCGGCCGATACAGGGCACATACTTATACTTCAGCGCCTGGCGGCGGAGCATGTCGGTGAATTCCACGAGGTCGGCGCGCAGGATATCATTCGCCTGCTTCAGCAGGTAGCCGTTGGCTGTGTCGACAACATCGGTCGACGTCAGGCCATAATGCACCCACTTGCGCTCCTCTCCGAGCGATTCGCTCACCGCGCGCGTGAACGCCACGATGTCATGGCGCGTCTGCAACTCGATTTCCTTGATGCGGTCGATATTGAATGTCGCATTTGCCCACAGCTTGTCAATATCTTCCGCCGGCACAACGCCCAGCTCACGCCACGCCTCAGCCGCAAGAATCTCGACCTTCAGGTAGGCGTTGAATTTATTTTCTTCTGTCCAGATGGCTCGCATCCGGGGGAGGGAATATCTTTCAATCATGATTTATTCAGTTTTTATACAGCCGGAAATCAGTCGGCCTTTTCCATCTTGCGGAGATAGCACTCCAGCGTGTTCTCCATCAGGCATGCGCGCGTCATCGGGCCTACGCCGCCCGGCACGGGCGTGATCACCGATGCCTTGCGGCACACGTTGTCATAATCCACATCGCCGGCCAGTTTGCCCGTCGCGGGGTCGCGGTTGACACCCACGTCGATCACGACGGCGCCCGGGGCCACCATATCCTCCGTCACCATGCGGAGGCGGCCTACGGCAGCCACGAGGATATCAGCCTCGCGAGTCACGGCCGGAAGATCGGCCGTGCGGCTATGAGCGACAGTCACCGTCGCGTTGCGGTCGAGCAGCATCTTCGCCATCGGAAGGCCCACGATATTGCTGCGGCCGATCACCACGGCGCGCTTTCCGGCGATATCGACACCCGCCTCATCGAGCATGCGGATCACGCCCTTCGGCGTGCAGGGATACACGCACGGACGCTTCTGCCAGAGAGCCGCGACGTTGGCCGGGTGGAAGCCATCCACATCCTTCTCCTTCGAGATCGCCTCGATCACGCGGTCTTCATCGATATGCTTCGGCACAGGCAGCTGCACCAGGATGCCGTCGACATCCTCGTCGGCGTTAAGGTCGGCGATGATCTCGAGAAGCGCTGCCTCCGAAGTCTCCTCCGGTAGACGGATAGTGGTGCTCTTATAGCCCACCTGCTCGGCATCCTTGCCCTTTGATTTCACGTAAGACTGGCTTGCGGGATCCTCACCCACGAGAATCACGGCCAGATGCGGCGCGCGGCCATACTTCTCAACGAGCCCCGGCACCTTCGCCGCGATATCCTCCTTGATTTTACGGGCCAGATCCTTGCCGCTTATGATTTTAGCTTCTTGCATAGCTTTACGAAATTTTTATAACAGTCAGGGCGACGCGGGTCATGCCTCGCGTGCGCCGATATCGCTGCGGTGGAAGAATCCGTTGCCCTCTACCTTGCCGACAGCCTTATAGGCCTCCTTGCGGGCCTCGGCAAGCGTCTTGCCCTCGCCCAGCACCATCAGCACGCGGCCGCCGGCATTGAGGACTTCGCCCTCGCGAACCACCGTGCCCATATGATAGACCGGCGAACTGATATTCTCAAGACCGCGGAGCGCATGGCCTTTCTCATACTTGCCCGGGTAGCCCTCGGCGGCAATCACTACGCCAAGCACCGACTCCGGACGCCATTCAGGCGTGAAGTCGCGCCCGTCGACAGCGGCATCGATCAGTTCGTAGAAATCGCTTGCCAGACGCGGAAGCACAACCTCCGTCTCCGGGTCGCCGAAGCGAGCGTTGAACTCGATCACCTTCGGAGTGCCATTGTGAAGGATCAGGCCGCCGTAGAGCACGCCCGTGAAGGGCACTCCCTCCTCGACCATCGCGTCGGCTACCGGCTGAAGAATGGTGTCGAGTGCTGTCTGACGGATCTCGTCGGTCACGAACGGCACCGGCGAATATGCGCCCATACCACCCGTGTTGGGGCCCATGTCGTGGTCGTAGGCACGCTTATGGTCGCGCGCGATTGCCAGCGGATAGACCTTCCCGCCGTTGACCAGGCACATGAACGAGAACTCCGGGCCATCGAGGAATTCCTCGATCACCACGCGCCCCTTGCCGAACGTCTCGTCGAGCAGCATGTCGCGCAGGGCATCCTCAGCCTCCTTAAGCGTCAGCGCCACGACTACACCCTTGCCGGCGGCAAGACCATCATACTTGATCACCACCGGAATCGGACCTGCCTTCACGTAGGCGAGCGCCTCGTCAAAGTTGTCGAACGTGCGGTAGGCCGCCGTCGGAATGTTATGGCGAGCCATAAGATCCTTGGCATACTCCTTCGAACTCTCGATGCGCGCCGCAGCCTTCGTCGGGCCGAAGATGCGGAGGCCCTCCTTGCGGAAGGCATCCACGATGCCCAGAGCCAGCGAGGCCTCCGGGCCCACGATCGTCAGATCGATGCCCTCCTCCTTGGCAAACTTCAGCAGCGCTTCAACGTCGCTCACCGGCACCGGCACGATCTCGGCCTGAGCCGAGATGCCGCCGTTGCCCGGAGCTGAATATATCTTTGATACGCGGGGCGAACGCGACAGAGCGTCGACTATCGCATGGCAGCGGCCGCCGCCTCCCACTACGAGTACTTTTCCTGACATCTTTTCCGTCGGTTATCAATGTTTGAAATGGCGCATGCCCGTGAAGAGCATCGCGATACCTTTCTCATTGGCCTTCTTCACCGAATCTTCATCGCGGATGCTGCCGCCCGGCTGCACGATCGCAGTCACGCCGTAGCGGGCAGCCTGCTCAACGGTGTCGTCGAAGGGGAGGAAGCCGTCGGAGCAGAGCACGAGACCCTCCGTAGCGCCCGCTGCCTTCGCCTCCTCGAGGGCGATGGTGGCAGAGCCCACGCGGTTCATCTGGCCGGCGCCCACGCCGAGCGTTGCGCCATCCTTAACCACAACAATCGCATTCGACTTCACATGCTTGCAGATCTTCCAGCCGAAATCCATGTCGGCAAGTTCGCGAGCGGAGGGGTGACGCTCCGTGACGCACATAGCGTCGGTGATGTCGAGGCATTCCGTGTCGGCATCCTGCACGAGCAGACCGCCAGTGACGCCCACGTAGCGCGGGCGCTTCTCGCCCTGCTTCTCCATCTTCACCTCCAGCACGCGGAGATTCTTCTTCTTCGAGAAGACCTCGAGCGCTTCGGGCGTGAAGCCCGGAGCCATAACGATCTCAAGGAAGATCGGCTTCATGGCGAGCGCCGTCTCCTCATTGACCTCACGGTTGAAGGCCACGATACCGCCGTAGATGCTCACCTTGTCGGCCTCGTAGGCGCGGGTCCAGGCATCGAGCACGTCGGCACCCACGGCTGCGCCGCAGGGGTTCATGTGCTTCAGGCCCACGCAGAACGGATCGCTGAACTCGGCCACGATCTCGAGCGCCGCGTTGGCATCCTGGATATTATTGTAGGAGAGTTCCTTGCCCTGGAGCTGGCGGGCCGTAGCCACGCTGTAGGAATACTCGTCGGCCGTGCGGTAGAACTTAGCCGCCTGGTGGGGGTTCTCACCATAACGGAGCGGCTGCACCTCGTCGAAAGCCAGGAAAAGCTTCTCCGGGAGGCCGGCCACGCGGCGCATATACTCGGCGATATGGCTGTCGTAGAGCGCGGTGTGGGTGTAGGCCTTCGCAGAAAGACGGAGGCGGGTAGGCTCGGTAGTGTTGCCGTTGGCGCGGATCTCATCGATGATCATAGCGTAGTCGGCCGGTTCGCACACCACGGTGACGCTCTTGCAGTTTTTCGCTGCCGAACGGAGCATCGAGGGGCCCCCTATGTCGATGTGCTCGATAGCATCCTCAAGGGTCACGTCGGGCTTAGCCACCGTGGCCTCGAAGGGATAGAGATTCACGCAGACCAGGTCGATCAGACCGATGCCGTTCTCGGCAAGCTGCTGCATGTCGCTCTCCAGTTCGCGGCGTCCCAGCAGGGCGCCGTGCACCTTCGGATGGAGCGTCTTGACGCGGCCACCGCAGATTTCCGGGAAGCCCGTGATCTCGCTGATGCCGGTCACTTCCAGCCCGCTGTCGAGAAGCATCTTCTTGGTGCCCCCGGTAGCGATGATTTCCCAACCCATTTCCTTGAGCGCTGTGGCGAATTCCACAACGCCCGTCTTGTCGCTTACGCTTATTAAAGCCTTCATTATTATATTTTACCTGTTTTTATGCTTAATAGAATGAATATCGGGGGCTCAGTCGACCAGCGTCACGCCCTCGCCCTCGACAACGCGACCGATCACCGACGCGTCGATGCCCGAGCGGCGGAGTGACTCAACCGCCTTCTCAGCCTCAGCCTCGGAGACGGCGATCACCATGCCGATGCCCATGTTGAAGATGTTGAACATCTCGCGGCGCGGCAGATTGCCATACTTGCGGAGGAGTTCGAACACCGGAAGGATCTTCCACGAGCCCTCCTTGATCTCCACGCCGAGGCCGTCGCCAAGGATGCGGGGGATATTCTCGTCGAAGCCGCCGCCTGTGATGTGAGCCACGCCGTGAACGTCGACCTCCTTCATCAGGTCGAGCACCGGGCGCACGTAGATCTTCGTCGGCGTGAGCAGCATCTCGCCGAGAGTCTGATCGCCCGTCTCCTCATATTTCTTATTGAGGTCGAGGGCGGCATCCTTCACAATCTTGCGCACGAGCGAGAAACCGTTGGAATGCACGCCCGTTGAGGGGAGGCCTACGAGAACGTCGCCGGCGGCTACCTTCGAGCCGTCGATGAGGCGATCCTTCTCCACGGCGCCCACGGTGAAGCCCGCGATATCATAATCTTCCGGCGCATACATGCCCGGCATCTCGGCAGTCTCACCGCCGACGAGCGCGCAGCCTGCCTGACGGCAGCCCTCGGCCACGCCGGCCACGATCGCCTCCACCACCTCCGGACGGTTGTGGCCCACGGCCACATAGTCGAGGAAGAGAAGAGGCTCGGCGCCCTGCGCCAGCACGTCGTTGACGCACATTGCCACAGCGTCGATACCGATCGTGTCGTGACGGTCGAGCTCGAACGCGATCTTCAGTTTGGTGCCGACACCGTCGGTGCCGCTCACGAGGATTGGATGTCGGTAGCCTAACGAGCCCAGGTCGAACATGCCGCCGAACGCGCCGATGCCGCCCATGCATCCCTTGCGCGTGGTCGATGCCACGTGCTTCTTGATGCGGCTCACTACCTCATAGCCTGCTTCAAGGTTGACGCCTGAAGCTTCATAACTTTTTGCCATTGCTGTATATGGTTAATTTTTTTTGCGGAAATATCTGACGGCATTCGCAAAGAGATTCTGCGACTTATTGCCGGCAACGTTCTTCATCAGTCCGTCGCGGAAGCGCTCGGAGTGGCCCATCTTGCCGAGGATGAGTCCGTCGGGCGAGATGATGCCCTCGATGGCGAGTGTCGAGCCGTTGGGGTTGAAGGGTGATTCCATCGTGGCGTGGCCCGTGGCCGGATCGGCATACTGGAATGCGATCTGGCCCCCTTCGAGGAGGCGTGCGGCCATCTTGGCGTCGGCCGTGAACTTGCCCTCGCCGTGCGACATGGCGATCGAGTGGAGCTCGCCCACCTCGAACGAGTCGAGCCAGGGAGAGGCCGTGGTGGCCACACGCGTCACGGCGATCTGCGAGATATGGCGGTTGATGTCGTTGCGGAAGAGCGTCGGCGAATCGGGAGTGACGTCGCCGATCTTTCCGAACGGCAGCAGCCCCGACTTCACCAGAGCCTGGAAGCCGTTGCAGATGCCCAGGATGAGGCCGCCCCGCTTCTGCAGGCGCTCGATGGCGGCGCGCACCTCAGCGTTGAGGAGCACCGTGGCGATGAACTTGCCCGAGCCGTCGGGTTCGTCGGCCGCCGAGAATCCGCCGCTGATCGCGAAGATGTGGCAGGCGTCAATGTGGGAGGCCATCTCGCGGCAGGAGGCAGCGATATCCTCCGCCGACAGATTGCGGAACACGCTCAGGCGCACTTCCGCACCGGCGGAGCTGAAGGCGGCCTGCATGTCGTAGTCGCAGTTCGTGCCCGGGAACACCGGCAGGTAGACCACCGGCGTCTCCACAGCCTCGCCCGGGTAGACGGGAGCCTTGCGCGTGCAGGAGGCATCCACGGCCTCGCCCGCTGTCGCGGCGCGGTCGGGATAGATCTCGTTGAAGCGCTCGCGCACCTTCTCGCCCAGCATGTCGATGGGGAATTCATACGCGTTGATCTTCACTACGGGATTTGCGGTGGTGGAGCCGATGAACTCAACCCCGGGAATATTGACAGGCTCCTTGGCCTCGAAGATAATCGAGCCGTAGGCCGAATTGAAGATTTCCTTTTCGTCGATCGAGACGTCGGTACCGATGCGGTTGCCGAGCGACATCTTCACGAGGGCCTCGGCCACGCCTCCGCGGCCGATAGCGTATGCGCTCACAACGTTGCCGCTGCGGATTGCGTCATGCAGCGCGTCGTACGACGCCTTCAGCCCCTCGCTGTCGGGCATGCCCGTGGAAAGCGGGGTGTGACGGAGGAGATAGAGGCCGTGAGATGCCTCCTTGAATTCGGGGCTGATCACGTCGCGGGCGTCGACCGGACCGGCGCTGAATGCGATCAGTGTCGGAGGCACGTTGAGGTCGCCGAATGTGCCGCTCATCGAGTCCTTGCCGCCGATTGAGCCGAGTCCGAACTCCTTCTGCATGCGGAGCGTGCCGAGAAGGGCGGCCAGAGGTTTGCCCCAGGCTTTCTCGCTGCTCATGCGCTCGAAATATTCCTGATAGGAGAAGCGGAGACGGTTGTAATCAGCGCCCGCTGCTACCGACTTGGCGATTGCGTCGACCACGGCGTAGGCAGAGCCGTGATAGGGGCTCCAGCTCGACACGTAGGGGTCGAATCCCCACGCCATGATGCTCGCCGTGTTGGTGAAATGGTTGCCGACGGGGAATTTCTGCACGCTCACCTGCGTTTCGGTGCCGTTGGTGGCGCCTCCGAAGGGCATAAGCACCGTTGTGGCACCGATCGTTGAGTCGAACATCTCGATGAGGCCCCGCTGCGACGTTACGTTCGGGTCGAGAAGGTTGGCCACGAACTTCTCCTCGAAACTTTCGCCCTCGGGAGTGCGCTCGAAGGAATTCTTCTCCTCGATGGCCGTGATGCGCGCGCTCGCGAAGTGGGGAGCGCCCGCCGAGTCGATGAACTCGCGGCTGAGGTCGGCCACGAGGCGGCCGTCGCGGTAGAGACGCATGCGGCCCGAGTCGGTGACGTCGGCCACGTGGCGCACCTCAATGTTCTCCTCATGGCAATATTTCATGAATTCCTCCATATCCTTTGCCTCCACGACGGCCGACATGCGCTCCTGGCTTTCCGAGATGGCGAGTTCGGTGGCGTTCAGGCCGTTATATTTCGTAGTGACACGGTCGAGATAGATATCGAGGCCGTCGGTGAGCTCACCGATTGCGACGCTGACGCCGCCGGCTCCGAAGTCGTTTGATTTCTTGATGAGGCGTGTCACCTCCGGGCGGCGGAAGAGGCGCGAGAGCTTTCTTTCTTCAGGGGCATTACCCTTCTGCACCTCGCTGCCGCACATTTCGAGCGACTGCTCGGTGTGTTCCTTCGATGATCCGGTGGCGCCGCCGATGCCGTCGCGGCCGGTGCGGCCGCCGAACATCAGCACGACATCGCCCGGGGCGGGGCGCTCGCGGCGCACGTCGGCTGCGCGGACAGCTCCGGCCACGGCGCCCACTTCAAGGCGCTTGGCGACGTAACCGGGGTGGTAGATCTCGCGCACGTGGGTAGTGGCCAGTCCGATCTGATTGCCGTAGGAAGAATATCCGTGAGCGGCGCCGCGCGAGATGACGCGCTGCGGGAGCTTGCCGGCGAGAGTATTCTCCACCGGCTGCCAGATATCGCCGGCACCGGTGACACGCATGGCCTGATAGACGTAGCTGCGGCCGCTCAGCGGGTCGCGGATAGCGCCGCCGAGGCAAGTGGAGGCGCCGCCGAAAGGCTCGATCTCAGTCGGGTGGTTGTGGGTTTCGTTCTTGAACTGCAGGAGCCACTTCTCGGGCTTACCGTCGACATCGACATCGACGTAGATGCTGCAGGCATTGTTTTCCTCGCTCTGCTCGAGGTCGTCGAGCTTGCCGTTGGCGCGGAGCCAGCGGGCGCCGACTGTGGCGAGGTCCATCAGGCAGAGGGGCTTCTCCGAGCGGCCGAGGTCGGCGCGCATATCCTCCCAGAGCTTAAGGCTGGCGCGGATATCGTCGGCGATGAATGAATCCTCCACTTCGATGCCCGTGAGGCGCGATGTGAAGGTGGTGTGGCGGCAGTGGTCGCTCCAGTAGGTGTCGAGGATACGGAGCTCGGTCTCGAACGGGTCGCGGCCCTCGGCGGTGAAGTATTTCACCACCTCCATGAGGTCGTCGGCGTTCATGGCGAGGCCGGCCTCGCGCACGTATGCAGGAGCCTGCTCGGGGGTGATATCGCGGAATCCTTCGAGCACTTCCACCGGCTGGGCGTGGGCATGCTCGGGGAGTGCGAGGATGTCGAGATTTTTCTCGCGCGATTCTACGGCGTTGATGAGGTAATGGCGGATGCGGTCGAGCTGCTCGGGAGTCACGCCCTTATCGAAAATGTAGAGGCGGGCCGAGAGGATTTCGACATCGGCGTCGGGGTTGACGAGGCGCACACATTCGCGTGCGGCCGAGGCACGCTGGTCAAACTGGCCCGGAAGGGCTTCGACGGCCACGTGGGGGGCGTCGCCGAGGTCGATGGTGTCGGTCACGGTGTCGGTGGCCGTTTCGCCGAACACGCCGTAGCGGGTCTGCTCCAGAAGCTCTTCGGGGAAGCCGAAGAGGTCGTAGACGCACACGAGGCGGAGGTCTTTGATGTCGAGTCCGAGCGCGGAGTTGAGTTCCTTGCGGAGGCTTTCGGCCTCAACGCGGAATTCAGGGCGCTTTTCGACAAAAATACGGTTGGTTGTCATTATGCAGTTTAGATTTCAGTTGCGAGGATTTTCTCAGCCTGTTCGCGGCGGAAAGCGAGGAGCTGATCGTGGAGGGAGTCGTCGGTCACGGCCATGATCTCGATGGCGAGGAGAGCGGCATTCTTAGAGCCGTCGATAGCGACGGTGGCCACGGGGATTCCGGAGGGCATCTGCACGGTAGAGAGGAGCGAGTCCATTCCGCGGAGGGCCTTCGACATGATGGGCACTCCGATGACGGGTAGGGCAGTGTTGGCGGCCACGACGCCGGCGAGGTGAGCGGCGCCTCCTGCAGCGGCGATGAATGCGGCGAACCCGCGCTGACGCGCATCTTTGAGCCATGCTTCAAGAGCGGCAGGCGTGCGGTGAGCGCTGAGCACTTTCTTCTCATATTCAATGCCGAACTTGTCGAGCATCTCAAATGCGCCCTTCATCACTTCGAGGTCGCTTACCGAGCCCATCACGACTCCAACTTTCATCTTCATAAATATTTTAGAACTAATTAGTTAAGAAATAATCTTGGTGTAACTGGCAAGAGATATAGACGCGCAGGCGCCCGATTCTTGGTTAAGAACGGGCGCCTGAGCCGAGCACACTCCGGTTGCTACCGCGGGCCTGTCGCTGCTGCGGAAAGGGAAAGCGTGTGCTATGTGACTTCTCCACTGTCATTTCCATACGCAAAATTACTCATTTTTTTCCATTCCGCAAAATTCCTTTAGTCATAATAGGCTCTCATAGACACGCAGATGTTTGTCGGCGCAGGTCTGCCATGAGAAATCC
>CAMWYR010000045.1 GCA_947178505.1 uncultured Muribaculaceae bacterium | reverse complement strand
CAGGACCCCAACATTAAAAGTGTTGTGCTCTACCAGCTGAGCTAGCGAATCATCCTATGGCTTCCGGAATCCTGAGTCAGGTTATCCCGAAAAGCGATGCAAAATTAGTGATTTTTCGGCGTAATTCCAAATTTTCGAAGGATTATTTTTCCGGAAGGGCTTTTTTTCGTTTTTTTTTGGATGTTTGCCCCCTCTTTTTGTTGAGAATTCAGGGATTTCAATTATCTTTGCTATTTATTAGTGCGTCTATTCTTTAACCATGGATATATCAGTAGTCATTCCTTTATATAATGAGGAGGAGTCTCTCCCGGAACTCACGGCGTGGATCGAGCGCGTAATGGGCGAATATGGTTATTCGTATGAGATCATTTTTGTCAATGACGGTTCGACCGACGGCAGTATGGACGTTATCCGCCAGTTGGCGATGCGCAATCCTGCGATTCATGCAGTGGCGTTCTCGCGCAATTATGGGAAATCGCCGGCACTTAATACGGGCTTCGCCCGCGCGAAAGGGGATGTCGTGATCACGATGGACGCCGATCTGCAGGACTCCCCGGATGAGATCCCGGAACTTTTCCGGATGATTACGGAGGAAGGCTACGACCTCGTGTCGGGCTGGAAGAAAAAGAGGTATGACCCGCTGTCGAAAACGATTCCAACCAAGCTATTCAACGCCACTGCCCGCAAGGTGTCGGGCATCAGCAATCTCCACGATTTTAACTGCGGTCTGAAAGCCTACCGCAAGGATGTCGTAAAGCACATTGAAGTCTATGGCGATATGCACCGCTATATCCCCTATCTTGCCAAGAATGCCGGATATAAGAAAATCGGAGAGAAGGTCGTGCAGCATCAGGCGCGCAAGTACGGCACGACCAAGTTCGGACTCGACCGCTTCGTGAACGGCTATCTCGACCTTGGCACGCTCTGGTTTCAGTCGAAATTCGGCGTAAAGCCCATGCATATTTTCGGTCTGTTCGGTTCGCTGATGTTCATAATCGGTTTTCTTGCCGTCGTGACGGTGCTGGTGCTTAAGATTGTGTCAATGAATTCCTCGACATTCCATTTCTATCTCACCAAGTCGGTCTATTTCTACCTCTCGCTGGTGTTCATGGTGCTCGGCGTGCAGTTTTTCTGCACCGGCTTCATCGGTGAGATGATCACGCGCAATTCACCTGAACGTAATAATTATCTTATCAGCGAAGAATTCTGATAGCCTCAGCCGCTAAGATCAATGAGACAATTCCGCCACATCCTCATCCTGTCGGCATGGGCACTCCCGATGCTGGCAAGCTGCTCCGACACGTGCGAACAGAACCAGAATGCACTCCCGTCGGCCGGCTTCTACGCCGTCGATGCAGAGGGACAGGCCCGGAGCGTCACCACGGATTCAGTAGCCGTTGTGGGCGTCGGACTTGAAACCGACTCACTGCTCTCCCCCACCACGGCACAAATATCGGAACTGTATATGCCATTCCGCATCGATACAGACCGCACGCAATACGTCTTCGTTGCCACCTCACAACAGCGAGAGGTGCGCGACACGGTGACATTCGATTATACTCGTGTGCTGCGGTTTGCAAGCGCCGAGTGTGGCGTCAGCTATGTGTTTCACATCCACGACATCTCCACACAGGGCACGCTCATCGACTCAGTGGTATGTCCGAAAGGATTTATCGACAACACCAGCGGGGAAAATCTTCGCATTTATTTCCGAACCGAATGAATCGACTGACAATAATCTTCCTTCTGCTGGCGGCCGTCCGGGGCAACCTTCATGCTGACACCCCGGACATGGCCCCAAGTGACACCATCACTGAGGTTAAGCCCGCACTCCCGGCACATACGGCGCCGCGTCCGAGTTCCACTCCTGTTGATATCGACGATGACAAACCGGTGGTTGTGCTCCACTACTACGATAAGCACGGTAACCCGCTCGACGAACCGGTGAGATTCCTTGCCACGCTCGATACCGTGAAGACCGTGAAACCGGGTCCGACCTATCCTCTCTACAACGGCATTAACATCGGAGTCAATTTCGGCGATCTCGTGCTCATGGCTTTCGGGCAACGTTACGGCAGCTTCGACGCCTGGGCCAATGTCTCACTTCACAACTGGGTGTTCCCCACGCTCGAAGTCGGAGTAGGCTATGCCAATGAGACTCCCGCCAGGCTTAACTATACCTACCACGTCTCCCCCTCCGTATACGCTAAAATAGGAGCTAACTACAATTTCATATACAAAAGCAACCCGGACTACCAGTTCTTTCTGGGAGCCCGGGTCGGATTCTCTGCTTTTTCATATTCACTGCGCGACGTGACCGTCTCCTCCGACTTCTGGAATGAGACGCAGCACACGTCGATCAACGGGTTGCGTTCCACGGCTGTTTATGGAGAACTTCTCGCCGGTCTTCAGGTGAAGATCGTCGGGCCCTTCTCGCTTGGCTGGAGCGCCCGCTGGCACTTCCTTTTCCATGCCTCGCGCGACCGCGAGAGCCGTCCCTCATTCATCCCCGGCTACGGAGGCACCGGGCCATTTGCCATCAGCCTCTCGGCCATCTGGACTTTCGGCCGCAAGCCTGCGCGTGCTCAGGAAGAAATCACCACATCGGAGTGAACGGAGCCGACTTCACAAGACGCTCGTTGGCACAGCCGACGAGATCTGAGGTCTTCGACGTATCAAGTTTCAGCACCGATGCCCCCTTACGGAGATCGAGCTTCTGAAGATCGATGTAATAGTAACCGGGATTAGTCACAATATCGAAATAATAGCGGCCGTCGCGGGTATCAGCATAACTACGCCACTGCGTACTGCTCAGATTCGGCTCGCCCTCAATTAGATAGGTATAAGGCACCGAACTATTGAGCAGGATGCTTCGCGCTATCGACACTCCGAGATCCGTATCTGCGGTCTTCTCCACATGATGGGCAAAATAATTAGCCCGCACACAACGGTCGGGGCTTGCCACAGAACCGGGCAGGAAATTCTTACCACCTATCTTTTCCCAATAATCGATAATGGCCGTCATCTTGGGCCAGACCGGGTCGTTTGTCATGGCGAGATAGTCGCCCATCTCGTAGATATTGATCTTGCCGTGATCGAATTCAAAGATAATGCTTTCGCCGGTAGCATCGGTCGCGCCCCAGTGCAGAGCCGACACGGTACCTCCGTCAAACGTCGCGCCCTGAATATCGAAATTATGGTTCGAAAGAGCCTCACGTACTTCCGCTACAGTCGCATTATTATCAAGCAACCAGGCTACAAACACGGCCATCGACATCGTGTAGGGCTGAGTGACGGCAGTATCATTATATACCGTCCCCTTGCAGAAAAGCCCGTTCACCACGAGGCCCTTCTCATTCATGCCCTCAGTGACGCCACCATCATATCCCACAGCATAGACCGCGCCATATTTCGAAGTCCAGCGAATCGGATTCGCCAGGTCGGTGCTCACTTTCTTCATCCCTCTGGGATAGACGTAAAGATTAGTGGGAATCGGAGTCTTCCAGTCGAGCGAACGGGCCACTACATAAAGAGAGTCGGAGCCCTCATAAAGCACACGCGAACAGGCGTCACTCTTCGCCGGAGCCAGCGCCATAACCGCTCCTGCAGCCATTGCGCCCAATAATTTAGCGATATTTCTCATAGTCTTAAAAATTATGATATAGTTTCGGTTGACTAATAACGGATCACGACCGGAGCGCCCGGCAACCCGATATAATTCCAATAAGGATTCGCGTCATTGAAGATTCTGATGGCATTTCTTGCCGAATCGAGGGTCTCCACGGTTGAAATCACCGCATAATGATGCCCTTGCACTCCCTTCACATTCGAAGCATCGGGCCACACTTCACGCAGATCTGCGGCTATAGCCTTGGCGTTGGTATCCATCTTGAAGAGTGCGACTGCTACTGCCCATTGACCCGAAGGACGCTCGCCGTTGTCAAGCCGGATTCTCTCACGCGTCACGAAGATCGTATCCCCCTCGATGACACGCATCGTCGGGCCATCGTCGCTCAGCAATCCGCTGGCCGGGCGCATCTGCTCGGCTGCAGCCTGCTCGCGCTTAGCCAGTGCCGAATCATAGGCGGCCTTATAATTCTTCTCCGTTGGCTTGCATCCTACGAATATAAGCGCGACAAGAGCCGCGCTTATTAATCTAATCTTGATATCCTTCATCTTTCTCAGGAAAGAATTTAGCCGCCTCTCCGGCAGGCCCGTCAGGCCCGTCGGAGAGGAAGCGCATGAGATTTATCAGTTGATCTGAATAATGAGGTGGTTGGCAAGCGACCAGAACTTCTCGGGATTGGTAATCTCCACGGTCTTGGGACCATCCTTCTCCCCTACGATCTGATAAGAATCAGCAGGCATGTTTGTCCAGATCTTCACCTTCTTCGCATTGGTCGGGATTGACTTGAGCGTACGCTTGTCGGCAGTTACGAAGTAAGAAGCATCAAACGCACCCTTAAGCACCTTAGTAGCGCCGAGGAACTTCTTCTCAAGCAGGCCTTTCTGCTTGAGTTCCTTATTGGTACCGATAGCATAATATACGGTGTTGGCTTCATTCTCAGCGGCAATAGTAGCGGCCTGAGCCTCTTCCTTCGCTGCGGTCTCTACCTTCACCTGCTCCTGAGTCTCAGCCACTTGAGTATTCAGCGTCTCGATCTGACCCTTAGCCTGAGATAGGTCGCTTTCAAGCTGAGCGATCTTTGCATCCTGAGCCTCGATATGCTGGCGGAGCTGCGCGATGGTCTTTGCCTGCACGCTGTTTTCATTACCGGCAGCCTTTACCTTTGCCTCCATCGAAGCAAGGAGCTGCTTATTGGCAGCCAGACGAGCCTTGATCGTCGACAGATTGCGGCGGATCTCCGCGCGGCGGTCGGCGGCATCGCCGTTACCCATATTATAGAGCAGGCCCTCCTGGGTGTTGATGGAGTCAAGACCGGTATAGATATCCCCCATCAGAAGCATAAGGGAGTCGTTAAAGGTTGTAGCCTCGTCATATTGTGCTGTGAGATCAGCGATTCTGATGGAATCCTCATCGATTTTCTTCTGATCGGCACCGGCACAAGAAGATAAAAGCAGGGCACCGATACCCAAAAACATTAAGCTTTTTTTCATAACATTCAAAGTTTAGTTTGCTAATTTAATTCACTACCCCGCATCGCCTTCCGGTTTTCCGGCACGTGTACCCGGGGCAGGGGCTACGACTATAACAATTTCTCCTTTAGCCTGGTTCGCTTCATAGTGCGCGACAAGTTCACCGAGCGATTCCCGGCGTATCTCCTCATGCAGTTTGGAAATCTCGCGGCAGACCGCCGCGGGGCGGTCGGCGCCAAAGGCATCGGCAAGCTGTCGGAGCGTGCGTGCAAGCCGGAGCGGCGACTCATAGATGACCACCGTTCGCGCCTCCTCAGCCAACTGTGCAAGGCGAGTGGCGCGACCTTTCTTAAGCGGAAGAAAACCTTCGAACACAAATCTGTCGCACGGCAGCCCCGAGGCCACAAGCGCCGGCACAAAAGCCGTCGGACCGGGAAGACACTCCACCTCGACACCTGCGTCGCGACATGCGCGGGCCAGCATGAATCCGGGATCGGATATACCCGGAGTGCCTGCATCCGACACGAGCGCCACATTCATTCCCCCTTCAATCTCCTCGACTATGCGCCTCACCTCCTTATGCTCATTGTTGCGATGATGGCTGCGCATCGGCGTGTGTATGTCGAAATGGCGGAGAAGAACCGAACTCGTACGCGTATCCTCGGCGAGCACAAGATCCGCCTCCTTCAGGGTGCGTATCGCGCGGAAGGTCATATCCTCAAGATTACCCACCGGCGTGGGCACAATCGATAATTTCCCACTCATCGTCCGAAGTATATTTTGATGATATTGAGGAAATCAGCCACGTCGTCATCGGCCGGATCAAGACACATGTCCGACACAAAAAATTCCTCCGCTTCCTCATAATTCTTCATACGGCTCACGCGCTGCATCGTAGCATTGAACTCAGCCTCGCTCCCGCCGAAAATCACACGACGGAAACGGAAACGGTCGTTCAGGCAGAATGCCGGCAGCGGTCGCCCCGGCTGTGACTCGGCAGTGGCCACTCTCTCCTCCTGCACGACTACCGCGGGCTCCTCGGCAACCGTCATTACCGGCTCCTCGGCCGCAGTAACTGTAATATTCTCATCCGGTTCAATTACAACCGGCTCCTCGGCCGCAGTCACTCTGATTGTCTCCTCGGGTTCAGTTGCCACCGGCTCTTCAACATCCACTACCGGCGTCGGAACTTCCACTGCCACTCCGGCGACGAAAAGTTCGCGAGCCTCATCGATGCGAGAGAGAATCATCGGCGACAGCTCCTCAAGTTTTTCGGGGCGAAGATGGAGAAGTTCGAGCAAACCCTCCACCTCATAGACTTTATCTTTAATCCTGTTGATCTGTTTCGTTGTCATATACATTAATATCAGTTTCGTTTGTAAACGTGCGCAGCAACAGCCTCTCCACCTGACGGCGGGCGGCGGCACGGTTGCCCATATCATTCATCATGACCACCACTACATGCGTCGGCGTGTAATCATCATCGAGCTTGTAGCCGGCGTAGCACTGTATCCCGTTCATCGAGCCGGTCTTCATCGCAATCCTACCCTCCAGTGGAGTAGTCTTCAGCAAACTGCGTAACGTACCTTCCTGCCCGGCAAGGGGAAAGAAGGAGGCATAATAGGGATTTCCTGCCATCTTCGTAAGCACATCAGCCATAAAGCGGGCCGTTATGCGGTTAGATCGGGAGAGTCCCGATCCATCGACCACCTTCACCCCGTCGAGATTGGCCTTACGGTCGCGCCAATGGCGCATCAGTTGCGATGCACCTTCGGCCGTAGAGCCTTCCTTGCCATAGGTTTTACCCACGAGGCGAAGGAATGCCTCGGCATACTGGTTATCACTTCGCATCATGCACGAGCGCATCACGTCGTCTATCGTCTCCGACTGATGCTGACCGAGCATCGTCTCCGGCCCGTCAACATTCACCGTCGCGCCGCCGATCGTGATACCCGCCTTAGCAAGTGCCGCCTTGAGACGCGTGCGGAACACACCCGCCGGATCATGCACGGCCCGTTTTCCCGACGCATTATCCTCGAAGTTAAAGCCATGCGTGCCGGTGCCGTATGAATGCTGGAGGTCGCCCTGAGCCCACGCCGGATTTACGGCCGGACCCGGGAAGCCGCTCTCGTCAATCTTCACCTGCCCCGTGATGCGCGTAATGCCGAACGCCTTAAGCGCATCAGAGATCTCGGCTGTGATATCTTCCGATCCGGGAGCATGGCGCGTATTCACCGACGGATCGCCCGAGGCCTTCACCACAAGATTGCCGTCGAGCACGCCGTCACTTACCGTGCCCTGCACGTACACGGGCGTAAGATAGCGGTAGCGTGGGCCCACTTTCTCAAGCAGCGTGGCAATGGTGACGCTCTTCATGATCGAGGCCGGAACAAGGGGTATGTCAATATTATGGGCCGCCATCTCCTCGCCCGTCTTAAGGTCGCAGATAAATACGGCGGCAGCCGGCGCATTGATCGCCGGACTCGCTACAAAATCACCAATCGCGTCGGCCGGAGCCGGAAGAAATGCAAATAAAATGAATAGCGGGAGGAGCATCGCCCGCTTCCACAGCGGTTTTGTTGGATTCATGTCACAAAATTAAGCATTCTGATGCATTATCTCAAATTTTTTAAGTAATTTTGTCTTATGGAAGAGAGACGTCCCTATACGTTCGACCGGGTGGTGAGGATTCTGTTCTCCATCTGCTCGATCCTTATCGTAATCTATCTGCTTGATGTGCTCAAGGGAGTGCTCCTCCCCTTTCTTGTGGCGTGCATCATTGCCTATATCCTGGAGCCCGCGGTAAAATGGAATCAGCGGCTTCTTCACATCCGGACGCGCTTCGTGCCCGTGCTGCTGACGCTGCTTGAGGCCTGCATAATTTCCGGACTGCTTATGTGGGCGCTGATTCCCTATATCGTCAACGAATGTGCGGAAATGGCGGTGATGGTGCGGGCATACGCTTCGGAGCAGATCAAGATTCCCTACATCTCGGAGGGAATCCATTCGTTTATCCGCGAGAACGTGGATTTCAACCAGCTGCTCAAGATGCTCTCCCGCGAGGAATGGCAGGCCATCGTTAAGAACACTCTCCAGTCGTCGTGGGCCTTCCTGTCGTCGGGAGTGGCGCTCATCGCCAGCGTGGTGAGTTGGCTCGTAGTTGTGCTCTACGTAATCTTCATCATGCTCGACTACGAGCGGCTTAACCTCAGTTTCCGCCAGCTTGTGCCTCCCGAGCATCGCCGTCCGGTGTTCAAGATCGTCGGCGACATCAAGAATTCTATGAACCGTTACTTCCGCGGCCAGTTCATCATCGCGATGCTGGTAGGGCTACTGTTTGCGATCGGCTTTCTCATCATCGGCCTGCCGATGGGTGTGATCCTGGGTCTTTTCATCGGCTTCCTGAATCTCGTGCCCTACCTGCAGCTGATCTCGCTGCCGGTCACGGCTATTCTCTGCCTCGTGTGGTGCGCCGACACGGGCGGCAGCTACTGGGTGATCTTCTGGGAGTCAATGGCAGTCTACCTTGTAGTGCAGACCATCCAGGACCTCGTGCTGACGCCGCGCATCATGGGAAAGGCGATGGGCCTCAACCCCGCCATAATCCTTCTGGCGCTCTCGATCTGGGGCAGCCTGCTCGGATTCATGGGTCTTATCATCGCCCTCCCGCTCACCACTCTTCTGCTTTCATATTATAACCAATACGTTGTGGAGCGACGCAGCCCGGCATCTGCCAGAGAGCAATACGGGCACACCTCCGGCAACGACCCTAACCTTCCTCAATCCTAATGCTTCATCTCCCAATCTCCCCACAGGATTCCTCCGTATCCGCCACCACCGTCGAGACTCAGATCAACCAAATCCAGGAAGTAATTGCGCCCGGCAGCGAACAGGGTGAAGGACACGGTAGCGAAAGCCACACCAACGGCCTCATAGCCGACCTCGCCTGGATCCTACTTCTCGGCGCCGTCGTGACGCTGCTTTTCAAGAAGCTGAAGCAGCCGGTGGTGCTGGGCTATATCCTCGCCGGATTCCTCGCAAGCCCTAAGTTCGTCTATCTTCCGTCAATCGGCAATATGGAGAACATTACGTTCTGGGCCGACCTCGGTATCGTGGTGCTGATGTTCTCGATCGGACTCGAGTTCTCATTCCGCAAACTGTTCAATTCGGGCAGTTCGGCCGTAGTGACGGCTCTGATAGTCATCATGGGCATGACGTTCGCCGGTTTCGGCGTGGGCTATGTGCTTGGGCTCAATATGATCAACCGTATCTTCCTCGGAGGTATGATTTCTATGTCGTCGACGACGATCATAATGAAGGCGTTGTCCGACCTCGGCATGCGGCAACGCAAGTTCGCCACGCTCGTGCTGGCCGTGCTCATCATCGAAGACCTCTTCGCCGTGCTCATGCTCGTGCTCCTGTCGTCGCTGGCGATGGGCGAAGTGCAGGGCATGGAGCTACTCTTCAGCATCGGTAAACTGGCCTTCTTCCTGATCATCTGGGTGGTTGTGGGCGTCTACGTGCTGCCATCGTTCCTGATGCGTGCACGCCGTTTCCTCAACGATGAGACAATGCTCGTCGTGTCGATGGGCCTCTGCTTCTGTATGGCGATATTCAGCGTGATGTGCGGCTTCTCGCTCGAACTGGGCGCATTCGTAATGGGCTCGATCCTCGCGGGCACCGTGATGGCAGAGCGCATCGAGCATCTCATCACTCCGATCAAGAATCTCTTCGGGGCGGTGTTCTTCATTTCGGTCGGCATGATGGTCGACCCGACGGTGCTGGTGCAGTACTGGTGGCAGATTCTGCTTCTGGCCGCCGTAGTGATCGCGGGCATGATACTCTTCGGCTCGCTCGGAATGCTAGTGACGGGTCAGAACCTCCGCGTAGCGATCGAGAGCGGTTTCACGCTCACGCAGATCGGTGAGTTCTCGTTTATCATCGCCTCGCTCGGTATGAGCCTCGGTGTGCTCGACACGAGCATCTACCCGATCATCGTGGCGGTGTCGGTGCTCACCATCTTCACCACTCCCTACTTCATCAAGCTTGCCGACCCGGCAGCCACAATCGTGGAGCGGCATCTCCCCTCCCCGCTCCGCTTCCTCATCGACCGCTATTCCGGGCAGACCTACGATACGTCAGAAACGAAGCGCCTATGGCGCGCGGTGCTGAGCCGCTATGTATGGCGCGTCGTGCTATATTCAGTGATTCTCCTGGCGGAGATCCTCTTCTCGCAGGCGATGGTCTTCCCGCTCGCCGAGAAATATCTGGGTGGCGTAGGTCATATCGTGGCCACGATAATCACGATAGTCGCGATGCTCCCCTTCCTGATCGCCCTCACCTACAGCTCGACTCCGAAGAGCGCGAAGATACGCCTCCACCAGACGGCCGCCTTCTACGATGTGCCTCTGATTGCGATGCGGATCATCCGCTACCTTATCGCGCTCTTTTTCATCGTCTATTTCACGACGGTGGCATATTCGTCGCTGATGGGCTGGATTGTGGGCGCCGGCTGCTTCCTGCTCGTGCTGACATTTGCGGGCACCAACATCATGCGCCGCTACCGCACGATGGAGAATAAGTTCATCAACAATCTCAACATCCGTGAGAACACGCGCCTGGGTGTCAACAACAATCTCGTCGACGACATGCACCAGGCCTATATCGAGATCGGCCCGGACACTCCCTTTGTGGGCGACCGCCTTATTGACTCGGGGCTACGCCGCGACTACGGCGTGAGCGTGGCGAGCATCCAGCGAGGCGAACTGTACATGCCGCTGCCGTCGAAGGATGCGCGCGTGTTCCCGGGCGATGTGCTCGGCATCATCGGTACCGATGAACAGCTCCGGCGTCTCAACCATGATATCGAGAAAGCCCACGAGGCAGCCCTTGAATCGCCGGCCACCGAACAGGCCCACGTGCAGCTCACGAGCATCAAGCTCCGCAAGGAGTCGCCGATCATCGACCGCCCGCTCCGCGACACCGACCTACTTCACGACTTCTGCTCGATGATCGTGAAGGTAAAGCGCGGCGAGGAATTCCTGATGCCGACGCCCGATGTCGTGCTGCAGGCAGATGATATCGTATGGGTCGTGGGCGACCCCAATTATATTGACAGCATCAAGGGCCGGCGCGCGGCAAACTGATTTCGCGCCCCGTATATTTTTATTCAGCAAATTCTTACGACTATGAACAAATATTTCATCTACTTCGCGCTCACACTCATCCCGCTTGCCCTCGGCGCCTGCGGCGGTGGAAAGAAGGGTAAGGCAGGCCGCCCCGCTGCAGATTCGCTCACAGCGACGGAGGAGATCAACGCTGCTACGGCGGCAGCCGACTCGGTGTTCTCCCTCACGGTCGACTCAATCGGACCGGTGCGTGTCGGCGAACCGATTTCGTCGCTTCCGGTGACGGTGGAGGGGCTCTACGACAACGTGCTACTCACGGAGACCCCCGATGCGGTGGCCTACACTTTCCTGCTGAGGGATATCCCTCAGTTCACGGTGTTTGACTTCCTCGACGGGAAAGTCGACCTCATCGCGCTTGAAGGCGACTCGCGCGGCGTGGCAACGCCTGTCGGCGACCTGAAGATCGGCGCCCCCTTCACCGAGCTGCTCGCCCTCGACGGCGTCACGGCCGAATGGGAGGCAATCGACGACTCCGGCATCTGGTACTGGCGCTACGGCGGCCTCTTCTTCGGCATTGAGGAAACAAATATCTCCGACAGTCTGGCCGACGCCATATCCGACAGCCACAACCCGCCGTCGGCCGCCCTGTTTACTCCTGATGTGAAGATTGGCTACATCGCCACGGGCCTCCCCTTCTGAGGGAAGCTTCGGAACACTGCGTTGCGCAGAGGCTCAGAATTGCTTCGGATAGATCATCATCAGGTTGTGGCGGCTGAAATAGCGGCTCAGGAACCCGGGGATTGATTCGAGGTCGGAATTATAGGAGATGGAGCCCTTGCGGGCGTTAATGACCACCAGCAGGTCGTCGTCGGAGACGTCGCTGCTCAGCAGAATGAAATCATCATAGGAATCCAGCACCTCGAAGGCGGCGTCGACCTCGATGCCGTCTTCTGCTATTGCCGTGCGTATATATTCGCGCGTGGGGGCGTAGGTATTGAAAATCACCCTGGCCTCGATATTAGAGGCGAGCATGCAGACGCGTGTCACCCAGAGATGGAAACCGGTCTCATACTCGGCGTTGCGGGGCACAACGACCGAAATCTTCGTGATCGTACCCACGGGGATGAAGCAGCGCGACATTATCACCATCCTGTCGGTAAGTTCGACGAGCTGCGCGGCAAGCGCGCCGTAGAACGTGTCGACGATGTTCGACTTCCGGTGCAGACCGATCACAATCTCCGTCGCCCCCTTGTCCTCGGCAAAGTTGCGCAGGGCGGCAGCCACGTTTATGTCGTAGCGCTCCTTGCGCTTTACGGGCACCTCGAGTTCCTCGGCGGCGGCGATGGCCGCTTGGAGCGCGGTGTGGCCCATCGAGCGCGCACCGCGGTCGTCGCTACTGCGCACGAAGAGCGCAAGCACGGGGTTGGTGTTGAGACGGTTGCGCATCATTATCGCCATCTTCATGATGCCCTCAGCGGTAAGCGGGTTGGCTACCGACACTACCTGCCGCGCGAACTCGGTCGTGCCGATCTCCTCTTGCTCCAGTTCGCGGGCCTTGAGCTGCATCCTTATCTCCTTGCCGGCGCTCTCGGTGACAATCGAGGCCACGGCGCAGCAGAGCAGTATCATGACGACGGCACTATTCATCAGGTCTTCGTTGAGCATGCCGTGGCTGTAGCCCACCATGACGGCGGCGATCGTCGCGGCGGCCTTGCCGCTGGAGAGGCCGAACATCAGGCGCGTCTCGGCGCGGTCGAACCGGAAAAGGCGCCCTGAGAGGCGCGCCGCAAGCCATTTCGAACCAAGCGCAAGCCCGGTCATCACACAGGCCATCCAGAGCACCTGCCACGACTTGAACACCACGCCCACGTTGATGAGCATTCCCACGCCGATCAGGAAGTAGGGAATGAAGATGGAGTCGCCGACGAAGCGGATGTTCTTCATCAGCGTGCTGCGCCCGGGAATCATGCGGTTAAGCACGAGGCCGGCATAGAAGGCGCCGAGGATGGCCTCAAGGCCGATGACGCTCGCTATCAGCGAGGCTACGAACACGAGCGCAAGGATGAAGATAAACTGCGGCACGGGATCAGGACTCGTACGAAAGAAGCGCCGCGTCACGTAGGGAAACGCATAGCCAACGCCGGCGCAGAAGAGAGCGGTGAATATCAGCAGTCTGACGATGCCGGAGGGGGCGAACTCACCGGCTACGTTGGTCTGCACCACGGCCGCCAGCACGAGCAGGGCGAGCATCACGGCCACGATCGTTCCGCAGACGGCTATCACGGCGCTCCGCGAGTTCTGCAGGCCGAATTTGCTTACCACCGGGTATGACACGAGCGTATGCGAGGCATACATCGAGGCGATGAGCAGCGACGTCTCCCAGCCGGCTGAGAAGAAGTAGCGCGCGCCGAAGACGCCCGCCACGAGCGGTATCGCGGAGCTCAGCAGTCCGAAGATGATGCCGCGCCGGTATTGCTGCTTGAGATGGAACATATCTATCTCGACAGCAGCCTGAAACATGATGTAGAGGATTCCAACCTCGCCGAAGATCCTGAAGCTTGCGTCGCGCTCGAGCAGCCCGAAACCGTAGGGCCCGACGGCCATGCCGGCGATGATCATGCCGACAATCGGGGGTACCTTCAGCCTGCGGAAGAGCGTGGGAGCCAGCAAGATGATGATCAGGACGAGCAGAAATATGGCTACCGGCTGTGAGATCATGATGGTGTGATTAGTGGGGAGTCCGTAGGGGGGTCAGGCGGGAAAGCCGAAAAGAGAAGCGGCGGTGCGGTCGGTTATACGTTCCACCTCCTCGGGCGTCGTGCCGAGCGTTGCGGCGACGCAGTCGCGGATGTGGGGGATGCGCGCCGATTCGTTGGTCTTGCCGCGGTGAGGGGCGGGCGAGAGCCAGGGGGAATCGGTCTCAAGCAGGATCGAGTCGAGCCCTATTTCGGGGATGGCCTCGCGCAGCGCGGGAGCATTCTTGAACGTGGCGACGCCGTTGATGCCGAACCATGGATTGCAGACGCTTCGGATCTGTTCGACGTCGGCGGTCGTGCCGGTGAAGCTGTGGAAAATGAGCCTTGGGAGAGATCCGTGGAGCCCGGCGATGGTGTCGAGCGTCAGGTCGAGGCCGTCGCGCGAGTGGATGATGACAGGGAGGTCATGCTTCTGCGCCCAGCCGAGCTGTCGGGCGAAGGCGCGGCGCTGTTCGTCGCCCATCGAACGATCGTGATAGAAGTCTATACCGGTCTCTCCGACGGCGGCGTAACCTCCGGCCTCAAGCATCTCCTCCATACGGTCGAGGTCGGCCTCCCAGGAGGGGGTGAGATCGGTGGGATGCAGCCCGATCGCGATGCGCGTGGCCTCGGGGAAACGATCGTGGAGCGAATTCATCGCGGGGAGCGATTCGAGGTTGACACACGGGAATACCATCCGCCCTACCCCGGCGGCGATGGCGCGCTCTACGGCGCCCACACCGCCGTCGGGATAGACGTCGGGCATGTAGAGATGGGTGTGCGTGTCGGTCATTTCTTGCGTCCGGTCAGTTTCTCGACAAGCAGGCGGAAGGGCTCGCGGGCCTCGTCGCTGAGCGATGTGGAGCGGAGCGCGGCGAGGGCCTTCGAGCTATAGTGCTGGATGGCGGCGCGGCATTTTGCGCTCATGTCGAGGCGCTCATAGAGACGCGTCACGATCTTCACCTTCGTGTCGCCGGCGGGGAGCTTCATGGCCTCGGCCACGGCAGTGGCTTCTGGTGTATCGGACCCGATCGCCGTGAGCAGGAGGTAGGATTTCTTGTTGTTGTTGATGTCTCCGCCAATAGGTTTGCCAAACGTTGAGGCGTCGCCGAACACGTCGAGCCAGTCGTCCTGGATCTGAAACGCGAGGCCGAGCATGAGACCGTATTCGGCCATAAGGGCGGCATCATCGGAGGAAGCGCCTCCGATGAGGGCGCCGATGCGGGCGGATGCGCCGAGGAGCGCGCCGGTCTTGCATGAGATCATGCGGAGGTAGTCGGCAATGCTGACGTTGTCGCGCTGCTCGAAGTCCATGTCAAGACGCTGGCCTTCGTAGACGCGGAGCGCCATGTCGTTGAATGCGTCAAGCACGGGGCGGAGCACCGCGTCGGGCACCTTGGCGACACACTGCGTAGCGAGCGTGAGCATCGTGTCGCCGGAAAGTATTGCGGTGTTCACGTCCCAGCGGGCGTGTACCGACTGGCGGCCGCGGCGCAGCTCGCTGCGGTCCATCACGTCATCGTGGAGTAGCGTAAAGTTATGGAACATCTCAAGGCCCACAGCCGCATCTTCGGCCTGCGCGGCGGCGTTGCCAAATGCTTCGGCAGCCATGAGCACGAGGCCCGGACGGAGGCGCTTGCCCCCGGCGGAAAGAGAGTAGCTGATGGGTTCGTAGAGTCCGGCGAGGTCGCCGCCGGGGAGGGTGAGGTTGCGCAGTGTCGCTTCGATTTGCGCGCTATAATCAGAGAACTTTTTCATAATTTACAAATTTATTATAGATTTCCTCGGAGACGTCGGTGCCGCGGTCAACTTCGAGCACCGTCCGGAAACCGATGAGGAAGCGGCGGTACATGGCCGTGTCCTGTCCGCACACCTTCTTGAATTCCTTGAGTTCGCGTTCGATATCGGCCACCGATTTGTTGCCGTCGCGGATTGATGTCATGTATTCGAGGCCGAGGCGGTAACCGAGCCCCTGCGGATCCTCGCTGCCGCCGAGCTTGTAAATCTTCATCTTATCGCCGAGCGGAAGACCCTCGACGACGGCATCGTATTCGCCGCTGAATTTATCGAGGTCGTCGCCTTTAAGGCGCTCGTAGGCGAAATTTGTGGCGATAGCAATCGAATCGATAGGTGCGCCCGGGTTGCGTCCGAGTGCGCCGTAGATGATGAAGCGCGCGAGCGAGTCGGGGGCGACGCGAGAGGCTACATACTGCACTCTGCCGGCATCGCCGATCGTGGCGAAGTTTTCGGGGAGGCCCGAAGCGCGGTCATTGCCATTTTTGCAGCCGCAGAGGGCCGTGATGGCCAGCAGGGCGGCCGCTGCATAGGAAAAACACTTGTTCATAACTTCAATCAGGCGACGTGAGGCGCCTCCTGAGCGCAAAATTAATAAAAAAAAGTCAAAACCTATTGCGAATTGAAAGAAAAGCATTAACTTTGCACTCACAATCGGCTTATAAGCCTCATGGAGTGGTGCTCGAGTGGCTGAAGAGGCACGCCTGGAAAGCGTGTATACGCCAAAAGCGTATCCCGAGTTCGAATCTCGGTCACTCCGCTAAAATT
>CAMWYR010000044.1 GCA_947178505.1 uncultured Muribaculaceae bacterium | reverse complement strand
AGACAGTAGTTTTCATACCAACGGAAGTTGCAACCGTGGAAATGACGAGTTGAAGTAAGGCTCCATCCACTAAAGAATCCGCCGCCCCGGCATCAAGAAATTTTAGTGGATGGAGTCTTAAACCCTATCTGCAAATATTAATCGCGCAAGGCGTCTAAGTTGCCTCTCATTATGGCTATACGCAGGCATTCTATCCATGAGCCCAGCGGATTGCGGTCGTCAATTAGCACCAGGTCACCGGCAGTCTCCGCAAGATGCGTGCAGACGTCTGTGCGAATGAACAAGTGATTCATTCCGCCAAGATAACCGGATACCCATCCACATTCGACTTTCGGATTATGACTGTCATTTCCGAAGATTTGACTATGAAATAGTTCCAATCCGCTCAAAGTGACAAAGTCCCAATTCCTTAAAAAGGGGAAGAATCGGGTCAGCAATGTTTCCAATTGTATATAATTTTCAGCAAGACTATCAAATGAGAATTTGTAGAGGTTGCCATTCACATCGAGGGCGTTGATTACGCTCATACGACCTTGTGCTCCTTCCTGAGCGAAATGGAGTGCAATGAACACCTTGTCATCGGCCATGTGAATATTGCCTGATGAAACCGTTGTTTCAGAGAATTTCTTTTCCATAGGTTGATCACTTCAGTTTATTGATGATTTCCTGACATCCGAGTTTTATCTTGGCGAAACAGGCGCGATAAACATATTCGGTCTGATAGTGAGGATCGGGAAGATCCGTTGCTTCACCGAAGCAATAATCATTAAACCGAACTATTCGATTCCAGTGATCATATTTCAGCAACCGTGTCACTTCTTGACGGTGGCGTTCGGTCATGACAATTATCAAATCAGCTGAATTGAGGATCTCTTCCGTTGCCTCAACTGCCATCCCTCCCATCACATAGCCATGCCCGGCGGCTATGCGGCACATCACCTCATCACGCTTCAGATCGTTATGAGTCTTTGTGCCGCATGAAGTCACGTCAACATCAGGGACTCCTGCATCTCCCAGCATCTTCTTCATGACAACTTCTGCAGCCGCTGACCGACACGCATTACCCGTACAGACAAACACTATCTTCATATTATCGAATTTTGATCTCGCTCCCCATTATAAAAAGAGTCAAGAACGTCGGAAAATATATCATTCGGAGAGATGCAATCAAAAAGAGTCATACATGACTTTACTTTCTGAGCGTCTATGTCACCTAATATTTCAATAGCGGATTTATCTTTATTATCAAGCAATGCTGCTGTTATCTCTCTCAGATGCGGGCCCAACACAGGATTGACAAGATAGTCTTCCGCTTCCTTCCTGGAGGCTATGCCGTAGAAGTGAGAGCGGCGGCTATGCCCGAGACCGCGTGGTTGAGGGAAAATATACCATATCCAGTGGCTTATCTTTTTTCCACACCTTATTTCTTCCAAGGCTTTATCATACCCGGCCCATTGATTTTCCTGAGCTTCTACAAAGCGCAATATATTATTTTCGTCGTTCACCATTCTACAATGTCATTTTTACATTTGCACCTTACAAGATGGATAGTTCAGCATCCCTATCCATGAAATACTTCAATTTGACAACGACACCAATGAGATAATATTTCTTTGTTCTCCGGATCTACAAGTTAGAGCTTTCTATAATTACATAGTATGCACCTTCCGGACCAGAAGGAGGGATTACCGTAGAGGAGTCAAACCATTTGTCGAGCTGCTCATCGGCTCCGGCCTCCATTTCAGGAGTGACATATTTCGACATTTTCTGTACAAGGACAGCGAGAGAGGCTACTTCGTCGAGCCAGCCGATTATTGGCAGACGTTTTGCGTCGAGAATATCAATAGGAAGGATGAGATAAGCCAATGAGCCGAATATTGCCCATTTGTCTTTTCTTGGAGTTTCCTTGCTTCGCATCACATACCACATAAGCAGCGCCGGGCGTGTTGCTGCGCGACCTGCCTTGCGACTCCAGCTGCGGATGCTCTCCCAGAGAGCGTTGTAGTCAAGATTGAGTATAGCCATAAAATTTGCTTTTTTAAAGGTTTGTATATAGATATAGAATTGATTTAGTTAACCTTTTGTCCTATGGAATTGATGATAAGTCGTTCCCCACCTTTATCAATCTGGCACTCAAACAGATCAGCAGAGAATGCATCGATTGAATCATAGACCGGAGGGGTAATCGGGTGACCGTTCTTGTCAATCAGGCCGTAATAGCCATTGCAACCGTAACACCATAGATTTGCCGGTTTTCTTATCCGGTTGCCCTCTTTGTCAATGTCATCGGATAGGTATTCTAACGTATACGTACAATCGTAGACAAAATCATCGGTTACACTGCCATCGTAATCCAGCCTCTTCTTGGAGTTGTCGGGCAGCCTCACTACTATTCCCCCTTCGGGATAAATCTCAATACCGACATATCCGGCGGGGACCACCACGGCTCCTTTGGAATTGATCGCACCCATCTTTCCGTCATATTTCATGATCCACATATTATTGGCCGTCACATACATATCTTCGTAGATTGCCGTAGTTGCATCATTTCCAAGGCGATCAATCAGGCCATACTTACCGTCAACTTTATTGACAAAATAATTACCGTGATACATATAGTCGTGACCTTTCTCACGTCTGAACCTGCGATTGTAAATAGGTTGGCCGGAATGGTTAATGAAGAACACACTGTCTCCCTCACAGACAGCCGCCATTCCATCATTAAAGCACCAGGCAGCATCATACTTGGCGGGAATGATGACTTTAGCAGTCCTGACGCTCAGGAACCCGCGTTTACCCTTTTGAGCAAATACTGCAAGACTATCTCCATCCTCTGACCGGGCAATCCAGTCAAGATCCTTAATGACTTTCTTATTGGTAGCACGCTCTGCAATATAGCTCTTTCCCGGGCCGGCATTGAAGAAATAGAAGTCGGAATTCAGGTCGGTGGTGGCGTAAGAGGCGTCATTTCGGTGAATTCTGCCGTAAAACTCATCATAGAAAGCGTATCCGATCATACACGTAAATGCAAGTATACAAATCGTGATAGTAGCCCAGATTACACGCCAGAACGGGGTCTTGTTCTTCCACGAGAAGATATTACGGATAAACTGCCAGATACCACCGAAGAAAACAGATAGCCACATTTTAAGCGAAATTTTATGTTTCATTGATTCTGATAGTTAGATGGTGGTTATTGTTCAGTTATCGGAGTCTCCATTAAGTTCCTGAAGAAGCTTCTCCTCCTCTACCACGGCCTCATACTGACTGAGGAATCGTTTTTTGGCAGTTACAACCGATTGAAGAGCCGTGCTAAGGAGAAATTCCACATCTTCTTCAGTCCCGTAGAAAAATTCTGCACCGATCACGAGGTCATCGTCATTATCGATATAGAGTTTTACCTGCATCATACGGAAGTTCAACACGTTGCACGTTTTAAGCGCAAGACGCATCTCCTTATCATTTTCCACTTTGAACAGATTGCTAAGGCTCACTGAAATACCGGGGTAGTCATCTGAGAGAGAGCCGACGCTTACGTAATTCATCTGATAGCGGAAAGCCAGCAAGTTGTCATCTTCATGAAGAATCGGGAAATGCCATTTCTCCAAGGCCTGTTTTACTAATTCTTTACTTGTCATAGTCTTCGTTGTTGATAATTCGATGGAAATGCACAGTGGCTATTGCAAGGACACGAATCATGTGCGCAATCAGTTCTTCGGTCGGTTCGGCGCCCTCCGGCATGAAATGCTGGTATTGGAGCCATACAGAATCGAAAAGAATGACAGGCTGCACGAACTTCATTTCACCACAGAAGTGAATCATAGCCTCCAGCACCTTAACGCGGTTATCTTCGTATATATCAAATATCCCCGGCATTAGGAATGTGATGCTCTCGGCATCGTCATCCTCAGCAGTATAGATCAGGCTCATGCCCTCATAGTCGAAGCGATAACCCATATCGCCATCCAGTTCCTCCGGTGCGAATCCGAGTCGGTACAGAATTTCAATTGTCTTTTCTTTTACCATTTTGTTTGTGTTTAATATTGTGAAAAGTAAGTATCAGTTTCCCCTACATTTAAGACAGAGTAAGAATAATCCTCTTTTATATCAGCCGTTGGTAAAAAATCCTATACGCCGGCGCCGGTTGCCGTTGACATGGTGTTCAATACGTTCCCTCATCTCCTCAAAAGCCTTCAACTCTGTCAGCGATATAGATGGCCGAGTGAGTTTAATCACGTCAAGAAGGAGACTTTGGCTCAACGGTATAAGAGCATCCGCACCGGCGGCGATGGTCTCGTCGAAGCATCTGCGGGCTGACTCCTTCACAATATAGGAAAGATCGCTACTGGTATAGTTTTCGGTAGCATTTGCAAGAGCGTTCAGATCGATATCGTCGCTGCAGGGACGTTTCTCCAGTTCAATGCCGAATATATCGTGCCGCGCCTTTAAATCAGGCAATGACACATAATACATCTCATCCACTCTTCCCGTGCGGAGTATTGCAGAATCAATAAGTTCCGGCCGGTTGGTCGTAGCGAGAACAAAGACTCCTTTCTCAGCGCAGTTGTTGAGCCGGGTCAACAGTTCGTTGACCTCGTTTGCCTGATTAGGATTCAATTCTCCGTCACGTTTGGGTGCGATGGCATCAAACTCATCGAAGATAAGGATTATAGGGGCATTTTTCTCGGCTTCCCTGAATGTCTCTGCAATTTTCTCCTATGCTCCGTGGATATATATTGAGCCGAGATCCGAAGGATTCACAATCCGATACTTCAGGCCGGACTCCTGAGCAGCTTTTTCGGCAATGAAAGTTTTCCCGCATCCCTGCGGGCCATAGAGCAGCGTACAATTGCAGGGAGAGATACCGTAAGCTTTTGCAATCTGCGGATCGCGGAGGATCTGCACAAAGTTCCTGCGGAATTTTGCCTTAAGCTCATCCATACCCGCCACATCATCAAGACTACCGACAATGGCTTCTCCTCCCATCGGCTTTTCTTTTTCATCAACAAGACATTTGCGTCCATGACGTGTATGCGCATGAGCTTTCTGAATAGCCTCCCTGTCAAGCCGTTCAAACCAATCTTCGTCCGTCTCATCATCGCGTTTCTTTGACTTGGAAGTATGGCTTGTCAGACTCTCTGCATGAGTCTGCGTTGAAATATTGCCTTTAACCAACTTGTTAAGGAAGTATTGAAACTTATCGACAGTCTGGAATCTGTTCTGTGTATTCGTATCAGTAGCTCGTTCAAGAATAAGTCTAAGAGAAGCTGACAGACATCTCCTTGACTTGTCCATAAATGTCTTGCGATATTTCAATGGATCTATTTTGTCGAAACCTTCGGGAGAGAGTTCAGCATCCAATACACCGCACAGCATCATGGTCATCACCATACCAAGCGAGTAAATGTCAGTCAGGTGAGAGAACACTCCATTGATAGTTTCCGGCGCCCGGAAACGGTTATCGCACTCATCGTTGCTAAACGGTACGGAACCATGACAGCTTGCTCCGATATTGGTCAGCCCGATTAGTTTGACATCAGCAACGTTCTCATCCTTATCAAACTCAACACGCACATTATCGATCGATATCCCATAGTGACCTCCCCCGCGAGTGAATTGCATGATCTCCCTTACCGCACGATTTAATCTGCTGATGATTATTAGCGTATTAGTCAGCGAAATCACTTTCTCCTTGTTGAGAATCTCTGAAAGCTTAGCCCCGATGCAAAACTCCTGCGCAATCCAGCGGAGTTTGTTTTTGCCAACTTTGGTGATACCGCAGTCAACCACCTTGGCAAACCCAACAGATGATGTCCCACGACTACGCAAGAAAGCTACTTCTTCAATGAAGTCCGGTACACATTTACGCGCCATACCATCACTCTCATACCGTTTGCATTCGAGGTTGAACACCGTCAGTGCCACAAACTCCCCGGTATTGTAACTCTCAGCGCGATACACCTCCCTCTCCCCGCCATGATTATGGCTCATCAGGGTGGTCACCTCATAATAACCAAACCTCGAATCATTCTTAAGCAGTTGTCGTCGTTCCATAATAGCACCTTCATTTGGTCAGGTACTATTATAGATGCTCCAACTTCAAACTTCTATCTTTAGAAACTTAAAATATAAGTAAATATTGGAATTCTGAATTTGTCATAATTTTGGAGGTTGCTGTTAGTACAACTTTGCGATGTAAAATTACAACCTAACTGCAACCTCCCAAAGGTGTATTTCAGTTAATGCTTACTGAAAGGCTTGCTATAGCCACAGATGAATGCCGGGATTTATTTAGCGACGTAGATGATGTATTTGCATGTCATCAGCTGATACCGGGAGCTTTTGGCGGAAGACCATAGGTAGGAGTACCCCAGTGGTCATAAAGGCGTCCCTGTTGTTTGTTCGCTTCAGCCTCCCATTTAAGCATTTCTTCAATGTTTCCAGAAGCCTTCGCATCCTTATAATTTTCAACTGCGGTATCACGCATAGCTTCTATCTCATTACCCTTGTCAAGACGCATTTGATCATAGCTTTCGCATGGTTCCCCTGTGAAAGATGGGGCGCTTTGATTCGATGTACGTAGACAATGGAATTCACTTGAAGGCAAGCCGCTCATAATGTCTACAGCCATAGGATCCACGAAGTGAGGATTTCCAAACATATCAATTACAGGCTGACAAGTGGGCATGAAGTCTACACCTAACGCGACTTGGGAATTTGCTGCCATATTCAGAGAATCGAACATATCCATATCCTCTTGAGGGAGGGTAGATGCCATAATGTCCTGAGACATCACATTTTGCATTTTCACGAAGTCATCGTATGAAGCTCCGGGATTCGTCATAAGAAAGTCTTCAAAAAAGTCCATATCTTCGTTGTTTAAGTTTGTTTGATAGTAAAGATGGTGAATTATTTATTATCTATCACTCCAACGAAAAATTTTTCTTACTTTCCTATTCGTACACTAAAATAGATCCTGCACCTCCACAATTGGGACATTGACTGATTACAAGGTTCCCATAATAATCATATTGTATATGACCGCAGTAATCGACTATATATACAGCACCGCCACCCCCGCTTTGAGAACATTGCACTGTATATACTTAGGGTTGATATGATGACTCAACTTCATCATACGAACTTTGGCGAGGTCTATAAGTGCCAGTGCGGCTGGAATTATAACCTTCAGCTTCTCGTGAAGCACTTCGCTCTACTTGTAATACTTCTCTTTCTATGGCAGTTGCGGCCTTGGATGCACCTTTTCTTTCAATCAGTTCTAAAGCCTCTGTAGCAGCCTTTTTATCGGCTAAACCTCAACAACCTGCCAAAGAAATTGAAATGAAACAAAGAGAGAATTGTATCAGAACTTTACTTGTAGCCTTCATAAATTGCACACTTATTATCGCCTTACTTTACCTTTACCATCACATTTCGAGCAACGTACAGTTTGATACTGACCTGCATATGAATTCCAAAAGGTTATAGTTCCGTTGCCATTGCATTGAGAACATGTAACCGTAGTGGCCGGACGTGGACGAGGTTTTGGTGTCGTTTTACGAACTGGGGCTTTACGAACTGGGACGGTCTTTTTAGGCGTCTTTTTTGCGCCTTTAGAAATCAGCTCGATAACTTTTTTTACAGCTTTTCCCTTTTGGGCTTGTGCCGACGGAACGCCAGTCGTTAATAACAAAAGGCATATTGAAAGTATGGTTATAAACCTTTTCATATAGATAATATTTTTTTAATTATATCATAATATGCTTTCACCTCTGCCGCTTTTGAAGAGTTAAGCTTTGTAGCCGCAATTTCTATGATGTCAGAGGCTTCAGTCGCACTTATATTCGCGTTGCTCAAAATCTGAGCCACACTTATTAGAGTTTCTTCTTTTCTTTCTGCGTCCTCGATTATTTTAGCCGAATTCTCTAAATTCTTATCCTTATAAGAGATTGACAAGTCAGGCATTTCAGAATTGAGAACCTTACATATTTTATAGAAACATTCTTTTGAAGAGTCAGAAACCGAAACTTGTTGATCAAATGCCCAATGACAAAAGTCTATAATCGCAGCATTCTGTTCGGAAACCATAAGATAATCTGAAATAATACTCCGTTCTCTTGTGGCAGTTTCCTCAATTGCTTTACGTTCCGATTGCACAGACATAAAGCCAGTCAACAAATCATCTATTGACAATATTGTTCTTGAGTTAAGCGCCGCTTCTGAGAGAGATGTTAGTAATGCCTTTCGGATTTCACGTCCACTGAAGCCGTCTGATGCTGATGCAAGTATTTCTAAATCATAATCAGTCAGAGGATTTGCCAATGGTAATTTTGACGGTATCATTGATTGAATCAACCTCTTGCGTGTTTTCTCATCAGGAAGAGTAAATTCAACATATGAAAGGATACGAGATTTGAATGCTTTGTCAAAATCGGTCACCAAGTTGGTTGCAAAAATTACGATGCCATCGAAATCTTCCAAAAGTTGGAACATTTCGTTTGACATACGATTATAATGTTTATCTGAACCAGTTTCTGCATTAATGACACGTTTACTCAAAAATGAATCCGCTTCGTCAAAGAATAATATTGCATCTTGGTTTGATGCATCCTCAAATATCTTTCGCATATTCTTCGGTCCTTCTCCAACCCACTTAGATTCAATAGACGCATAACTTGCTATTAGAATATTTTTGTCAAGTTTTTTTGCTAATGCGTGCGCACACATTGTCTTCCCTGTGCCGGGAGCACCATAGAAACACAATATGGTTTTGGTATTTGGATCAACATCTCTGAATCCCCAAGTATCAAAAATCAAACTTTGATTTTTGATAAGGGCCATTGTCCGGAGAATTTGATTATGGGTAGTTTCGTCGAGAATTACTTTATCAAGGTCATATTTCGGATGGGTAGCCTCATATGACGGCAGCCTATTCTCATTGTATGTAGATGCTTGGGCTTCTGTATTAGTGTTACATTCCGGTTGCCTTATAGGATTACACGAAATAAGAACTACAACATTTACGGCCGATTTCATCTTATCATCGCTGATTGCCATCAGTTCAAACAAGAGTACTCTTCGCATTGAAATCTCTATCACATTATCGATAAAACCAACATATATGTTGTCTTTGACTTTTGCGAATTGATTCTTAACAGATTCTTGAATGCTACCATCAATACCAATATTGCAGTATAAATCATGCGAAATGTGATTGATCGCATGACTTAATACCGCCTGAACTTTCTTCTCAAACGGCTGAACATCTCGTTCCCGCAAGGTGCTGGAATTGGATATGACAGTCTTTATATGAACATTAGGAGCCATATTAGATAGTAATTCGTTGACCCTTATGAAGTCCGGAACATGAACGACCCTTCATTGAGAAAGTCCCAACTTGTTTGTTTTGGGCATTAAGAGCGGCAAATGAAACTTCAGTATAACCATTATTATTGATGAATTCTTTAATGATTACTTGAGTGGCTCCCTTTGCCTTTAGTTCTCGACGATTACGCAGTTCATCCTGAATCGAACTAACTGTAAGGTTTGCAACATATATTGCACTGCCTATAATGAGAACATCTCCAAGATCAACATTACTGGCGACGTCTACAATAGTTTCACCTACTGATTCTATGGCGTCTCCGCCCCAATCAAAAAGTTCTCCAAGTATATCAATAATAAAGTCTATCATTTTAATTAGAATATTATGCGGTGTTCTATTTCTGATGATAACGCTGATTCCAGTTCTCTATCGAGGGATTTCCCCATAAAGAAAGACGTATTTTTAATATTGTTATCAGTGTCGGTAATGGTTACAAATACCGAAGTATCTTCTTTATAACCATTAAGTAATTGAGAAGCTCCATTCTGTTTTCTTACATTGGCCTTTACTTCATCTGGCATTTTGGCTAATAATGAAATGTGGCATATATCTCCTCTGGAGCAAACAGAACGAGCCCAATTCTCAATTTCACGGTAAGTAACAGTTCTCTTTTGTCCTCTTTTAATAAGGACAACTATCACGCCGATTGCCAGCACGGCGTAACAGATGGGTCGAATATAGTTCATAAGATGTATTGATTGCATTATTTTGGAATTTTAATTTTTAAGATTGGCTGCCCATTGAATTTATCCAACGATTGAGGCGAGAGACCTTCTTTTGAACGAATCATTTGATCATCGGTAATATCTCCATTTTCATCTAATGCGACAATTACAACACTGTTAAGAAAAGACTCCAAAACCTCGTTAGAGATTTCTGGATACTTGCCATCTTCTTGATTACTTTGATAAATTCGTTAAGAGCTTCTCCTTTAATTACATTTACTTCAATCGTTCCAATGTGTGCTATTACTTCTAAGTTGTTATTAATCCACCCTAAGATGTCTTCAACCAATTCAATATTCGTTCCCAAAGACCACTTTGATGACGAAATTAATTGTAGTAGAGGATCATTGGTCGCCGTACCGCATAAATCAACAATCTGTTTATTTGGGTTACACACATAGTTATCCAGTTTTAGTATATGGATAAACTTGTGCAACCAGTTGATTGGCGTAGCACGGAGGATGTTTCAATGACTGACATGTTATGCCGGAATTTTAATTTTCAAAATCGGTTGTCCGTTGAACTGAGCTTGCGATTGAGATGATAAACCGCCATTTGAACGAATCATTTGGTCATCGGTTATATTTCCCTGTGCGTCCATTGCGACATTTACAACGCTATTACGCATTGCATTCAGATCATTCAAGGATATTTCGGTATATCTACCAGCGGCTTGATTTTGTTTAATAAATTCGCTTAATGCTCCACCTTGAATAGTATTTACCTCTGTTGTGCCATCATCGAGAAGTTCTTCTAATTTATCATTGATCCAGCCAAGAATATCTGTAACGAGATCAATAACAAAGCTAACTGCCCATATTGCAGCGTAAATGAGCCCGGCAATTGCCATGGCAATCAATTCAAACAGATTGCCAACGAATCTACCAATTTGAGATAGTATTCCCATAATTATTAGAGATTTATTGTGCCCATTGGTGCACCGTTCAAAAACGAGTTTAATTCATTATCGCCATTTCCGCATAGAATGCGTTTTTTGGGATAATTTTCATCAAGGAGCACATCCTCTCCGTTAGAGAAGAACACACAAATAAGCATTTCTTGACCTCTGCGAGTTTTAAGGATATGAGCTTTTGATGCGCCTCTAACAGGAAGTTTACTTACAATCCAAGATCTAATTTTATCAAACTGGGCTATGTCACAACTTTCAGATTCCATAGACATCATGTTAGTGCTCATGAAGAAATCTGAAATTTGTTTCTCAAAATCACCCACTGGGGCTAATTCTGTAGAGGCATTATCGGAAGATTGGCGTCTTCCTATCTGTCCAGTCTTTTTCAGATTATTGACAAGAGCATCCAATTGCTTGCCTAATCTTTCAAAAGAATCGAATTCTTTCTTTTGCATAAAGTTACTTCTATTTGAAATAAATTGATTTGAAGTTAAATCATACTCTATGATGTTCCCGTCAATAAATGTCCCGTCAACGTAAAATTGATCAGTAATGATACAGCTTCCGCCATTATTGGATATTGGAATAACTCCACCCTGATTCGAGACAAATACAACCATGAGATTTCTTCCCTGTGTTATATATGCCACTGCTTCTTTTGCTCCATTATGAATGGCCTGCTGTCCATTTTGGAAAATCCATGCCTGAAAATCACTTAAATGATATGCCGGCACTGCTCGAACTTCCCATTCATACGTGGTATTACTATCGGGATTATCTATTGGCCGTTCTTGGGCCGATGGGTCAGGCAAAGAAATAATGCGTTTGTTCAGTTCTTTAGCTGCATCGGGGAGATTAATTCTAAGCAGGGCATTCGACGCGCTCTGTAAATAGCGCTTGTCGTTACCATCAGAATTATCGCATAACAAACGGACACATTCTTCAATGGATTCCGGAAGCCTAATCTCTCTCCCTCGATCAAGCCTTCTATTTGCCCACAGACCAACACCTTCTCGGAAAATCTCGGAGGCCGAAACCGGATCATAGTTTAACGAAGATGCTACATTTAGATAGACAACTGGTAGTTTATCCTGAAGGTAATTTGAGCAAGCAAGATTTAACAAAGCTTTACGATAATGTTCCGCTGCTACAGATGGAATCTCATAATTAGCACCATTCCGTCGATTATACTCTGAAATTGCTTGAGGCATATAGGGTGTAGAACCATACTCAAGAAGATGGTAAATATCAGAATACATTCCGGCAACACAAGAAATAATATGAGAATACTCCCTTGAGAATTTTGTAATTACCGCTGTTTGTATTTCTTTGGGCAATTTATACTGGACTAAAAGACAATCGACCAAATCGCCTTTCCCCTCAGAAATAAGTACATCCTCTTGTTTTAATAGATTCGTATTATGTTGTAGCTCAGGTGAAGATAATGGCAAACCCGAATTAACCCATTTTCTCGTTTCTTCGCGCTTTATGCGTCCAATTGCTGAACCAAAGGGTCCACTCAGTATGGTCTGAGTTAATGGTGAATAGCCATTGGATGCTAAACCCCAGATACTTAAGTTTAAATCCAATAGTTCTCCAAACTCGGATTGAATTGGATTTATAACTATTGATGGCTGTCCTTGCATCCCATACCACAATGCATTAATAAACGCTGCATCCTGAAATCCGTCTTTCCAATCCCCAATTCTGCAAATAGTCGGGTGTTCATGACTATTTGAATAAGTCGTGGTAATGAAATTGCTTAGTCTGTTTTTTACATCAGACTGAATCAGCATGGCATAAGGGGATTTAGGATCTGTTTTTGCCAAAAATACATTAATTGGTACCTGCTGATTTGGCGAGAAATTAGGTTTCAAGGAGGGATGATCAAAGGGTGTAAGAAGTGGCCACATTGAGCTATTGAACTGTCCCAAAGCCCACATTTCCAGTTGTTTCTCAAACTGTGACTGAGCCTCTTTTAATCTACATTGATGACAATACTCTTGAATCTGTTGATTATTTGAAAGTTCTATCTCTTTATTTAATCTCACTGATTCAAGATCAAGCCTATGCTTTTGTTCCATCTGGAAAAGCATTTCTTCTCTACGAGAACCAGCCGTTAATTTATCGGTAAGAGGTCTTATGACCAATTGAGATACAGAGTTAATCAACCCATATCCCATCATCATAGTAAATGGTTCCATAATTAGAATAGTAATGAGTCAAAATAATTCATGCTATCAAAAGAGAACGCATTTATATCTCCACCAACGAAACCAGTAAAGTCATTAAAAACACAATCTGGTATATTGTTCGTATAATTAAGGAATGCCAAATCATTATAGAACAAATCATAGGGCATTGAGCCAATCATAGGTATATTTGTCATTGGCATATCAAAGCCCGGCATTGAGTTGAATGGGTCGAATATGTCAGGAACAGGATTGTTCGTAGCCATCATAAAGCAATTTGAGTCCTCCCACGCATCAACAAATTCTTCCATAGAATACTCTTTTAGGAGATTACCAGTTCCTGGGTCGGTTACGATAACCTTGACATTGTTAGGATCGCTTGTGTCTACTCCAGATACAATAAGAGCATGATCAGCCTCATTATCCTCAAATAATTTATCGAAGATGTTGTCACCCCACAATTCGCCAGAATCAACACCTACAATCACCTTATGGCCTTGCGCAAGTTCATTTACAAGATTAAATATATTTGCGTTTTCATACTTCGATACGGGTATTCCATGAAGTTCAAGGAGTTTGCCTACATCTTCAGGTGATGTTCCTCCATTATACCATCCATACATCAGAGCCTCATTCCTGAGCTGGTCTTCCGTAAAATGTATACCAAAGTCTTGCATAATTAACTGCTGGGACTTAATGGCACACGTATCTGGGTAAATCTGTTGAACGTCTTCCGACATTATGTTCATAGGAGCATCCCCGTGTATCATAGATGCTGGTTTAGTATATATCATATTCAGTAGTCTAAGTTTTCGTTTAACATATCATCATTTGTTCCTAAATTGGAATCTGAATTTAATGATTGTGAATCCATATCAAAACTATCATGCAATTGCGCATTGTAATTATCTATCTCTGGAATCACGTCTGTATCAGAATGTTCCACGCCAAACATATCATCGGCTAATTGAGTCTCACATATTGCAGCAAAATCGATTCCATCGGCAGGTTGATAGATTTGAAAACAATTCTCAAATTCATCAATTTCGGGAAGCCCGAAATCTAAAAAGACAAATCCATCATCTAAAGGTTGGAATGCAGCTTCAAAATCAGGATTAGATGCACCGACCTCAAACGAAATATACGATAAATTAGGATTTGTATCAATAATAGATGAAACCTCTATTGATTCTGAATCACTCAGGTTGCCTTCAAAATAAGCGCCGAGCATTTCTTCAGAAACAGGTAGGTCTTGAATACGGTCGAATTTACCCATCAGTTCTTCATCAATCATATTAAGCCCTCCTTTCTCAACACTTCACAGTATTGTGCTTTAGCACGTTTGTGGCAGTTATAGTAATTTGCCATAGACATTTCAAGCAGCAGTGCAGTTTCCTCGTTTGTCTTTTCATCGACATAGCGATACTCAATCAACTTGCGGTAGCGTTGATTGGGCATCATAGAGAGAGCTTTCTGCACGTCTTCCATATCGAGTCTTCTGGTGTTTGAAAGGAAAGAGTCGTCTTTGATGTCATTTCTATCATTGGCAACATCATTATTTTCATCCACCGTAATACGTTTGGTGAATAGCTGATGGCAGTAGTTCTCCGTGACAATCTTAAGCCACATTGGGAGAGAACATCGAAACCCGAAGGTTTGAAGTTTACTTTTATGCGTCTCTTTATTAGGCCAAAGTATGTAAGTGTATATCTCGTTAATCAATTCAATAGGTGTTTCACAATCAGTGTAATACTTATTGTGAATAGATTTAAACAAAGGATAGCACTTCCTATACAGGAACTCCTTAGTTATCGAGGCGTTCCGGTTCAAAATCGCATTCACGATTTCTTGGTCGGTAAAGTGCTCTATGTTCATGATATTGTTATTGTCTTTTAGATATAAGTAGCCTCTCTAAATAAGAGATTTGGATGATAGGATAAGAATTTGATATTATATAAATTAGAAATATGAATAATCTCAATTAGCCCAACAATTCACAATCAGTGATAATAATGAGTATATATAATGAAATTTACTGAGGATTAATAATGGCTGATTATTTGTCATTTCCAAATTTTTGTAGTATATTCGCATCCGCGTAGGTATCTCTTATTTAGAGATTTGGATAATTGCCAAACAAGGTAAAACCCCGAACCTCAAGGGATCGGGGTTGTCGCTATAGGCTTTTGAGGATTATGGAGTTAGCTTTGTCTACCACTGAGGTGTCGAGACTGGCAAGGTAGATTTGGGTGGTGGCTTCACTATCGTGGCCCATTCCTTCGCTGATAACTGACACCGGAATACCTTTTGATCTGGCAATGGATGCCCAGCTGTGGCGGGCCACGTAGAGGGTGAGCGAAATCGCGATTCCCGCCTTCTCGGCTATGCGCTTGAGATTGTGGTTGATGTTATAGCCGACGTTTCTGTAGGTGGAGCGATCATTGTTTCCTTTGTTCTTGATTATGGGAAGAAGATAATTGCTTGAATTTTCGGGATACTTGTCGAGTATCATCTGCATCTCCTTAGTCCATTCGATGGTGAGCTGCTGGCCGGTCTTGCGCCGGCGATACGTGACGTATCCGTTGGCGAGGTCGGTCTTACGCAGATAGGCCATATCAATGAAACTCATTCCGCGCAGCATGAAGCTCATCATAAACATATCCCTCGCATAGTCAAGTGAGGGTGTGAGGGAGAGTTCGAGAGCCTTGATTTTCTTTATGGCCGAGAGCGGTAAGGCCCGTTTAACGGTTTTGTCTATGCCGGTGTACACGTGCCGGAACGGATTGCGGTTATCGATTATCCCATCTTCAACTGCACGGTTGTATACCGCACGAAGAATCCGCGTATAGAAAGATATTGTGTTGGGAGCCACCCCTCTTTGCTGATGCCATGCCTCGTACGCCTCCATTAGCTCGGAATTAATGCAGTCGAGCATGATATCCTTGTCCTTACGGAACTTCCTGAAGCTGTTGAGGGTTGAGATGTATGTCTCTGCAGTCCGGATCTTACCGTTCTGCTTCAACTTGATAATGTGGCTCTGCATGTAGTTGAAGAGTGAGTATTCATTTACGTGACGGTTGAACTCATCAATCACATCATCAGCTGTATACGTCAATCCATCATTATCAAGCTTGCGTATGATCTTATTGAGCCGTTCCATATCCCATCTTATCCGTTCACGGATTGAAAGGATAAAGGATTTTCGATTACTCATCGGAGTTGCAGTTACCGTAGAGCGGTTTTCATCCCATTCCGCCGATAAAACGTGATAATCAGAAAAAAGCTGTCGCTGCTTTCTCTCGTGAAGAATCTGATAGAAAATTGTGCCCTCATGGTCTGCGACAGTCGAGGGCTTGAACTTAACTTTTATCGAAGCCATCTCATTAATCGTTTTTAATTTGATAGTCTTAACGATAATTCAAAGGCTTCATAATCCGGAAGGCGGCTTTGATGACGCAGCGGTATTGTTTTTCAAAGGTAGGCAAAATAATAAGGCTCCATCCACTAAAAAACTGCACTCCAAAAGTTTTGTCTACTTTTGGGGTGCAGTTAAATTACGTTGCAGCCTCGCTGCTGTTCAGGTCATTGTGTTTTAGTTACTATGTTTGCATTAGAAAAGCCGGATCGCCGCTCAACGGGGACTTTCA
>CAMWYR010000043.1 GCA_947178505.1 uncultured Muribaculaceae bacterium | reverse complement strand
CTGATACTCTGATCAGTGTCTCAGGTATTTCCCTTTTGACACTGCAAAATTAGTTCTTTTTTCTGACACGACCAAATTTTTTTTGATCTTTTTCCCTGAAAAATACACTTAACTGCCTAATGGTTTATAATCCAAATGGTTACGGAGATAGTAAAATGATCACTTTTGTCGATGAAGCTAACCTATTCCATCAAATGATAAAAGGGAGCGAGAAATTTCTTTCCCACTCCCCTATCAGGTTTTGCTTCCGTCAGAATTTATATCCAAGTGTCAGCGCAATGTTTGAATTGTTAAAGGTGACTTTTGACTTAACAGCCGACTGCACATCCGCGAGATCTACTGAGAAGGGATAATAGTCGGAAGCAACGTGCTTGTAGACATAAGCGAGATCTGCGTAGAAACCTTTATGGCGATAGCCTAAACCGCATGTTACATGTGTCGTAACGTCATCCAGCGAATAATTGGTGAGGATACCTGTGCCGGGTACATCTATCTTATTATCTCTCACCTGTGCCGACACCGGTGTGGATTCACAGCTAAAGCCTGCGCGAACACTGAAACTGGGAAGAATCCTGTATTCTGCTCCGAGCCGGATAGTGTGAGTATCCTTATAGATTTTCTTGATGTAAGAGTTGGCAAAACTTTCAGCCGACTGATAAGTGTATCGATTGTTAATCCCGTTTCTCGTATCGGATGAGGCCTTAGCCGGAGCACCGTACCAGTCGCCCCAGCCGTTCCAAGGATTATCCCAGTCCCACCATGGATCATACACATACTGAGCCTCACCATATCTTACTCCTTTATAGGTCGACAACTCGTAATCTGCAGAGATGATAAGATTCTGGCCGATGACGCCTGCCACACTTGCTATAACTCTCCAGGGTGTCCGGAGCGTCATATCATTCCCGACAGGATAGCCATCATTCGCATAGGTCGAATTGCTTTCTGTCTTGAAGGGATATCGGTAATCAAGATGCTCATCGTAGTAGGTTTCATTAATATTATAGAATGTCGGCGTGTGGAACGCAAGACCGAGTCGAAGTTCCTGAATAGGTTTATACACGACTCCGAGCTTAAAGTTGAACCCCGTGCCGTTCAGCCGGTAGTTATCATGCATCGCCCAGTTCGCGGTTGTCTGTTCGACGTAGTTGGTATTGGGATTGTATACGTAAGCGTTTTGAAGCGATTCTTCCCACACGGAATAAATCTTATAGTCCATTGAGGTAATGCCGAAATCCATTCCCCAGAACAATTTATTGTTGATGTTTCCACCCAGTGCAATATTGAACTCATCGACGCCCCCTCTTTCATTTACGTTGAAATAGCCCGAGCCTCGAGTGTTGTCACCAAACTGTCCGTACCATCGTGGATTTTCGGGATCTCCCTCCGGGGTTGTCAGGAATCCGTAATATCCGAGCACAGCAATCCAGGGCACATTAATATTTCCTATAGGGGGATTGTAGGGATCATAATTGCTGCCATAGCTTACGTCTGCTTCATTAAGTCCGGCTTCATTGGATACGCCGGCGATATAGTTGCTTAATGAATTGCGCAACTGAGGAACCGAACCCTTGAAGCGGCGGTTAAATGTAGCGGCCTTGTTGTAAGTGAAGCCGATGTTGATGTTTGGCACCGTATTATTGTAGAGCTTGAGAGTGAACACGCCTCCTATATTATTGAGGTTAAATCGGGTGTTGCTCAAAGATTCCGATGCGCCCTGAGTCTCACTTTTAGAATTGTTGTAATCCAGTCCGAGGGTGAAGCTAATGTCATTGCTTCTGTAGACACCGATACCCCCCGGGTTCTGCGAAAGACATGACAGATCTCCTCCTAATGCGCCGAACGCGCCCGCCATAGACATAAAGCGGGCCGTACCATTCAGATCATGACGCGAAACTGAATACGCCGCGGGCACACTCTGGGCCATCATTGCTCCCGGTAAAAATGAGAGCGCTAAGGCTGTGTAAAGTTTTTTCATATATGCAGGTTTTTGATAATTCGAAAAAAAGCACGTGCTTCAAAAGCCTTAGCTTTTTGCACGTGCTTTCTTTATATCAACGTAAAGCACCGTAACAAAGTATAATTAACGTCTGCCCCCGCGACCACCTCCGTGGTTTCCTCCTGAAGAGCGTCCTGCAGAGCTGCCGGTGCTTCGGCTACCGGAACCGCTGCTGTAGGAACGGCTGCCACCGCTGCTGTTGCTTGAGCTGCGATTATAAGTCGTTGTGGAAGTGCTCGTCCTGTTGCTCGTCGTGCTGCGGCCGTTGTTGAAGATTGAAGATCCACTGGTGCTGAAACCGTTGTATTCATAATATCCGGAATTCTGCGTGCGGCTGGTGCTCGTTGACGTCGAAGCTTTGCCTGCTGAAGTTACGCGATTATTGCGGCTGGTAGAAGTGGCCTTCTTATCTACGTTAATCCCTCTGTTGGGCGTTACATGAGTGGCATTGGCCTTATTACTTACTGCTGAACCTACGACTCTTCCGGGAGTTCTGCCTGTATTGCCTGATATCCTATTTCCTGAGGGGCGAGTGGCGATGGGTCTGCCGGGTCTGACATTGCTCCCGACTCCCGGACGCCCGTTACCATGTGCTCCTGACCATCCGGCGCCTGCCACAACAGGTCGAGTAGCTCCGGGACGATTGTAATGGCCGTAATAGGGCCGGTGAGAATGCGGATAGTAGGGATAGTTCCAGGGATAGTATGCCCATGCCGGACCCCAACCCCAGCTCCAGGCCCACGTCGGACTCCAGGCCCACGTCGGGGTGTAGGTCCATGAGAAAGGCCCCCAGGCATAATTCCATACCCACGCTGAAGGCCGCATGCTCCAGTTGTAAAGGCCGGGGTACCAGCTGTAGTCTCCGTAATACGGTGAGAAGTACGGCTGATTATTCTCAATGACAATATTCACATTCCCATAGGCATTCTCAAGGATGTCTGAAAGGATGTCGGCATTGTCAGTCACGATCGTAGGGTTATAATACTTCTGGATCTGCTGTGTGTATACGAAATCTTCTTCCGATTCCACACGCGCTCCGATCGTATCGATAGGTGTTTCGTAATAGAAGCCTCTCCGGTTGTATTCATCCACATCCATTCCGCTGAAGTCTCTTATATAGTAACCCTGGGATTCAGAATTCGACTTCTTGCCGGAAGTAGTGAGCTTCTTGCTCTTTGAAGGGTTGTAGTAAATGTCGTCAAACTCATCCTGAGCAAAAGCAAGACTTGAGCACAGGGACACAACCGTCAGTCCGTAAATCAGTCTTTTCATATCATTTTGTTTTTTTTCTTTCTGGGCCGGAGCTTTCAAAAGAGGTTGTTTTACTGTATTGACTGGTTCGATTTAAAAAAGTTTAAAGTTTCTATAATTATTTCTGTTAAAATGTCTGAATATAAAGTTTCCTGTCAGTATATTTTAGAAATATAGATAAAATTGTTTGCAAAGCTCTCTATATTCTTCTGTTGGTTGTCCAGCTGAGAGCTCCAGTATCAGTTGAGTTTCTTCTCTTTTATTGGAGGTCCGGTTGTCGTAGGAGCCGAATTCAAGCAGTAGACGCTTAAAAGGAGCTTTCTCATGTCCTTTTATTTCGCACAGTCGGAGAAGACTTAGATTGAAGTTCCGGGCTTCGGCAATAATTTCTTCACCTCTGTCGTGAGGCAGGATCATTGCAATCCGACCTCTGTCGGTCAGCATATCTTTACCTTTACTCAGTAAGTTTGCTGGGGACAGCTCTGCCTCATGTCGTGCTTTCAATCTCGGACTGTCAGGATTCTCTACTCCTGAATTAAAGAATGGCGGATTAGAGATGATGAGATCATAGGAGTTTGCCGACAGATTCTCAAAACTTACATTGAGGGCATTCAGTCTTGCGGCCCAGGGCGAATTTCTGAAATTCTCATAGGCCTCTGCAACTGATGGGGCATCGATATCTATTGCATCTATTATGGCTTCCGGGTTTCGTTGTGCGCACATAAGAGCTATGACCCCGCAGCCCGTACCGACATCGAGAATCCGACGACACTCCTCTACCCGGGCCCATGCTCCGACAAGCACCGCGTCAACACCGATTTTCATGCTGCTGGCCTGATGCCTGCATTCAAATTGTTTGAATCGGAATATGGATTTTCGATTTGTCATAAATTTTGACTAAATTTGCATTTTTACGTGCGGTAGCGTGACAGCACCCCATTAAATTGCAAAATTAGAAAAAATGTCGAAAATGGCAAAAGTAAAATATACTCCCGACGTAAATGACTCACTCTACCTGACCGAAGAAGAGCCCGTGGTCTCAGAAATCTCTCTTGTGGATGAAAATTGTTTTATCGTTCCGTTGGAGGAAGAAGTTCTGTTTCCCTATCTTCATGTTTCCACTCTTTTAAAAGATAAAAGGTCTATTAAAACAGTAAAGTCAGCGCATAAAAACGGCGCCACGGCCTTTTTCTTCCTTCCTCCGGATTCTTTCCCGGTGGACGATTCTTTCATCTCGAAAGATTCCGGTGAGATGTCGGAAGGTGTAATCGGTATAATTACGGATATCGTTGAATTTCCGGATAAGACTGTGAGAGTTGAACTCAATACACTCTGTCAGGGTCAGTTGCTTGAGATAAAGCGTAAGACGCCTTACCTGAAGGGGACAGTCGGAATATGGGAGTGTGAAAAGATATTACCCGAGTCTGCTGAGTTAGAAAAGGAGAGAAAGCTTGAAAGTGTCTACGAGTCTCTGAAGGTTTTACTTAATGATAATGATCGGCAGCAACTGGAGGAGTTGCTGAATGAAATGCCTATGAGTTCTCAGAGGCGACTTAATTTCATGATTCAGAATTCTCCTCTCGGTGTGGATAGAAGATATGTGTTGCTCGCGCAGCATAACCTGTCGGCGCGTCGTGAGGATTTCATCACATTTCTGGAGATGGAAAGGGTCAATTGCATGGTAAGGGCTGAAATTGGCCATAAGGCAATGGCGGAAATGGGACGCCGTCAGAAGGAAGAATTCTTGCGTAGCCAGATGTATCAGATTAAGCAAGAACTCGGAGATACCGATGAGGATGATCTGGATGAACTGAGAGAACGCGCCGCATCAAAGGACTGGTCGGAGGCTACGGCCCGGAGGTTTATGAAGGAGTTGAGAAAACTAAGTAGGTTTAATCCGACATCGCCCGACTATGCTGTGCAATTTTCTTATCTCGACACATATCTCAACCTACCGTGGCAACATGTCGATGCTGCTGATTTCGATGTTGATGAGGTGGAGAAAGTTCTTAATCGCGATCACTATGGTCTTGATAAGGTTAAGGAGCGTATCATTGATCAGGTTGCTGTAATGAAGCTTCGTGGAGATACGAAATCACCCATTCTATGTCTGTATGGTCCTCCGGGTGTCGGCAAGACATCATTGGGAAAGTCCGTTGCAGAGGCATTAGGCCGCAAGTATGTGCGTGTAGCTTTGGGCGGTCTACACGATGAAGCAGAGATCCGCGGTCATCGACGCACATACCTCGGTTCGATGCCCGGAAGAATTATTACCGCCCTTGAGCATGCCGGCACGAGTGATCCGGTGATGGTGCTTGATGAGATTGATAAAATCGGACAGGATTATAAGGGGGATCCTGAACAGGCTCTTCTTGAAGTGCTCGATCCTGAGCAGAACTGTAAGTTTCACGACAATTACATCGATCAGGATTATGATTTGTCGAAGGTTTTTTTCATTGCCACGGCCAACTCCCTTGAGAAGATGTCGTCGCCCCTTCTCGACCGAATGGAACTGATCGAGATATCGGGCTATGTTGAGGTCGAGAAGCTTGAGATTGCAAAGCGTCATCTTATCCCACGCAATCTTAAGGAACTTGGATTTGACGATAATGAGATTTCCTTCACGGATGATACTATTCTTCTCCTTATCTCTGATTATACGCATGAAAGCGGCGTCAGACGCCTTGAAAAACGCATTTGCGAGGTGCTCCGTAAAATCGCACGCTTAAAGGCGTCAGGAAAAGAGTATCCGAAGATAATAGAGAAGGATATGGTGAGTGATCTTATAGGAAAGGCTGATGCAGAGAGAGACAGATATGAGGGTAATGAAATTCCAGGAGTCGTAACAGGCCTTGCCTGGACTCAGGCTGGAGGTGAGATTCTGTATGTAGAATCTTCGGTGGCCCCCGGCAAGGAAGGAAAGCTCGTGCTCACCGGTAATCTGGGAGACGTGATGAAGGAATCGGCGATGCTGGCCCTGCAATATATCAAGGCCAATCATGAAGCGCTGGGTATACCTTCCGAGAAACTTGAATTCGGCGCTGTCCACGTGCATGTGCCGGAGGGCGCTGTTCCAAAAGATGGACCATCGGCAGGTGTCACAATTGTCACATCTCTCGCCTCTACATTTACGGGTAGAAAGGTCAGAGACCGACTTGCCATGACCGGAGAAATAACTCTTCGTGGGAAGGTGTTGCCGGTCGGAGGAATTAAGGAGAAGATATTAGCTGCGAAACGTGCCGGTATTGATACGGTGCTTCTATGCTCAAAAAATCGGAAAGATATCGAGGATATCAAGCCGGAATATCTTGATGGACTTAAATTTCATTATGTCGATACGGTGAAGCAGGTCCTGGATTTTTCCTTGATCTGATAATCATTGTGTTTTAAGGTTTATCGGAGCTCACGTGGTGAATCCGGTAAACCTTTTTGGCATGGAATTTGTATTTCTAATTGAGGAAGGTCCCTGAGAGAATGTCCTCTTTTTCCCCGGGGCTCCTTATATCCTGATTTAGAATACTAAATGGAAATTCTTTAATAAAAATCTATATTATGAATATCAAACCGCTTGCTGACCGTGTGCTTATCGAGCCCACGGCCGCAGAAGAAACCACAATGTCGGGTATCATCATCCCGGATTCAGCTAAGGAAAAGCCCCTGAAGGGTAAAGTGCTTGCTGTAGGCAACGGCACTAAAGACGAAGAGATGGTGCTTAAGGTCGGAGATGTAGTGCTTTATGGTAAATATTCCGGCACAGAGATTGACATCGAAGGCGTTAAGTATCTCATGATGCGTCAGAGCGATGTGCTCGCAATTGTGGAATAATCAACATTTCTATCAGTTAACAAGAAATCTGAAGAAAAAAAGTATTACCCAAAATGGCAAAAGAAATTAAATTTAATATCAAGGCTCGTGAAGAGCTCAAGAACGGTGTTGATGCACTTGCCAACGCCGTGAAGGTTACTCTCGGTCCTAAGGGCCGCAATGTGATCATAGAGAAAAAATTCGGTGCTCCTCACATCACTAAGGATGGTGTGTCGGTTGCACGTGAAATCGATCTGGAAGATCCCTTCCAGAATATGGGAGCCCAGCTTGTGAAGGAAGTGGCTTCGAAGACCGGTGATCAGGCCGGTGACGGTACAACTACTGCTACCGTGCTTGCTCAGGCCATCGTGAACGTAGGTCTTAAGAACGTTACTGCCGGCGCTAATCCTATGGATCTTAAGCGTGGGATCGATAAGGCTGTTTCCTGCGTTGTTGAGAGCATTCGCAGCCAGGCTCAGGAAGTAGATGATGATATCAGCAAGATTGAGAATGTGGCGCGCATTTCCGCTAACAATGATGAAGAGATCGGCCGCCTTATCGCCGAAGCTATGGAGAAGGTGAAGAAGGAAGGCGTAATCACCGTTGAGGAGGCCAAGGGCACCGAGACTTCTGTTGATATCGTTGAGGGTATGCAGTTCGACCGTGGCTATATCTCTCCCTATTTCGTGACCAATTCTGAGAAGATGGAGTGTGAGATGGATGCTCCTTATATCCTTCTTTACGATAAGAAAATCTCGAATCTTAAGGATATGCTCCCCATCCTCGAGGCCGTGGCTCAGTCGGGTCGTCCTCTTCTCATTATAGCCGAGGATGTCGACAATGAAGCGCTTGCAACTTTAGTCGTGAACCGTCTTCGCGGTAGTCTCAAGATATGTGCCGTGAAGGCTCCCGGTTTCGGCGACCGTCGCAAGGAAATGCTTGAGGATATCGCAATTCTTACGGGCGGCACAGTGATCAGCGAGATCAAGGGCATGCAGCTTGCTCAGGCTACAATCAATGATCTCGGTACGGCTGAGAAGGTTTCTGTAAATAAGGATGCCACCACCATCGTAAATGGTGCAGGTTCGAAGGAAGCTATCGAAAATCGTGTGAATCAGATTAAGGCACAGATTGAGACAACTACATCCAACTATGACAAGGAGAAACTCCACGAGCGCCTTGCCAAGCTTGCCGGTGGTGTCGCAGTGCTTTATATAGGTGCTCCTTCTGAGGTTGAAATGAAGGAGAAGAAGGATCGCGTCGATGACGCACTCTCTGCTACCCGCGCTGCTATCGCTGAAGGCATTGTGCCCGGTGGTGGCGTCGCATATATACGTGCTCTCTCTGCTCTCGATCAGCTTAAGGGCGCCAATGACGACGAGGAGACCGGTATCTCGATTATCCGTCGTGCCATTGAGGAGCCAATGCGTCAGATCATGACCAATGCTGGTCTTGAGGGCGCTGTTATCATTCAGAAAGTGAAGGAAGGCACCGGTGACTTCGGATATAACGCACGCACCGATACATTTGAAAACTTCTTCGCCACCGGTGTGATTGATCCTGCTAAGGTGACACGCGTTGCTCTTGAGAACGCTTCCAGCATCGCCGGAATGTTCCTCACCACCGAATGTGTCATAGCCGATAAAAAGGAGGATACTCCGGCTGCCCCTATGGCTGCTCCCGGTATGGGCGGAATGGGCGGCATGATGTAATCCTTAAGGAATCGTAGTTTCTAAATATTTTGAATAAAGAATCTCGCGCCATCTGACGCGAGATTCTTTATGTTTATGATCTAAATCTTAATCGCAGGAATAGGGTGCAAGATAATGCATATTTCCCTATTAATCCAAAATAATAAAAAGGGACTCCAAGCGGCTGTTTTGGAATCCCTTTTTATTATTTTGCTTATAATTTTGGCGCATAGCATCGACTTTACGCCGAGTGCATGAAATCAATAATTCTTCTCGAGTTCTGCCTCAAGCACAGAGGCCTGCTGCACTCCTGCAGCGCGCCATTTAAGTTCGCCATTCTTGAAGATCATGATTGTCGGCACCGAACGAATGTTATACTGTGCTGCCAATGCTTCGTTCTTATCGATATCTATTTTCACTACTCTTGCCTTGTCGCCTACTTTATCAGCTACTTCCTCAAGAATAGGATGCATCATCTGACACGGGCCACACCATGTGGCGAATACGTCAACCAATACAGGTTTGTCTGAATTTATCAGTTCATTAAATTTTTCCATAGTATTTCCTTTCATTAATACAATAATATAACAAACCCCTGATGCAAAAAGTTTATGAACCACTCTTGCTTACGGACATTCGAGGTGATGCGTGTGAAAATAAATCGATAAATATTTGGGTGAATAATAAAGTTGGATTATATTTGCCTTGTAAACACCTTAAACTATTCCTGTGAGGTAACGCTATGACTGCTGCTTTACGGGAAGAAGAATAGAACACGCCATTTCCATTTAATCTAATCTACCATGACACAATCCTTTTCTCTTTCTCCCAATAAAGTGGTGAGATATCTTGGAAAACCGGCCTCAGAGTTTACTAAGGCCGATATCATCCGGTTTGTGAAGGCTCATGACATCAGGATGATTAACTTTATGTATCCCGCTGATGATAATCGGCTCAAGACGCTTAATTTTGTGATCTCAAGTGAGGACTATCTTGACACGATTCTTTCTTACGGCGAAAGAGTTGATGGTTCGAGCCTGTTTCCGTTTATCGAGGCCGGTAATAGCGATCTGTATGTGATTCCTCGCTTCTCCACTGCTTTTGTGGATCCGTTTTCGGAAATTCCGACTCTTTCATTGCTCTGCTCTTTCTTCAATAATGAAGGTAAACCTCTCCCCTCTTCTCCCGAACAGACACTCCGTAGAGCTCTAAAGATGTTCCGTGCTACCACAGGTATGGACTTCTATGCAATGGGCGAGCTGGAATATTATGTGATAAGTGAAGACTCCGGCCTATTTGCCGCCACCGATCAAAGGGGCTATCACGAATCGGCTCCTTTTGCGAAATTCAACGACTTCCGTACGAAGTGTATGTATCTCATCGCCGAGACCGGTGCTAAGATTAAGTATGGACATAATGAAGTCGGAAACTTTTCTCTCAATAATAAAATATATGAGCAGAATGAGATCGAATTTCTGCCCGTTGAGGCGATGGAGGCGGCTGATTCTCTGATGCTCGCGAAATGGATTATCCGCACGCTTGCAATGAAGGAAGGATATGATGTGACGTTCGCGCCCAAAATTACAGAAGGAAAAGCCGGAAGCGGCCTTCATATTCATTTCAAGCTGATGAAGGATGGTCATAACATGATGCTCCGCGAGGGTAAGCTCAGTGATGAAGCCAAACGTGCAATTGTAGGCATCCTTGATCATGCGCGTGCAATCACGGCGTTTGGCAATAAAGTGCCTACGAGTTATTTCCGTCTTGTGCCGCATCAGGAGGCTCCTACATCTATCTGCTGGGGCGACAGAAACCGATCGGTGCTCATTCGCGTTCCGCTCGGATGGACCAATAATGCGGATATGTGCGCTCAGGCAAATCCGCTTGAGACTCCTGATTCGAGGGTGGTAGAAAAGCAGACCGTGGAACTCCGAAGTGCCGATGCATCCGCCGACATCTATCAGCTGCTGGCCGGAATGGTAACGGCTGCAAGGTTGGGGTTTGAGGATGCTGAGGCGCTCGAAAGAGCCGATAGGCTTTATGCAAGTGTCAATATTCATGACGGTAGCCACGCAGACTTCCTCGCAAGTCTCGCATCTTTACCTGTGAGCTGTATGGAATCGGCTGAGGCTCTTGAAAAAGACCGGATTGTCTTTGAACGGTGCGGTGTATTCTCTACCGAGATGATAGATGGCGTTATAAATAAATTACGAGGCTTCAAGGATGATGATCTTCGGAATCTCGTCAAGGATAATCGTCAGGAAATGCTTAATCTTGTTAATAAATACTGGCATTGCTGACATAGCTTCAGAAATATAAATGGACGAACAGCAGCGTAGGTATGCCCGACTTGAGGCATTGGAAGGAATCGGAGCAGAGGGTGTTAGCCGGCTTCGAGATGGAAAGGTGTTGATTGTCGGATGTGGTGCGTTAGGCTCCCTTGCGGCTATGTACTTGGCAGCATCCGGAGTGGGACGTATTGCTATTGCCGACTTTGACACAGTCGATATTTCCAATCTTCAGCGCCAGCTTTTCTTTAGTGAGGATATGCTCGGGAAAAAGAAGGCTGATCAACTTGCCGACCGGATGAAAGCTATCAATTCTGAAGTCGATGTTAAAAAGATTCCACGTTTTATCACCAAGAGTCTTGCAGAGGAATATTTTGCCGATTATGATTTCATAATCGACGGAAGTGATAATCCTGCGACTAAACTCTTGACAGCCTCCGTATGTGAAAGACTTGGAAAGCCCTATTGCATTGGTGGCGTCAATGGCTTTAGCGGGCAGGTGATGAGCTGGAAGCCCGGTTATCCGGGATATGCCGAACTGTTTGGTCCCATCACCGCTTGTTCTGGTTTTACTCCATGCACCATCGCCGGAGTATTGGGACCGGCGGCCGGAGTCGTGGCCTCGGTGCAGGCCTCGGAAGCCATAAAATTCATAGCTTCCACTGGTAAGCCTCTCTGGGGAAGACTGCTTAACTTTGATCTCTCTGATTCTGCATTCAACGTCTTCTCCTCTTGAATAAGCAATTCGCGTAATGAGGTATATGAAATGAGGGACAGCCGTATTGCCGACTGTCCCTCAATATTATATGTTGATTCATCAGTTTTTGTCGAGATGAACATCGAGCTGCGGGAATGGGAATGAGAAACCTTCCTCCGGTAATTGCTTGTAGAATTTCTCATTCAGATCAAAGTATACTCCCCAGTAATTGGAAGAGTGTGTCCATACTCTGACAGTGAATACAATAGCACTATCGGCCATTTCCTTCAGTCCGATGAAGGGAGTGCGCTCTATTTTTGTCGGGATCGCAACCGGCATGTCGTAGTTTACGGTGGAGGCCACAGAGATAATCTGCTTTTTTCTACGCTGGAAAAGCCTCTTGAGGAATCCCGGCTTCTTAGCCGGTTCTTCACTCTCGGGAGCATCCTGCTGAGCTTTTTCTTCGGCTTCCTTTTCCCGGTAGGCAATGTCGTCTTCTATGTATTTCTTTACAATGCGCGTGTCGGCACTGATGATCTTCAGCATAGCCGCTTTTGCGGCATCAAGATCCGTTCCATAGGAAAGACTGACCGTCAGATCAACTCTTCTGTAATCTTCCAGTGAGTAGTTATTGATCGACGACGTTGATAATGCCCCGTTGGGAATGATTATCGCCTTATTATCGACGGTGTTGATAACTGTATTAAAGAGCTGAATCGACTTCACTGTACCTGCATAACCTTGCACTTCCACAAAATCTCCAACCTTGTATGGCTTCAGCAGCAGTATCAGCACTCCCCCTGCAAAGTTCTGTAATGTGCCGCTAAGCGCCATACCGATGGCCATACCGGCGGAGGCAAAGATGGCTATGAAACTGCTCGTCTCAACTCCAAGCACACCAATCACTATGATGATGAGGAAAAAGTAGAGTGATATCTTAACGAGCGAAAGCACAAACGTTGTGAGCGAAGCATCTACCCTTCTCCGGGTCAGAATGCTGAAAACAGTCTTGAAGATTCGGCTGATAAGAAACCTGCCGATATAGAATATAAGTATTGCCGCAAGCAGCCGGAGGCTGAAGCTTACAAGCGAATTTGACAGTGTGGCTATGAGCTCATCAAAGCCCATACCTTTGAATGCTTCCCACCACTCTTTCGTATCAGGAATCTCCGGCATCGCCACTACGGGCACGTCTTCAGTTTGTATCATTTGATGTTATGTCTTTTTACCACAGGTTCAGTAATTTTGCCGAAGTTCGAGTCTTACTACATTCTCCACGTGATGGGTGTGTGGGAACATGTCGACAGGCTGCACATCTGTCACTTTATATAAGGGATCAAGCATTGCCAGATCGCGTGCCTGTGTCGCAGGGTTGCAGCTTACGTAGACAAGCACCGCCGGCGATGCATTCATTATCACCTTCACGACATCCTCATGCATTCCGGCTCGCGGTGGGTCTATGATCATTACGTCGGGGCGGCCATGTTCGCCTACGAATTCATCGGTAAGCACATCCTTCATATCCCCGGCATAAAACAGCGTGTTATCGATTCCGTTCAGCTCTGAATTCTTCTTGGCATCCTCTATAGCTTCCTCCACATATTCGATACCTATTACTTTCCTTGCACCTCGCGCCACAAAATTCGCTATCGTGCCGGTACCGGTATAGAGGTCATATACGAGAGGCCTCTCCCCTGCTCCTGTGGTCTCTTCAAGTCCCGCAAATTTTCTTGCTACCTTATATAACTCGTAAGCTTGGAGGGAATTTGTCTGATAGAACGACTTGGCATTTATATTGAACTTAAGCCCTTCCATCTCTTCCTGTATGAAATCCTTCCCTCTGTACACCAACACCTCCTGATCGGAGATCGTATCGTTAACTTTAGTGTTGATCACATATAAGAGTGATGTGATTTCGGGGAATCGTTCTCTGATAGCCTCCATCACACACCGGATCTCATCCGGATTATTCTCACCGAACACCATGCACACCATAATATCGCCAGTAGATGCAAGACGGATCATTACCGTGCGCAGCAGGCCTCGATTGCCTCTTATGTTGTAGAATGAAAGACCACGATCTTCTGCAAGATTGTAGATGAAATTCCTGATTTCATCACCTTTTTCCGATTGCAGATGACACTCTCCGATATGAAGCACCTTATCAAACGATCCCGGTATGTGGAAGCCGAGCGCATTAGAGGAGTCTTCAAATTCTTCTCCCGACTTGATCTCTTCCCATGTGCGCCATTTCTTGTCGGAGAATGTATATTCCATTTTATTACGGTAGCCCCATATGTTCTTACTTCCCAGAATCGGGGAGATTACCGGCAGTTCGACTTTTGCTATTCTTTCGAGTGCATCTTCCACCTGCTTCTGCTTCCATTTCAACTGCTCCTCGTATGGCAGATGCTGCCATTTGCAACCGCCGCATATTCCGAATGACGGGCAGACCGGCTCAACCCTCGATGTTGAAGGAGTAATTAGTCTTACGATATGCCCTTCGGCAAACGAATGCTTCTTCCTGTCGATCTGGATATCGGCGATGTCTCCGGGAGCGCCGTACGGAATGAAAACTACAATTGGAGAATCGTCGTCTTCCCTGTACTTGATTCGCGCCAAAGATTTGCCTTCGGCCGCGACACTTTCGATCTTCACCGACTTCAATTCGGGAAGTACTTTTCTATTTCTTGCCATGATGCTTTCATCCGAAATCCCGGCGGCTACTAACCCCCGAATATTCCGGCTTATTTTAAAAATTAAATATTCTTCTTAAATTTTACTGCAAAATTAATGAATTTCACCAATCTTTTATTAAATTTGCAGATACAAATTAAGAAAAATTATCTATAGACAGTGATGTAATTACGATGTATATATCCAGTTGATCGGTAATTTTTTTTAAGTCAATTAGATAGCCATGGAAACACGCTTGCTGCCCTGAATGAGTAGCCGCAGGAGTCAGGCTGTCGGTTAAATGCAGAACCTCTAATACAAAATCATAAATCACTATGGCAAAAAAAATCTATACCTTCGGTGCCGGAAAAGCAGAAGGTACAGCCGAAATGAGAAATCTTCTCGGTGGCAAGGGTGCCAACCTTGCTGAAATGAATCTTCTCGGGATGCCCGTACCTCCCGGATTCACAATCACTACAGAAGTCTGCACAGAATATACTCAGCTTGGCCGCGATGCTGTCGTGGCTGACATCAAGGAAGATGTCGAGAAGGCTATCGCTCACGTCGAAAGCCTTACCGGAACTAAGTTTGATGACCCCTCTAATCCGCTTCTCGTTTCAGTGCGCTCAGGCGCCCGTGCATCCATGCCCGGCATGATGGACACTGTCCTTAACCTCGGCATGAACGATGCGACTGTAGCTACTATGGCTGAAAAGAGCGGCAATCCCCGATTCGCATGGGACAGCTACCGCCGTTTCGTCCAGATGTATGGCGACGTGGTGCTCGGAATGAAGCCCAAATCTAAAACTGATATCGACCCCTTCGAGGCCATCATGGATGAAGTGAAGGAAGAAAAGGGTGTGAAATTTGATAACGAACTTACTGTCGACGACCTTAAGGAACTCGTTAAGCGTTTCAAGGCTGCCGTAAAGGATTACACCGGCAAAGACTTCCCCGAATCTGCCTGGGAACAGCTCTGGGGTGGCATCTGTGCTGTGTTTGACAGCTGGATGAACGAACGCGCTATCATCTATCGCCGTATGAATCAGATCCCTGAAGAATGGGGCACGGCAGTTAACGTGCAGGCTATGGTTTACGGTAACATGGGCGACAACTCTGCTACAGGCGTTGCTTTCAGCCGTGACGCTGCTACGGGTGAGAATATATTCAACGGTGAATACCTCATTAATGCTCAGGGCGAGGATGTCGTTGCCGGTATCCGTACTCCCCAGCAGATTACTATCGAAGGCTCTCGCCGCTGGGCTGCCCTCCAGGGCATCAGCGAAGAGGAGCGCCGCACTAAATACCCCGCTCTCGAGGAGTCTATGCCTGATCTGGCAAAGGAACTCATTGATACTGCTCATAAGCTCGAAGACTACTTCCGCGATATGCAGGATATGGAATTCACTATCCAGGATGGCAAGCTCTGGATGCTACAGACCCGTAACGGTAAACGCACTGGCGCCGCAATGGTCCGTATCGCTATGGATCTCCTCCGCGAGGGTATGATCGACGAAAAGACTGCCCTCCTCCGTATGGAGCCTCAGAAGCTCGATGAGCTCCTCCACCCCGTATTCGAGAAAGAAGCCCTCAAGAAGGCTAAGGTAGTTGCCAAGGGTCTTCCCGCTTCTCCCGGTGCCGCTACAGGCCAGATCGTATTCCAGGCCGACGAGGCGGAGGCTTGGGCTGAAAAGGGTCATAAGGTAATTCTCGTCCGCATTGAGACATCTCCCGAAGATCTCCGCGGTATGGCTGTTGCACAGGGTATCCTCACTATGCGTGGCGGTATGACCTCACACGCTGCCGTTGTTGCACGCGGTATGGGTAAATGCTGCGTTTCAGGTGCCGGCGAAATCGTGGTTGACTATAAGGAGAAGACCGTTAAGATGGGTGATAAGGTTTACAAGGAAGGCGACTGGATCTCACTCAACGGTTCTACCGGTGATGTTTACGACGGCGAAGTTAAGACCACTGAGCCCGAGCTCGACGGTGACTTCGGTGCAATCATGGATCTCGCATCTAAATACACTCACACTCTCGTGCGTACAAACGCCGATTCTCCCCGCGATGCTATCCAGGCTCGTCACTTCGGAGCTCAGGGTATCGGACTTTGCCGCACAGAGCATATGTTCTTTGAAGGCGACCGCATCAAGGCAGTGCGTGAGATGATTCTTTCTTCCGACGAAGAAGGCCGTCGTGCTGCTCTTGCAAAGCTCCTCCCCATGCAGCGTGAAGACTTCGAAGGTATCTTCAAGGCTATGGATGGCTATGGCGTGACTGTGCGTCTCCTCGATCCCCCGTTGCATGAATTCGTACCCCACGAAGCCGCTCAGCAGGCTGAGCTCGCAGCTGAAATGGGTATCACTCCCGAAGAGGTGAAGACCAAGGTCGAAGAACTTTCTGAGTTCAACCCGATGCTCGGTCACCGCGGTTGCCGTCTCGGTATCACCTACCCCGAGATCACTGAAATGCAGACCCGCGCTATCCTCGAGGCTGCAATCAACTGTCAGGATCAGGGCATCAAGGTACACCCAGAAATCATGGTTCCCCTCGTAGGTACACTTAAGGAACTTCAGCACCAGGCAAACGTCATCAACGAGACTGCTGCAAAAGTATTCGACGAAAAGGGCAAGAGCGTTCAGTACAAGATCGGTACAATGATCGAAGTGCCCCGTGCGGCCCTCACAGCCGATAAGATTGCTGAGGTTGCACAGTTCTTCTCATTCGGTACGAACGACCTCACTCAGATGACCTTCGGTTACTCACGCGACGATGCTCCCAAATTCCTCAAGCACTACAAAGAGATAGGCATTATAAAGGTAGATCCCTTCGAAGTGCTCGACCAGGAAGGTGTAGGTCAGCTTGTAGAAATGGGCGTAAAGAAAGGCCGTAGCACCAATCCCGACCTCAAGGTCGGTATCTGCGGCGAGCATGGTGGTGAGCCCAGCTCAGTAAAATTCTGTGCTAAGCTCGGCATGAACTACGTCAGCTGCTCCCCCTTCCGCGTGCCCATCGCCCGCGTAGCTGCGGCGCAGGCTGCCATCGAAGACTAAGACGTAATCCTATAACCCCTTAATATTAGGCTGTAATTCTCTGTTTATCAGAGGTTACAGCCTAAGTTATTTTTGGTCGGTTCGTTCATTCTGAATCGCTTTACGAGCAGTATAACCGCATTTCACGGACACCAGGACGGACACTTCAGGAAATAGCCACGGACACCTCACGGACACTAAAACGGACACCAAAAAATTATTGAATAAATGGCTACATTTAAAGCAGTTACAAGGAAGATGAGATCTGATGGTCTTTACCCTGTATATATCAGGGTATGCCATCGTACCCAAAAGGGGTACATGAACACAGGAAAATTAGTATCTCAGAAAAAAGTTAAGAAGGGAGGCGAAATAACTGATACTTTCGTACTGGAGTTTTGCGCGCGTGAGATAAACAGATGAACTCATTTAAACTTTTGTGATTTGTGAATTTTTTTAAGAAAAACTACAGCG
>CAMWYR010000042.1 GCA_947178505.1 uncultured Muribaculaceae bacterium | reverse complement strand
AATTAATATTATACTCCATCCACTAAAATGAAAGATGCGGATTAATGGCGCGTGTTGTAGGCTTCAACGGCGGCGGGGAGCCAGTCAACGGCGGGCGCCGGTGACGCTGAGCGCTCTATCCCTACGGGCACGACGGATACGTAGCCGTGGTCGAGAGCCCATTGATCGGTCTGCGTATTGTCGGGCTCGAGATTCTCAAAAGTGCCGGTGAGCCAGTAGAACTTATGCCCGTTGGGATCCTCGTATTCCTTATACTCATCATTCCATAATCCGCGGCAGGGCACGCAGAGCTTCATTCCGGTCGGCTCGGTGTGAATGGCCGGTGCGTTTACGTTAAGCGCTGTGTCTATCGGCATTCCATGCTCAAGGGCGGCAGCCGCAAGCACATCGATTGCTCTCAGGCAGGGACTGAAATCCGCATCCCAGGAATGATCGGTGAGCGAGAACCCGATTGAAGGAATGCCGAAAGCGGCTCCCTCCATCGCTGCCCCCATCGTGCCGGAATAGAGCACGTTGATCGCGGCGTTCGATCCGTGGTTGATACCCGTCGCAACGAGCGCCGGGCGGCGCGTCAGGATGTGATGCATGGCAAGCTTGACGCAGTCGACCGGAGTCCCGTTGACATGATACATCCGCGTCCCGTTGTAGGACTCAAGCTCGGTGATGCGCAACGGCGAGTTCACGGTTATTGCCATCGACTGCCCCGACTGCGGATGCTCGGGGCATACGCACACCACGTCGCCTAACTTCACGAGCCGGTCGATGAGATGATGCACTCCCGGCGCGCGGTAGCTGTCGTCATTACTTACTAATATGAGTGGGCGTTCCATATATTTATTCTTTTTTTAATTATAACTATTCATTAATTATTCAAATAGGAGATTGTGGCTTCTGTATTCCGGCTCACGGCTCCAGCCTCTTCTTACGCAGCAGATGCCGGCTCACTACGGCATGCCGACGACTCCCCGGAAGTGTGGAAAGCACATCCTTCTCCGGAAAGAGGGTGTAGGCACGCCGCATCTTCCTGAAGTCGCGGTGGGCGCGCAGTATCGCCGCCGCATTTGCCCGGTCGCCTTTGAGCAGAAACATCCCGAAGGCCACCGTGTCGGCAAGACGTCTCAGGAAGAGCACTTTCCTGCCACGCCCGCGAGGAAGGTTCTTATGCAGCAGAAGCAGATTGTTTCGGAAGTTCAGATAGGTCTTTTTCGGATCTCCCTGATTGAGCGAAGCCCCACCCACGTGGTAGACCACTGAGTCGGAAAGCGCGCAGACCCGGTAACCGGCATTATGCACGCGGCAGCATAGGTCGATCTCCTCCATATGGGCGAAAAATGCCTTGTCGAGTCCGCCGAGGCGCTCATAGAGCTCGCGCGGAATCGTGAGGCATGCCCCTGAGGCCCACGCCACATCAGCTGCCGGACCGTCATACTGCCCGCTGTCTTCTTCAATGGAGTCGAAAAGACGCCCCCTGCAGTAGGGATAACCCAGTGCGTCGAGATACCCTCCGGCCGCACCGGCATATTCGAACATCCGTCGGTTGACAAAACTGCGTATCTTGGGCTGCACCGCCCCGACATCAGGATTCTTCTCCATGAATGCGAGAATCGGTTGCCACCATCCTTCCGTCACCTCTACATCGGAGTTCAAAAGCGTCACGTAGTCATAATCAGTCTGCGCGATAGCCCGGTTATAGCCCTCCGCAAAGCCGTAGTTCTTCTCCAGTTCGATCACTTTCACCTCCGGACAGGCGCTGCGGAGCCACTCCACAGATTTGTCGGTGGAGCCGTTGTCGGCCACAATAAGGTCGGCTTCGGCGCTGATCGTATGGCGTGCCGCGATAGGCACGAATTTTTTCAGCAGCTCAAGGCCGTTCCAGTTGAGGATGATTACGCCAAGTTTCTTCTTCATATCAAGTAGCATTTGTCGGCCGGCACCCCTCAGGGTGCCGGCGATAGGGGAGTGGGAAGGGAGCGTCGTCGGCTCCTTTATTGTTCAGGGGAGATGGTTGCGTCGGTAAGCGTCACGAAGGTGATTCTGTTCACTGCCTCCGGATCATAGGGGGCGGTGACGCGGATATAGTTGTCGGTGAAGCCGTGCATCTGCTTGCTGCCGCCGTGGGGAGCCTCCCAGAGCACGGGGCGCGTGGCGCCATGATTCTCTCTGACGAATTGCTCATGCTTCCCGGCCGAAAGCTCCATGAGCCGCGCTACTCGCCGGTGCTTTTCTTCCTGGCTCACCACGTGGTCAAGATGAAGTGCCGACGTGCCGGGGCGCTCGCTGTAGGGGAAGCAGTGCAGACGCGTGATCGGAAGCGAGGCGATGAATTCCTGACTCGCTGCCCATTCCTCGTCGGTCTCTCCGCGGGCGCCGGCTATCACGTCAACGCCGATGAAGGCCTCGGGAATGAGGCGGCGTATCTGCTCGACGCGATGGCGGAAGAGAGCCGTGTCGTAACGACGGTTCATCAGCTTGAGCACCCTGTCGGAGCCGGCCTGCAGCGGGATGTGGAAATGAGGCATGAATTTGCGCGATTCTCCCGCTATCCATTCAAGTATCTCATCGGTGAGCAGATTAGGTTCTATTGATGATATGCGGTAGCGCTCGATGCCATCCACGGCTTCGAGAGCCTTGAGAAGGTCGAGGAAGCTCTCTCCGGTGTCACTGCCGAATTCGCCGATGTTCACGCCGGTGATCACGAGTTCCTTGCCTCCTTCGGCGGCAACGTTCCGGGCGAGTTCGGTGATCTGTGTGATCGAGCCCGACCGGGAACGTCCCCGAGCGTAGGGGATGGTGCAGTAGGTGCAGTAATAATCGCAGCCATCCTGCACCTTCAGGAAGTAGCGCGTGCGGTCGCCGCGCTCGCAAGAGGGCATGAACTCGCGGATTTGCGTCGGAGCAGTCGTGGCCACCTGCTGCGCGCGCGTCTCAAGCCAGCGATCAAGGTACTGGGCTATGCGCAGCTTCTCGTTCGACCCCAACACGATTGCCACGCCCGGAAGCGATGCCACCTGCTCGGGCTTGAGCTGGGCGTAGCAGCCGGTCGCTACGATCGTGGCGTCGGGATGCTCCTTGGCCAGCTTGCGGATGAGCTGACGCCCTTTCTTGTCGGCCATTTCGGTCACCGAGCATGTGTTCACCACGATGATGTCGGGATGCTCATCATCTCCGGCGCGCACGATACCCCGGTCGGAAAGCATCCGCCCGATGGTGGAGGTCTCCGAGAAATTCAGCTTGCAGCCGAGCGTATGATAGGCCGCGCTCAGACGGCCATTTTTATTCGTGGGTTGTTTATTATTATCCATGCGTGAATGCAAATTTAGCGAAAATTTCCCATTTCAGGGAGATAAAAGTTGCTAAATAAGTAAAAAAACAACCCTTTCTATTGACAAACGCCCTCCTATTTATTATCTTTGCGGACGACATACGCATGCGGGCTCGCGAAGCCTGCAAACAACGCGGAGGCTCGCGAAGCCCCGGCGTTTAATTCCTCTGTCGATATGAAAGGAATCAAAGAAGTTAAATTATCATATTGGGCCCATCATCTCACCACGATTATCTCCGTGACACTCGTGCTGGTGCTGATGGGCATAATTGCGTTGATATGGATCTCTGCCGACACTGAGACACGACGTCTCAAGGAGCAGATCGAAATCAGCGTCATCATGGCTGATTCGATTCCCGATGGCGCGGCCACTGCTATCACCGACCAGCTGAAGGCCGCCCCTTATGCCCGCGACGTGCGCCTGATCACGCGAGAGGAAGCCCTTGCCAACTGGACCCGCGACACCGGCGAAGACCTCCAGGCACTCTTCGGCGTGAACCCGCTGAGCGAGGAAGTCACTTTCTCGCTCAATGCCGATTACGTAGCTCCCGCAAATATTGAAAAGATCTCCCGACGGCTTGCCGCCCTCCCGGGCGTCGAATCGGTATCGGTGCCGGATGCCTCGATGGTCGATATGATGCATGATAACATCAACCGTCTCACCCTCATCCTGAGCATCGTGGCCGTCATGATGATGATCATCTCTTTCGTGCTCATCAACAACACCGTGCATCTCACCATCCATTCCCGCAGATTCCTTATCCATACCATGCAGCTTGTCGGTGCCACCAACGGTTTCATCCGTCGGCCCGTGATCCTCAATAACATGCTCGCCGGTATGATTTCCGGAATAGCAGCTTCCTTGATTCTCGCAATTCCGATCGCCGGCTCGCGTGAGGTAGGACTCCCGGATTTCACGCATTATGTGCAGTGGCTCCAGTATGCTCCGGTGGCGGGCGGCCTGGTCGCTGCCGGAGTGCTCCTCTGCGGCCTCGCCGCATGGTGCTCGGCCTCTATCTATCTCCGGAAGGATTACGACAGGCTTTTCCGGTGAGACTCAGTCTTCCTCAAATCCCTGAAAATTCCTTCTACTCCCCTAAGTTGAACAATTACTCTCCCCCGCATATCAGTTGATTATGACAATGAACACAACTCAACCCAAACCCTCGTTGCTCTCCGATGCGCCCGACATGCAGAAAAAGTATGAGAAAATGCCGTTCGGCCGTGTCAATTACATCATGATGGCCGTATGCGTCGTCATGATCATTCTTGGCTTTGCCCTTATGAGTGGAGGCGGTTCGGATGATCCGGCGGCTTTCAGTGCCGATATCTTCAGCACACGGCGTCTGGTCGTGGGCCCCGCTATCGCTTTTCTCGGGTTCCTCTGCATGGCTTTCGCCATCATCTGGACGCCCCGCAGGAAAAAATGAAATATCTTTTCTTATTTAATCGCTTACCAAACTTCTAAATCTGTCGCTCATGGATTGGCTTGATGCCCTTATCTTAGGTATCGTGCAGGGTCTCACGGAGTATCTTCCCGTCAGCTCAAGCGGTCACCTTGAAATTTTCAAACATATTCTTGGCGTGAATCTCCCCGAGGATGAGAATCTTCAGTTCAGCGTCATGGTTCATGCCGCTACCGTCCTCTCCACCATCGTCGTGTTGTGGCCGATGTTCTCGCGTCTCTGCAAGAGCTTCTTTACGTTTAAGCGCGGCTACGACTTCGACTATGTCTGCAAGATTCTGATTTCGTGCATTCCCATCGGCATTGTGGGAGTCTTCTTCAAGAAGCAGGTGGAGGATGTGTTCGGTTCGGGTCTGTTGGTAGTCGGTATCTGCCTCTGCGCCACGGCGATGCTCCTTCTTTTCGCTCATTTCACCGACCTGCGCGCCATGCGTGGCGCCGGCAGTGGTGTCGGAATGATCAGCGCATCGCGCGGCCGCAACATCGGCTGGTTTGATGCCTTCATCATCGGATGCTCGCAGGCCGTGGCTGTCCTCCCGGGCCTGAGCCGCTCGGGCACGACGATCGCCACGGGTATCATCCTGGGCGACAAGCGCTCGGAAGTGGCCCAGTTCTCTTTCCTTATGGTGATTCTTCCCATTCTGGGCGAGTGCCTGCTGGATGTAAAGGATATGATGGCCCCGGATGCTCCGGCTTCGGATGTGGGAATAGGTGCGCTCGCAATCGGCTTTTTCGCCGCCTTTATCGTAGGCTGCGCAGCCTGCAAATGGATGGTCGAGCTGGTGAAGAAGGGCAAGTTGGTCTGGTTCGCTCTCTATTGCGTGCTGATGGGTCTTGTCTGCATCTTCTGGCCTTCAATGTAAGATTTTTGTGTAATCTAACCGGGACAAAATGGATTTTATCACAGGCGAAATCATAGCAATCGACAAACCGCTGGGCTGGACTTCGTTTGACGCCGTGAAACGTCTGCGCGGAGCAATCCAGCGCCGGCTCGGAGTCCGTAAGTTCAAGGTCGGCCATGCGGGGACGCTCGATCCTCTCGCCACGGGCGTGCTTATTATCTGCACCGGCCGCGCCACGCGTCAGATCGCCGGCCTGCAGGATGGCCTCAAGGAGTATGAGGCTGAGCTGACGCTCGGCGCCACCACTCCGAGCTTCGACCTGGAGACGGAAATCGACGCCCGAATGCCCTATGAACATATCACCCGTGAGGATGTCGACCGGGTCCTCCCTTCTTTCACGGGCCGCGTCATGCAGGTGCCCCCGGTGTTCTCGGCTGTTAAGGTCGACGGTAAACGGGCATACTCCTATGCCCGCAAGGGAAAGGAGGTGGAACTGAAGGCCAAGTCGCTCGAGATTAAGGAAATCGAGGTGCTGGAGTTTAACCCTCCGCTTCTGAAGCTGAGGGTACTCTGCTCGAAGGGCACTTACATCCGTGCGCTCGCACGCGATATCGGCGAGGCGCTCGGCTCGGGGGCACATCTGTCAGGCTTACGCCGCACGAGGGTTGGGGATATCTCCGTAGCCGACTGCCTCGACATTGATCGCGCCCTCGATGTGATTGCCAACGGCCCTCTTACATTTCCTCAGGAATAATAAAGACAATCCTTATGACGCTCCCGGGGCTACGGCCTGCGGAGCCTCTCTATAATTAATGAATTCTCTTCCATCAATTAATGACACTCAAGAATGAAACTGAGTCAGTTTAAATTCAAACTCCCTGAAAATCTTATCGCTCAATATCCTTCTGAAAACCGCGATGAGTGTCGCCTTATGGTCGTCGATACGCGCACAGGCGAGATCTCTCATCATATTTTCAAGGAGATCATCAATTTCTTCGATGAAGGCGACGTGTTCGTTTTCAATGATACCCGCGTGTTCCCGGCCCGCCTTTATGGCAATAAGGAGAAGACGGGCGCGCGTATTGAGGTGTTCCTTCTCCGCGAACTTAATGAACCCAACAAGCTCTGGGATGTCCTCGTGGAGCCGGCCCGGAAGATACGCATCGGAAATAAACTCTATTTCGGCGAGGATGACTCTATGGTAGCCGAGGTGATCGATAACACCACTTCGCGCGGACGCACGCTCCGCTTCCTCTACGACGGCCCTCACGACGAATTCAAGGAGGCCCTCTATTCGCTCGGCCAGATGCCTCTCCCGGAATATATCACCCGCCAGGCCGACGACTTCGATATCGAGCGCTATCAGTGCATCTACGCTGTCAATGAGGGCGCTGTGATGGCCCCGGCGGCCGGCCTTCACTTCAGCCGCGAGCTCCTGAAGCGCTTTGAGATAAAGGGAATCCAGCAGGGTTTCATTACCCTTCATTCAGGCCGCGGAAATTTCAAGGAAATAGATGTGGAGGATCTCACGAAGCATCGTATGGACTCCGAGGAAATGTATGTCCGCGAGCCTGTGGTGGAGATGGTGAACAGCGCCAAGGATGCCGGTCATCATATCTGCGCCGTCGGCACGTCGACGATGCGTGCTCTCGCAAGTGCCGTCTGCATGAACGGTCATCTGATGACCACTGAGGGCTGGACCAATAAGTTCATCTTCCCTCCCTACGAGTTCACGGTCTGCGACGCGATGGTGTCGAACTTCCATCTTCCCTACAGCACCATGCTGATGATGGTGGCGGCTTTCGGAGGTTATGATATCGTGATGAAGGCCTACAACACTGCCGTCAAGGAGGGTTATCAGTTCGGCGCTTACGGCGACGCGATGCTGATCCTCAAGTAAAACATTATCCCCCCGATATTACATACAGCGCCCGGCCTCTCCGCCGGGCGTTATTCTTCGCCGCCGATCAGATGCGTGCGCACGGCGTCCGCACGCTCTTCGTCGGTCGAGTAGTCGCGCTCAAGAAGGTTGGGAAAGAAAAAGAGTCTGAACACGAGAAACAGAACCGCTAATTTGGTCAGGATAATGACCCATAGCCACTTCCCGATTGTCATCGACCGGAATCCGTCGTAATACATGCTCCATACGCGGCCCCACCAGCCGCCTCGCGTTTCGTTTGTTTCCATACTTCTTTAACGGCATCCCCAAAAGAAAATTTCAAATTTTTTTTTAACCCCCATCGAACTATCCGGTCCCCACCTATGTTATAATTTCAGAAAGTCAAATACGTTTCATGATGTTAGGTTAGTTAGATTAGTATTATGAAAAACACGAGAATGCGGCTGGTCGGGATGACCGGCCGCATTCGCGTTTAAGAGGATACACAATGCCTTGCCGGTTGAGGGAAGGAGAGTATGTAGTAATTTAACATTATTTTACATTCAAATTTGGAAATTTCATAAATTTTTAGTTAATTTGCACCCGTAAACGTAGTAAAACACTAATTACTCGTTGTTATTAGGATATGAAGTCGGTTGATTTTCAATCAGTCTGACTTTTTTGAAAATTTCCTCTTTGGAAATTTTTAATAAATTTTTATGTTAAATCAATTTTAAAATGAAGCTTATGAAAAAGTTTTTTACTCTTGCAGTTATCGCAGTAGCATCGGTGTTCGGTGCAAGCGCAGGTGATGGTTACATCGGTGGTAGCATCGGCTTTATGCACAATGAGGAGAATGATTCTCCCGCTACCAATCAGTTCACTATCCTCCCCGAGATCGGCTATAACTTCAACAAGACATGGGCTGTAGGTACGACCATCGGTTACACTTACACTCACTTCAACGGTTATGACGCTAATCTTCACCTCTTCGAGTTCAATCCCTACGCTCGTTGGTCATTCTTCCGTTCTTCGAATAACCTCGTTCAGCTTTTCGTTGACGGTGGCGCAGGCATTGGCCTTGGTTCTTTCGACGTAGACGGTGACGACAGCCACACTGCCGTGACCTGGAATATCGGTCTCCGTCCCGGTGTCGCTTTCAACGTGACTAAGAACTTCTCTGTTGTCGCTCACGTTGGTTTCTTGGGTTACAAGGGTGCTAACAACGCTGCTTTCGATGGTGGTGAACCCCGTCAGGGTGGTGTGTTCCTCAATGGCAACGACCTTACCTTAGGTTTCTACTACAACTTCTGATTCCCCGCGCTCCTGAAGCGCAATTGAAAGATAACGACGGCCGGTGTCGCAATGGCAGACACCGGCCGTTATTTTTATGATTCCCTTGCCTCAGCGCCCTGAAAAATGCGGATGGTGGCTGAGGAGTTCGTCGCGCAGGCGGCGCCGGTCGAGATGAAGATAGATTTCTGTCGTGGCTATCGATTCGTGGCCGAGCATTTCCTGGATTGCGCGAAGATTGGCGCCCCCTTCGAGAAGGTGTGTGGCGAAGGAATGGCGAAGCGTGTGTGGCGACACCTTCTTTATGATTCCGGCGGCCGCTGCAAGATCGCGGATAATGTAGAACACCATCACGCGCGTCAGCGGTGCTCCCCGCCGGTTGAGGAAGAGGATATCCTCACCCTCGCGCTTTATGGGCCCGTCGGCGCGCTGATTCATGTATTCGCCTATCAGTTCTACCGATGCGGGCGACAGCGGCACGAGCCGCTGCTTGTCGCCTTTTCCCTCCACCATCACGAAACCCTCCTCAAGCGAGAGTCTCGATATCCGGAGCCCGACGAGTTCCGACACGCGCAGCCCGCTTCCGTAGAGCGTCTCGATGATGGCGTGGTTGCGCAGCGTCTCGGCCTTATCGGCAGGGAGTGCCGCGATCATGGCGTCGATTTCCTCTACGGTCAGCACATCGGGAAGATGCCGTCCTAAGTTGGGCGATTCTATCATCTCGGTTGGATCTTCCGCCACATAACCCTCCGATTTCAAATATTTGAAGAAATTTCTCACGCCGGCGATGAGCCGCGCCTGCGTGCGCGCGGTGACGCCCATCTCGTGCAGTTCGCAGAGCAGCCCCTCGATATCGGCGCGCTGAAGCTCCGATAGATCTTTCCCCTGCATTGCGGCGTAGGTGATGAGATGCGCCGCGTCATTCTCATAGGCTTTGGCGGTGTTGGCCGACAACCCGCGCTCAAGCCTGAGATGACGTGCGAAATTGCGTGCTGCAGCCTCCGGATCTATCATATCTTGACGGTGTAGATCACCTTGCGCATCTCCGCGCGCGGCATTAGGATAAGATTGCGTTTCCCGCGCAGGCAGAGCCCCTCGGGCATGGCGTCGCAAAGGCGACGCGCGGTGGCGTCGTCAACGTCGAGCGCGAGCAGGGCGGCTGGAGGATTCGCGCCTCCGATCATTCGGGCGCCCCGCTCAGCCTCGGCTGTGCCGCTGATGCAGATAAGCGCGCACGTATCGGCCCCTTCCGGGCGACACTCAAGCCTGATGTCGCTCCGGATGAAGCGGAGGTAGTTGGCATAACCGGACGGAAGATTCTCTTGAATGTAGGCGGAGCGGGCATCGGTCTCGATGGCAAGCCGCCCCAGCAGCCGGCAGCCCGGCAGCTCGTGCGCGTCGCTCAGTCCCGTCTCGGGCCGTTCCAGGTAGCGCTCCGCATAATAGCCGTAGCCGCGAGGCAACAGCACAACCCGCCCTACGACTCTGTAGCCGAAGGGCGAGTGTACGCCGAAGCCATGCGAATGTCGCAGGCGCTTATATTTCTCTGCGAGCGAACGGAGGATTCCCCTGCCCATTTATCAGTTTATTTTTGCTTATGCTGTTGACTGTTCTCTTTGTTGCGGCGCGCGATGAGCACTCCCCAGAACACTACGGCCAGTAAGCACAGCGCATAGATTGCGATCACGCTTCCGATGCCGATGGCGTTGGTGACGCGCAGCGACTTCGGATCGAACCGGAATTCAATGTCGTGCGTACCGGGCGCCAGACGTATGGCACGCAGCGTATAGTTGGCGCGGCCGATTTCCACGGGCTTGCCGTCGACGGTCGCATCCCAGCCCCACGGGAAGTAGATCTCGCTGAACACTGCCACGCCTCCCTTTGCCGAGCGTGCCTTGTAGGTCAGGCGATTGGGTGCGTAGGAGGTCTCGTAGATCGTATCTCCGGCGGCCTTGGGCGATGCCTGGCCGAGTGCGTTGCTGAATTTCTTGTCGGCTACGGCGTAGCGGCGCGTGTCGAGCGTGTCGAGCGCGGCCATCTCCGCGTCGGGGGTGTCGGCATAGGTGATGCCCTCCACGATCCACGCGTTGCCGAGCGCGTCGGGATTCATCTGCACTGAGTCGCCGGCAAGGATATAGCGAGTGTTGAGCATGTTGAGCACACCCGGATTCCCTTTGTAGATCTGCTGCTCGAGAAGGTCGTTGTAGCGCGTGAGTTTGGCGGCGTGATATCCGCCGATGGTCTTGTGGAAGTACGACGAGCGCGCCCCTCCCATATTCGCCACGTCGAGCACGCGGTAGTTGGTCGTGTCCTGAAGGATGAGACGGTCGGCATCGGTCATGTTGAAGGCCTCTTCATTCTCCACGGGAGCGGTGAAGTTGTCGTGGTTCACGTAGCGCGCGTCGACGGGATACATGTCGATGAGCGTGAGCACCACGAGCGAGCAGCCGAAGATCCATTCCTTGCGCATTAGCCCCTTGAACCATGCCCACACTAACGCCGTGCCGAGCAGGATGAAGATGAGCGAGCGTCCGCAGTCGGCCGATACGAGGCCGAGGCGCCCTTCGCGGATGGCGTTGATCACGCCGCTGTACATCGGATTGGTGAATGCGCCGGCCTGCTGGAGCTGCGCGAGCTCATCGGCCGAGAAAGGCTGCCCGAACACCGATGGAGACATCCAGCCGATCAGGCATACGAGTGCGCCGCCCCCGAACACGAGGTAGTAGAGCCACGGGTTGCGGCGGTAGCCTTCGGGCCGCTCAAGCATCTCGCGGATAGCGAGCGCGGCGAGAAGCGGCACGGTGAATTCAACGACGACGAGTATCGACGACACGGCCCTGAATTTGTTGTAGCCGGGGAAGTGGTCGATGAAGAAGTTGGTGAAGCCGTCGAAGTTGTGGCCCCAGGAGAGGAGCAGCGCCAGGATGCTGACGGCGAAGAGAGCCCATTTCATCGGCGTGCGCACGGTGAAGAGGGCGAGGATGGCGAGCATCAGCACGAAGGCGCCGACGTAGACGGGGCCGTTGGTCATCGGCTGGTCGCCGAAATATTGCGGGAACTGCCCCACGAACTGCAGTTCCTCGGGCGATACGCCGCTCTCAAGCGCGCCGGAGGTCTCGGCCACCGACTTGAGGTGGTTTTCGCCGGCAATGGGCTGAATCGTGGCGCCCCCTTTCACGTTGGGGATAAGCAGCGTGAATGTCTCGTCGATGCCGTAGCTCCAGGCGGTGATGGCAGAGCGGTCCATACCCCCGGTCGACGCCGGTTTGCCGACGGTGAGGTCGGTGGCGCGGCCACGCACTGTCTCTTTCGCGTATTCGTATGAGTTATAGAGGCTTGCCGAGTTGGCTCCGACTGCAATCAGTCCGGCGGCGAGGGCGAGCCCGGTGGCGTTGGCCCACGAGCCGAGCCGCTTGTCGCGGATCGACACGGCGAGCCAGGCGATGATGAGCGCCGCTACGACGAAGAGGAAGTAGTAGGTCATCTGCGGGTGGTTGCTCTGCAGCTGGAGGGCGCCGAAGAGCGCCGTCAGCGCCGTGCCTGCCAGATATTTACGCCGGTAGAGCAGCGCGAGGCCGCCGATGGTCGGAGGTATGTAGGCGAGCGTCACGAATTTCCAGATGTGCCCGGCCCCGATGATGATGATGAAGTAGGAACTGAAGCCCCACGCCACGGCCGCGAAGAGCGACACGTGCCACCGCATCCGCATGCACATGCACATGATGAAGAAGCCGGCCATCATGGCGAAGAGCAGGTTGGCGGGGGAAGGGAGTCCGAGCGTATAGACTTTCCCTATCCACGAGAGAAGGGCGTTGGCCGGATAGCTCGGAGCTATCTGGAAGTTGGGCATTCCTCCGAAGAGCGAGTTGGTCCAGCGGGTGGTCTCGCCGGTGGCCTCGGTGAAGGCCTTTCCCTCCTGGCCGTTGGCGATTCCCTGCATCGTGTCGTGTTGCTGAAGCACGTTGCCCTCCACATCGTCGGGATAGAAAAATATAATGGCCACAAGCGCCATAAAGACGGTGGCCAATATGAAGAAAATATATTTCTTTTTCATAGATTGTGCCCCTGCGGGGACGGTTTTATTTCTTTGCGTTCTGATCAACCGGAATGCGGATCTGACGGTTCATGCTCTGCTCAAGAGAGATGAGGGTCTCGGTCTCGGTCACGCCGGGGATATGCTGGATGCAGTCGTTGAGGAGCTGCATGAGGTGCTGGTTGTCGTGAGCATACACCTTGATGAGCATTGAGTAGGGGCCCGTGGTGAAGTGGCATTCCACTACCTCGGGAATCTTGGCGAGCTCGGCGGCTGCCTCGCGGTAGAGCGAACCCTTCTCGAGCTTCACGCCGATATAAGTGCAGGTGTTGTAGCCAAGTTTGTGGGGATCGATATTGTAGCCCGAACCAACGATTACCTTCATATCGATAAGGCGCTGGATGCGCTGATGGATGGCTGCGCGTGATACGCCGCACTGCACTGCCACGTCTTTCGACGGGATACGGGCGTTTTCCATCACGATGTTAAGAATCTTCTTGTCGAGATTGTCAATCTTGTCCATGATATTTTCAAAAAGTCTGATTTTTGTGCAAAATTACTAAAAAGTTTTTAATGCCGCAAAAATTTGATACCAATTTGTTATATTCTGTGCCTGTTGAGGCTCGTTTATCTGCCAAAACGCTATTTTGCACCTATGCGTGAGCGGGCGAAGCGCGACGTGATCCAGGCTGTGAGCAGCCCGATTGCGCCTACGGGCACCAGCGTGAGCAGTAAGTCGCTCCATTCGAGCCGCACCGGGTAGGCCGCTATGAGCCGGGCCGACGGATCGCCCCCGAGCTTGATGAGTCCGAAGTGTTGTTGCAGCAGGCAGAGCACGACGCCGAGCAGCAGCCCGGCGAGCCCGCCGGCGAGCGACACGTAGATACTCTCCCACGCGAATATCCGTCCGATGTCGCGGCGCGACGCGCCGAGCGCCACGAGCGTGCCGATGGCTTTCTGCTTCTGGATCACAACCATCGAGAGCGACGAGATGCAGTTGAAACTGGCGATCAGCAGGATGAACCCGAGCAGCAGGAACGACACCCATTTCTCGATGCTGATCATCCGGAAGTTGGTCTCTTGCTGACGCAGTCGGTCGCGGACGATGAATCGGGAGCCTAATTTCTTGCTGATGTCGGCGGCGAGCCGCGCGGGGTCGGTCGCTTCCGTGGCCTTCACTTCGATGGCGGAGGCTTCGGTGTCGTATTGCAGCAGCTCGCGCACCACGTCGAGCGGTGCGATGATGCCGTCGGCGTCAAATTGCTGCTGGTCGGTGCGGTAGATACCGGCCACGTGCAGTGAGTCGGTGATGAAGGAGGCCGCCGGGTTGGCCATATTCACGCGCCCCTCGCGTTTGGGCGCGAAGATGAGCAGATGGTCGTCGGGATAGACGCGCAGCCGCATCCCGATGCCTATGGCGATATCGGCCGAGGCCATGTAGTCGTGCTCCGCCCCGGCGTCGCCGATCCATTGGCCGTAGTCGTCGCCGATGAGTGACTTCACGGCGGTGATCCGGGAATATTCATCGGGCCGCACCCCCTTGATCGTGACGGGCATCTCCTGCGAATTGCCGATTACGAGTGCGTTGTCCGACAGAGTAGGGGTGGCGGCGGCCACGCCGCTGACGCTCAGCACCGCGCGGCACACGCTGTCGGCCTGCGCGAACACCTTCCCCTCGGCCGGGGTCACCATCACGTCGGGCGAGAGCGTGTCGAGCCGGGCCCCGATCACTTCCCTGAAGCCGTTGAAAACCGACAGAACGCACACGATGGCGGCCGTAGCGACCGCCATCGCACACACCGAAACCGTCGAGATGGTCCCGACGGCTCCGCGTGTAGTCTCTTTGTATAGGTAGCGCCGGGCGATCCCGGCGGCGAGTCTGTTGCGCATTGTTATTCTTTGTCGTCGCCTGCGCTCTCTCCGGCTTCCTCATCGTGCAGATGCGGATCGGTGGCGAGAAGGCGGTCGATGTTCTCCACGTAGTCGAGTGAGTCGTCGAGATAGAAGGCCAGGTCGGGGCATTTGCGCAGCGTGTCTTTCACGGCCTGTGCAAGCTCGTAGCGGCAGGTCTTGGTCTGCTTCTTGATGTTTTCGAGGATCTCCTGCGACTTTGCCGGCGGGAAGATGCTCAGATATACTTTGGCGATGCTCAGGTCGGGCGATACGCGCACTGCGCTCACCGACACGAGCGTGTTGCCCAACGCCGCGGTCTGGCGGCGGAATATCTCACTCAGTTCTTTCTGCACGAGGCGTGCTATCTTGGCTTGACGTTTTCCTTCCATAATCAAATTTCTTTATTAAAGCTCGGGAGCTGCATTGGCCGGATGTTTTGGCCCGGTGTGCCCTCCTCTACTTTAACACTCGCGGGGCGCGGTTGGTTTGCGGATGAGGGTGAGGCCGTCGCGAAGGGGGAGTATTACTTTCTCCACCCCGGGGTCGGCGGCGACGATGTCGTTGAATTGCATTATGGCGCGCGTCTGCGGGTCGTCGGCGTGGTCGGCCTCGACCACGTGCCCGTCCCAGAGCGTGTTGTCGGCGAGTATGTAGCCCCCGGGGCGCACGAGCGGAAGCACCGCCTCGTAGTAGGCGGGATATTGTCGCTTGTCGGCATCCATGAACACCATGTCGTAGCTCTCCGCGCGGCATTCTCTGACGAAGGCGAGCGCGTCGCTGATATGAAGCCGTATCTTGTGGCCATGTTCCGACCGGTTGAAGGCCTCGAGGATGAAGTCTTCGAGTTCGTCGTCGGCCTCTACGGTGTCGAGCCGGGCGTCGGCGGCGAGTCCTTCGGCGATGCAGAGTGCGGAGTAGCCGGAGAATGTCCCTAATTCGAGCACGCGCCGGGGCGCTATCATCTGAGTGAGCATCTTGAGCAGACGCCCCTGCAGGTGGCCCGAGCACATCCGCCCGTTGATGAGCCGCAGGTTGGTGGCGCGCTCAAGGGCATGGAGATGGGCCGGTTCGGCATCGATATGCCGGTCGATATAGTCTGAGAGTTCCGGTGTCATGGTTTGCGGGCTTCGTTGAGATGATGGGCGAGGGCCATGCGGGCGAGCGCATAGCCGTAGCCGCCGGCGCCGGTGATGATGGTGTTGCAGGCCGCTCCGGTCAAGCTCCGCGCGCGGAATTCCTCGCGCGCGTGAATATTGGAGAGATGCACCTCCACCACGGCGCGTCCCGCCTCGCGCGCGTCGCGGATCGCGTCGGCGATGGCATGCGAATAGTGGGCATAGGCGCCCGGGTTGATGATGATTCCGGCGCACCGGCTGTCATCTGTGGCCTGCTGGATGGCGTCGATTATATCTCCCTCGCAGTTCGACTGGAATGTGCGCTGCCCGTAGTCGGGAGCCGCGCCGGAGGCGGCGGTGAGGATATCAGCGAGCGGCGCGGTGCCGTATGTGGCCGGATCCCGCCGGCCGAGCCGGTTGAGGTTCGGGCCGTTGATTATCGCGAAATAACCATTCTCGTTCATCTGGATTGAAATCTGTAAGGAAATATTCAGGGGGAGGGGATGGCTCGCAGGTCGATAGTTCGCCCGTGGCAGATATCACGCCCGTAGCGGAATGCTCGCGCACGGCGGAAATCATGATCCGCGCAGGTATACGAAAAAAGAGCAACAAGAAACCGAAGTTTACTTGCTGCTCTTCCTCTCTCCTCGGCGGTGCGGACGGGACTCGAACCCGCGACCCCATGCGTGACAGGCATGTATTCTAACCAGCTGAACTACCGCACCATTTGAAGGTCTTTTTGCTTTGCATCGGTGTCTTATTCCCGATTGCGATGCAAAGTTATAGCTTTTTTTCGACTCCACCAAATTTTTCACCAAAAAAATCAATAAAATTTTTTCACTTTTTAGTTAATTATTTATCATTCACCAAAATAAAATTTGAAAAATTTTTACCCCTTTCTGCGCTCTTTCGGGTCCTTCCCTCCGATGGCCCAGCCATGAGCCGTCGTGGCCGTCGGCGCCCCTCCCGGCTTTCTCCCTCCGTGAGGCCCGGATAATTTCGTGCGGCTTCATTGTGGCGGGCCGCAAAGCAAGCGTTCACGAGCCCCCGCCTGCGCACAGGCGCAAAAGAAAAGACCGGCAGATATTTTCTGCCGGCCTTCGATCAGTCAAACTGCCTTGGCTTTTCCACTCGAGAAAAATTTAATATTTTCCGGAAAAATAATTGCTGAAAATTTTGATATTAAAATTAATATCATTAACTTTGTATCGTTAATTAATCAGATAGCAAAAATGAAATACAAAGAACTCCACAGAATCCTCCGGAAAGCAGGAATGATTGAGCTGGATGAGCAACGAGCGGGTCACCCTTTGTGGCTAAATCCAAACACCGGCGAAAAGTTTACCACAAGCAATCACGTATCTCGCGAAGTTGCCACCGGTACCCTCAAATCCATCCTCCGTTCCGCAGGCCTTGAAAAATAAAACACAGAGAGGAGCTTCACAATCAGCTCCTCTCCACTAAAAATATAAAAGTTATGAAGACAATAAGAGTATTTATAGAACGCGCTAAGGACGGTATGTATAGCGCATATATGCCTGATGATAATAATCTCCCATTCGGAGCAATCGGAGAAGGAGAGACAGCAAAAGAGGCTCACGATGATTTCCTGGCCGTGATTGACGCTTTCCGTGTAGATTTTCCGGAAGAAGTGGCAGATCTTAATTTTGAGTTTTCATACGATGTCCCTTCCTTCCTTGCTTATTATGCAGGGAAATTATCACTTGCCGGATTGTCGCGCGTCACCGGTGTGGCTCAGGGCCAGCTTTCCCACTACATCACAGGCCACCGCAATCCTTCGCCTCGCACGATTGAAAAAATTGATAAGGCATTTCATACCTTCGCCACTGAATTGAGTCAAGTTCATTTCGTCTGATTAATTAACACTTTCCGGGATTTTGAATCTTGACTTCCACCCTCGTCACGGCGAGGGTGTTTTTTTGCCCGTTCGCCCCGAGCCAAAGCGGAATCGGGCCGAGTCACGCCGAATGACACGGCCCCACACTTACATCCGATGCTACACCGTTGGGCAGCATCAGGTGCAGTGCGTGGCTCGTGCATTCGCCGGCGCCTCGGCCCTCTGATTATATACGCGACAAACGCCCAGCTTATGTCGCGGTTTATACCCCACCCGCCCTGCTGAGGAAGTCGAGCATACATCCGAAAATCTCGATAAGTCGTGCCGACATTTCGAGCTTTCCGGACTCCGGCTCTCCGCGTCCACCCATTCAACGCACAGGCCAAGTACCGCACAAAAATTACAATCTGTCGTCTCAAGCATAATAGGTGCGTACAAAAAATTGCTCTCAGAGCCAATTTTTTGTACGCGATTGGTCTATTACCGCACGTCTATAAAAATCGGGAAAGTTTCTAAATCTGTAGGTGTCGTTATCTTTAGTCCGATTCGTTCCATTAGTGCTGTTAATTGCATATTCCGATAGGTCGAATCGAGCCAAATGTGCAAGAGCCATAGGGCGGGCGGGGGTCGTCTGACGGAAAAAGGGGAAATTTCCCCCTTTTATCCCCTTTAAGCCGTTTTATATCAATTTTTTAAGATTTTGATGTCTGGAAATCTGTAAAAAATTCTAAAAAACGGCTGATTTTCGATAGGAAGCCACAGCTGAATACCAGTTTTTTAACCTGCATTTTTTTTGTGTCAGTTCTTGCGTATGTCTCGAAAATTTGTTATATTTGTGCATCCAAAAGACTGAGATTATGACAATGTTCTTCATCATACTCGCCATTATCATCATTTTCTTTGTTCCTGTAGGCAATAAATCACAGGCAACAAGGAAATCAAGGTCGTATCGGTCGAGGCGTTCCAAAACGCTCCC
>CAMWYR010000041.1 GCA_947178505.1 uncultured Muribaculaceae bacterium | reverse complement strand
GGATCAGCGGGGGAGGTAGCGGAGGAGGAGGGTCGGGTCGGAGGCGGCTTCGCGGGCTGCGTCGGAGGCCGGAATGGCAAGCACACGGAATTCGGTGACGGTGGCGCCGGGAAGGATGGCTGCCTTGATTTCTTCGGGCGACGGAGCGGCAGGAAGCTTGGAGTATTCGTCGAATGTCCAGCGGGTGAATACGGAACGCTCACCGAGCCCCTGACGGTTAAGCCACCAACCCTCCCCTATTTCCACCGGCCGCGAAGCAGCCGAGATATCGGTCGGTGCCGGGTAATAGACGAGGTTACCACGCGAATCTAACGTCACGGCCACGTTGTCGGAATAGTTTCCGCTCATCTTAAATACAGATGCCTTCAGACGCGCAAGCGCCGGGCCGGCGCTAAGTTCGGTGACAGGCAGCGGCTCCGGCTGCGGAGCCGTTGCCACATTATTTTTCTGCGCACACGACGCCAGAAGCGCCGCAGCAGAAAAGAGAAATGCAATTTTTTTCATAATGATTCTCCAATTTGCAACAAGAGGCAGACGCAAAGCGTCCGCCTCTATATTTATAGGCCTGAGGCCTGATTAATCATAACTTCAGATTACTTAACGATCTGCTTGTAAGTCTTCTTACCTTCCTTCACGATAACCACCTCACCGGCAGCAGGCTTAGCGATTTCAAGACCCTGGAGGTTGAAATAGCGGGGAGCTGCAGCAGCAGCATCGTTGAGGATATCGTTCACGCCACCAGTGGGAAGAGTGATGTTCATAGTAAGGTTCTTGTAATTAACCCAAGTGTAGCCTGCACCGGGATCTTCAGTGTCACCGAAGAGCACGTTTACAACTTCAACCTTACCGGTTGCGGGGTCGTAAGTAGAGCAGGGAGTACCTTCCTCTTCGAACACGGCAGCTACGTCAGCGGGATCGAGCTCAGCGTCATTGAAGAGATAGTCACCTTCGAGGTTGTAAATATAGAATTCACCGATGTAATCCTCTTCGAGCTCCGTCCAAAAACCTGAGGGAGTGAGCGGGCGGAGCCATACGCACTCGGGAGTGCCGATGTTGAAAACGATGAAGCCATCAGAAGAGGGAACTTCGTTCACCTGAGTCCAATTGCCATAAGCATAGGGACGACGGAGAAGATAGAAGCCGGAATTATCTTTCTTGCGCTCTACGGGGCAATCAACTGCGCCGATAGGCTGAGTAAGCAGAGGATTGATGATATACTCCTGATAAGAAGCAGTACCTGCGCTTTCCCACTCGCTCTCAACATAGCGGAAGTAATCGGGAGCAGTAAACTTAAGATCGCGCCATGCACCGAGCCAAGAGTCTTTACCTACAATACCGAAACCACAGAGTTCGTTAATACCGCCGAAAGTGATAGAGCCATCGCTCTGGAGCGTACCGACCATCTGAGTAAGAGGAGTGCGCTTTGTACCGCCTGCACCGTCTGATTCGAGCTTATAGGCAGCCCAACATACCGACACTGTACCTTCAGTAAGATCGGCAGTACCGAGATTTGCGTTAGCGGCAGTATTGATAGTGATAGTACCGGCAGCAGTATTTACAGTTGCAACGATCGGGTCGATGTTGACATTAGTATATTTGTGCCAGGGAGAGAAAGTCAGAGCGACAGTATTGCCTTCGATCTGCTGAATCATGACAGAAGTGCCGGGATCAGAAGATTGCTGGAAAGGCCATGTGCCCTCAACAGCCATATAGCCGAGGAAGTCAGACATCTGAGCAGCCTTAGCAGGAGCAGACTTCTCCATGCTGCCGGATACTTCCTGAATCATTTCAAGGCCGGACAAATTCTGAGCAGAGATATTGCCCAGATTAGCCTCCTTCTGGAAAGGAGCTGCAAAGGCTGATGCGCTTACCAAAGCGGCCATTGCGAGTGCGCTGTAAATTTTTTTCATAAAACTTAGGTTTAGAATATTTAGTTGATTTGATTTCCTATTTTAATCCCGTACAATCATCTTTCAATATCGCAAATTTAAATTAAATTTTTTGATTGACCAAGACATTGCATAAAAAAATCAAAAAAATTTAAAAGAAAAATTTCACAAGTAGCAATATAAAAGAAAAACCCGAACAAAACAGCTCGGGTCTCTCTTATTTAGTGACAAAATGATTTAATAAATCACTTTCTCAGTTTTTCCTGCTTTCTTCCTTATAAGGAGCATTCCCTTTTCCGGATTAGCCACCGGCATTCCCTGGAGATTGAAGTAGCGCACGTCGACATCATCGGCATCCGAACAGATATCCTTTACGCCCGATGTGCCCGTGACGAAATATACGCTTGCAAGATCCTTCCAGCTTGAGTTGAGCGAATAGCTGGCCTTAACAGAATAGAGCACGCCGGGCTTAGCCTGCGGGAAGCTTACGGGCACATTCACATTTCCCTGAGCACCGCCGGAGAGGAACGGTGTCTCTGAATAGATCTCGTCAACGATGGGGAAGAAATTATAAGAGCTGTTCTCATCTGCTTGATTGATGCTGAGCTTAAGCATGCCGTCGAAATAGCCGTAACGCACCATATAATCCAGATCGACAGTGAAATTATTGATCTGACTTTCGGAAAGCAGATATGCCTCACGCGTCATCTGGCCATAGGTGTAAGAGATAGTCTCCGCGTCCTCAATCTCAAATTTCGTCTGCACGATTGAAGTGCTTGCAGGAGCCTGCTGCATCTTCACCTTGCCGAACATGCCGTAGATACGGTTGCCGGTCGGATCGAAGAGACAGAAGTCGAATTCGTCGTTTTCGTTGAAGACATATCCGTTGACGGGAGTGAATTTAGAAATGAAGGAAGATTCGAGAGTCTCGCCGGCAGGCACCGTGACAAGCACACCGCCACCCTGCATCACGATCTGACCATTCTTGAGCAGACGAGGCACTACGCCCTGATAAAGCTCGATATCGGCATCATTCTTGTAAGTGACGTTGAAAAGCGTGTTGCGGCCGTAAAAGAGTTCTGAGCCGATCTCGGCATCCTCAACCTCGAGCAACACCATATCAGGAACCGAAACAGATACCTGCGCGCCGCTCTTCACGATATAGACATAATTGTTGTATCCCCAGATTGTCTTGATCGGAGCCCAGTCGCCGTCGCCTGTGCCGAACATCAGCGTGAGCTTGTAAGTGCCGTCTTCAGAAATAGCCGGAAGCGTGGCGGTGATTTTAGATGAGGGATAAGAGAGATAATATCCGCCTTCGAGAGTGATGGAAGGACGGTTCTCGATCGCTGCATCAAACACTACGGGCTCACCGCTTCCGTCGGCGCGGGCCAGCCGGAGAGCGAACTTGCCGCTGACGGTATAGTCGAAGGGATTACCCCAGCCGAGAGGAGAATAATCAGCCGTACCGATCTCGAGACTGCTTCCCGAGAGAGTTGCGGTCATGTTGCCGTACTGCAGGAGATTTTTCACCGGAGTGTATTCGCCCGAAACAGAGGGCTGAATTCCGAGGATAGCGTTTTGTCCGTTGTTGAAACCGCCGCCGAAGCCACCGGTGCCCATAGCGTCGGGATTAAGGGCGTCGAGAGAGAAATAACCGTCGGACATTCCGCTCCATCCCCAGTTGAAATGGAAGTAGCCGTTGCCGTCGTAGCCGTCGCAGATGAAAGAGTGGCCTGCAGAGCCGTCAAAATCGCGACCATTAATGATCACGGGGCCGATATTGGCTATATTGTCATAGATCATCTGCGTCCACTCAGTCATGGAGTAGATGTTGCGCTGCTCGCTGCGGGTTGTTTCGGCATAGTCGAAATACTGGCGGAGCGAAGCGCCGATTGAGCTTCCGCTCGCACCCGAAGCATCAGGACCATAATTCATCTGCACCGAATATCCGCAGGCCTTCATCAGGTAGGATACGGCATTGGCCTGAGCCTCCGTATACTGACCCGTATAGCTGTCGAGCATATTATCCCAGTCAAAAGCTTCTCTACCGAAAGCCATCATGAGGGTGCGGTTGAGCGTGGCGGCGCGATATGTGATCGTGCCGTGTCCGATTTCGGGATATTTGAAATAATTCATCACCTGAGCCATCGACGTAGCGACGCAACCGGTGTAGCAGGGGCGCGAAGAGCCGGAAGGCAGGGGGCACTGATTATTATAGGGGGCACCCTGATCCCACTTCGTCACTACGAGCGGCTGCACCACCTTCCAGTCTGATTCAGCCACAGGGGCCTTGGCAACAGGAAAACCCTGACGTTCGGCCCATTCTATCTGACGGGCATATTCCGACAGCCAGTACTTAAGCCCGTCGGGAATATTCTCAGGGTCAAACACACCGCTGTCGCTATAACCGAGCACGGGGAAAGCCACGTCATTTCCGGCCAGGATGCGGAAACCATTTCCGTCGGCAGAAGCGAACACGTATGCAGCGGGCTGCGCATCGGCAGTCTTCTGCGTATAGACAGGCACCGTGTTGAGCATTTTGGCAGCCGCACGCGCGCCGGAACCGGCCACGCGGCTCAGAGCCTCTTCGGGAGTGAGCGGAGCCGCCTGCGATGTGAAAGCCACCGCGGCCGCAGCCGAACACAGAATAATTCCAAATTTTCTCATATTACGATTCATTAGTTAAATTGCATTATGACAGACATGATGATAATTACGGATCAGCATCAACAGAACTGCGTTAATCAATTACAAATTAAATAAAATAATTCGGATAAACCAAATAAGTAACAAAAAAGACGGCATCCTTTCGGATGCCGTCAATATTTAAGTTAAATCAGTGTCAGTTCAGATCCCGATTAGAAGGGCAAGAGGCTACGGTCGATCATCTTGTTATAATCTGACTCGCTGTTGGGCACATTGTAACGCCAGTAGCTGTTCTTGGAATTAGGCGTAGCAGGGATAGTGTCGCCCATGATAGTCTCCCAGTTGCCGGAATTTATATCATTCTCTTTCCAGGGAGTGTGGACCATGTCAAGATTCCAGCGCTTCCAGTCAGACCAACCCTGACCTTCGCCCCAGAGCTCGATACGGCGGCAGAGGCGGATCTGATTAAGGAGCTGCTCGCCTGAATAAGAGGAGGCGTTGAAGCCGGGCACACGCTGCTGGTTAACTGCATTAAGACAGCTTACAGCAGTTGCGATATCATTGTTATGGTAAGCGGCCTCAGCCTCTGCGAGATACATTTCAGCAGCACGCATGAAGGGGAACGCATTCAGACCATAAGGAGGAATCGACATGAACTTGAGCTGTGCACCAAAAGGAGTGCAGACGAGCTTACCCTTGAGAGAATTGCCTTCGGCGTCATTCTTACCGATGATGAGCGCACCGTCTGTATCGAGCGTATAATAGGGATAGAAGCCCTCATTCTCAAGATTGGCGGGATCACCCTTGTAGATATTATCGCAGTAATATACGATGTAGTTGAGGGCGAAATTATAGAGACCCCAGCGCTTGCTCTTTTCAGTCTTCTTAAGCGCGTTGTAGTAGCCCGTGGCGATATTCACGGTGTTGGCGGCATCCACGAGCTCAGGATCCCAGAAGTATGCTTCTGTCACCTTACCTCTGTTGAGGTTAAGACGGTTCATCAGGCCGATCTTATCGGGAGTGATGAAGCACTGCAGACGGATATCATTGGGATCGAGTTCGCGCACGAGCGACATAGAGATCGCGTTAGCACCGTTACCCCAGTTCTGCACATAGACACCGTTTGCGGCGAAGTGCGAACCCCACGACCAGTAGTAGATATCAGAAGCCTCAGTAGCCTGAGTCCACATGAATGAGGCGTTGTCTTCACAGAAGCCGGAGAGATAATCATCGTTCGACATCACGCTGTAGCCTTCGCGGGCATTGTGAGCCATCTGCTGAGCCTTGGCCCAGTCGTTCTTGATAAGGGCGGCACGGGCATAGAGACCGTAAGCGACCGAAAGGTCGGGCTGCCACTTATAATCACGGCGCACGGATGATGCGGTCGTGGTATAAAGTTTGATAGCCTCATCAAGGTCGGCATATACCTGATCGAGCACCTGCTTCATAGTAGCCAGAGGCAAATTCTCCGAACCGGGCTCAGTGCGGAGCACCATACAGTAGGCTTCACCATTATTGCTGTCCTGCCAACGGGGAGCATAGAACTGGAGGAGCTTCACGTAACCGTGAGCACGGAAAGTGAGGGCGGAAGCCTTGATAAAGTCACGCTTGGCCTCATCGCCTGTTGCGCCGTCAATACCGCCGATGATATTGTTGGCCTGGTTGATGAGGTTGTAGGAGTAGCTCCAGGGGAGGAACACAGATACGTAGCCGGCGTTGCTCGTGGTGCGCATCAGAAGGTTGTCTGCGCCGAACGAGCTGACCGAAAGACCGACGATCACGTCGGAGCTCATACCGTCGTTAAGCCACGTATTGATATATGTCTCACCATTGTACTGGTTGTAGGAAGTCGAATAATACTGAGTCTGCATGGCATTACATATACCGTTGAGCGCCATCTGTGCATTCTCAACCGAGCCGACAGCCTCAGGCTGGCCTACTAACGTTGTCGGATTCACATCAAGGTAGTTGTCGGAGCAGGCTCCGAGACCTACCATAAGCGCTGTGGCCGACAGAAGGCTGAATATATTGCTTTTTTTCATTTTAATCAGAAGTTTTGGATTTATATTCCTTAGAACTTAGCAGTCACCTGGAAAGAGAATACACGGGCGGGAACATAGCTGCGGCCCTGTCCACCATTCCAAGAATACTGAGGATTGAAGCCCTTAAGACGGGTAGCTGTGAAGACGTTGTCAACAGAGAAGCCGACGTTGATGCCCTGCATGTTGAGCGACTTCATCCACTTCTTGGGAAGATCGTAAGAAATATTGAGATTCTTGAACACGAGGTAATCGTTGCTTACCAACCAGCGGCTTGAAGAAGCGTCGTTGTAAGAAGAATTCACGGTGTTAGCCTGGGGCACGCCATGACGGTCAACTTCCTTAGAACTGATTACGATCGTACCATCCTCGAGGACAGTGCGGTTAGCGACGTCAAGCCACTCGGGAGCCTCTGTCCAAGCTTTCTTGATATCCTTGTGAAGAGCAGATGCAGTGCTTCCTAAAGTCATCAGCGACTGGTAGTTGCTGTCTGTCGACTTACCACCGAGGCTGTAAGTGAAGAGCATGCTGAGGTTGATTCCCTTCCAGGAAACGTTTGTGCCGAATGATCCGTAAACAGTGGGGAGCGCGCTACCCATGATGCGGCGGCCGGCATACTGCACGCGGTCAGTATAGGGCTTACCATCGATCTCATAGTAGTGACCTGTAGACTTGGCATTCTTCACACGGGTTTCGATCTGAGCCTGAGTCTTGACAGGATCAACATTTCCGGTCACAGGATCGTATACATATAAGTCGGGAGAAGAAAGGTTCATCGCGTAGAGCGAATTACCGGTACCGAGGTCTACACCGGCCCATTCGTAAGTATATTTCTCATAGAGAGACTTACCCTGGAAAAGAGCCGAGCCGGGGATATCGCGGCCGTTGGGGAGCTTCTTGATCTCGTTCTGAACGAATGAAGCGTCAAGATTGATGGTCCATGACCAGTCGCGCGTACGGATAGGATCAACAGAGAAGTTGAGCTCCCAACCGCGGTTCATCATCTCACCGATATTGCTGAGCACGCTTGAGTTTGCACCCGAGTTGTTCACGTTACCGGCAGAAGCGGGAGTAGTAAGACGGTAAAGAAGGTCGTCATTACGCTTGTCGAAGAAGTCAACGCCGAAGCTGAAGCGGTTGTCGAAGAGAGAAGCCTCAAGAGCGATATCGAGAGTCTTGGTAGCCTCCCACTTCACATTGTTCGCAGCGAGCTGATAAGGAATGAGCGTACCCACCTTATCATAAGTGCCGCTGGTGTAGAGCGCCATGTAAGCATATGCACCTGCGAGGGCATCGCTACCTACAGAACCGTAAGCGAAACGGAGCTTAGCATAGTCGAGCCAGCTCTGAGTTGCGGCCATAAACTTCTCCTTAGTGATGATCCAGCTTGCGCCGACCGACCAGAAGTTACCCCAACGGTTGTTCTTTGCGAAACGAGATGTACCGTCGCGACGGAAAGAGAATTCACCGAAATATTTCTGATCGTAGTTGTAGCGGACACGGCCGAGATATGACTCTGTGCGGATCTTATAGTCCGACTGATCTGAGACATCATTGCTCTCGAAGTTCTGCACGCCATAGTTGTAGGGAGCGAGCTGACCGGACTTACGGAGGAACACGTTCTCATATCCATATTCGTAGTTCTCGTGGTCGAGGAGCACGTCAACATGGTTGAGACCATATTCATGCGACCAGTTAAGAGTCTGCATGAATGTGTAAGAATGATCGCCGTAGCTTGTATAGTCAAGACCGCCGACACCTCTCTGAGAACCGATGATATTGTTGGAATATTCTGACTGAGTAGCCTGAGTGCGGTTCATTGCGCCGCGCACCGTGAGCTCGAAGCCGTAAGGAATTACAGCCGTACCATAGACGTTAGAGTTGAATGTGATGCCGCGGTAGTTGTTCTTGTTGAGACGGAGCACCCAAGCCACGTTCTCACCCTTGTTGAGACCACCGAGATTCCATTCGGGCTTGCCATCCTCACCATAGATGATCGCACCATCCGCATCGTGAGCATAGTAAGACTGCACCGGAGGATTATAGAAAGTATTGAAGGGGTTGGTAGTCAAGTTAAGGTTACCACCCTCAGAGTCGTCAACCGGGCCGACCTCACTCTTCTGGTAAGTAGCAGCCACGTTTGCACCGAACTTGAAGTAGCTTGTGGGATTGAAGTTAACAACCGCACGACCGTTGAAACGCTCGAAGTCAGTTGCAAGCATATAACCCTGCTCCTTCAGATAACCGATAGAAGCGAAAGCGTTGAACTTCTCAGTAGCGCCGGTAGCGTTGATGTTGTACTCCTGACGATAGCCGGTGCGCGACACAGCGTCCCACCAGTCGAGGTCAGTGTATCCGGGGAGGATATTAGCCTGGATATTGCGTGAATAGCCGGTAGACATTCCGCTTTCGTCGAGCATCTGCCAGAGGGCGGAAGGATCACGGTCGTAGATGTTTGTGCCGAGGAGGTAAGAGTTGACGAAGCTGGCCGAGTTCTGCGCGATAGCCTCCTGATAGTTGGCATAAGTCTTACCGCCGGTGATCTGGCCGTTGATGAAGCCACCGAGAGCAGCATCCATCCACTCGTTGGCGCCGAGAGTGTCATAGAAAGGAATACCCTTCGTGTACATACCCTGACGCACCTGGAGAGTCACATCCACCTTGCCTGCTGACTTCGCACGCTTTGTATTGATAAGGATGACACCGTTAGCACCACGGTTACCGTAGAGCGCACAGGAAGCGGCATCCTTAAGCACTGACATAGATTCGATATCAGCGGGGTTGATATCGGCGATATCACCCTGATAAACGACGCCGTCAACTACATAAAGGGGCTTCTGACCTGCAGCATAGAAAGAGTTGAAACCACGGATACGGATATCAGGAGTAGCACCCGGGCGAGCAACCGAGTTATTCACCTGCACACCGGGAGCATTACCTTCAAGAGCGGAAGTCACGGAAGTGACGGGGCGGTCTTCGATTTCCTTAGCGCCGACCACAGCCACCGAACCGGTGAGAGATTCCTTGTTAGCCGTACCGTATGCAACGACAACGACGTCCTGAAGATTTGTAGAAGATGACTCAAGGCCGATAAGAGTAAGATTGTTGACTGCAACTACTTTCTCCTTGTAGCCAACGTAGCTTACTCTCACCTGCTTCACGGTCGAAGGCACGTTGAGGGTAAATTTACCGTCAATATCAGTAGCGGCACCCTGGCCTCCACCGATAGGCATGACTGTAGCGCCGATGAGCGGCTCATTATTAGCCGCATCCACGACGGTGCCGCTCAGCGTACGGGTCTGGGCCATAAGGCTCCAGCTGACCGCACATAGCGTCATCATGATTAAAAAGAGTTTTCTCATACCTTAATTAGTTAGTTAAGTAATTATTTATTTTCTCTCTAATTCAACCTATAAATCATACAGTTAGCTCGATTTAAACTCAGATTTGCCACAGTTGGCGACGTTGTCGCCGAGCCAATTTTGACCTGCAATCCTTCTAAGTATTTGCAAAATTAAACTTTTATAACAAAAATTCCAAATATTTCTTAAATTTTTAATGCTAAATTTTAGTCACATTTTTAAGCATTTTATAACTCAAATCTTTAAAAATTCCCGATCCAGACTTCATTTATGGCTAAAATAATGCTACTAAAGCGACATTGTGAAACGCAGACTGCAGACCGATAGTTAAAAAAGCATATCTTTATGGCAAAAAGTCACGTCACGCCCATGACCGAAATTTATTCGCTCAGCGGGCGTGACGTGACTTATATCTGAGGGCGCCGGGGGAACACAGCAATATGAGGGCGCCGAAAGAGTTCGAGATGCGGGAATCAGCGCTTGCGGCGGCGCACTGACTTAGCGGCAGAACTGTTGGGAGACGATGAAGAGGAACTTCCGGAGCTGACCTTCGGCTTCTTGGCCGCGGAGCGCTTGCGGGTCGTCTTGCGGGGCGACGACTTCTTTGTCTCTGCGAGAGAAGATTTATCGGACACGACCGTGCGATCGGGAATCGTGTCGCCGGCAGCGATTGCCTTCGCAATTTCCTCCTCACGCTCCTTCTGAGCGAGATATTCCTCGCGCGTCGGCACCCACATGTCCTTCCCGTAGTTGCGGAGACGGTTGTCAATGCTGTCCTGCGCTCGGGCCATATCGTCGGGATCCGGGTACATCTGCGCCATGGAGAGATTGCGCAGGTTGCGCGTCTTGTAGATATCGCCCTTGTACATTCCGAGGTTGAAGTAATCGTCGATTGAATACTGCGCAAGATTGTTGTCGTCGTCAAGGAATACATACTGCGAGGCGAGATAGGGCCGCAGCTGGTCGTATTTCACCCAGAACATCGGGTAGCGCGTCTCGCCGCCGAAATCGCCGACCCGGTTGAGCACCGGACAGATTGCCTCTACGCGCGTCTTCATGGCGTGAGAGCGGCGGTCGAACTCCCATTTCTCGATAACGTAATAAGTCAGCACCTGCGTAGTGGGCACGTCGGCCTCCTCGATGACGTACTTTCCGCGCTGGCCCGAGCCGCGACCTTCGGTGTAATAGATTCCGAAGCGGTCGAGCATCTCGGGTACGTTGATTTTATATTCATCCGTAAAGAGCTCACGACCATCAAGGTACTCATAGGCCGGCACATCGCCGTTGACCACGAGTTCGAGCATCAGACGGAAGAGATTCTTCTGGTTGTCGATCACATCCTCCGGATAATACAGCGGAGTGTTCTCCGGTTTCTGCAGGTCGATCTGGCGATAGATCTCCCTCATGTACTGGAGGTCGGCATCATGCGGGGCCTTCTGCGTGAAGAATCCCTGCATACGGTCGGTGACAGCCCCCTGCTCCCGGGTATTCTTTTTGTCGCGGTCGGTGCGGCGGCGCACGCCACCGGCATTTTCGACCTGGGCCACGGCCGCAACGGCAGTGGAAGCCACGGCGAGTGCGATAAGAAACTTACGATAGGTTTTCATGCTTTGCTTATATTGATGGCATCCGGAGGATGCAGGGTTCTTTTTAGTTGAGAGCCACCTCCATGGGCGAGATGTCGCGGGTAATACCGTCGGGGCCCTTGGCCTTCACATCGGAGATGAAGAAGCTCCGGCCCGGCTTGAGGCGTTTGAACTGCTCCTTCTGACGCGCCGAGAAGCGGCTGCCGTCGGAAACCTCGGGGATTGCGTTGCCCATCTGGTCGTAGAAGACGGTCTTGAACGACACGACAGTGTAGTTTACGTTCAGGATATCGTCGTCGATGGCGGCTCCGAGTCCGTCGGCGCTCATGAGCGCCGCCTTGGAGATGCGCTTGGGAGCCCCCTTGTAGTGAGTGACATTGCCCGAGCCGTCGCGAACAGGAAGATATACGGTAGGATCCGGCAGCTTGCGCACGCGGAATGTCATAGAGCCGACATTCATCGAGCGGCCGTCGAGCTGGGCGGTGACCGAAATCACGGCCTCCGAACCGACATTCGACACGCGGGCCACCCAGAGGTCGCCGTTGCGCGCCAGGCTTCCGCTGCTTATCGAAGCCTGCACGGCATTCATCGGCACGCCCGGCACGGAGATACTTATCGGGTTGTCGATTCCGGCATAGAGCACGTTCATCATCGTCGGCGAGATCGTGGCCATAGGCTCAATCACGGTGTAGGATGACGTGAACGGATATTTGGAAATCGAACCGTCGCCCCGCGGCACCTCTATATAGCCCGAATAATCGTGGGAGCCGATGCCTCCGGGCACGAACTCATAAAGGCCGTCGGGATTCGAGAGCCGCGCTCCGTTGATGTAGATCGCCGGGCGACTGGTCGTATCGATAGCGGCGAGCACGATATTAGCCGAATACTTGCCTCCGCGCATCACCATATTGGAATTCGGGATTACATAAGCGGCCATCTTGTTAACACGAACGTCGCCGATATCCACATTCGTAATGAGATTGGAAAGCACCTCCGATTCGGCCTGGCGGATATCGTTCTGAAGCTTCGTGAGCATCGTGACGGCGGCAATCGCCGGCATGTTCTCAAACATCTTCTGCTCCCAGCTCACTGAGCCGACCGCACCTTTCGGGGCTGCCACTTTCGTAGAGAGAATCTCAGCGACAGCCACGCGCTTTGCCGAATCGGAAACGAGCGTCGTGAGATAATCGCGATACGCATCCACGTCGGTGCGCAACTTTGTGCCGCGGTTAGTGGCCGGATTGAGCATCGTGACCGATGCGGCCTCCAGGTCGTCGTTATTGATTATGTTGGAGTAGTCACCTTCAGGGCCGTCGGCAGCCTTGGCGATAGCTACCTTCAGCGTTTCAATCTGATTATATAAAGAAGCCGAGCGCTCGCGGAGGGCCTTGCCTCTGGCATACCATTCACCGGCTTTCTCCGGATTGCGGGCATAGATTTCCTCGAGCACGCGGAACTGCACGTCGTTGCGTGCGGTCATATTCAGGTTGGTGCGCTGAATGCCCTCCTGCACCTGGCTGAAGCCGTTGAGCACGTCGCTCGACACGTTGAGCGCGAGCATCGCGGTCAGCACGATGTACATCAGGTTGATCATTCTCTGGCGCGGCGACATGCGCGCCACATTATTGCCACCTGCCATAAGCCGTTAGGAATTCTGATTATTTATTGACTGGTCGAAAGGATTAACCGACTGAGCCGGGGCAGCCGCACCGGCGCCCATCATCGGATTGGCCATATTGATGGTCATGGCCGTGATCATCTTCTCATATACGGAGTTGAGCTGCTTCATGTAGCGGGCCATGCGCTCGGTCTCCTCGCAATAGTGAGCCGATTCGGCGGCAGCCTTATCGTACATGTCGCGGATATCCTTGAGCCCGCGGTTGACGCGGTCGATTGAATCGAGCTGCGAGCTTATCGAGCGGAGCTGAATCTCGTAGATGGTGTTGAGCCCCGCGATATTGCGGTTGAGGTTTTCCATCTGGTCGACATATCCCTTCGAGTTGTTTGAGATTGTCTCGGAGTTGAGGGTGATTGCCTCATAGGAGCCAAGAAGCGTGCGGGCCACATTGTTGAGGGCTTCGGTGGTCTCGTTCAGGGCAGCCATGCTTGCGGCCATACCCTGCACCTGCTCCAGATAGCTTCGCGAGGCATCGGCCATCTCCTGCGCCTCCTCGGGATTGAGCGAGGGGGTGATAGTGGAGCCTCCGTAATCCGGAGCCGGCTGAAGGGCAGAAGCATCGATATTCACCGGGCCGGCCGAGGGGTGACCTCCGGCGATCACCACTCCCCCACCGCCTGCACCGAATTCGGGACGTTCGTCGGCCACATGCGAGTCGAGCACGGGAAAGACTTCCTCCCAGGCGTACTCCTTGGGGGGACGGTCGAAAGCCGTGAGTATGAACATCGCGATCTCAGTGCCCATACCGATACAGAGCAGCGTGCTGCCTCCGGGGAGGTGGAGAATTTTGAAGAGCGCACCCCAGATCACGATTGCCGCACCGATAGAATATGCGAAGTTGAAAAAGCGCTGGCCCTTCTCGCCGTGGAGGAAGCGCTCGATGCTGTTAGCGTATTTGCGAATCTTAACCATTGTAACTTGCCTTACTTCTTAGCTTTCTTTTTAGTGCCGCGCGCGAACCCGATCTGCGAGCGTACGCAACGGAAACCGATGTATGAGCGCTGCTCATTCTGATATTCCCAAGTGCGGAGGTCGGAGCGGATATTCTGGGCCGCATCCTTCCACGAACCGCCGCGCACGATCTTGCGCTTCATCTTATATGGGTCTTCCTTGGCGGCGTCGTAACGATATTCGGGGTTGAGGTCGGAAGTAAGCTTATCTACGCTCTCAGTGTAGGCTGTCGATGTCCATTCCGACACATTGCCGGCCATATCGTATAGACCGAAGTCGTTTGGTTTGAACGTGCCTACCTGCGAAGTTATGACGTGGCCGTCGCGCACGAAATCGCCCTCGCGGGGCTTGAAGTTGGCGTAGAAGCATCCGCGCTCATCCATGGGGAGGGTCTCCTCCCAGGGGAATGCGCTCTCGGAGTTTCCGGCACGGGCGGCATATTCCCATTCCGCCTCGGTGGGAAGACGGTATGGCTCGATGAAAATACCCTCCTTGCCGAGCGAGCGACGGAGGAAGTCGGTGCGCCAGTTGGCGAAGGCGTTCGCCTGCTCCCAGCTCACGCCCACGACGGGATATTCATTATAACCTGCATGAGAGAAATACATGCGGGTGTAGGGCTCGTTGTAGGCATTGTCGAAGTCGTTGATCCAGGCAGTGGTGTCGGGATAGACATTGACAATATATGTGTTGAGGAAGTCGTAGTCGCCTGAAAGGGGACGCGATACGGTCTCGCGGATGATGCGTCCCTCGTCGGTGAGATAAGCCGTATCCTTAGAGATGATGGGGAGATCGGTGGGCACGGGGAGGTCGGTGTTATACTCGCGGCGCTCCGCCTCCAGACGGTTGCGACGGCGAGCAGCCTCCGTGTGGTTGTAGATCTCGTAGCGGTAGTTCATCTGATTTGGGTCGAGTTCTCGCTGGCCGGTGATGGGATTGGTGCGGTAGACGCTCTCGATGGCGCGCTGCTCATCCTCATTGGGATTGCGCCATGGAATCGGCTTGCTCCAGTTGAGATAAGGCTTGATGGGGTTGCCCTCGCGGTCTTCCTCAATCTTGAAGGCCTCGTTGCCACCGAATGCGGGGTCGGCGAGGCGCTCGCGGATGATAGAATCGCGCACCCAGAACACGAACTGCTTATATTTGGAATTTGTGATCTCCGTTTCGTCCATCCAGAAAGAGTCGATGGAGACGCCGCGGGCTTTCTTGCGGATTCCGGCTACGGAATCGTCGGCGGCGGGACCCATTGCGATGGAGCCACGGTCAACGAGCACCATGCCGTAGGGAGTGGGCTCTGCGAAAGAAGAGCCTCCGATTCCGGTGACCTCACCACCGGCGCTGCTGCTGCGCATGCCCGCACACGAAGTGAGCAGCAACGAGCAGAATGCTATCGCCGAGCAGAAAAGAAGCGCATAGCGCAATGCTTTCCCGCTGAATGAGTATGACGTTAAGTTAGCTTTTTTTATCATTGTCGTTACATTATTCGGATGGAACGGTGTTTATTCTTGTTTTTCTCGCCGTAGTTGAGCTTTATCATATATCCGGCCACAATCTCATGGCTGCCTGAGGAGGCCTTTGAGATCGCCGACATCGGATAGTCATAGGCATAGCCTATAAAAAAGTTTTTGAACTCTGCGGCAATCATTGCGCTGACTGCATCTTTATACCTGTAGCCGATACCGAAAGAGATGAAGCGGTTGTATGTGGCCCGCATTGTCGCTTCGGCCGAGAAGTTGCTGAAATCAGTGCGAACCAACAGGGAGGGTTGCAATGAGAATAACGAATTTTTAATCGGGATATTGCCGTCGGCGGTAAAATAGGCCTGGCGCGGCAGTGTGGTGGAGAATTCGATTGTCTCGTGGTCGGAGCCTCCTTCGGAATCCATCGTGACAGTGGGCTCCATGATGTGGAGCACCGACATTCCGACAGAAAAATACTTATGCTCGTAGCGGAGTCCGGCGGAGAGGTCGAAAGCATTTCCCGACACATCGGAGGTGGGGAGCTCAGCATCGGAGGGCTGATGGAAGTCATCACCTTCGGGGATGTAGACGTCGGAGCCGCGGAACTTCGAGTTGTAATATCCGGGCTGTATGCCGACAGCGAGCGAACCCTTGAGGAAATTGAATTTATAAGACACCTGGGCCGAGACGCCGAGATTGCGGAATAGGCCGATCGACTCCTGGTTGAAAATTGCGCCGACGCCGAGGCGGTGTTTCTTTCCGAGCTTGAGGGGCATATCGGCAGCTCCGAGGAATGTGCGTGGGGCGTTGTCGATGCCGATCCACTGGAGGCGTGCGCCGCCGCGGATGCGGATATAGTCGGAAGAGCCGACGGCCGCGGGGTTATAGTAGGTAGGCACGGCCCAGTATTGCGTGAACTGCGCGTCGGCCTGCGCCCGCACGGCGGGAGCGCACAGCACCGTCATGACCACCGGCAGGAGGTTGCGCAGCAACTTGATGATATTTCGGTGCATGGGGGTCATTCGAAGTAAAATGTAATCATGAACATATTCGACTTCACCTTCGAGAGCGACTGAGTGATCTTGATTTTCTCAGGGTCGTCGGCGATGTCGGGACGATCGTGGCGCAGGATGTCGGTGAGGCCGAAGCAGAATTTAATCTCCGGATTGAATTTGAAGAACGGGAGATAGAAATCGCAACCGAGGCCGAGCGTGAGATAGGCATCGGCGGTGTTGAACTGAAGGAAATCGGCGCGTTTCTTGCTGACGTCGAAAGCTCCCATGGCGCCGACGGTGACGTAGGGTCGGGAGTTATGGAGGCGGTCGCCGGAGATCTTGAGATCGATCGGGGCTATCACGTAGACGCTCTTGATGTCCTGCCGGTTGACGGCGCCGCTCATGAAGTCGCGCATCTCGACATTCTTGAAACTGAACGACATTCCGGGAGTGAAGCGGAGGTTGAGATACTGATGCAGCCGGAGGTCGGCGAGCACCTGCACGTTGATTCCGGGGCTCCAGGAAGGAGTCTCGGCATACCATTGCTGGCCGTCGGGGGTGATGAATCCGTTGTGGGTGAAGCGGAGATCCTGCATGCACATGCCGATAGAGAAACCGAGGTGCCACCGCTTCATATCGGCGTATGGTCGGTTTAGTATCTTATCGCCGGGGCGCGCCGCCAGCTGAAGGCTGCCGGCCAACAGAGCAATTAAAAGTATGAGGGGCCGCACGCGGCGGCGCATGATGTCAGTTGTCAATTTCACAATTGAGAAACGAATCAGACCGCCCGTTTATTTGCCCGGTTAGTCTCCATCCACTAAAATTTATAGTGAATTCATGACTATTTAACAATATTTTTGTGGTCGGCCTTACCAGCTCGAACCGGCTCCGCCACCTCCCGTGGCGCCTCCGCCGAAGCCACCGAAGCCACCGAATCCTCCGCCGCTGCCACCGCCGAAACCTCCTCGGTTATGGCCTGCCGCCGCTGCAGCGCCGATAGCCGCCGCTGCCAGCGCAGAGTTGTCTTCACGACGCGGGATACGGTAACGCTTCTGCGTGCGGTGGCCGCAATATTTGCACACATACGTGCGCACGCCCTCGCCCTCGGCATATTTAGTGGCCCGGCGTGTCACGGCATCTGACTCAAGAGTCATCGCTACCGTATGGCATGAAGGGCATTCCGTATATTTCTTCTGGGGCACTCTGAACGGAAGGCGCTCAAGCGTGCCGCAGCTGTCGCATTTCCATACATCCCAGTCGACCGTGTTAAGGCGCTCCTCAAAATCCTGCGAGGGAGTAAGAAACTCGTTGTCCTGATTCTCGGGGAGACGATGCATCTTCGAGCCGCATGTCGGGCATATCACCCGCTTCGTGCGCCAGTAACGATACATAAGTACGGCGAGAAGGAGCCACACCAGACCGGTGCCTAATGAGCAGATGGTGAGGATTATCTCCAGGCCTATCGATTTCCGCCAGAGAATTGATTTCTCATAGTTAGACGGCTCACGACGTTGGCGCCGGAAATTACGCAGGCACCACCACGCGGCAATCAAGAATGCGATACAGGCCAGAATCCTTATAAAACTGAGGAACACCTCTGAGTCGAGGGCTCGGACTTCTCCATTGTTGAAATTCTCCTTCTGATCGCTGCGGATTTCCGCAGCGGCTTCCGGATCCGACAGCACGCGGTTAACGGCCGAGACCATCCCCGAGACTGCACCGTCAAGGTCTCCTTCGCGCATCGCGGGCTTTATCACCTGCTCGGCGAGTTTCTTGCAGGCAATGTCGGTGAAGATACCTTCCATTCCGTAACCGGGCATTATGAAGGCCTGGCGGTCGCCGGGAGAAATCATTATCAGCAAGCCGTTATCCTCCTTCTCCTTACCTATTTTCATGCGAGTGAAGAGGCGCTCGCACCACTGCTGAGGCGCCATACCGTCGAGGTCGGGCGCGATCGCCACTACTACCTCCGCTGTCGAAGCCATACGGATCCGGGCAAGGGAATCCTCCATCTCGGCCCTGACTGACCGCGAGAGCATACCTCCGGGGTCGAGCACATGGGCGACGCTACCGTCGGGGCGCCGATAGTCGACATCTTCAGGCGCAATCGCAAACAGCCGCCCGACAAATGATAAAACAACGCAAAATATAGCAAGAATCCTGACATTCATAATATTCAGTTTTATTGGCCGGATAATTTTAGAGAGCGTGTCATTTTATGGCTTTAGAATTTCTTTTTTTTTTTGGGGGGGGGGGATGGCGGGCCAAATAAAGGTTGGGGGGGTAGGTTTTACCCATAGCGCCGCCCACGAGACTTGGAGGGGTGGGGTTTGCGGGGTGGGGGTGT
>CAMWYR010000040.1 GCA_947178505.1 uncultured Muribaculaceae bacterium | reverse complement strand
TCGGGGTCTTGATTATTGCGTCGAATGGCCATACTTCGAGGCGGCGGATTTCGAGCGATGCTGTTTCGTGCCCTTGTCCGGTGCCGGCTGAGATAAGATCTTCGAGATCAGCGTCAGCTTTGGCGCGGGCGTCGGCTTCGGCCTCGTCAGCGGCGATACGTTCGGCGCGTTCTTTATCGTCGGCGAGCACGCGGATTTCTGATTCGCCTTCGATTGATCTTTCGACGCGCACGAAATGTTCGTCGATGTTCTCGACGGCGTTATAAAATTGGCGTTCGAGGGCTTCGCGGGCGTCGGCTTCGGCCGTGTCTGCGGCGATGCGTTCGGTGCGTTCTTTGTTGTCTGCGATTACTCGTGCGGCAGATTCATCTGCGAGTGCTTTGTCGGTTCGGTACGTGATAGAGCTCCATGGGGTCCATTTGTCGCGGGTGTCTTCAGGGAGCTGCGGCGACATGATGTTGAAAGTTCGCCAGTACATAAACATATCCTGGCATTTGTGCGAGCCTGTTGAGATAGATCCGTCAGGGTTGAGAGTGTGGTGAGTTAAGATCAGCTGAGAAACGACATGATGGGTTGAGTCGCCGAACATAAACAGGATCCCTGTGAATTCTTCGATAGCTCCGACTTTAGACGTGACGCGCCAGACGGAGTGTTTGCCGAATTTCACAAGATTTCTGAGAGCTGCTCCTGAGCCGTTGGTGCGCATTGTGTCGATGTCCGCGATGTCGATAACGGGAGGTTCGATTTCGGCGTCGGCGGCTATGCGGTCGGATATTTCTTTGTTGATCGCTTCGTTTAATCCCTGGATGAATTGGACGAGGTCCTGGTTTGCGGCAGGGTCGATAGCCTGCATCTGAATGATGAATTCTTTGAGGATTGATCCGAGGTAGACCGGGGAGATCGAATTTTGTTCGACCTTGGCCATTAGGTCATTGACTTTTTGGATCAGGTAGGTGAAATTTGCCATTGTTGTTTTTTTACTAAAGCCGCGGGTTTTAGCCACGCGGCTTTATGATTATTATAATTATACCGATTGTGCTCTGAGCGCTTGCAGACTTACCGCTCGCTGTGCATGCGGCACTGTATGCGGCTCTGATTTAATGTGAAGGTATTTGATATTTTGGGATGAGGCAAAGACATTATGGGATATAGTGATTTTTGTACCAATCGGAATTTCGGCGGAGGTCATCAGCGTCGATATTAGCGAACATTCCCACGAATTCTTGGCCGAGAGATTCGGCGTAGAAGTCGCGGAGGTTCATAACGGAAGCGTAGTATTTTGGAGAGAACCATGGTCGACGTTCACGTTTGTTGGTCCATCCGTCGTTATCCTTTTTGTGGGTATTGCCTACTGCAGTGTTTCTACCTGTTCCGAGGTCCTGCCAGATACCATATTCCACGAAAGACTGTGAGAGCGTGATATCATAAAATCGACCGTCAGCGCGGATAGCGAGAGCCAGCGGTGAGCGGTAAAGGCGCCCTGTGTCGATAATATGATATTTGTAAATCTTTTCCTGCCAGATATCAAGCATGGTTTTGTTCCATGCTTCTACGAATTTTCTTCGTTCGTCGATGGGGTTTGTTGTGGAAGCCATTCATCAGGATTATAAGAGAGGTCAGTGAATGTGTTTATAGAGATCTGGAAGAATGCACAGGCGCCACCGGAGTAGAAATACTTGTCAATCTCGTGGAATTTGATGTAAGGATCAATGTAGATGCAGTCCTCGGAGAGACGAGTCTTTTCTTGAATAAGGATTGTTAAGAACTGGCGAAACAGTTCATTCATTGTTTCGAGACACTTCTGACGAGCCAGCATACTGTCGGCCTTATGGCGCATGAAAAGGAAAACGGTCTTTACGCGATTCGTATGCGGAGTGTTGTTCATCTCCGTTCCACCCTCGGATGTATCGGAGACGGCCACGCAGGCCTTCATCGAAAGCGTCGAAGAAATGAGCGTGTGATAACCCTCGAGAGAAGAAACACGCTCAAAACGGAATTCCTTCTCGAGAGCCAGTTTATTTGATTTAGTCAGCCTCTCGAAGAAAGAGGCTGCATCCCAGTTGAAACCATTCATTTTGCCGGATATTTTCGGTTTAACTCGTCATACTCCCGTGCGAGAGCGTCGAGCTCGGTAAGAGCGCGGATGGCAGGGAGAGAGAGGATAGTAGATTCTTTAGTTATGTCGCCTTTGGTTAGAGCGCGTATCTGTGAGTCCATGCTGCGGCGCAACGTAAGTTCATCGACGTGGGGTATTTCAGATTGAGCCGGAGCAACCTTAAAGAAATTCGGATATCTTGCTGAGAGCATATTTTTCAGACCGGCCCACCAGTAGAATATCGAGAGATATTCGAAATCCTTAAGGGTGATATCCTCCTTGCGGTAAAGGATAGCAGCCATATCGCGGAGCAGAGAGTCATTCTGTTCAGACTGCCATACTTGCCAGCAGGCCTCACAAGCGAGATAGTCGTCAAAAGAGAGATCCTCCTCGATATCAGCCGAGACTGCAGTGGCTCCGTCGATTGTATCGAGACGGACAGGGATGTCCGGTATTTGCGATACCCATGAGATCATATCAGCGGCAGCCGCGAGATCGCCGGAAGAGACGATGTACTCCCGGCCGTCATGATCGAGCAGCCATGCGTTCGCGTAAGGAGAGACGACGCGGATATTGTTCCAACGGAACAGGCAGCGGATTGCGAGGTGAGCAGCCACTTGAGCACTGTAATCCTCTCTGGAGCGGTAAGAATGGCGTATGCTATCGCGGTTGACAACCGAGATAGCCTTCATGAGATAAGCGAGCTGCTGTTGCGTGAGTTCGCTCCAGGAAGTCGGGAATACCAAGTCCAATGTCATATTTGCAAAGTCAGAAGAAATACGATCCTTTGATGTTGTTGTTGAATCGCTCAGGTTGAAAACGGCTGCCCATTTCATCGTGCCAGATATCGTAATAGTCCGGATATCTACCGATCATTTCGATAATCGGGCGGCAGTAGAGCCAGAGCGCGTTTTCCAAAGTGGCATCGGAACGATAAACGACGTCCAACACAGCAGAGCGCACCTGCTGAGCCAAATCATGATAGGCATAGGGCTTTCGTGAATTGTATTCATCGCGTAGCCGTGTGATGAGATTGTGCCCGAAGTATCTTTCCTCCATGAGCGATTCGACGTGCATAGCTTGTCTGCGCATTTGGTCGTAAGAATCGAAAACCATTTTTCGACAATCACGAATAGATGAGAGGAAAGTAGCGCAGAAGTACTTTCCACGTTCTGAGGATCTCCATTCCGGGTATTGACGGCAGAACTCCAATAGAGTATCAATCTCAGCATCGATTTGGCTTCTGATGGATTCTACGAGACGATTAACACGGTCTTTGGAAGCCGGAGCGACAGAGTCAGTTGAGACTACTCCGAATCCTGTAGGAGTGACAACGAGATCCAGGGAAGGCACGGCATCGGCGAAAGCCTTCATCACTACAATATAAATTGCACGTGCATTGTCGGCCTCGTTGAGGAAGTCATCGGGTCCGATATATTCGGATTCGATCCAGTCCTTAGCCGACCGAATCCAAGGAGCCAGTTTGTCGGCGAGAGGGATTTCACCTTCAACCTCAAGGATTACATTCGGGATAGATTTCCGTATGTAATCGTAATCAATAGAATCAATCTTCATTATTATCGGGATTAGCGGTAACTACTTTGCAATCTACGTGTTCATCGAGAGTGGTAAGCTGAATGAAAGGGCAGTCAGGTTTAACGCCTTCCCAGCCGTTGTATCTGATAATGACCTTGTGCGGCTCGAACAACAGGTCGCGATATGGCTTCTTGAGCGCTTGCGCGATTGTGTAGAGCTCACGTTTATCAGATCCGGAATTATTAGTCTGCGACTTGCCGGGCACAGAACCCACGAGGTTCGAGTGAACGCGCATGGTAAAGCAGACCATATTGACAGCCTCGGCGATATCGGATTCCCAGTCGCCTCCCTCCTTGGTTTTGGAGTCAATAGGAACGACAGTGACATCCGCGCTCTCTCCTTTACCATCGATTGAAATAGATTTGCCTGTAAAGAGAGCCGAGCCGGAATTTTCATGATCTGTGAGGAATTCCATCATCTCACGTTTTTTCTCATTCATTCTGGCGCGTTGCTTTTCGGGGCTGGGGATTTTCTCCTGTATGAAAAGATTGTCCCAATATCGTTGAGAGATTTCGATAACGTATTTGATAGGCGCGGCGTTCTTGAGCTTCGACATTTTCGCCTGGCCGATGAGTTGCTTGATGTTGTACCAGCACCCTTTGAAAAGGGCGGCATAATGCGGTATTGGATAATAAGGTGAATCGACACCGGGGAAACGGGAGAGGATAGCGAACTTGCGGCATTTTGAAGGCTTTCCGGAGATAGATGCCCTGCGGCCCATGCGCTGCTGAAGGTCGCGCCAAGGGGATCGAGGGTCGAGCAGTTCAATTTCCTCAAACTTGGCATCGGGCTGAGTATCGCGGAATGGCCCAAAGATGATTTTAGTCAGTTTCCCGGTGTCCGGATCAGCCGGAGCGAACCGGCAATAACAAGCCGGTTTTCGGTGGAGCTCGACAATTTCAGAGCCATCGGCATTAAGTATAATGACCGATACGGCGAAATTGAAGTGCATCATGTCTTGGCAAACGCCGAGGAAATAATCCGGGAGTGGATTGTCAAGGAGGAAATCTTCAACTTTCTGTTTGACGTCATCGGAAGCGTTGCATACGTCGTAAGTCAGGCCGGCACCGTAGCAGACTTCTGCGTTGAATACCTGGCAGGTAGAGACAGTCTCATCCTTTTCGATGAGGCTGATGATGTTGTAAGGCAACTGGTCGTCTGCGCCCCAGGACTTGTATTCTTTTTTGTCAGGGGTAAAACGAGTGTCGTATACTCCGGAGTCGCGGAATATTTCCGTAGTCTTGTTGACGAACAACACCCGAGCATTAGACATTGGCAAAGTCTCGATCGAGCAACAGTCATAGAACCGTACCTCTTTAGCCGGTGTAGGAGGAGGTGTTGAGTTGATTTTAGGTAATGGTCTTTTCATAAGAAAACTTCGTATTCGTTAATGCCGACAATCAGACAGTCATGAATGGATCGGATCTGACCGTTGCGGAGAAATTTAATAGTTCGCATACCGGTGTAGAAGTCGTAACGGAGAGAAACGACATTGTCAGCGGTGATTATTGAGCCGTCCTTCAGCTTGCAGTATTTAATCGAGACCGGCTGACCGGCATCGAGCATAGCGCGGGCCTGAGAGATATGTAAAGCTTTACTCATATTCAGGAGAGAATTGATCAGAGAAAATTTCGCGATGTGAAGGCTGAATGCCGAATATCGAGGAATTGAAATTGACCGGTCGTCGGCCTTTGAATCGCCATGTAAATTTCATAGTCGTCAAAGAACTGTCATCGGTTGAGTCCTCGCAAGTGTGGTCCTCGATGACGACGTCATGGGAAGAGCCGTCAGCAAGTAGCTGAATTGAGTGAGATGATATCAGCTGAGCCAAAGATTCCACTTCATCAGCAGGGAGCGGGCCGGTAGTAAACTCGTATGTGCGGTCAGTTCGACGGTCATATTTAACGATATCTCCGGAGCAGACGGCATCCTTGCGGTTAGTAACTGACTTGGTGACGATCGAGCCCTCGATGTCGACAAGTTCCGGAACATTGAAGATGTTACGGAATCTGAAAGTCAGATAAGCCGGCGCGGGAGTTATGTAACACATCAGCTGCCGACCACCATGTTCGACCGAGAAGTACATTACATCTTTAAGGGCGTTATCCCGGAGTGGTCCGAATTCGGAGACAGTATTACCTGTTGCTTTTCGGATGATAGAAGAAACCGAGAATTCCGTGAATAGCGTATCGACAATATTCAGAGTTTTGTTAAACTGAGTTCTTGCGATCTGTCCGAGCCGGTCATGTCCTACAGCCTTGATGACACACGGGGTATTCCGGTCCACCGGAAGCGCAGCGACGGTGAACTGCGAATTTTTATGGATGCGACGGGCATTAGATGAGAGCAGGAGAACGCGTGACGGATCGAATGAATCGGGCATTTGATTTTCGCAGTAGAGAAACAGAATATTTTTGGAGGCGGTGCCGAAAGAGACGGTTACGGACTCGCAAATCAACTGACGAGCTCTGAAGAAGTTTTCAATCAGCGTTCCGGGGTCGAATAGTTCTACTTTTCCGGCGTATGCATAAAGATCAACGGTAAAGAAGGACACTCCGGAGCAAGTGAGGGAAACAGAGAGCCTGTCTTCATCGGTGGTGGCTGCGATGGAGCGAGCCTCTGACGTAAGGACGAATGCCTTAGTTAATATAGATGTCTGTATAAACGCGGTTGCCATATTACAAAAATAGTTAGGAAGATGTGGAGTAAAAAAGACAAACGGCCCGCCATAAAGAAAGCCGTCCCGTTAAAAGGACGGCCAGAGGAGAGAGATTGAGGAGAGAATCGAGGAGAGAGTCAGAGAGAGGAAAAGCTATAGTTTGAGACGGCACATAAGACGCAGGAGAGGTTTTCGGAATATGTAAGACAATGATGCCAACAGGGAGATCAGCAGCACCCAGAATGAATTTAGACGGAATTTCTGCGATGCGGAGAGTTCTTTTTCGGGGACGATCACCGGGTAAGGCACGTTGATCTCCTTTGTGTTTATAGCTGAATTTTTGGAATGAGTATCTTTGACAGCGACAGGGATCTGTGATTTCAGAGACTCGGGTTTGTTTTTGATAGAGTGTCCTAGCGAACCATCAGGATTGATCCATGCGTCAGAGACAGCTAAGGATGTTTCGAGCCGGCTTGTGCTGTCACGGACGATCTGCGATGAAGATTCAGCGGGGAGAAGGATTTCGACTGTGACTGTATCGATTCGGAGAGTCTCGATATATTCGATACGGATACTGTCTGAGTTTGTAATAAGTACCGGAGGTGAAGCAGCGTCATTTGACGATCTGCACGAGAACATGGCTAAAGCCAAGAGAGGGATGATGAGGTAAATTATCGATTTCATGTGTAAATAATTAATTGGAAAGCCTTTTTTTGAATTCCAGCCATTTAAGACTGTCGTTTAATTCTTTAGATATTTGTCCGGCAGGAGTATAAATCGCTTCATTATTCCATCCTATGATTCCGGGACAGAGTTTTCCTGAGATGTCATAATGTCGCACTACCCTATCGATCGGGATGTTGAATCTCTTCATGATCAACTTGGCGAGCTTCACTGAATTGTTCAAGGCTGCATCGGTAAACGACCATCCCGAATGATTAGCCGAGTTCAGAGCCTTGGGAGTAACCGGTGAACAAGTAGAGCATATCTCAATTGATATGGTATTCTTGTTTGTGGCCTTTCCGTGAAGAGAGCCGCCGCTTGAAAACTTGTTTTTAGCGTCGCCTACGGCCCAGCAGTAGAAATTCCGGATATCGGGATTGAACTGTACGATATCGCGATCGTCAACGGCGAAGTCGGCGGATGCAGCACGAGAGACGAAAGTATTATATAGATTTAGCGCGGCGCCCGGTTTGGAAGAGCTTCCTGCAGTAAAATGTATCGCCAGAAATAGAGGCGTTCGATTAGGGACGCTGGAGATGTGAACCGACAGCGGCCTATATATGACGCATGGATCGATGCACCGGCAATTGAGGACAGAGAATTCGAGAGCGGACCAGGTTTTAGGGCCGACAATTCCATCGACAGAGAGGATATGAGTATATTGGAATTGTTTGACGGCTTGCTCAGTAGATTTGTCGAATATTCCGGACGGATTGATTCCGAGTTTTTTCTGGAGGGTGATTACATCCTCACCCTTTGAACCTAATTTAATTGTTTTCATCAGGATTTGGATTAGATTCGTCCATATCGGATGTCATTGAGTGAGTGGTACGGTGTCCACCCTGTTGTGTGTTACCACCCGAAGACTGGAGAGAGTTAAGATAAGATTTGAACTGGAAATTGAGGTCAATACCAAGGAAGGAACCGGCGGCAACAAGGAGCATACCGAAGACGGTGATAACCGATGGGTGAATCTCACCGCGAGGCGGCATGAACATTGCGAGCATGACGATCGCCAGGCCAAAAATGATGAGGATGAAAGCGAGCACCGACTGAGTGGTGATTTTGCGATGGAAATCTATGTGAGACATAACCGGAGAGAATTAAGATTACACAAAATTATGTAATGAGACAGGGATAAAAAAAGACAAGCGGATGCTTACATGATACCGCCTGTGTCGACGAGAGCGACACCGGAATAAGGGCGGCGCTCACATCCGATGTATAGAGTATCGAATGCATCGGTGCCGTCCGTTCGGTGTTCGAGGAGATCTTCTTCGGACTCCGCAAGTTTTTCGCCGGACTTATTCTTGCGGAAACCGTTGCGTCCACGTTCGATGCCGGCCGACTGGATTGCGAGTATTAGATCGTCGTTATTCTGACGATTGAAATATGGCGTGAGGCGGTTTTTGCCGGCGAACCCGAGGTTGATCAGGTTATATTTTTCGTCGTGTCGCATTGGATTACCGAGAGGTACCGGTACGACACGCCAGCCGTGCCGTTCGAATTCCGAGATGATTGAGTATCGGAAGTCAATATTGTTTACGGCATAGTTTGAACCTAACGCTGTTGTGTCGTAATAGAACACGACCGTTTTTTCTCGATGATGCGAATAATATTGGCAAAATTCAGCGACGAGAGCAGGGATCTTTCGTTCGAATTTTACGTAGAAAGATTTGAGGACGTTGAGGCGGCCGAGACGTTCGTCAGGCTGGCCGGCCACAATCCAGTTGATATTCGCATTGTAGTCCATTCCGATGCAGATAGGATTGTATGGATCGATGTCGCGGTCAGCGCGAGAGTCCATCGCTTCCGGAACATACTCGTATCCGAATGAGTCGAGATATTCAAAATCGGAGGCATTATATTTGTGATCCTCCTTCATGGATGAATAGAAGCCGTCGCGCGCGATACCGATTTTGCGGCACATTATGGATGTCTGGAAAGTGAGTGGCGTGAGGTCGCGCTTCATATCGCGAAGGTATTGCTCGCCGAGCAGTTCGACATTCTCGACTGAAGAATATTCGCGGTAGTATGTTGCAACGGAGCGGAGACGGTTGATATTTCGGTCGAGCCGGCGTAGATGTCCCTTCAGATAATCTGGAGGCTCGACACCTTTTTTGCGCATATCGAGAATTTTCTGTTTGAGCCTCCAGATTTCATGCACACCGCCACCGATGGCATCGATGACGCGCTTATCCATTTTCTTCTCGTACTCCAGGAACCAGGAACCTTTCTTCGACTGAGGCATATCCGAGAGGATGAGCATTGCATGATTGAAGGAGTGCCGGCAGAAATGGGTTTTGATTCCACCATTGGCAGGTAGAGTTTCATTAGTGAGCTTTACCGGATCAATGAATTTTGCTTCGTCCACGAGGAGCCACGAGAGCGTCAGCGAGTTAGCGGCACCGGGGCGGTCTTGCGAAAGAATGACCGCGACAGATCCATTGTAAAACGCGATGACATTTTCCCACTGTAGAGGCTCTGTAATAGGAGCGGCAAAAGATTTAGGAGGGCGACGGCCGACCACGTAGTGAATACCCTTCTTAAACCCCCAACGCTGCCAAGCAGCGAAGAGGCCCGGGAGAGTGTTAGTCAGGCCATGCTTAAAAGTAGGTACGACAATACCTCCGGTAGAGCCCGGCATTCTCTGGATCATCTTGAGTATGTAAGGAGCGGCGATAGAGTCAGTTTTGCCTGTACGGCGGCCGGCAACGACGACAGTAGTACGAGCGGCTATCAGCTGAGTGAGCAGCTGCGGACGATTGAAGTAGACCGGTTTGGCTTTCGGATTTATAATTTCCATATCGATCAGAGTTCAGGAGTTTTCAAATCCGGCGCATTCTCGGGGAAGATCTTATCTTCCTCGAGGTCGACTTCCTCAAAATCAACATCGGAAATGTCTGCAAAATCACGCGACAACTCCTTAGTGAGTTTGTCGATATGATTGTAGACATCCGGGATAGGCGGCAAGCCGAGGACAGTGACATCGAGAGTGGCGCAGAACGGTTGCACTACGATTTCATCGTAAGGCATAGCCATTTCGTCTTCGAGGTCAACGCGGTTATATTTTGCGTAAGAAGTGGCTGCGCGTTCCATAGTTTTAGTGTCCTTACGGGCCTTCGCCATAGCGTATGTCTCGAGGATCATTTCATTGTAACGGACGCGGTGGAAATCGCGAGAGTTCTGCTGAATCAGAGGAGCGAGCTGATGAATAACCGATATGTCCGCATAGGCGCACGACTGAGAGACATCATAACGCGACATAATCTGATCGCGCAGCTGGCGGTCCTTCATCGAAGGATTCGCGAGCCAGTAGTTATACATATCGCGAATCCTTATGATACGTTCGGCGAAAGCGACGGGATATTTAGCCCTCAGTTCGTCATCGGAAGAGAATATGTCGACCTTACAGGCGTCGAGAGTTGAGGGGAGAGGCATTGATAAGAGAATTTATTCGTCGTCCTCCATATCGAGGAGGGCCTTTTCAGACATTTCGATAGCGGCCGGAGATCCTACGCGTGCAAGAGCGGCCATCTGCTTACGGATTTCGAGTTTTTGGGCGAGTTTGCCTTTGATGTAGGCATTACGTGCAGGGTGGCCATCGGAATTGATGTCAGCCTTGAAATGCTCTTCAGGGATGTCAAGGTATATGGCGATTTCAGACGGTTTGGTATAAAGTTGAGCGAGCTGCTCAATTTTTTCCAATTTTTTGGCTGAATACTTCATGGAAAGGGACCGATTGATTAGAGATAACATAATTAACCTGTTCCGAGAGAGTGGCGAACACTTCCGGAGAGGTAGAGATAAAACCGGACTCGAAGCGGTTGCCTCGTGTAAGATTCTGCGACATCACGACCGATACGGTCCAATGGTCGTTTCCGACCAGAAGGATTTTTGCGTGGCTCGACGCGAGGTAGCAGTTTCTTACAGTCTGAGCGATGAACGGCCATAGGATAAGCGTCTTGTTAGTAGCTTTGAAATCGAGGATAATGTCAATATCCTTGATCAGCCCGGACTTCTCGATGAAGAAAAGCCTGCGGAGGAATTCTTCCGATATCGAGAAAGAAGCCATCTTTACGGTAGCCGGTCCGGTCTGATCGAGAATCCACTGCAGAATGTCAGCGACCTGCAGGAGATTCGACATATAGGCCTGTTGAGGGTTCTCTGCGAGCGGAGAGAGTACAGTTGTAATTACTTGAGAATGTTTCATGCGAGGCCGAGATCAGACATTTTTGCTTTCAGAGTGGCGGAAGGGTTATCAATCTGATTGAACAGATTGCGAATTCTGTCAGCCTGAGCGTCCGAAGGATTCTTTGCGTATTTACCGAGCAGGAGGTTGATAGTTTTTACGGCATTCTTCTGCGCCGTTCTGGAGTCAACCTCCCTGACGGTAGCAGAGAGAGGCGTGCCCTTGATGTAATGATCATAAAGATTCCAGTTGTCGCGATACTGGAGATCCATCCGGATAATATCCTTGGCGAGCGGATATCTGTCCGAATCGGGACAAGTAGAATTAGTTGAATTAATCATGCGCAGGCGAGTGTGCGCATCGCGCATACGACGCCTGATATCGGCATTGTCCACATAAAGCTGTTGTACTTCGGGCGGTAGCTGGTCATGGTCGGCGCGTTTGCCCTTTTGAAATTCGGAGCGAGATTCACGAGAGAGGCCATGAGAGTTAGCGATAGCGTCGACCTGCTTCATCATCTGCGCCACTTGTTCATGCGTGGTGTCAACAAGGCGGGTATTGAGAATCTTCTTTAGTTGATACTCAAGAGTGGCGGCATGACGCGCAGGGTTACGTATGATGTTGTTATAGAGGATGCGGTTGCGATTGATTTTCAGGAGCAGTTCAGCACCGGCCCTGATATCGCGGTCATCGGGAGCTGCATCCAGCCATTCCTTTATTTTTGGGGTGAGTTCGAGATTTATCATAGTTTGTTATTGATACCTGAAACGAACAATAAATTTTTGCCATGTTGAAGAAGTAATTCTTTCATGGCCTTAAGGGTGGAGCCGGTAGTAACGAAATCGTCAAAAACGATTATGTTAGGCTCCATTGGGAGCGATCCGAGAGAGAATACAGCGTTGATGCGTTGTCTTGACGTGCAGAACGCGACATCCTCATAGAAAGGGACATTTAGCCTCGCTGCAATTTCCATGCTGATAAGCGTGGCGAAATTCTTAACCTTATGTCTGCGCTTAGGAGAAGTGCAGATGCACCAGGAGCCGGAAGAAAGAGATTGGCCGAGTACCTGAACAATAAAGTCCGACACGGCATCCGCGAAATGCGGTATTTCAGCCGGGTCGGACTTAATTTCAGTTAGCGTGCGCCCCATGAGGGATTTTTGCCAGATGGATAGAAACCAGACCCCGGCGCGGTGAGTAATCCTCGGACGGTAGTCAAAGTTGCAACGAGCCTCCTCCGACTTATCCCATGCCTTGCGCTTCTCGACAGCGAAGATGTCGCGCACCGGCGAGATCTCACCGAGAGCCGGATTGATGTCCAGCGGACGCACATCTGTCAGGATGGCGTCGATGGCATCAGCCAGGCTCTCGTGAGAAGCATCATGATTCGTTGATTGTTCCATCATCGGTAGGGATTTCTCCCTCGTAGAACGGCATGGAACATTCATCGGAGGCTGTTATGGCGAGAGTGGTTGCGGAAGTACCTGTGGCACCTTGACCGAGCGCCTGAGAAGGAGCGACACGGGCGCCCCAGTCCTCATTACCGAACACGCGGAAACGTCCGTACATGTCTTCAACGATGCCGATAACCTCTGTGTTGAGGAAAGGAGTAATTGCAGCTGTCGCCTCCGGGCCAACGTCGGGACAGACGAGAGTGAGCTGATTGTTGAAAGTCTGCGAAGGGAACTCGCCCTGAGGGTCAGACTTCGGTTCAGCCTTTTCCGGGAGGTGGTCAACTACTATGAACTTCTTGCCTTCGGCAAGGCCGAAATTGCCCTTATATGTGGCAGAAACGGCGCGGCCGAGTTCGTCACGCTCCAGAGTAGGATATGTAACGACATCGCCCTTTGCAACAAAGAACGCTCGGCGACGGATGCCCGGCTTAACGGGCTTACCCTCGCACCAGGGCATTGATTTGAGGATGGATGTACACTTCATAATGAGGAGAGATTAATTTATACTGCATCGGCAAGGTCGATGATTGTGAGGCGACGCTTGTCGATGGTGCGGAACTGAGTACCGAGCCACATGTTTGCAGCGAATGAGAGGGTGTAGTGGTCCTTGCGCATGATATCGAAAGACTTCTCGTCAGCCTTATTGTAGGTGGCCCACCACATGTTATCCTTCTGAGTGAGGATCATGCGCTTCTGTCCGGCCATCTCCGGAAGACCGAGAAGAGTGACCTTGTTATGCGAACCTTCTACAAACGGCTGATTGTAGGCCGTGTTGTAGTTGAGACCGGTGTGTGTAGCCTGATAGGATTCGTTGTACATATCGACGAGCTCCGGATCACAGAGCAGGAGATTGTTTTCACGACGCATGAACGGATTGAGCTTGAAGATGATCTCTTCTTTGAGAAGGTCGCAAGCATTCTGGAATGAGAATTCATCCTGAAGCTTGATGTAGTTGCCTTCTTCCTTCGAGATTGCACCGTCAGCGATTTCCTTTCCGGCGATAGTAAGGAGACCGTCGCAAAGGTCCTCGGTGGTGTTGCCGTCCTCATTGCGGACACCTGTAAGCACAGCCTGGGCGATATGCTGACCGAAAGCCTTTGCGATGTGGAACAGCACGATGGCAGTAGTTGAAGCACCTTTGATAGCCTCGCCGACGATCGGATCGTTGTAACCCATCGTAAGGTGAGCATAGTCCACCGGGGCGAACTCGTCGACGGCATTGCCGAGATAATCCGTGATTGTTCGATATTTGATTTTTACGTCGGAAGATCCAGTACGGTTCTTCTTGAACGGGGCGAACTGGGCGTCAGCCGAGATTTCACCGAGCTTCATATCCCCACGGAGTCCTGTGATTCCGTGCATGTAACCGAGGACATCCTGAGCGGCACGAATGGGAAGATCCATCAGAGTGGTATTCCACTTGACAGCGGACTTCTTATAATCCTCAAGTGTAGCCTCGTCGATAAGAATTTGTGACATAGGAGAGAGAAATTTTAGAGGTTAAGAGAATTTTTCGAGAAAAGCTTTAGAGGCGGCGATGCCGTCAGCTTCTGATACGGGGGAGTAAGGATCTGAATCATCCTTCTTGGATTCGACGACAGCCGAAGTCGGAGCCGCCGGCTGCTTACGCAACTCGGAGATAGTCCGTTCGCGCTCTGCGAGCTGAGACTTAAGCGATGCGATTTCGGCGTCCTTGTCGGACTGCTCTGATGCTTCCTGAGCGGCAGGCTGCTGAAGAGTCTGAGGTTCGGAAGGCGCAGTAGCGGAAGATTTCGGCTGCTGCGGAGACTGGGTGGATTCTGTGTTCATATCATTAGAATTTTCCGGATCGTCAGCGGGAGCCTGTCCGTCATCGGCCGGCTCCTGTTCGGAATCCTGGTGATTGAAAGAGCGAAGGAAATCAAAGAAACGGTTAAGCATAGAACCCTTGCTACCCTTAAAGCCCGGAGGTAGAGGAATTCCTGCCGAAGACATGGCGGCAGCAGTTGATTCGGTCAGAGACTCCTTATCATCCGCATCATCGGTGATTTCGTCGACGAAACCCCATTCGAGGGCCTCCTTAGCGGTAAGCCATGTATCTTTTGACATGAGCTTCAGGAGTTCATCCTTGGATTTCTTGCACCGTTTTGCATAGAGATTAGCGACCACGTTGTCGATTTTTGACTGCTCCTGTTTCTGTTTTTCGAGTTTTGCGATAAACTCGTCGATCTGTTCGGCGTTCATGAGGTCCCATTCGAAGACTACACTTGCACACCGGTGAACGAGGAACATTGCGTCCGCATCGATTGAAATCTTCTTTGCACCCATAGCTGCGATTGTGGCAGCAGATGCCGACTGACCGATGAAGTGAACGTGAACGTTGCCGTGAATTTTGAAAAGAGAAGATATAGACAGACCCTCGTGTGTATATCCTCCGAGGGAATTAATGAGGACATGGACTTCTGAATCCTTATGCTTTTCAAGGATCCAGTTTACCATGTCGGAAGTGAAGTTTCCCGACCACCGGGAACCGACTTCACCCTTAAGGAAGATGTGGTAATTTTTGGGCATAGTTCGGTAATGAATTATACCACAAAAATAATTTATACCGTGGACGGTTAAAAAGACTATAAAATGCAGGGGAGCACAGATTTCAGGGCTATGTGAGTAATTTTATAGGTTCTGAGGGCTGCGTCGCCGGAAGGAGAACCGGTAGATTCGTCATATTCAATCTGCGGATATTTAGGTTCGCGCGAGCCGATTAGGAATTGTCGGCCGGAAGCGACAGTAACGATAAAAGCGAGGCGCCGGCCTTCCGGGATGATATCGGCGGTATTGAACTCCAGCGTAGCCTTCTCATTACGACAACCGGAAGCCAATGTGCCTGACCATTTGCACTTCGGGACGCCGAAGAAATTGATTTTTACTGAAGGCAGAGCGAGGTGAATGACTGCACCACTGATCGACTGCTGCATAACGTGCTGTGGGATATTTTCGCAGTCAGTAAAGCGGATTGAGACGATTCCCGGGAGATAATTCATGATTCGTGTGATTTGGTATACTTTGGCAAGTTTGGATTATTTGGTAATTTACAGACTTGTAGTCAATTAAAATTAACAAATATTAACATTCGGTTTAGAAGACTTGTCGCGGAGACGTTTGAACATCTGCCGGATTGTTTCCCAGTTTTTTGCAGACGGTTCGATGCCATGCGCAGCCATGAATGCATAGATGATGTCGGTAATGACCACATCGCGGTTGTAGAAGCAGGAGAGCTCACGGTCGATAAGCGTTTTGAAATTACGCTTAATCGCCGAGATGAGCGCCTTTTCGCCTTCCGGGATCAGGAAATTGTGAGAGTCGGGATTCATACCCTTGAATGTCGGAACTTCGACAGGGAGCATTCCGGCGACGTTTTCCTCCGAGTAATCGCGAGGCCGACGGCGCAGGAAACGCGACAGGATAGCGTGGCAATTCGAGCCACGCTCGAACTCTACCCTATCGAGCCCCGGATTCCAGAAGTCATTGCGCAGCCATTGATCGAGATAATCAGGTACAGAGATGTAGATATTGTATTGAGACATAGTAATTAGAGAGACGGCATTTTATGTGCAAAGATAGTAAAAATCAGGCAAATAATTTGAATAAATTTAAGCAATTTCAGAAATCTATCAATCGTCTCAGAAAAAAAATTCAGAGCTAACTTCCCCTTTTTCTTTGATTTTTTGAACTGTATGGTCTTATTTTATTGAATTATATATATTTACAATAGCACACTTTGAGAAAAAAAAGAGTGCTGAGAGTGTGCTGAGAGGTATATAGTTTGAACTGTCGAACTTTTGAACTAAAGAGTGCTGAGAGTGTGCTGGAGTAAATTATTGATTTACAATTGTAAACAGATAGTCAGTTCAAAAGCACACTTATTTTTGACTTATCACACACAAGAAAAAAAAGATATAATAGAATTGTTCCACGTGTAACATAATATATTGTAAAACAACAACATACCCGATCACATGCGTGGTAAAAGGGCTTGCGCCCCCGCGCCCCCTACAGATTGGATGTTGTGGAAGTGTGCTGTCTGACCGGGCGCCCCGGGATCGCTCGCTATGCTTCGCGATACTTGGTGCGGATGGCATCGTCGGCGGACCAGTGCGGGAGTGCAGCCTGCCTCCATTACCTACGATTTCGGGGGCGCGGGGGCAATCGCTGAGCTGCGGCGCAAGGTGTGAATAACTTGTTGATAAATTGCTTGGAAAATTGATTGACGTGCGCTAAATTTGCGGTTATAATGGCTTATTATACCCGTGTATGTGTGTATAAAAGGCCATTATATATAAATAGGCTCTACATGTTCAACAGATTCAGTACTTTTCATTTCCACGCCTGAGGTGACTTGAATGGTTAGTTGTTAAATGCAAGCATTTCATTTCAATAATTATCGCAGTAATCCGCCAAAAGCGCCGTCGCTTCGTGAGAAGGGACGGCGCTTGTCTTATTACCGCTCGCTATGCTTCGCGGCACTGTGTCGGGCGCTTTATCCGGCGCTGTGTGATTAGTGGCTTAGGCTGAGCATCCAGCCGAAATATCCTGATGAGTTGTGACCGGGTCTGAATCCTAAATTGTACAGTACGGCATTGGCCTCGTCGTGAGATAGGTCGACCATATCTTCGAGGGCTGCGATTATGTCGGCGGTCGACTGAATGATTACGCCCGGGCGGTATTCAACGGCCGGAGAGTATTGAGAGAGATATTCGGTGAGAATGATTTGGAAAATTGGCTCCGGCTCTACCCCCCCCTATCGCGATCAGCTGCCGTGGCTTTTTCAGTCGGTGTGATTCCGAGTGCGCGCTTGATGTGGTCGTCAGATGTGGTCATTGTTCACCTCCTTTCTCTTGCCGGTCGGCATTGTCATCAGGATGATCGAGGTCGTTCATCCGGATGTAAGTGCCGAGAATGTTGTAGAGAGATACAAGATCCTCCGCGTCTTCGAATCGTATTCGGCCGAGTGGGGAAAACTCGTCCGGTGTTTCGATTGTGGCTGCTATCTCGAATTGCTCACAGTCGGGCATTCCGGCTGCGTTGAATAGCATAACCTTAGCTATTGTAATCTGAGGGATGTTGCGATTCATTTTGCACCTCCTTCCTCGATTGAATCAAGAGTGAATCTGTCGATCACCTCGTCGATGGTGGCAGCGTGAGCGACAGTGTTGAAAATGATGCGGAAATAGTCCTGGTCGAGAGCGCGGTTTGTATTCTCAGAAACAGGACTGGCTACGATCTGGCCGTTTCCCTCATTGTCGATACTGCAATCGACAAATGTAGGGCGAGTGCGCGGATATTTAGCATCGAGCACAGACGCGATTTCGCGTAATTTGATGGTGAGCTGAATTGCGGAATTGTCGCCATGAATAAGAGTGCGATCGAACCGGAGAGCGATCTTCTGGAGGGCACGGCCTTTAGCGGTTTTTCCGGTGGTGTTGAAAGTGCTTACCGGATGGAAGAACTTCATCATTCTTCACCTCCTTTCTGTGTTGAGTCAGCGAGGCAGAGGGAGCCGAGGGCGATGGTAGCGGCCGAATAGGTGATAAACTCTGCGTCGAAGAGGATTCCGGCATAAGAGATGACGGCGGAGATGATTGCGAGAGTGATTGAGAAACGACGTGCGAGTGCGATAGCACGTGTGCACATTTTCCGTACATTGACGGGACGGAGGGCGCGGGAGGCGCGGATTGCGTGGGCATTGCCCATTGAGATTGTTGTTTGCATACTATCGTGATTGTAGCAGTTAATAAAAAACGGCTGTCACCGTTGCTACAATCACGATAGTTCACTCCAAGAGCGCTTCAATGATATCGGTGACAGCCGCATATAGCTGTAATGTTCGGGCATAAAAAAAAGCCCGGTTATATATCGAGCATTAACCGCGCTCTGCGAGGTGAACTAATCACCGTGATTGTAGCACTGCTAAATTACGAAAAATAATTCACACTGCCAAATTTCCGGGAAAGAAATTACTTTTATTTTCCGTCGTTGAGCATTTGAAGAAAGTCCTGCTCATCGATAATTTCGATATTGCAACCTTTTTCCTTGTATTTTGCAGCGGTTTTCATCTTTCCGCTGAGACCTTTTTCGCCTACTACCCGGAGATCCTGGACTCCTACAACGAGATAATCTGTTTCCATGGTGAGTCGCTCCGGGGCGAATCCTCCGATACGGATTACGGCAGCACGAGCGTCATCACGCTTCATAGCCTCCATTTTACCTGTAAACACGACGTTCATTCCGTATAGGTCATTATCCGGTTGTGCATCGACAGAAATTGAGGATGGGTCGAATTGTTTGAACTTACGTTTGTAATAATTCCTCAGGCACAATGACGGAGTGAATGAATCAGGAGAAAGCCATCCCATTTGGATCTTTGACTTTGAGCAAAATTCATCGATGGATTCATCCTCAACTTTTTCCAAGCCTTTAAGAGCGAGATCGGCCCAACGTTCTGCAATAGCAACAGGCTCGTCAGTTGTGATACAATCATTATACAATACATAGCTGAGATAGTCGAGATTGTATGAAACCTCGTCTAATGTTCTACGGCATATAGCCTTAGCATTATAGTATTTGATTGGATTGAAATCTATTCCAATGCGAGTCAGTGTGCCATATAAGCTTCTGGCCGAATGTCCTTCAGCCGAGGATAGGCATAAATCGAATTCGTCAAGAATAGACTGGACTTCCGGCCATTTGGTTTGATATGAAGGGAAGTTCTTGATGTCAGATTGCTCAATGCCTGACATAACGAAGTAGAATGGTGCTTCGGGATTGAAGAAAAATTCTTTCGTTGGTTGGCGAATTCCCTCAACAACCGGTACAATTATCAAGTGACAAATAGAATCCTTCTCAGTATTGACGTTTTCAGCGTGTATAAGTGCGAAAGTTGGTCTCATAGTCGTATTTTATTATTTTATTCGTAAAGATACGACAAATTATTCACACTTCAAAGAGCAGCACCCCCGAATATTCTGAGGGTGCGACTCTTGGGTAGGTCAGAACAGTGTCGGCTGTGGATCGAGGCGTGAAGCCCGGAGCTTCGATAGGACTTCCTTTTTCTCCTTGATTTCCGACTTTATCTGAGAGGACTGGTCGGAAAGGTTGGCAATTTCTTCGAGCAGTTTGATTTCAGCCTGGTTCTCTTCCTGAGCCTTTCTGCCGAGACCGGCGAAATGGTCGTATAGTACTTCGTAACATTCCAGACAGTACTTCTCAACATTTTCTCGAGCCTCCATAGCAACCTTGCCCGGATTGATGGTAGCCAACCATCCATATACATACTTGAGGGGCAGACATGCCATCTCCCTTTCCTTTTCATCTCCGGCAACCATTACGATTATCGTAATAGTTGCGCCGAAAATAAAATGCTCTCTTATCTTTGAATACTGAGGCTCGAATGCTATTCCTATTGCCTGGCAGATCTGCTTGATTGGGAGATAGGTTTCTCCGTTCTCGACTACGGCGGGAATTTCCACACCGTTGATTCTTGTGATTGTCTTTGATTCCATAATTGTAAAAATTTATTGATTTTCTTTACACGTCTGTTGACGTGTAAAATGGATTTGACATTTTCTCAGTTATTACTATAATGATAATAACCGTCAGAATAAATCGCATTTTGGGATCTTTGCTTTCAGCATATTCGGATTATCATGAATATTTCCGACCACCTCATACAGCCAATGTGAACATAATCCGCAAGGAGCGCGATCCTCATGAACTGCATTAAACGAGCCGAATTCTGTTCTATATCGAACCTCGCCTAATACAAGTTCATCTTTGAAATCGTCATAGTATCTCACTATGTCGCCCTCGTAGATTTCCTTACCGTTCTTATCCTTCATACCGGTGTACTGACCGATTGTTTTCGGATCAACCTCACATTCATCATAAGAATCCGCCTTGTTTACAAGTATGGCTGTTCTCGTCATCGACTTGTCTGTTACGAAATCACCAAACAGCCATTTGGCATTGATGATATCTTTACCTCTGAATTTAATCTCTCTCATGATTCCGTGATTTTAGATATTTACTGTTTTACAAACTCGATATCCTCACTCGCATAGTAGATTGTATTCTCTGACTTCACGCGGTATATAGCATTGCCTGACAGCTTGCACTTAATCTTATTGAACGATGTTGTATAGGAGCAACCCGAAGCCTTAACGGACGCATTGCCCCAAGCCTTAACGGCCGCATTGCCCCAAGCCT
>CAMWYR010000039.1 GCA_947178505.1 uncultured Muribaculaceae bacterium | reverse complement strand
CCTTTTTTACTTTACAGAGAAGTTAAACCTTATGATGCCGATGGTGATAGTCTACTGTGGGAAAGCGGAAGAGTAGGTAATCGCCACCTTGAAAGTCCCGTTCAGACGATCGGGGCTTTTTTTCGTCTCTATTCATATTTGGATTTGTCTTTTTTATATTATTTGTTGCATTCATTCTTTTTTATTATTATATTTGCAAATCATATTTCTACTTTTGAAGCCGGTATTATACTTGGTTTCGCATACTAACTTTACAATTTGAAAGGTATGGCTCATTCTGGTTCTCCCTCGGATTCTTATCCCGCGTTAAATCTCTACCCGAAAGAGGAAATGATGAAACGCATAAAGTCGGTGTCTACGCCTGAGGCTAATGGTGGTGCGGACCGTCCGAAGATTCTTATTATTTATACCGGCGGAACGATCGGTATGGTCGAGAATGACGTTACAGGTGAGCTTGAGCCTTTCGACTTTGATACGCTCGTGGATAATGTGCCGCGTATCAAACGTCTCGATTATGATATCGACAGCTTCCAGTTTGAGGTGCCTATCGATTCTTCGGCTATGACCCCGAAGCATTGGCAGGATATTGCTTTCTGTATAGATAATTTCTATGACGATTACGATGGATTTGTAGTGCTACACGGAACTGACACGATGGCTTATACTGCCTCAGCTCTCTCTTTTATGCTTGAGAATCTTCGGAAGCCTGTAATCATTACCGGGAGTCAGCTCCCGATCCAGGAGGTGCGCACCGATGGAGAGGAGAATCTTATAACTTCTCTCCAGATTGCGGCAGCCCGCGATAAGAAGGGGCGCCCGATGCTCAATGAGGTGGCAATTCTTTTTGAAAACTACCTATGGCGAGGTAATCGTGCTACGAAGTATAGTGCAGATAATTTCAATGCGTTCAAGAGCAGTAATTTCCCGAGGCTTGCTAAGATCGGGATGGGGATAACGTTCCGTGACGACGTGCTGTGGCATCCGCAGGATCCGGAGCCTCTTAAAGTTCATTACGGAATGGACTCAAATGTAATGTACCTCAGTCTATTCCCCGGAATCACCGACACGATGATGAAGCATGCACTTAGCACTCCCGGCCTGAAGGGTGTCGTAATGAAGACCTACGGCGCAGGCAACGGTCCCAGCGATCCCGATTTCCTCAAGGCCCTCAAGGAGGCTGTCGACAGAGGCATTGTGATCGTTAATACATCGCAATGTGATAATGGGATGGTCGATCCCCGTAAGTATAAGACAGGTTCGGCACTCTATGATACCGGCGTTATCTCCGGACACGACCTTACTTCCGAAGCCGCGATTACCAAACTTATGTTCCTCTTTGGTCAAAATCTTCCGGTCGATGAGGTGAAGAGAATGATGGAGATTCCGCTTGTAGGTGAAATGAAAGGTGAGGCGATTTGACAGAACTGAATAAAAATATACTTAAATTGGCGGTACCGGCGATATTCAATAATATCACGGTGCCGCTTTTAGGCTTGTCTGATACGGCCATCAGCGGCCATTTGGGATACGACTCATTTCTCGCAGCCATGGCGGTAGGAGCGATGATGTTCAATGTCATCTTCATGCTCTGCGGATTTCTGCGTATGGGCACGACCGGGCTCTCGGCCCTTGCCAACGGTGCAGGAAACGCGGCGATGACTCGCGATGTGTTGCGCAAGTCGGTTGTCATTGCCGCTTCCATAGGCGCGGCTGTGCTCATCTTTCATAATCTCCTGGCCGAATTATTACTTCGTCTGATTTCTCCGGATACCAACGTGGCGGAAGAGGCCTTGCGATATTTCAATATCGTGGTGTGGTCGGTGCCGCCACAGCTTGCGGTGATGGCCTGCAGTGGCTGGTTCATCGGCTGCCGAAACACGCTGATCCCTATGATTGTCGGTATATCGGTCAATATAGTGAATATCGCGCTGAGCGTCATTTCCGTATTCGGCCTCGGCTACGGATTCGCCGGCATCGCTTTCGGCACCCTCGCCGCCAACTGGTTCGGGCTTTTTCTGATGCTGTTTTTCGTTGTGGGGCACCTCCGGAGAATGGCCACTACCGGTGAGGCCGGACGTCAGCCGCAAATCGACGGGAAAGTCGGTTGGGGGAGATTCTTCAGGATAAACACGAATCTTTTCTTCCGCTCGGCCTGCATCATGGCAGTGTCGCTTACAATGACCGCGGTCGGCGCACGCCTCGGCGAGACAACGCTTGCCGCCAACAGCGTTATGCTGCAGTTCTTCATCTTCTTCTCATATTTCATGGATGGCTTCGCCTTTGCAGGGGAGGCTCTCGTCGGAAACGCTGCAGGCGCTTCCGACAAGAAGAGTCTGCATGCCACCGTAGCCGCCCTCGTAAGATGGGGGGTAGGGCTCTCAATAAGTTTTGCACTGATATATTTCCTCTGCGGAAAGCCCATCGTGAGTAGGCTGACAGATTCCGACGCCGTAAGGTTGGCCGTCTCGGAAATGAGCAGCTGGCTTGTGGCGCTTCCCGTCGTCACCGTCTGGGCCTTCATCTTCGACGGGGTATTTATCGGGCTTGCCCGTACGGCTCCGCTGCTGGTGGCAACGCTGATAGCCTCATCGGTTTTCGCAACAGTGATTTTTGCCGGTCACTTTGTCTCTGCCGGCCATTTTAATGATATTCTCTGGGGTGCATTTGAAACTTATTTACTCCTCCGGGGTGTTTTATTAGCGGGGAAATACTTGAAATTACGACGGAAATCATTAATTTTGTGATATGAATGAAGCGACAACATATCAGGCGGTAAGAATCGGCGATATCGCCGACTGGCGTCTCATCTGCACGATTTCCACCTCAGGTATGAACGCCTATCTCAAGCACGTGAACCCGACGGAAGAGATCGTGACACTTTTTGAGGAGAAATGGCCCGATACGGCCGACGGTCTTCTGGAGCGGATTGAGAATGCGGTCTACGATCATCCGCAGGTGCTTGATGACTTCTCATCGGATATAATTCTTATGGCCTCGCGCAGTATCTGGGTGCCCACGGCTATGGTTGCCGATGATGAGGATGAGGCGGCCCGCCTCTACAATCAGGTTTACTCTTCTCCTGAAGAGGATATTCTGGCTGAGGAGGTAGGGGAGGCAACTTGTCTCTACAGTCTTGTGCCGGGCCTCCATTCATTTCTTCGCCGCACATTCCCGGGAGCGCGCGTGCACTCGCATCTTGCCGTGATGGCGCGTAGATTCAGGGAGCGAAGCGCAGATATGCCCCGCATATATGCCGACATTCGTCAAGGAACGGTTGACTTTGTCGCTTTCGACCGAAAAAATATCCTTATGGCCGCATGTCATCAGTGGAACGCACCGGAAGACATCCAGTATCACATCTTCAATATAATGAACGTCTACGGACTTAAGCCCAACGATGTGCAGGTGTCGCTTTCAGGCCCGCGTGAAATCAAGACAAACCTTATGCGCGACCTCCGCGCGCACCTCGACTATGTGATGCTCACCATGATGCCCGGCATCGGAGCAAAGGCGGGCATGCCGCTCCCGGCAGCGCTAATGGTGCGCAACTGATCACAGAAACAATAATCCTGATTAATACCTAAGAAAACACAAGAGAAAATGAGAATAATCAGAGGAATATATGGCCGACGTCGGTTTGACGTGCCTAAAAACATAACAGCGCGTCCCACTACCGACTTCGCACGCGAGAATCTCTTCAATATCCTCGAACTTCAGGAAGATGTTGAAGGGAAAAGCGCGTGCGACCTCTTTGCCGGCACCGGAGCGATAAGCTGGGAATTCGTGTCACGCGGTGCATCGCTCGTCACGGCAGTCGAGCAAGCTGCCGTGCAGACGACTTTCATCCGCACGGTGAAGGAAAAACTCGGCGACACGGTGCTCCGCCTCGTTAAGGGTGACGTGTTCCGGTTTATAGAAAGGGCTACGCAGGCTTACGATATCGTTTTTGCCGATCCCCCCTACGATCATCCCCGTTTCGCAGAAGTGCCGGAGCTGATACTCCGCTCGCCGCTCGTGAGGCCGGGTTCGCTCGTCATTATCGAGCATAGTAAGAACCATGATTTCAGTGAATTGCCCGGATTCGCGCGTCATCTTGTCTATGGCTCGGTCAATTTCAGCTTCTTCAGAGTGGGATAATCACTCGGATTCAATCTTTTCATTAACCCAAAATCAATCCATGCCGCATATTTACGGCCCTAATATATCGAATCATGATCAAATTAGATAGCATAGAGGAGGCTCTCGAAGACTTCCGTAACGGTAAATTCGTAGTAGTGGTCGATGATGAAGACCGCGAGAATGAAGGCGACCTCATCATCGCCGCAGAGAAAATCACTCCTGAGGATGTCAATTTCATGCTCAAGAATGCCCGTGGCGTGCTTTGCGTGCCGATCACGATGGAGCGTTGCGAGAAGCTTGATCTTCCCCGTCAGGTAAATGATAATACTTCCGTGCTCGGCACTCCCTTCACCGTGACTGTCGATAAACTTGAAGGCTGCTCCACGGGCGTGTCTATACAGGACCGCGCGGCCACCATCCGTGCGCTCGCTGATCCGGAGTCAAAGCCTGAGACGTTCGGACGTCCGGGTCATATCAATCCTCTCTATGCGCAGGACCGTGGTGTGCTTCAGCGCGCCGGACACACAGAAGCGGCCGTTGACCTCGCACGCCTCGCCGGACTGCAGCCTGCCGCCGCACTTATGGAAATAATGAGCGACGACGGCTCCATGGCACGGCTTCCCGAACTCCGTCAGCGTGCTGATGAGTGGGGCCTCAAGCTCATCAGTATCCGCGATCTTATCGCTTACCGGCTCAAGCATGAGTCGCTCGTAGAGAAGGGTGAGGAAGTGGATATGCCGACTGCCTACGGTCATTTCCGTCTTATCCCATTCCGGCAGAAAGACACCGGCCTGGAGCATATCGCGCTGATTAAGGGTGACGTCTCGGGCGATGATCCTGTGCTGGTGCGCGTGCATTCATCCTGCATGACCGGCGACATCTTCGCCTCGCAACGTTGCGAATGCGGCGAACAGCTTCATCTCGCCATGAAAGAAATTGAGAAAGAGGGCCGGGGTGCAATAATTTACCTCAATCAGGAGGGACGCGGCATAGGACTGATGGATAAGATCAGGGCTTACAAGCTTCAGGAAAACGGATATGATACTGTGGATGCCAATCTGCATCTTGGTCATCGTGCCGATGAACGCGACTATGGCGTTGGCGCCAATATCCTTCATCAACTCGGCATCCGCAACATGCGCCTTATGACCAATAATCCTATCAAACGCGTGGGGCTCGAAGGCTATGGTGTGAACATCGCTGAAATTGTGCCGCTTGAGGTGGCTCCGAATCCCTACAACGAAAAATATATGGAGACAAAGAAAAACCGTATGGGTCACGATCTCCATAAAGTCTGAATATCAGCAATCTACAAAGCATAACCGACAGATGAAGCATATATCAGGAGCACTCTGCGCGACTCTTCTATTGGCGCTAGGCGCGCAGGGAGGAGCAGAGGCCAAAAAGCAACTCGGTCACGATGATTTCGATGCATGGAAATCCGTGCGTAATGAGGCCGTGAGCCGCGACGGTGATTGGGTGGCCTTCGGCGTCAATCCTCAGGAGGGTGACGGCACGCTCACTTTCTACAACACCCGGACCAAGAAGCGCGTGGAAATCGCGCGCGGTTACCTAGCACGATTCTCGGCCGACTCCCGCTGGGGATTCGCTATGATCAAGGCTCCCTTCGCTGAGACGCGCAAGGCAAAGATTGATAAGAAAAAAGAGCATGAGATGCCTATGGACTCCCTGGCGGTCGTCGACCTCAAGACCATGAAGGTGGTGCGGATCGGCGACGTGCTGAGCTATAAGATTGCCGAGGATGGCGGCGACTGGCTTGCATTCTCTTCATGCGACACGGCTCTCGTGGCCAAGAAATATCTTTCCGACAAGGAGGCCGGACGTCCCCTCGTATTGTTCAATCCGGTCACGAAGGCCCGTAAAGTCACCAACTGGGTGAAGAACTATACTTTCTCCCGCGATGGCAGCCGTCTGGCCGTCAAGGTGACCAAGCCCGAGAAAGACTCTATCGCCACCGACGGCATCGGAGTCTATCTGCTTCCCGACACATCCTATACCCTTATCGACCGCGACAAGAAATTCTACGGCGAGCCTGTATTCAGCCGTGACGGCCGCAATCTGGCATACACTGCTTCTGACGACACGCTGACATCGGGCACGAAGCGTGTGAGCGTTTTCCTCAGTAATCCCGCCGACGGTCTCCGCTCTTCCCGCGAGTTCCGCCTCAGCTTTGACGGCGGTAAGCAGGGTGAGCTCGTGCCGAATCAGTACACTACCCTTGAATTCTCCCACGACAGCCGCCGTCTGATTGCCGGTGTGGCACCCATCATTGCCCCCGACGACACGACAATAGTTGATTTCGAAAAGGGTAACCTGGATATCTGGGTGTGGGACCGTGACTTTATACCGCCCAGGGAAAAGCACCTGCTTGATGAAATCCGGAAGAACAATTATCCGGTGGCGATCAACCTCAGCAGCGGCAACTCCGTGCTGATCACTGATAAGAAACTCGCGGAGGTGGAGGCTCCCGACAGATGGGATAAGGACTACGCACTGGTAATAGACCCGACGGAAAGCATCGTATCCTATCAGTGGGACTATTTTGCCCCGCAGAAAATGTCGGTTGTCAACGTCAATACCGGTGAGAGCCGAGAGGTCGGTGAGTGTCATCGTGCGATGCAGGGCGAACTTTCCCCGGCCGACAGGTTTGTCGTTTGGTTCAGCGACCGCAACTATTACACTTATGAAATCGCCACGGGAAAGACAGTCTGCGTAAGCTCGAATGTGCCATATCCGCTGTGGGACATTGACGACCGCCATCCGGCGCCCTCGGAGGCTTACGGCATTGCCGGCTGGAGCGAGAATGACGCAGAACTGCTTGTCTACGATCGTCATGACATCTGGAGTCTCGACCCGAAAGGGGAGAAGGAGCCCGTATGCCTCACGAAGGAAGAGGGCCGCAAGCGCAACGTCCGTTTCCGTTATGTCAACACCGATCCCGACCGTCTCTATCTAAGCCGCGGCGACCGTATGCTTCTCGACGTGTTCAGCTATGGCGACAAATATAACGGCCTCGGCGACATGACCTACGGTTCAGGAAAGGCTCCGGTGATATCGGTGCTCGATAAATATGCGTTCACTCAGGTGAGTCAGGCCCGAAACGCGCAGGTCTACGCGTGGCAGCGTGCCAACTTCTCGACGTCGCCCGACATCTGGGTGTGCCGCGGCACTGACTTCGCCCGCGCCGTGCAGGTGTCGGATGCCAACCCGCAGATGAAGGATTATGACTGGGGCACCGCTCAGCTTGAGCGATGGTATGCCTACGACGGCAGCCGGTCGGAAGGAGTGCTCTACGTTCCTGATAATCTCGATCCCTCAAAGAAATACCCGATGCTCTGCGTGTTTTATGAGACAGGGTCGGAAGATCTCTACCGCCATTACACAATGGAGCCCTCGTGGAGCTGGGTGAACTATCCGTTCTACGTGAGTCGCGGATACGTTGTATTCGTGCCTGATATTCAATACAACTCGGGGCGTCCCGGAGAAGATGCCTACAACTATGTCTGCTCCGGAGCAGAGGAGATGTGCCGCCGCTATCCCTGGATAGATAAAGACCGCATCGGAATCGACGGTCAGAGTTGGGGTGGTTATCAGACTGCTTATCTCGTGACTCGTACCGATATGTTCGCATGCGCCGGTTCGGGTGCCCCCGTCGCCAATATGACATCTGCATACGGTGGTATCCGCTGGGAGTCGGGAGATTCGCGTCAGGCTCAGTATGAGCAGGGACAGAGTCGCATCGGAGGTACGCTCTGGGAAAAGACTCCGCAGTACATCGCCAATTCCCCGGTGTTCTTCGCCGACCGCGTCACGACGCCACTTCTAATCATGCACAATGATGCTGACGGTGCCGTGCCATGGTATCAGGGCATAGAAATGTTCATGGCTCTCCGTCGCCTTCAGAAGCCCGTATGGATGCTACAGTATAATGGTGAGGCCCATAATATCCGTGCGCGCAAGAACCGCAAGGATATCACTCGCCGCCTGCAGCAATTCTTCGACCATTACCTCAAGGGCGCCCCGATGCCCAAATGGATGAAGGAGGGTGTGCCTATGATCCGTAAGGGTCAGGAATGGGGTTTTGAGACAGAATAATGCGCCGGAGATGATCAAGTTTGTAAACGCAAAAATCAATATAGGTCTGCAGATCGTGCGTCGCCGTGAAGACGGCTACCACGATCTGCAGACGCTCTTCTATCCGGTGGGGGTCTATGCAGGCACGCCTGAGAATCCGGTGGAATTCTGCGATATTCTTGAGATTACGGCGCACTCCCGCACGAGTGATGACGAACCCTTCATGTTGCGTCTGAGCGGCAATATCATAGAGTGTCCGGTAGAGAAGAATCTTGTCTGGAAGGCGGCCGCTTTGTTTTTCAATGAGTTTGCGCCCGCGGGATTCGGAGTCTCGATAAGCCTGGATAAGCATCTGCCCGACGGTGCCGGGCTTGGGGGTGGCAGTGCTGATGCTTCCTTCACGCTCACCATGCTATGCGATGTCGCTGAGGAGTGGGCCGGGAGTCAGGGCGTCAGCTGGCGGCGTCCGGATGAGAAGCGGTTGCTGGAAGCCGCCGCACGCTTAGGAGCGGATTGTCCGTTCTTTATCCTTAACCGTGCGGCCTATGCGGAAGGGATAGGGGAGAGGCTCCGGCCGGTCGACATTGACCTATCGGGCTACTGGCTCGTTGTCGTAAAACCGCACATTGGCGTCTCGACGCGTGAGGCCTTTGCAGGCGTCCGGCCCGCGGAGGCGGGTATCGATCTGCGGGAGATATGCCACCTTCCCCCAGCGGAATGGCGAGATAAGGTTATAAACGATTTTGAGAAATCGATATTTCCGGCTTTTCCTGATTTTCCGGTAATAAAAGATAAAATCTATGAGACCGGAGCGCTTTATGCCTCCCTTACGGGCAGCGGGGCCTGCCTCTATGGGATATATTCATCTGAAGAGGCTGCTGCCGCCGCGGTGAGCTATTTGCAATTGCTTCCAACTATCAGTGCCATTAGTTTGTTAAAATTATAGTAGAACCTGAACGATGTACGCTCGGATTCATTTTTAACATTTATTGGCACATAATTTGCAACCAATGCAAGCGATTGCATTATAAATATCACCGCAATGAAAGACTTTAAGAAAAAGATGAATAATGAATTCAATCAGCAGAAAGCGAACGGCGCCCCTTCACCCGAGCAGGAGGCTCCGGAGGCTGTTGTGGTTGACGATATAAACTCTACTCCGGCTGAGGATGAGATGGCTCAGGAGCAGGTGGCTGAGGCTGCTGATGCCGAACTGAGCGCCGAGCAGAAACTTGAGAAAGAGAAAGAGGAACTTGCCGCCCAGGTGGAGAAAGAGAAGAAGGAGTATATGTTCCTTATGGCTGAATTTGATAATTTCCGCAAACGCACATTGCGTGAGAAATCGGAACTTATCAAGAATGCTGCGGAATCTGTCTTTAAGGGTCTTCTTCCCGTAGTGGATGATATGGAGCGTGCGCTCAAGGCCTCTGAAAATTCAGAAGATGCAGATTCGATCCGTCAGGGCATGGAGCTCATCTATAAGAAGCTTAAGAAATTTATGGAGCAGAACGGTGTCAAGGAGATGGATCCCGAAAATAAGGATTTTGATGCCGACAATCATGAGGCTATAACCGCAGTGCCTGTGCCCGATGAGAGCATGAAGGGTAAGATTATCGACACTGTTGAGAAGGGTTATACCATCAATGGTAAGGTGCTCCGTCATGCCAAGGTCGTTGTGGGTCAGTAATCTTAATTTAAAGAAAGGAAAACGCAATGGCTGAGAAAAGAGATTATTATGAGGTGCTCGGCGTCTCCAAGGGCGCGAGTGCTGACGAGATAAAGAAGGCCTATCGCAAGATGGCCATAAAGTATCATCCCGATAAGTACGCGCAGGAATCGGAAGAAAAGAAGAAAGCCGCCGAGGAGAAATTCAAGGAGGCAGCCGAGGCCTACGATGTGCTTAGCGATGCCGACAAGCGTGCGAAATATGATCAGTTCGGCCACTCGATGGGCCCGCAGGGCTTCGGCGGAGGCTCCGGATATGGCGGCTTCGGCGGAGGCGGCATGTCGATGGAGGATATTTTCGCTCATTTCGGCGATATTTTCGGTGGTGGTTTCGGCGGCGGCTTCAGCGGAGATGATGACTTCTCCGGTTACAGTTCGCGTCGCTCGCAGCCCAGAAAGCGTGTCAACAAGGGCACTGATCTCCGAATTACGGTGAAGGTGTCGCTGAAAGACGTGATGTACGGTGTCGATAAGAAACTTAAGATTCCCAAACTCGTGGCTTGTACGCACTGTAATGGCACCGGAGCCAAGGATGGCACAGCATTCCACACTTGTGAACGCTGTCACGGCACTGGTTATGTCACTACCGTACAGCAAACGTTCATGGGCGCGATGCAGAGTCAGTCGGTATGTCCGGAATGTAACGGCGAGGGTAAGGTCATTACTGAAAAGTGCAGCTATTGCAACGGCACGGGTGTTGAGAAGAAAGATGAGATTGTCAGTTTCCATATTCCTGCCGGTGTTGAAGATGGAATGGTGCTTACGCTCCGCGGTCAGGGAAATGCTCCGCGCAACGGCGGCGTGAACGGCGATCTGCTCATCAAGATTCAGGAAGAGAAGGATCCGGATCTTATCCGCGACGGTGATGATCTTATCTACAATCTGATGCTCGACTTCCCGACAGCGGCTCTCGGAGGTTCGGCCGATATCCCGACCATCGACGGTCATGCACGCGTGAAGATCGCAGCCGGAACGCAGCCCGGCAAGGTGCTCCGTCTCCGTGGAAAGGGTCTCCCGCGTATGAATACATCCAATCACGGCGATCTGCTCGTCAATGTGATGGTATACGTGCCCGAAGGTCTTACTGATGCAGAGAAATCAGCGATCGAGAGCCTTAAGGACCAGCCGAACATCGTGCCGAGCAAATCGACATCCCAGCGCATCTTCTCGCGTCTGCGCCACATCTTCCAGAAGGAAAATGAAGGTGTCCAGTAATTGAATCTTCTGTCACGCCGCAAACGTTAAGTTTCCAGGCGTTTTCATCCGACATGTAGGGCCGTGCCTCAGGCACGGCCCTACATGTCGGACGACTAATCAATGCACCACGTATTTTCGACCGTTCTGAATGTAGATGCCTTTATCTCCATTCCGGAAGAGCGTGCCGTCGGGCTTGTATTTCAGACCATTTGAAGGCTCACATTCGCCATCAGTTTCGATCGTGCCAACTCCTGCGGGCTGCGGGGGCGTCCCATAGATAAGTTCATCATTATGGTAGACGGCTGTGCGTACTGCATCATTAGGGTAGAGATTATACAGAAGGCCGCGTGCGGCTCCGATGCCGGGTATCCAATTGAGATTGAATTTCTGGTCCAAATCAAGATCCACATCTACATCTCCAGACTCAAAGCCCAGATTTTCGAGAAACTGCTCTAAATCCCCCTTGAATTCACCGAAGCACTCCAGTTTGATTACAGGATAGGTCTTTAGGCCGAACTCTTTCTCCCCAAGTCCAGTGCACTTAGCCACTATATCTGGATAATCGCTATCCATGTACAAGTGGACCTCCTCGTTCTCGGTGAGGTTGAAATCATAGAGCAATCTTTCCTCCTCGTCAAGATGCCCGGGACGGAGAGAATATACAAGCCCGTTATCGTAGCGGATATACGCAGTCTCCGACTTATTCTCCATGTTTCCACTTCCCTGCCAATAGACAAGGTATTGTTTCCCGTTTATTTCCCTATAGCCTTCAAGCCATCCCGTCAACACGTATTCCACAAGTTTAGGGGGATTCTGATTAAGATCCATGGTCTTGGCCAACATTTCCCAGCGGGTGCCCTCCTCAATATAATTGGTAAACTTCGCAGGCCTCTTCTGCTCCTTGTTATTATCAGCGCCCCGGTAATACTCTGCCTTCATAACACCGCAGCAGGCATAGAGCGCCATACCCACCGCAATAAAAGCAGATTTTCTTTTAATACATTTCATCATATAAATAATAAAATTTTTCATATTTAGTTAAAATTATTTTGACTTCGCAAAGTTAAAAAAAATTTTAGAAAATTAAAAAATAATCATTTAAATGTCTTAAATTGGACAAAAATATCCTATATCGACCAATGATTTAAAGAATATTTAATATTGTTGAGATTGATGAACTGGGAGTGTATAAGAATTGAAAAAACTAAAGTAATTTGTTTTAAATATTTCAGGATAGACAACTGAGATGGCTCAGAACATATTGAATATGTCTAAACTTTTTTCAAGGATAATCAAGAATATCTTTAAAGAAAACAAGTTTAAACAATTATAGATTTTCGTAAAAAGTTTTGGCAACTTCAATATTAAATAAGCCTTCTCTAACGTAAAGCGTCACGGCTGTCGCTTTATTACAGTGATGCGTTGCAGATAGCGGTACCGTTTTATCTCCATAACGGTTTCCAATATATACAAACTCAGATAAGGAAGATGAAACTCTTTTGATGTTCTTTGATCTTAAGTAAGTGTTCAGATTTAATTTATACTATTACGAGCTTAATTTTTGAGGCGATTTCAGCGCGGAATGAAGGAGCATACTTTCGTATGCGACTGATTGACAAGCTGAAAGGAGCCAAAAAGAAGCCGCGGACAGGATAAAAGATAAATGTCAATCAGTAAACACTTACTATCGGTTAAATTTGAATTCTTTCTTAATAACTTCATACAGGATTAATGTCTGATAAGTAATGAGAACAATAAATATATAAGTGGCTTATTGGGGGTTACCATTCGTAGGAAATATTGATACCGAGGCCGTTGATTGTGGCGTTATATTGCCAGTTGTTCCAGTAGTCAGAAGTCATAAGTCGGTAATGCAGACCGATATCAATGGCCTGACGAGGATTGGTGGTGTTGATCGGCACACGCACTCCGACGGCCGGCTGCAGATAAAAATAACTTCGGTTGCTGAGATAGCCGTCGCGCACCTTCACATAACTGTCGGAGCAAAGGAATGCTGCACCGACGCGCATGTTGATGAAGAAGGAGGTAGAGGTCTGCCGGCCGAGAATGAAACGGAAATCAGTGAATACCGGAATCATTACCGCCGAACTGGTATATTCATGCGACGACCAGGAAGGATCCGTAGGTCCCCACGAATCGCCCCACCCCTTGTTGACTTTCGACCACAGAAAGTCAACACCGATACCGGCACCCATATAGAACCAGTTGTTGAGTTGATAACCTTGCGATGTAGCCAAAGTTACGAAATTCGTGCGGTAATTACCAACACCTCCCGTGAAGTCGGCTTCAAGATAACCCTTATAGCCGGCGCCCCCGCGGGCCGCTGTCATGGCCACATTGGTGAGTCCGTTGACAATCTCTCCGATCTGAGCGTTTGCACTAAGTACGCCGGTAAGACCCAATGCTCCGGTTATCAATAGTTTAGTCAGCTTCATAATCTTAAAATATAGGTGTTTTTCAGAGGCTCCGTGCCTCCTCCTTCATAGTATATCCTTATAACAAACAAATGCCTCCGATGGCTGACTCCAATGTTAATTTTAGTTATAAATTTTTCATCATTACAACTGACAACGGAAAAATTATTAACTTTACAACTCAATAAAGAATCAGAAATCTATCTGCTGACAGAATGCAGTATAAGACTCCCATAGACGAGAAAAAGTTGGTGGCCGATCTTCAGAACGAAGCGACGGCCCGCAGCGCTTTCGACCTGCTCACACGCACCTACGGAGAGCAATTATACTGGCAGATACGCAAGATGGTTGCATCTCACGACGATGCCAATGATCTGCTTCAGAACTGCTTCATAAAGGCCTGGAAAAACATCAGTCAGTTCCGCGGAGACGCACGCCTCTCGACATGGCTCTATAAGATTGCCGTCAACGAAAGTATCAATTTCCTCCATAAGGAGCGGCAGCGAATCGGCCTCACTGAAGAAGACGATGATTCATTCCTTCTGCAGAATGTGGAGAGCGATCCCTATTTCGACGGCGACGAACTCCAGCTCCAACTGCAGAAAGCCATTCTGCAGCTCCCCGAAAAGCAGCGGCTCGTGTTCAATATGAAATACTACGATGATATGAAATATGAGGAAATATCTGAGGTGCTCGGCACGTCGGTAGGCGCTCTGAAGGCTTCATACCATCACGCCGTAAAAAAAATCACGTCGATAATCGAAAATTCCGAGATTGTGTGACGAACTTTTTTCGGTCCCCTGATGTTATAAAGTCAAAGACAATGTTTCATGATGTTAGGTTAGTTCGAAAAGTATTATGGAAAACACATAATTGCAGTCGGTTGTGAAACCGGCTGCAATTGTTTTTTCCACTCCAAGTGCTTAATTATCAGGCCTCGGATTTGCGCACGGAAATTGTCCGTAAAAATAATTCAGGCTGTGTTAAACCAATAAGTTTGAGCATTGTCAATAAAGAAAAAAGAATAAGATGAAGGAAGAAGAAAAAATAATCGCGCGTTTCGGACGCAAGGGCCCATGGTCGGTGCCGGAGGGTTATTTTGATTCTCTCAGTCAGGAGATTGCAGCAAAGCTCCCGGAAATGCCCGAAGCTGAAAAGCCTGCTAAGCTCACGCCATGGCAGCGGGTGAAGCCATATGCTTATCTGGCCGCTATGTTTGCCGGCATCTGGTGCATGATGCAGATGTTCCACCATATCTCCGGAGTCGGCACGCTGAGTCTTGATAATCCCCCCGAACATATCGCCGCCCTCATGGCCGATGAGGATGCGGAAGTCTCTTACTCGCTTCCCAGCGCATTCTCAGATGCGGAGCTTATTGAGGAAATCAGTTCGCAATATTCAGATATAGACCAATTTAAAGAAGATTTTGGGGTTGAAATCGAATCAAAATATAATGATTGATATGAAGAAATTCTATCTTTTACTCCTTATGCTGATTCTCGCAGCAGTGCCGGCAATGGCTGATTCCAATAAGAAGAATAAGAGTCACGAAGAATTGCGTTCTGAAATCATTGATTTCAAAATCAAGTATCTATCGCAGGAAATGGCGCTTAAGGGAGACCAGCAGAAGAAATTCGCCGCCTTATATCGCGTGATGTCGAATGAAAAAGCGGAAGCCTTCTCAAATCTTCACCGGATGAAGAAAAATCTTAAGGATGATTCTTCAGAAGCAGAGTATGACGCCTTTCATAAAGCCCAGCAGGAGGCTCATGAGAAAGCGAGGGAAATCGATCGCCGCTACGAAGCTGAGTTTAGCAAAATACTTTCACCGCGTCAGGTGTTTAAAATGAAAGAGGGCGAGGAAATATTCCGCCAGAAAATGCACGAAATGCGTGGCAAGCATCGTTCGAAGAAAAATAAGTAAAAATTCCATTTATGAGGAACAATAAAATATCAAGGAGGTCGCGCACCTCCTTTTTTTGTTTAAATGCGGGAATCCTGAAACTGATTATCCTGATTTCAATTTTTATTTCCGTAGTTATGGGGATGCAAGGCGCAAAAAAATCGCAGTCCTCTTTTCCGGATTTTGCTTTTCCGAAAAGCGTATCTAAGACGGCGGAGGCAAATCTGAGGAAAGCACTGGCCGCAAAGGATGATTCCGGGGCACTGAACGCTGCTATTCAGCTTACTGTAGCCTCCGACCTTGTCTCGGCTGATTCGTATCCGGCCTCTATCGAGCGGTTTGATTCTTTGGCGGGAGTGCTCTGCGCCCCCTGGTCGGATCTCGCACTGCTACTGGAGGCCCGGATCTATTCGCAGGTTTATGCCGAGAAGCCCTGGATCTATTCCGGGCGTACTGCTCCGGCCGCGGGCTATGAGGCTCCCGTTGCGGAGTGGAACCGTGAGATGTTTGCATCACGCGTAAGAGAACTCTGCGACCGGGCCCTTGCCGACCCGACACTTCTGGCTTCGCTTCCTCTCTCCGACATTTCTGCCGTGCTTGAGAAGCCGATCGGGAAAGGTAATCCGGGTTTCACCGTCCTTGATTTCATTGCCGACTGTGCCGTGCGTCTCACTCAGCGTCTGCAGAACGAGGAAAGCATGGCTCAGCTTCCGGTGTCTCCCTCTGATATGAAGAGGGTTGAAAATCCTTTGTTGCGTTATGTCACGCTTCCTATCGAGGCTGCCCGCATCGCCGGTAATCTACCCCGGGAGGCATTCTGGGCGGAAAGAAAACTCGCTATGCTCAGCGGTGATGAATATTCGCGCAATCTTGAGGAATGTTGCAACCGCTTTATTGATACTCCTTATTATGCTCCTTTCTTGCTCGCACGTTGCCGTACATTTACAGATGATAACGACGGCCGCCGGAGTCAGTTGCGGGAACTCGATGATTATGCCGCCCATTTCCCGCAGGCTCAGGATATCGCATCGGTTAAAAACCGGATTGCCGAACTCAAGAGAGAGTCGGTGAATCTTAAGTTTGCCGTTCAGCTTATGCCGGGCGTGGAAAATGAAGTGAATGTTTCCGGAGAAAATCTCTATAATTATTGGCTGCTGGCCGTAAAGCTGAATCGGAAGGGCAGTAACGACAATTACGTATATTCAGATCTGACAGGGGGGCGCGTGGTAGCTTCCGTGCCGGTCAGTGCGGCCGGATCGGTGCCGGATAAATATACCATTGGCGTAAAACTCCCTTCGCTTACCCCCGGACTATATGCCATAGTGGCCTCGCGTACCGCCGGGCTTGATGGCATATTGAAGGAAAATATAAAATCATATCTGCCCACCACTGAAGTAAGTGGCCTGACTCTCTTCACGGTTGATTCCCCGGGGGAGAAATCTCGCGTCTATGTTGTGGCCGGCTCGGATCAGCATCCGCTTGAGGGAGCTAAGGTCAACCTTTACAGATGGAATCGGGGCGCGCGTGTCTCGGCAGGTGTATTCACCACCGGCTCGGAGGGATATTTCCTCGTGGAGCCCGGGCGTTATGACTATGTGGCTGAAGGGGCAGGAAGTCGGTTGGCAGGCTCTATATATTCCGGCTCTTCCGGCCGCCCTTCCGAAAGCGTAAGTTATGAAGCCGGGGTGCTTACCGATCTCTCGCTCTATCGCCCCGGACAGAAAGTGGAATTTGTAGGTAGTGTTTGGTCGCGTAGCGGAAAATCACTTCAGGCAGCCTCTGACAGGAAAATAGACGTAGTGCTTATAGACGCCAATTATCAGGATGTAGATACGATCGTCGCGACCACAGATACGCTCGGACGTTTCACCGGAAGTTTCGATATCCCGGCCGATCATCTTTCCGGCTCCTGGCATCTGCGGGTGCAGGATAATGGCCGACGCATCGGAGAAGCTGCCTTTCAGGTGGCGGAATATAAGGCACCTACTTTCCTTGTGGAACTTGAAAAGAGTGTGCCCTCTGAGGCCCCGATGGATTCACTCGTATTTAAGGGGCGAGCTCTGACCTATGCAGGACTTCCCGTTGCCGACGCAGAGGTTAAGTTTACGCTCGAATGGCATCCCGGCTGGTGGAGATGGGATGTTAATCCCGCGAAGTATTCAGGAAGTGTGGCAACCGGCTCCGACGGTAGCTTCATTATATCGCTCCCCACGGCAGGGTTACTTAATTCATCCTACCGTGTGGGTCAGTATTCACTCATGGCCGATGTGACGAGCAAGGCCGGAGAGACGCAGTCGGCTCCCGCACTCCGTTTCGCGCTCGGTGATGCCTGGACAATTATACCTCAGCTTCCTGAGACTGTCGAAGCAGAGGCCGGCGAGGTGGTCTGGTCCGTGCGCGTTTCCGATGTGGTAGGAGCCGTAGCGACTAAGAAACTCTATTACCGCATATCATCGGAGGGGAAGCGTATAGCTGATGGCACTTTCGACAGTCCGCGTTTTTCCCCCGATTTATCCGGCCTTCCTTCCGGGCGATATGAATTCGCTTTCTCACTCTCCCGAGATTTCAGTGAATCGGAGGGTAATGCCTTGGCCAAGGATTCGGTCATTGTGTGGCGGAAATCAGACAAGATGCCTCCGGTAGCCACTTCATTGTGGGTGCCTGAGCGGAGGGTTATTGTATCTGACTTTTCAAAGAGCATTCGTGTGCGCGTAGGTAGTTCTCTCCGGTCGGGTCATATCCTTGCGGTTATATCCGATTCCAAAGGACTCCGCGAATGCAGATGGGTCAAGATTGACGGGGATATCATCGAGTTCACGACAGAGGCTCCCTGTGACGATGAAAGGATATATGTTGATTTCTATTCCGAATCGAATCTTTCGCGAAAGTCGGCACAGGTAGTGATTATTCCGAAGTCGCAGACTGAAGAAGTGAAAATTTCGGCGGTAACGTTCCGCGATCATATCACGCCCGGGGCGAATGAAAGCTGGAAATTCCGGTTCACACTCAATGGAGAGCCTCTCAAGGGCGCGGCGGCTATGGCTGTAATGTCGGATAAGGCATTGTCGGCTATTGTGCCGTTCAGATGGTCGTTTAATCCCTACTCTACGCTCAGATGGTGGCATCCCGTCTCGCTTCATGCCGACCATATTTACGATGCCGGATTATATTGGGCTGCCCCTGTCAAGAGTCTGAAAGCGCCTGCGCCCTTAAGCCTTCCTGAATTCAATACGTACGGTTATCCGCTTTATGGAGGCATGCAGATAAAGTATATGTCGGATCAGGTAACGATGACCAACGGTATGGTGTTGCGCGGTTCGGGAAAGATGATGATGGCGAAGGCTGAGGGTTCGGCTGATTCCGCTCCGGCTGCAGGGGTGTACGAGCAGGTGGAACTTGAGGAGAGTGCAGTGACGGCTGAAGGCGGTGTTACGACCGTTGCCGATACTGCGCCCGTACTCCGCGAGAAAGAGATGCCTCTTGCCTTCTTCATGCCCACTCTCGTCACTGACAGCGAAGGCGAGTGCGAATTAGCATTCCGTGCACCCGACTTCATCGGCACCTGGCAGCTTCAGCTTGCCGGGTATTCGAAAGATATGCGCGGCGCGACGCTGCATCTTGACGCCGTGTCGGCTAAGAGCGTGATGATCACGCTCAATGCTCCCCGGTTCGTGCGCACCGGTGATGAGGTGACTATCGGCGTCACTCTTTTCAATAATAGCGTTGAGCGTCGCCCCGTTTCGAGCTCAGTGCGAGTGCTTGATATGACCACCGGGCGTATGCTCCTCTCGCACGATTTTGGCTCCGGAGAAATTGATCCGGAAGGTTCGAGAGTAGTAGCATGCTCGCTTAAAGTACCGTCAGACGTATCGGTGCTTGAGGTGCAGGCCTATGCGCGGGAGGCAGGAATGATGGACGGAAACAGCGACGGTGAACGTGTGGCTGTTCCTGTATTGCCGGGAACGACAGTGGAGACTAAGTCACTGCCGTTCTATCTTTCATCTCAGCGTAAAAGCTTGGATGTTCAGTTGCCTGTGTTCCCGGCCGATGCATCTGTTACGCTCAGTTATTGCGCAAATCCCGTTTGGGAGTGCGTCACGGCGCTCCCTGCTATGCTTACTCCCGAGAGTAGCAGTATAATCTCGGCGGCTGACGCACTTTTCGGCAACGCGCTGGTGTCTGGACTTATCGGCCGATATCCTGCGATAGGGGAGGGCTTGCGCAAGATGGCCTCGTGTGAGAATGCGTCTGATTCAGCATTGGTGTCGCCTTTGCAGAAGAATGAGGGTATAAAGCAACTTACACTCAATCAGACTCCTTGGGTGAGGGCGGCTGAGGCAGAGACCGCGAGGATGGCGGCATTGGTTGATTACCTTACGCCGGGAAATGCGCAGAGTGCGATTGATGAATGTCTGTCACGCCTAAGAGACCGACAGAATGCCGATGGCGGCTGGAGTTGGTGTCCCGACATGCCGTCTTCATCCTATATGTCCCGCCGCGTGCTTCAGACGATGGGTCGCCTTGCAAATCTCGGATTCCTTCCGGAGGGGTCTGCTGATATGGCCTCACGGGCATGCACATACATAGAGAAGAAATTTGTGGCTGATTGGGAGAAATCAAAGAAGAAAAATCTCCCGGTGACCGATGTAATGTATTATCTGTTTACCCGCGAAGGTTTAGGCCTGAAGTCGACAGTAACTGCTTTCAGTGCATTGGAGCGTGAGGTGCTGCAGAGCGTGCAGAAAGACTGGCGAAAGATGTCGGTTTATGACAAGGCCACTGCTGTTATAGTGCTTGATAAGGAGGGTAAGCGGAGTGCCGCACGTCAGATAATGGAATCGGTCGCACAGTTTGCATCGGAAAATCCTGAGAAGGGTGCCTGGTTTGATAATATCTCCTCCGACTGGTCATCTCAGGGAGCCCTCCTTACGACCGCGCGAGTGCTGGAGGCCTATAGCGCAATAGAGCCGTCCGCTCAGATTGTTGATGGATTGCGGCAGTGGCTCGTGCTCAGCAAGCAGACCCAGGATTGGAAGGGAGCCGGGAATGCAGCGGAGGCTATCGCCGCATTGCTGTCGGGAGGCACCGACTGGTTGTCGGATGCTGAGATGCCGGAGATATCACTCAATGGCAAGTCGCTCGGGCTGCCGTCGACATCTGCACTGGTCGGTGCGTTTACTCTTCAGCTTTCTCCTGAGGAGGCATCTGGCGCTACTCTGAGTGTGAACAGCCGTGCAGCGGCTCCCTCGTGGGGCGGTGTAATCGCAAGTTATGTACTTCCGCTTAAGGATGCGAAGGGCACGGCCGTACCCCAGATGTCGGTTAGCAAATCTCTGGCTGTAATGAGCGGGTCGGGAAAGAATGGTCAGACGCCTCAGGTGCTTAAGGTTGGTGATCGCGTGAGAGTGAACCTTACAGTTACGACCGACCGGGATATTGATTACGTGGCAATTGTCGACAACCGTGCCGCTTGTCTTGAACCTGCCGAACAGCTGTCGGTCTACACGGCTTCCGATGGTGTGTGGTATTACAGGGAGGTTGCTGACGCGACCACGTCGCTCCTCATTCCACATCTATCTAAAGGCACGCACGTGCTCTCATACGAATGTGTCGTTGACCGCCCCGGAGTCTATTCTCTCGGCACAGCAACGGCTCAGTCGCAGTATGCTCCT
>CAMWYR010000038.1 GCA_947178505.1 uncultured Muribaculaceae bacterium | reverse complement strand
TGGGCTTTATTAATTCTAAGAGGGATCAGCTGAGTGTCTTCTTGACTTCGACTTCTTCGTAGGCCTCGATCATATCGCCTTCGCGGATATCGTTGTAGCCCTGCACGGAGAGTCCGCAGTCGTAGCCGGTGAGCACCTCCTTGGCGTCGTCCTTGAAGCGCTTGAGCGAACCGAGTTCGCCGGTGTACTTCACGACACCGTCGCGGATCACGCGCACCTTGGCGGCACGCTTGAGTTTACCTTCACGCACGATTGCTCCGGCGATCGTGCCAACCTTCGAGATCTTGTAGGTCTGAAGCACTTCGGCCGTACCGAGCACCTCCTCCTTGATCTCCGGCGAGAGAAGGCCCTCCATAGCATCCTTCACCTCCTCGATGGCCTTGTAGATCACCGAGTAGAGACGGATCTCCACGCCTTCCTTCTCCGCCTCGCGGCGGGCGGCCGCCGACGGACGCACCTGGAAACCGATGATGATCGCATCCGAAGCTGCTGCAAGCGTCACATCTGACTCGGAGATAGCACCCACACCCTTGTGGAGCACGTTGACCTGGATCTCAGGGGTAGAGAGCTTAAGCAGTGAGTCTGACAGCGCCTCTACCGAACCATCCACGTCGCCCTTCACCACAAGGTTAAGCTCGTGGAAATCGCCCAGCGCATGACGGCGGCCGAGTTCCTCGAGGCCGATACGCTTCGTCGTGCGGAGGCTCAGCTCGCGCTGCAGCTGCTCGCGCTTGCCGGCGATTTCACGTGCCTCCTGCTCGGTAGCCATCACGTGGAACGTGTCGCCGGCCTGTGGCGCACCGTTCAGACCCAGGATAAGCACAGGAGTGGCCGGTCCGGCCTCCTCCACGCGCTGATTACGCTCGTTGAACATCGCCTTAACCTTGCCGTAATGCGTGCCCGCAAGAATCACGTCGCCGACGCGAAGCGTACCGTTCTGCACGAGCACCGTAGCCACGTAGCCGCGGCCCTTGTCGAGCGACGACTCGATCACCGAACCGATAGCCGCGCGGTTGGGGTTGGCCTTCAGCTCAAGCATCTCTGCCTCGAGAAGCACCTTCTCCATAAGTTCCTCGACGCCGATACCCTTCTTGGCCGAGATATCCTGTGACTGGTACTTGCCGCCCCATTCCTCCACCAGATAATTCATCTGGCCGAGCTGCTCCTTGATCTTGTCGGGGTTGGCGGCAGGTTTATCAATCTTATTGATGGCGAACACGATCGGCACGCCGGCAGCCGAGGCATGGTTGATTGCCTCCACCGTCTGCGGCATCACGTCGTCGTCGGCAGCCACAATGATGATCGCAAGGTCGGTCACCTTCGCACCGCGGGCACGCATGGCCGTGAACGCCTCGTGGCCCGGAGTGTCAAGGAACGTGATATGGCGGCCGTTGTTCAGCTTGACGTTATACGCACCGATATGCTGCGTGATGCCGCCGGCCTCGCCGGCGATCACGTTGGCATTACGGATATAGTCGAGGAGCGACGTCTTACCATGGTCGACGTGGCCCATCACCGTCACGATCGGCGGACGCGGTTCGAGATCCTCCTCCTTATCTTCGGGTGTCTCGATAGCCTCCGTCACGTCGGCCGACACGAACTCCGTCTGGAATCCGAATTCCTCGGCCACGATATTGATTGTCTCGGCGTCGAGACGCTGGTTGATCGAAACGAACAGACCGATGTTCATGCACGTGCCGATCACCTTATTCACCGGCACATCCATAAGCGATGCAAGGTCGTTGGCGGTCACGAACTCCGTGAGCTTCAGTATCTTGCTCTCAGCCTCAGCGCGACGTGCCTCGTCAAGTTCCTGACGGTGGGCCTCCTCGCGGCGCTCCTTGCGGAACTTCACCGACTTTTTCGTCTGCTTATTCGTGAGGCGCGCGAGCGTTTCCTTCACCTGCTTCTGCACGTCTTCGGTGCTCACCTCGCCGCGCTTCTGGTTCTGGTTGCGGTCGCTGCGGCGCTTCTTGCCGTCGCGTGCGGCTCCGGCGTCATTACGGCCGTTGCGGCCCTGGGCGCCCCCCTGGGCGCCGTTACGGCCTCCCGATGAGTGACGCTGTTCGCCGGCGGCCTGCTGGCCGGCCTTTTCGATATCCACCTTCTCCTTGCCGATGCGCTTGCGCTTCTTGCGCTCCGCGTTGTCACCATGGCGGTCGTTCTTGCCCTTCTTTTTCGGGCGTGTAGACTGATTGAGGGCGGCAAGGTCGATCTTGCCGAGCACCTTCAGTTCAGGGCCCTCCGTCTTCGGAGAGAGCCGGAACACATTCGAGCCCCCTTCGGCGGCCGGTTCGGTCTTCTCCTCAGCCTTCGGGGCCTCCGCGGGCTTAGCCTCGCGGGCAGCCTCGGCAGCCTTTGCCTTGGCGGCGGCCTCCGCCTTCTCACGGGCCTCACGCTCCGCTTTCTCGCGGGCCTCGCGCGCGGCCTTCTCCTCGGCCGCGCGGCGCGCGGCCTCAGCCTTCGCCTGCTCAGCCTTGCGGGCCTGCTCGGCCTTCGCCTTGGCAGCCGCAGCGGCCTTCTCGGCCTCCTCGCGGGCCTTATCCTCCGGAGTCTTTATGCCGGCGCCCGGGTTCTTTAGATCGATGGTGCCTAAGATTTTCGGCCCCACCGCACGCGAAGAATCATCTCCCTTGCGGTCGGCCGGATCCGACTTCTTGTCGCGGCGGCGCGTAGAGAATTTCTCCGCCACTGCCTTGGCGTCGGCATCCTTACTGAACTCGCGGGTGAGCAGCGCGACAGCGTCGTCGCCGACACGGGCATTCGGGCCGCCGTCGCCTACTTCTATATTATTTTTGCGTAGGAATTCAATCGCTGTGTTGACTCCCACGTTGAGGTCTTTTGCTATTCTGCTGATCTTTGTAGGCATGTTCTGTTTTTTGAATTATAAGTGAGGTTGAGAGGAGCATCGCGGAGCCTTCACGGCAACCGGGGGCTCCGGATGATGCCTGAGCATCGGCGCAGGAAGGGCCGGGTCAGTCTTCGAACTCGGCGCGGAGGATATTGAGCACGTTCTCCACGGTCTCATCCTCCAGGTCGGCCTGGTCGAGCACTTCCTTCGGGGCGTTAAGCACCGATTTTGCCGTGCCGAGGCCGAGGTCCTTGAGCGCTTCGATCACCCATCCGTCGATTTCATCGCGGAATTCGTCGAGGTAGATATCCTCCTCACCCTCCTCGATGTCGCGGTAGACGTCGATGGTGAAGCCTGTGAGTTCCTGCGCGAGCGAGATGTTGAGGCCACCCTTGCCGATAGCCTTGCTCACCTCCTCAGGGTGGAGGAACACCTCCGCCTTCTTCTCATCCTCATTAAGGCGCATCGAGGAGATCTGAGCCGGAGAGAGGGCGCGCTGGATGTAGAGCTGAGTGTTGGTCGTGAAGGGGATCACGTCGATATTCTCATTGTGGAGCTCTCGCACGATGCCGTGGATGCGGCTTCCCTTCACGCCTACGCAGGCGCCAACGGGATCGATGCGGTCGTCATAGCTCTCCACGGCGATCTTCGCGCGCTCGCCGGGCTTGCGGGCCACCTGCTTGATGAGGATCAGACCGTCGTGAATCTCGGGCACCTCAAGTTCGAAGAGGCGCGTAAGGAAGCGCGGGTCGGTGCGCGAGAGAATCACCTTCGGGTTATTGTTGTTGTTGTCGACGCGCTTGATGACTGCGCGCACCATATCTCCCTTATGGAAGAAATCGCCCGGGATCTGCTCATCCTTCGGGAGCGAGAGCTCGTTGCCTTCCTCGTCGACGAGCAGCATCTCGCGCTTCCAGATCTGGTGGACTTCGGCGGTGATGAGTTCGCCCTCGAGTTCCTTGAATTTCGAGTGGATCGCATCCTTCTGGAGGTCGAGGATCTTCTGCTGGAGGGTCTGGCGGAGAGTGAGGATCGCGCGGCGCCCGAAGTCAATGAAATTGATCTGCTTTGCCACATCCTCGCCTATCTCGCACTCGGGGTCGATCTCACGGGCGGCGCTCAGGCCGATTTCCATGTTGGGATTGTCGACATCATCATCAGCCACAACCTCGAGGTTCTGGTAGATCTCACAGTCGCCCTTGTCGGGGTTCATGATAACGTCGAAGTTCTGGTCAGTGCCGAACATCTTCGCAAGCACGCCGCGGAACGAGTCCTCGAGCACCGATATCATCGTTGTCTTGTCGATGTTCTTGAGTTCCTTGAACTCGGCGAACTGATCGACCATATTGACAGTTTCAGCTTTCTTTGCCATGTATAGAGTGTATTTTATTTATTCAATCAGAAGTCGAAATGATACTTCACCGACTTAGCGTCGGCGTAGGGGATGACGGTATCGACGAGTTCGGTCACCGGGCGCTTGGCGCCTTCGGGCCTCACCTTCGTCTCAACCTCAATGGTGAAGGCGTCGTCGCCGGCGTCCTTGAGTGTGCCCAGGAGTTTGCGCCCGTCGCGGGTGATTACGTCGACGCGGTCGCCGATATGTTTGTCATACTGGCCGCGCACCTTGAACGGAGCCGAGAGGCCGGCCGAGCCGACCGTAAGTTCATAATCCTCATCATCGCGGGGGAATGCTTCCTCGATGGCACGGGAGAGGCTGACGCAATAGTCGATGTCGACGGCGTCGGGGGAGTCGATGTCCACCGTGATAACGTTATCATTGCTCACTGCGAGGTCGACCAAAAAATAGTCCGAGCCGGCAAGTTGCTGCTCGATAAATTGTCTGAGAGCCGAAGTATCCATAATATTATAATAAATACCGGAGAGGACAGACGTCCCCTCCGGAAAGCATACGCAAAGTTAATAAAAATCCCCCGGTTTTCCCAATGCACGCGCCTCCGCACATAGCACTCTGCTATCTTCTTAACTTAAATTAATATTAATTAACATCTCTGCATCATTCCGTTCGGACTCCGGGGCCACTGGGCGCGCGTTGTTAAAGGATCTCGATGTTGAGTGATTTGAGGAAGTTGGCGAGCGGCGGATTGACGTTGACCGTCTTTTCAAGGAATTCGCGCGGCGAAACGGGTTTCACCACCTCCTTCTCCGGGTTGATCGTGACATGCAGCGTCAGGAAATCGTTACGTAAGCGCTCACGCAGAAAGGCCAGCAACGGGGCCATCGCCCCTTCGAACGCCTGTTGCTGCGCCGGATGATCCACCATCACGTTGAATTCTAACTCCGAACTGCGCGCCGGCGCAGAATTGCGCATCGCACTCACCAATATGTGCCGGTCGGGCACCGTGTCGATGAAATCGTGCCACGCCTTCAGGAAATCAGAATCTGTAAACGGCTCCCTCTGCCGTTCGATGCGGCCCGTCGCCACCTGCGCCGAACCGTTGATATTGAACGACGCCGGACGCGGACGCGCGGGAGCCGGAGTGGCCGGCTTTGCCGGTGCCGGACGTGGCGCTACATTCTGACGCGGCGTATCGCCCAGAATACTCTTCACCATATCGCGTGCCGCCTCAGGGTCGACAGCCGGTTCGGCAACCGCCTGCGTCTCGGCGGCAGACTCTGGCGCCGGTTGCGCCGAGGGCTGCACCATAGCCGCCGGTTGCTGACCGCCCGAAATGGCCCGTGGAGGCTCCGATGGATTCCGCAGGGCCGCGCGGTCGGAGCCCTCAAAAGGGCTTTGCCCGCCCCCCACAAGCTGGCTGAGGCGGATAAGGGTCAGTTCGACGAGAAGCTGCTTACTCGTGGCCGTGCGGTAATTCAGGTCGCAGTCATTCAGAAGCTTCATCGCCTCAAAATACCACTTCAGCGGCAGACTCCGCGCCTGCTGCACAAGCCGCTGCGCCGAATCCTCCGGCATCTCCAGCAGCGACACCGTGCGCGGGTCGACCGCAACCATGAGGTCGCGCACATGCTGCGCAAGGCTGTTGACAAACGACAGCGAATCGAATCCGCGGTCGCGGATATCCTTATACAGAAGCAGCGCCTCTCCCGCATCGCCCTTCGCGAACGCTTCGATGAAGCGGAAGAAATACTCATAATCAAGCACATTCAGATTCTCCAGCACCGCCTCATACGTGATATTTCCGTTGCAGGCGGCCGCCACCTGATCGAAAATCGATAGAGCGTCGCGCATCGCGCCGTCGGCCTTACGGGCGATCACGCCCAGTGCGCGGCGGTCGGCCGTGATGCCCTCCTTCTCCGCCACCGACGCAAGATGATCCACGATATCCGCAATCGTGATGCGCTTGAAATCGAAGATCTGACAGCGGCTCAGGATCGTCGGGAGCACCTTATGCTTCTCCGTCGTGGCCAGGATGAAGATCGCGTAGGAAGGGGGCTCCTCAAGCGTCTTCAGGAACGCATTGAAAGCCTGCGACGAGAGCATGTGTACCTCGTCGATAATGAACACGCGGTACTTCCCGATCTGGGGAGGCACAGCCACTTGATCCGTCACCGCGCGGATATCGTCGACGCTATTGTTGGAGGCGGCGTCGAGTTCCATGAGATTATACGAATTGCCTCTCTCAATCGCCAGGCACGACTCGCACTCGCCGCAAGCCTCGCCGTCGGCAGTAGGGGAGAGACAATTGATCGTACGAGCGAAAATACGCGCGCACGAGGTCTTGCCCACGCCGCGCGGACCGCAGAACAGGTAGGCATGGGCCAGACGGCCCGACCGGATCGAACTTTTGAGAGTGGCCGTCAGATTCTGCTGACCCACCACCGAATCGAATGTCGCGGGGCGATACTTCCGCGCGCTGACTATATACTTCTCGCTCACTGAAAATGCATATTAATGACGTTGCCGGCACAATTTCCCAACAACTTCACAAAGATAAATCAAAAAATGAGAAAATGCAAACGCGAACCTATACGGCGGGGGTCAGGCCTCAGCCGGAGACGCGAAACCACGGTGCTGCCAGCGGCGCGACTCCCAGCGGCGGATGAAGGCCCAGGCACGCACGTGCTCGTCGAGCGCGAACATCCACCACATCCCCAGGATGCCGAAGCCGAATGTGATGCCGAACAGATAGGCACCCCCCACGGCAATCAGCCACATCCATACCAGCCCCACGTAGAAGGGGTAATTCACGTCGCCCGCCGCTTGAAGCACGTTCACATACAGGATATTGACCGGGCGTCCCATCTCCAGCACCACGTCGATCCAGAGGATCGCCACGCCCAGCGCGATGATCTCCGGATTCTCCGTCAGCGTAGTCATGATCGTTGTGCCCGCTATCGCGATGCAGAGCGAGAAGGCCAGCGTCCAGCCCAACGCAACCTTCATCACGTAGCGCCCCATCAGATAGGAGGCGTTCCACTTCGAGGCCCCTACAAGATGACCGATCGAGATCGCCCCGGCGTGGGAAATCGCTATCGAGAAGAGGTAGACATACATGATGATGTTGACGCAATATGTCCGGGTGGCCAGCGCCTCCATGCCGAGCGACGTGATCACGAACGCGATCACGAGCTGCGAGCAGGAATAGCTCATCTGCTCTCCGGCCGACGGGAGACCGATCTTCATCAGATTGCGGAACTCATGGCCCGGCCAGCGGCGCAGGATATGCCACGGGAAGCGCGGCATCACCGTGCGAACAAGCATCACCGTAAGGATCACCATGGCCACCAGACGGCAGAACGACGTCGAGATCGCCGCGCCACGCACGCCAAGAGCCGGCGCACCGAACGCACCGAAAATCAGCGTATAGTTGCCCAAGATATTCAGCAGGTTGACCACCAGAATCACCATCATCGGAAGGATAGGGCGATTGTTCGACCTCAGCACCGCCGACATCGTGAGCTGCAGCGCCTGGAAGAATGCGAACGCCCCTACGATCTCCATATAGCTCACACCCTCGAGAAGCATCGCGTCGCGCAGACCCAGCATGCTCAGGATAGGCGTGGCGAAGAAGGCCAGACAGGCGCTCACCGCAACCCCGAAAATAAGATTCACGACAATCGAGACGCCGACAACCGTGATCATGCGGTCGCGCAGGCCGGCCCCCAGATACTGCGAGCATAGCACCGACGTGCCGAGATTGATCACCTCGAAAATGATGAACGTGAACGTGATCATCTGGTTGGCAAGGCCGACAGCCGCCACGCTCGCGTCGGAATGGCGCGAGAGCATGAACGTGTCCACGGCGCCCAGCGTCATGATGAGCAGGGTCTCGATGAGGATAGGAATAGTCAGCGCCACCAGTTCATGGCGCAGCGGCGAGTTGCGCCGCCGCGTCCCGAGGCGCGAGAAGGATGCTGGTAGACTGAAAGGTATGGATATTGCCATCAGAAAAATGAATCAGGAACAAAATTGCGGGCGAGACGCCCGCGTCGAAGTGCTCTATGCGGGGCCCGCTTATTTCTTTTCCAGCAGGTCGGGGCGGAGGCGCTTCGTGCGCTCCAGCGCCTGCTCATAGCGCCATTCGGCGATCTTCGCCTCATGGCCCGAGAGGAGGATATCCGGCACGCGCCAGCCCTTATACTCAGCAGGGCGCGAATAGACCGGCGGCGCCAGCAGATTATCCTGGAAAGAGTCGGAGAGAGCTGACTGCTCATCGCCGATCACGCCCGGAAGGAGCCTCACCACGGCGTCGGCGATCACCGCCGCCGGGAGCTCGCCCCCCGTGAGCACATAGTCGCCGATCGATATCTCATGCGTGACGAGGTGCTCGCGCACGCGCCAGTCGACTCCCTTGTAATGGCCGCAGAGAATGATGATGTTCTCCTTAAGCGAGAGCGCGTTGGCCATCGGCTGGTCGAACGTCTCGCCGTCGGGCGACGTAAAGATAACCTCATCATAATCGCGCTCCGCCTTCAGCGCCGAGATGCAGGCATCGATCGGCTGGATCTGCATCACCATTCCCGCCTCGCCGCCGAACGGATAATCATCCACCTTGCGGTGGCGGCTCGTGGTGTAGTCACGCAGATTATGGATATGCACCTCCACAAGCCCCTTCTCACGGGCACGCTTGAGGATGGAATAATTGAAGAAGGGCTCGATGAGTTCGGGCACGACTGTCAGGATATCGATGCGCATCAGAAAAAGAATTGTTGAGGCCGCGGGCGGCGGGGTTCGATTATTATAACTCAAAAAGCGTGGTTTTTATTTTGCCGCCATAAAAAGACCCGGAGGCCGCATCTCCACGACGCGTGCCTCCGGTAAAATGACGATATGGGTAAATAATTGCTTAATCGATTTCCTCGTCAGCTTCGTAACCGCCCATCTCGCGGATCGCGTTCTTGAGCATAGTGTACTGCTGGAAGAGGTGATTTACAGGAACTTCACCCTGCGTGTAGTCGTGCATCGGGCTCTTGAGGAAGAAGCTCAGGAAGCGCTGAGTGCCCGAACGGCCTGCGCGGGCCGCGAGGTCGCTGAGGAGCACGAGGTCGAGGCAGAGGGGAGCGGCGAGGATAGAGTCGCGGCAGAGGAAGTTGATCTTGATCTGCATCGGATAGCCCATCCAGCCGAAGATGTCGATGTTGTCCCATCCCTCCTTGTTGTCGTTGCGCGGGGGATAGTAGTTGATGCGCACCTTATGATAGTACTGCGTGTCTTCATCATTGCCGTGGCCGTAAAGGTCGGGCTGATCTTCGGGCACGAGGATACTCTCGAGAGTAGAAAGCTTCGAAACCTCCTTGGTGCGGAAGTTGGCCGGCTCATCGAGCACGAGGCCGTCGCGGTTGCCGAGGATGTTGGTAGAGAACCAGCCGTTGAGGCCGAGGCAGCGGGTGCCGATGATCGGAGCGAAGCCCGACTTCACGAGCGTCTGGCCCGTCTTGAAGTCCTTGCCGGCGATAGGCATGCCGGTCTGCTCGGCGAGTTCCCACATTGCGGGGATATCGACTGTGGTGTTGGGAGCGCCCATGATGAAGGGAGCGCCCTCCTTGAGGGCAGCGTAGGCATAGCACATCGAGGGGGCGATATGCTCCTTGTCGTCGGCCTTCATGGCAGCCTCGAGAGCCTCCACCGAACCGTGGATCTTCTCGTCTACCGGCACGTAAACCTCAGTAGATGCGGCCCAGAGCACAACCACGCGGTCAACACCCGTCTCCTTCTTGAAGTTGCGGATGTCCTCACGGAGCTGCTCAACCATATCCCAACGGTCTTTGGCATCCTTCACGTTGTCGCCGTCGAGACGCTTTGCATAATTCTTGTCGAAGGCTGCCTTCATCGGTTTGATGGCCTCGAGCTCTTCCTTGACGGGATTGATGTCTTTTTCCTTGAGCACTTCGCAGTTGATGGCCGATTCGTAGGCGTTGGCGGGATAGACGTCCCATGCGCCGAATACGATATCGTCGAGCTCTGCGATAGGCACGATATCCTTATAGTGGAGATATTTCTTATCCTCACCGCGACCGACGCGGATCTTGTCGTACTGGGTCATTGAGCCGACAGGCTTGGCGAGCCCCTTGCGGGCCATGAGTACACCTGTCATGAATGTGGAAGAAACGGCACCGAGGCCTACCACGAGGACACCCAGCTTACCCTTTGCGGGTTCTACCTTTGATGTTGACATGTTTCTTATGTAGTGTTGTTGTTAGTTCGTATAGCGGAAAATCGCCTCAAAGAGACCCGTACGGGCGCTTTCAGGCCGCACAATCCCCTTATTTCCGGGGATACGCGTTGTAAAATTATAATCTAATCCTCAAACCACAAAGAGAAATGAGAAAAAAAATCTCGCTCATTTCTTAAAATAGTTTAAAAAATGAGTGAGATTTTAAATTATCTTAAAATTATATGCTTAATCAGCAATTATGTTAAATTGCGCAAATGAGGCTCGGTGCCGAAAAATGCTTTATGATAGCAGTAATGACAGCGTGTCGCCCAGAGACGTGATTATGTTGGGGTGGAACTGCGCATCCTCCTCTGCCGTCCAGCCCTTGCCCTTGAGCCAGAGCACCTGACAGCCGATCGATTCGGCCGGCACGATATCCTTCTTATATGAATCTCCGATCACGAGCGTCTCCTCCGGCTTCAGGCCGAGTGCCTTCACGCCATGCTCGAAGATGCGCGGATCGGGTTTGCGGATGCCCAGCACGGCGCTTTCGATGATAGCCTTGAAATACTTGCGGATGCCGAAATCATCGAGCACCGTCTCGATATTGCCGTAGAAATTCGACACCAGCACCATCGGATATGACTTCGCCAGCAGTGCGAGCACGTCGGCCGATTTCTGTACCTGCGCCTTGGCCGACGCATAGCAATAATCGGCTACGATCTGCGCCTTCGAGTCGATATCCTCCGGGGGAAGCAGACCTTGCTGCGCCATCCACTGCAATTCGATCTTCATCTTGATGAGCAGCATGTCGTGAAAGTCGTGCTGCGGCAGGATATGGCGTTCGCGCGCCAGTTCGCGTTCGGCGTAGACGTATGCGTCGCGGAAGTGGGGGTTGTCGGTGGCTATGCCGGCCTTCTGCCAGCCCTCCCGGATGATCTCGCTCCAATGGTCGCCCGCAGTGTCGAGCGTGCCTCCATAGTCGAAGATAAGGCCCTTTACTTTAGAAGAATCAATCATAGTGTTCAGATTCGTTTAATTAATCAACATATATCCTTATAACGCTCACGACTCCAATTCGGTGGCGAGGTCGCGGCAAATCCGCTCATGGCGCACCATCATATAGATGAGCAGGATGTTGAGCACCGTCAGTTCGAAAGCGAAATAGAGCCAGGGCATCCGGAAAATCAGGATGGCCGTGAAGAGGGCGATCGTGCGTACGTTGAACGACAGAATGTTCGTGTACTTCATCAGCGGGAGGCTCAGGGCGCGGAATTTATCACGGAAAGCCTGGGGGATTTCTCCGCTGTACTTGAGGCGGAGCAATTTGCGGAGGTGCTGCATGCGGGGAGTGCGGCGTTCCTGTCCGACCGTATAATTGAGATAGAACGTCATCACCAGCTTCCGGAAGAAATCGCGGCTCCACGTCATCGAGTCATACTTCTTGCGCAGTTCCGAGGAATTCTCGAGTTCGCTCCCTTGCTTTCCCTTCAGGAAGAATAGGTGGAACTGGCGGTAATAGTCGGCCATTGCAGCCTGCGTGGCGTGGCAGAGTCCGGTGACGACGGCAATAACCCAGATCACCCAGTGGTGGACGCTGAAAAATTCGCTCGTCACATTCTCGCGAAGGCAGATGGCCACGTAGATAGCCGCGAACCAGAGGTCGCCCGACAGCCCGTCGAGGATGCGTCCGATACGCGAATACTGTCCTGTGAGGCGTGCGAGCTGGCCGTCGGCACTGTCGAACGAGTCGGCCCAGATGAGCAGCAGCGCGCCCAGGAGATTCCACCATATATTATTGGGATAGAAGCAGGCGCCGGCGCCCACTCCCAGGAAGATCGAGGCGATTGTGATGGCATTGGGCGTGATGCCCAGGCGACGGGCGATGAGAGCCCAGGCGTAGCCGATCGGCCGGTAGAAATAGAGGTCGATATGCTCTTCCGTATCCATCGATTTCAGCGAGGCGCGGAAGCCCTGACGGAATTCATCGCGCAGGCTTTTCTTTTTTTCGGGAGAGGGGGTCGGATCTATATTTTGAGCCATAAGTAATCAGTCTTTTTTCATATGTTCGCGGATGGCCTTGAGCACACACTTGGCGATCGCCACGCTGCCCTCCGTGCGGCAGGGTGCGAAACTGGGCCAGTCGTTGAAATCGATGATGCGGAATGAGCCGTCGGCGTCGATGATGCAGTCGCCGCCGTAGATACGCACATCCATTATGTCGGCCGCACGCTGGCACGTGTCGTGAAGCGCCTCGACATCAAACGGGATGCCGTGCGACTTACCGTTGACCGACTCATAGCCATATTTCGAATGGCCCTGGTCGTAGGGGTAGAACCAATAGAAGAAGGGCTGGCCGCTGACGCCGTAGAACTTCACCAGGTCGCCCACGAGGTGGACATTGATGACCGCGCGCGGGATGCCCCGGTAGAAATATTCATGAAGCACTTCCTGCGCCTCCTCGATATGGCGGCAGTAGCTGACGTCTTCCTTATGCATCGCGTGGAAGTCGCCGCGCTTGATCCAGCACGAGGCGAAGCCCGCCTCCTCCAGTGCCTTGCGCACATCCTCGTTCGTGTCGACGATCAGAGAGTCGGGATAGGGGATATTATTGGCCATCAGGATGCGCGTCATGCGCTCGCGAGTACAGTTCTCGATGCCGAAGCCCGAATTTATCACCAGGCGTCCGCGCTCCTCAAGCGCCATAAGCTTGCGGATGGAGGCCTGCTCGCGACACATATTGAGCACCACTTCCTCGCGGATATCCGCCTCCTGGAACTGCTGTTCGCTATAGACCACCACCTCACATCCGCGCTTACGCAGCTGGTCGGCCACGGCGTTGAAAATGGCGGCGTCATTGCCTATATGGTTAGGGGAATATGCGCCTGCGCGCATCACTCCCGCTATCTTAATGTCTGCCATTGGGTCTGTTATTGTCAGTTAATCAATAAGTTGCTATTTTATTCGTCTGCGAGGAAGCGCTCGGCCACGGCGATATCCGCCGCGTGGTCCACATCGATGATCTTTCCCATATCGAAGGCCTTCAGACGGAGTCCGGCCGCCACGAGGGCGCGCTGGTAATTGCGCATGCGCGCAACGCCGTCGGCCAGGCAGCGGTCGAGCACGTCGACTGCCTTCGTGTCGAGCCCGTAGATGCCGCCGGAGATATACTTCACGCCGGGCGCCGGGGCGTCGAGGAAGGCGGTGATATCCATAGCGTCATCGGTGGCCACGTAGAGAGGCTTCTCATCATCGACAAACGACGTGACAGCCATCATGCCCTCCACATCGGCCGGCGCTGCGGCAAATGCCTCAACATAGCGCGCGAAATCATCGGGACGGAAGATCGTGTCGACCGTGGTCAGCACGAAGCGGCCCCGGTCGCGCAGCAGGCTGCCGAGTTCATAGAAACTGTGCATCGACGAGGGCGTTGACTTCACCACCAGTTCGAACTCACACCGCAGCGACGGCGCCAGGTCGCGCAGATATGCGGCCACCTCCGTCATCTGCTCATTCACGATCACGCAGATGCGCTCGGCGCCGAGAGATTCGAAGATATGGATGAGGCGTCCGATCATCGGGCGGCCATTGATATTCACGAGGGGTTTCGGAAGGCTCACGCCTTCCTGCACGAGCCGGCTCCCTTCGCCGGCGGCAATTATTCCGAAATTCATATTATTCGGGTTTGGCGGGGTTAGGGTCATTAAACTTCGGGGGACCCGGACGGCGTTCGCGTTCCGGGCGGGGCTGCGGCTGACGGATCTTCAGCGGGTTGGCCGACGCCTCAAGGAAGCGGCTGCGGTTGCGGAAGATGTCGATGGCCTTATAGATAGCCTCACGCATCGAGGTCGGGTCGGCCTTTCTGCTCCAGGCGATATCGAAAGCTGTGCCGTGGTCGGGGCTCGTGCGCACGAACGGGAGTCCGGCCGTGAAATTCACGCCATGCTCGCGGGCGAGCGCCTTGAACGGAGCGAGCCCCTGGTCGTGGTACATGGCCAGCACGCCGTCAAATCCATTGTAGGCGCCTGTGCCGAAGAAGCCGTCGGCTGCAAAGGGACCGAAAGTAAGCGTTCCGGCCTTGATGCACTCCTCGATTGCCGGAGCGATCACATCCTTCTCCTCCGAACCGAGCAGTCCCCCGTCGCCACAGTGCGGATTGAGCGAGAGCACGGCGATTTTCGGGCGCTCGATGCCGAAATCGCGGCGCAGAGTGGCCGAGAAGTCGCCCACAGCCTCCTTGATTTTCTCGGGAGTGATGGCCGCCGGGATGTCGGCCAGAGGGAGATGGGTAGTGACCAGAGCCACGCGCAGGTGGTCGTCGAAAAGAATCATCTGGGCGCGGTGTTGATTGCCGGCGCGCGCGTTCAGGAACTCCGTATGGCCCGGGAAAGTGAACGATTCGCTCTGCACGGCCTCCTTCGAGATCGGGGCCGTGACCATCACGTCGATCTCATCATCCATAATTGCCTTCACCGCCTTTTCCAGGGCTTCGACGGCCGCGGCGCCCGACTCAGCAGAGGGGAGGCCCGGGGTGAGTCGGGGGTTGTTGAGATGGAGGTCGACAACGTTGATTGCGCCCGGCTGGGCGTCGGCCGCGCTGCGCACGCGGCGCAGCTGAGGCATATCCTCCTCGGCGGCCAGCGTGCACGCCTTATTCAGGATCTGCCAGTCGGCGAACACGACAGGCGTGAAAAGTTCAAGTATTGCGGGGTCGGCAAGCGCGCGCATGATCACTTCAGGGCCGATGCCGTTGAAGTCGCCCTGCGTGATGCCGACGCGTATAAGGTTACTCATAGTTCAATCAGTTTTTTGCCGCGAGCATTCCGCAGGCGGCCTCAATATCCTCGCCGCGCGATGCGCGGATGGTGGCGGTGATGCCATGCTGGTTAAGGTAATTTCTGAACATAATCATGCGCTCCTCCGAGGCCGGCTGGAGATCGACGCCCGGAATGGCGTGGAAGCGGATCAGATTCACGCGGCAGTCGATCTTGCCGATAAGCTTCACGAGCATCTCCGCATGCGCGATATCATCATTCACACCGCGCCACATGATATATTCGAGCGAGAGGCGGCGCTGATGGCTGAAATCGTACCCGGAGAGACACTTCATCACGCTTGAGATCGGGAAGGCCTTCTGCGCGGGCATCATCGACTCGCGCTGGGCAGTATCGGCCGTATGCACGCTGATTGCCACGTGCACCTGCGTGCGGTCGAGGAGTTCCTTGAGCTGCGGGAGCTTGCCGACGGTGGAGACCGTGATGCGCTTCGGGCTCCAGGCCAGGCCCCACGGGGCCGTGAGGATCTCGATGGCGCGCTCCACAGCCGGGAAGTTATCGAGCGGCTCGCCCATTCCCATGAATACTATGTTGGTGAGCGGCGTCATCGGTTCGAAACCCTTCTCCGGGCGCGGAGGGATGCTCAGCACCTGGTTGATGATTTCGGCCGCCGAGAGATTGGCCTTGAATCCAAGTTTGCCCGTGGCGCAGAAATAGCAGTTCATCTTGCAGCCCACCTGGCTTGAGACGCAGAGCGTGGCGCGGTCGCGGTCGGGGATATAGACCGATTCGATCACACGCCCGGCGCCGACGGAGAAGAGATACTTCACCGTGCCGTCGGAAGAGCGCGTCGCCTTTACCGGCGCCTCGCGCCCGATCTCATAATTCTCGGCGAGCCACTGTTTGTTTTTTTTCGAGATGTTTACCATCTCGTCGAAGCTTACCGCTCCCTTGGCATATATCCACTCGGCCAGCTGCTTTCCGACAAAACGGGGCATGCGGCCCTTATAGGCCACATCCTGCAGCTCGGAGAGATTCATTCCGATTAGTTTCGGTTTCTTTTCTTTATTTTCCATGACTTATGAGCCTTCTATCCGCAAATTTAGTGAAATATTCGGGAAAGAAAAAGCGATTCCACGGGGGAATCGCTTTTTCAGTATCATATATGAAGAATTTATTCTCTTATTCTCCGGCCTCGAAGTTGTAGATGCGGTTGTTGATCTTGTCAGTGCCCTTGAGCATCTTGAAGAGGTCGGGATTGATGAGCTGGAAGTACTGCTGGTCGTACTGCTGCTCATTGTAGGGGAAGTTTTCCTTGTTCTGGCCCATCACCTGGTAGACGTAAACGCCGTCGGCACCCTTTGTGATAATCACCTTCTTGTCGGCCTTGGAGCCGGCGATCTTGCCGACCACCTTAGTGTCGCCGATGCCGGAGGCGGTGCTGTTGCCGAAGCGGAACGCGGGGATATTGCGCACTTCCACGCCCATAGCCTGAGCCGCGCTCTGGAGGCTCTGAGTCTTCTTGCCGTACTGCTCCACGAGCTTGTCGCCGGCCTTGTCGGCACGGATGCGGTCGGTGAGGATCTCGCGCACGAGCTTGTTGGATACAGGCACGTAGTTCTCATACTGGTCGTCGATAGCCACGGCATACATTGCGGGATGCGTAGCGTCGGAAGCGTTGTAGATGTGGCTCACCTCGCCCTGCTCGCCGTCGATCATCACCCAGCGCATCACCTGACGCGTGTCGGGGTAGTACTGATCCATACCCTGCATGCGGGGCACGGCGGGAGTCTCGCTCGTAACGACGAACTTCTGGACAGTGTAGCCGGCCTTGGCAGCGTTGGCGTTGAACTTTTCAGCAGTATTGTTGGCGCCGAGGAACTTCTCGAAGTTCGTGCGGGCGTCGTTCTTGGTCTTTGTGCTGGGAGTGAGTGTGTATGAAGCCTCGTCGAAAGTATAGATGGTGACGGGGGCGTTCTGCTTCACGATCTTCGCCATGACCATGCCCTGGGGGCCGGCCTGGAGGGAGATGTAACGGCCTCCGGCGTTGCGGAGCGAATCGAGTTGAGTCTGGGGGAGAGCGTTGGTAGCGCCCTGAGCCGTGTAGAGGGGAATCCACTGGTCGGTCTGGGCAGCGACGCTGTCGGCAGAGAAGCGTGCGGTCACGCTGTCGGCGGGAAGGCCGGCGTTGAGCGCGGCGAGCACCTTGCGGCCGAGTGTCTCGGAAGCGGCTGACACCACATTGACCTGGATAGAGTCGATCTCGGTAGTGCGGGAGATGACGCGCACGGCAGTGAAGCCGGCGATATTTTCCGAGACGAGGCGGGCGCTGTCGCCGCCGTTCTGCACGGCTTCCTTAAGGCGGGCCGGGAGGTCGGAGCCGCGGAGCGACTGACGGTTAACGCTCACGCCTTCCTTCTTGAGCTCTTTCGAGAGCTGACCGCCGGCGTTGAGGGCTGCCACGGTCTTGGCGGCGAGCTCCTTGCTGACCTTCTGGTCGTCGGCAGAGGGAGAGATGTTCACGGCGATGAAACTGATCTCCTTAGTGGGCTGCTCTACCATGAATTCGCCCTTATCCTTATCGTAGCGGGCCTTGATTTCCTGGTCGCTTACGGGGTAGACCTTCTCATCGAGTTTGCCGAAGGGAAGGAAAGCGAAGTCTACGTTGGACGTAGCGATATAGTCGTTATAGAGAGCCTTGCGGTCGAGGTCGTTGGCACGCACGGCGCCCACGAGCAGACGCTGGTAAGTCTGCTGCTTGATCATCTTCTCGGTGGCCTTCTCGGCAGCGAGCCATGCGCGCTGGAAAGGTTCGGCCTGTGCCTCGGTGAGACCGTTGCGCTTGGGGTTGAAGATGATTTCGTAGGCCTGCTGGGGAGTCTGGGCGGCTATGCCTGCTGCGTTGAGCTGGCGCACGATCTTGATCACCTCAGGGTTCTGGGGCATCTCAAGCATGTAGTAGCGGAGCGCCGAACCGGTGGAGCGGATGCCGGCCTTCTCGGCTGCGTTGAGCACGAGCGCCTCCTGGATGAGCTGTTCCACGGCCATTTCGGGGAGCACCTGAGTGTCGAAGTTAGCGAACTGCTGCGGATTGTTGCGGCGTGCTTCCTCGAGCTGCTGGTTGAGTTCCTCGCGCTTGCGCTGGTAGTCGGTGATGTCAATTTTTGCGTTTCCGAGTTTTGCCACGGTAGTGTGGTTGCCGAAGAGGTTGCGGCTGTTGGTCAGTGCGTCGCCGACGATGAAGGCGAGCAGTGCCAGACCGATCACTACGATCAGAAACACTGATTTACTTCTGATTTTCTCTAATGTTGCCATTCTTTATACTGGTCGTTTTGATTTATTCTGTAAGATCTGAAAAATCGTTGAAAATTAGCGTTACGGCTCATTTGAGGCCATTAAACGTGCAAAGATAATATTTTTGGCAAAGATTGCCAAAATAATTCACACAAAACGCTGATTTTAGGAGCCAATCGGCCGTTTTTAAACGTTTCGCGTCATTTTTTCAGACGCATGCCTACGACTTCGTGCGACTCGTTTTTTCAATCCTTGATATCGAAACGTGCGCGGATGGCATCGGTCATATCGAGTTTCTCCCATGTGAAGAGTTCGACACGGCGCACGATGGGCTTTTCCTCGTAGCCGTTTCTGAACGTCTTCTCCACCCATTGCGGTTTGCGGCCCACGTGGCCGTAAGCCGCGGTCTCGAGATAGATGGGTTCGCGGAGCTTGAGGCGCTTCTCGATCGAGAGGGGGCGCATGTCGAAGAGATCGCCGACGATCTCTGCGATCTCAGCATCGGATTTGTCGACCTTCGCCGTGCCGAACGTGTCGACGAAGATGCTCACCGGTTCAGACTTGCCGATGGCGTATGCCACCTGCACGAGCATCTCCGATGCGACGCCTGCAGCCACCATATTCTTGGCGATATGACGGCATGCGTAGGCAGCCGAACGGTCAACCTTCGAAGGATCCTTGCCAGAGAATGCGCCTCCGCCGTGAGCGCCGCGGCCGCCGTAGGTGTCGACGATTATCTTGCGGCCGGTGAGGCCCGTGTCGCCGTGCGGGCCGCCGATCACGAACTTGCCCGTGGGGTTGACGTGCAATTTATAGTCCTTTGCGAAGAGGCGGCGTGTCTCTTCAGGGAGCTTGGCGATGACGCGCGGGAGCAGCACCTCCTCGACATCGCGGCGGATCACCGCCAGCATCTCCTCGTCGGCCTTCAGCTGTGCCTCCTCAGAGTCGTCGAGAGCAGGAATGAAGTCGTCGTGCTGGGTCGACACCACGATTGTGTGCACTTTCACCGGGCGCTTGTCGGGGCCATACTCTACTGTGACCTGACTCTTCGAGTCGGGGCGCAGGTAGCTCACGAGTTTACCCTTGCGGTAGTAGTTCATTTCCTTGCCCTCGCGGCGGATATCGGCGAGCTCGCGCATGATCAGATGCGAGAGGCTCACGGGGAGGGGCATATATTCCTCCGTCTCATCGACGGCATAACCGAACATCATACCCTGGTCGCCGGCGCCCTGGAGGTCTTCCTCGGCGCGGCCTTCCTCGCCCTTGCGCACGACACCGCGGCTGATGTCGCGGCTCTGCTCGTGGATCGCCGTCATGATACCGCACGAATCGCCGTCGAAGCGGTAGGCGCCGCGGTTGTAGCCGATGTTATTAATAAGTTCGCGCGTGGTAGACTGTACGTCGACGTAGGCGTTGGAAGCCACTTCGCCGGCTACGACCACCTGGCCCGTTGTGACGAGCGTTTCCACGGCCACGCGGCTCGCAGCGTCGCGCGCGAGGAATTCGTCGAGGATGTTGTCGCTGATCTGGTCGGCGACCTTGTCGGGGTGTCCTTCCGACACCGATTCTGAGGTGAAGAGATAATTCTTATCTGCCATTGTTGTAAGATATTTTTTCGGTTAGAGTGAGGTGGGGATAAAAAAAAGACAATCGCTTCTTGCGATTGCCATCTTGAAATGCCCGAGCTGTCGTCGGCATGGGCGCGGCCACACCGAGGGAGCAGTTTTAGCATTTTTTTAAGTGGTTGCAAGCAGCCAAATTTATCCACCGTTGTACCGGGCTCGCGGGGAGCCCTGCTTTCGGATGCAAAGTTATAAAAAAACGTGGAGTTTTGCAATTGGCGCCGCTAATCTTTTAATTTTTTTAACGGCCGGTGCGTGCGGCGGGGATTTCAGCCGCAGTGAAACGGAGCTTTCGGCGGGAAAAGGTAACTTCCCGAGGCGCGTTGCAACAAAACAGCACGTCGGGCGTTAACAATGAAAAACGACTGTTCATAATGAAGAAAAGCGGATTATATACGCGCACCGGAGATGGCGGCACGACATCGCTTGTCGGCGGAGAGCGCGTGCGGAAGAATTGTGAGCGGATAGAGGCCTACGGCACGGTCGATGAATTGTCGTCGGCGCTGGGCGTTGTGGCGGCTGATGCGGGATGTCCGCAGGAGGTGAAGGGGCAGCTGCAGGAGGTGCAGAACGAGCTCTTCAATATCGGCGGTTATCTGGCCACGGCCGTGGTGCCCGGGCAGGAACCCGAATGCAGAGCGCTTCATGGCGAGGCGATCGCGGATCTTGAGGGCTGGATAGATGCGCTCGATGAGCAGACTCCGAAGATCAACGCCTTCGTGCTGCCCGGAGGGTGTCAGCTGGCTGCGCATACTCATCTGGCGCGCACCGTGTGCCGCCGTGCCGAGCGCTGTGTATTGACGCTCTCAGAGTCAGAATATGTAGACCCCTGCGTGATCCGCTACATCAACCGGCTTTCCGACTATCTCTTCATCGCGGCGAGATTCATCAACTTCGTACGCGGCGAGGCGGAGATCACGTGGAAGCAAACAAAATAAGTGTCCCGGTCGTTTGCACAATAAATCAGAACGGCATAGCCGGCTCAATTTGCCGACACGTTCTGCCGGTGCACTGCGCCGGAAAATTTGAATAGAATAGAAGGAAACAATAAAAGAAATAGACTATGTACTGGACATTAGAATTAGCGTCGAAGCTTGAAGACGCACCCTGGCCCGCAACGAAAGAAGAGCTTATAGACTTTGCGATGCGCAGTGGCGCTCCGCTTGAAGTTATAGAGAATCTCCACGAAATAGAAGACGAAGGCGAGATCTACGAATCGATCGAAGACATCTGGCCCGACTATCCCAG
>CAMWYR010000037.1 GCA_947178505.1 uncultured Muribaculaceae bacterium | reverse complement strand
AAGGCAGAGATAGAAGGGGCCCGCAAGCTTATGCAGCTCGCCGCATACCCCGTCAGGCAACTCGGGGATAACGACACCCCGCTATTCGACCGTATGGGGCATGAGTACAGTTCGCGGCAGCGGGAGGCCATCCGGTTGCTGCTCGATTCTCCGGTGGCCGTACTGACCGGAGGCCCCGGCACGGGGAAAACGACCGTGCTCCGCGGAGTGATAGAGATATTTGAGCAACACTCGCTCAAGGTGGTCCTGGCGGCGCCAACCGGGCGAGCCGCCAAGCGCATGACCACGCTCACAGGCGTTGAGGCTTCGACAATCCACCGTCTTCTCGGCTACACTCCCTCCGAAGGTTACCGTCACCGCAAGATTGCTACCGACGTGCTCATCATCGACGAAGGCTCGATGATGGAGCAGGTGCTGCTCGACCACCTGCTTGAGGCCGTCGCGCTCGGCACGCGGATAATAATTGTAGGAGATGTCGACCAGCTCCCCGCCATAGGTGCCGGCGACGTTCTGCGCGATCTCATCAACTCGGGTGCAGTGCCCGTGGCGCGCCTCGATGCCAATTTCCGGCAGGAGGAAGGGAGCCGCATCGCATCCGGCGCCACAGATATCAACCGCGGAAGACTCCCCGTTTCCGACGAGGAAAGCGACTTCATGATTATTCCCGAACCCACCGCGCAGCGTATTCACGACAGGATATTGACTCTGATGGCATACGAACTGCCAGAGAAACGTGGAATCGCGCCGACAGATATCCGTGTCGTAACCCCGCAGCAGATCGGACTCCTGGGTGCGCGCCAGCTCAACAAGGATCTGCAGCGCCAGCTTAATCCGGATGCCCCCGGAATCACGCGCGGGCTGACCACCTTCCGTGTCGGCGATCCTGTGATGCAGACTGCCAACTCGCGCGAAAGGGGACTCTACAACGGTGATGTCGGAATTGTGTATAATGTGGACGAAGAGCTGCAGACGGTCACTGTGGAATTTCCTGACAGACGCATGTCGGTGTATGCCCGCAGCGAACTTTCGGAAATTGTGCTCGCCTACGCGATGACCGTTCATAAACTCCAGGGCTCGGAGGTGAAGTATATGATTTTTCCCATCACGATGGATCATAAGCCCATGCTATACCGCAATCTGATATATACGGGTGTGAGCCGTGCCACGCGCCTGTGCGTGCTCGTCGGTGAAATCGAGGCCCTGCAGTATGCCATCGACAATAATCCCGATTCCACTCGCCACACAAACTTCGGGCGGCGCCTGCAGGAATACCGGCAGACCGCAGGTTCTACGGCATCAGGCTCACTCATCGGCGCAGAATCCGACGCATTGCACGCGCCTGACGGTGCACCCGGTAAATAATCGTGCGGGCAGTATCATCGCTGATGTAGAATTCCGGCGCATCGCCATTGACTACTGCCGTCACTGCATCAATCAGTGTCATTCCCGGATTCCGGCTCATAAAGTCATCCACTCGCCGGCGGATTTCCTCGAACATCGCCCGGCGTGCGCTCTTCATCCTGTCCATATCCTCCCTGCCCCGTCTCATCCGGCTCACGACATCCGCAGCCCTCAGCTCGCTCACCCAGAACCGTGAGGCCGGCATCTTCGCCGCCCTCCCGTACAACTCTCGGAGCACGGTGAAGTTGCCCTCGCGCAGCAACGTGAGGAAATGTCGGTATAGTTCCTTGTCGCGCAAGGTGGAAAATTCGATTTTTGAGCCCTTCTTCTTCATAGTGGTCCGTAATAAAAATTTATGCAGCGGGCCCCTTGAGACACCCGGTGCAGACTGTGAGTGTGATATATATAAATGTAAGTCAAATCCGGCGGGTGGTCCCGGCCGGCAACGACAATCTGCTGTCGCGTGATATGGGTGCAAAAGTAACTGCAACAACTGCAAAGACTGCGCACCAATATGTTAATATTTGTAAATAATTCGGAAATCTGATGATCCTCCTGTCCGCGGGCTACTCATATAACGCTAAATGGCGGTTGTTAAATTTGTTTCAATTAATTGTGTTTTATGTGATTAGATATATATTTAACTTAAAAGTTAAATAAAAATATCTGATTTATTTCTTGGTAGAGAGAGGGAAAATTACTATCTTTGCACACACCGCGGCGACTTGTGCAGACTGTTCTGCCCGGACAGTGAGGCAGGGCGTCAGGGAAATCCTTAAATACTAACGAAATGTACATCAATGCCACGGGGTATTATATCCCCACCGCCAGAATAGACAACGCCCATTATACAGCCATCACCGGCCTAACGGATGAGTGGATAGTGAAACGCACAGGAATCCACACCCGCTCGCGCGCCGGAGAAGGTGAGAATCAGAATACAATGGCGATAGAGGCCGTGGAAAATGCGCTTCCCTCGCTCCCTTATGACATTAAGGATGTGGATCTGATCGTGGGCGCCGCTTACGCAGTCTATGACACGGTAGGCACTGTGGGTCACATTATCCAGCAGAAATTTGATATCAGCGATGCCAAGGTAGTCTACGCCACTTCTGCCTGTTCGTCTTTTGTCAACGGTCTTGAGATCGTGGAAGGCTATTTCGCTATGGGCAAGGCTAAAAAGGCGCTCATAATCTGCTCAGAGCACAATTCCTACTATTCAAATGAGAAGGATGAGAAGGCGGGTCATCTCTGGGGCGACGCAGCCGTGGCGTTTTTCGTATCAGCCGAACCTTGCGCTCCGGGTGAGCCTCAGATCGAGGCAATCTATACGGCCGGACTCGGGAATGTCTCCAAGGGCCCGCAGGGTGTGACGCTGCGTCCTAAGGAAGACGGCATAAATATGCCTTTCGGAAAGGATGTATTCATCCATGCCTGCAAATATATGATAAACGCGCTTGATAAGGCAGCCTCAGCGGCAGCCGGCCTTGAGTCGAAGGATATTGACACAATCATCTGTCATCAGGCCAACCTGCGCATTGTGGCTAACGTGGCTCATCAGTTAGAGCTCCCGATGGAGCGCTTCGCCTACAATATCGACACACTCGGCAACACAGGAAGTGCCGGCGCTCCGCTTGTATTCGCACAGCAGCGTGACAGTTTTGCTCCCGGATCACGCGTGGGTCTCACGGTGTTCGGAGGTGGCTATTCATGTGGTGCTTTCGTCATAAAGATGCCTGAGGCCTGAATCTCAGGAGTTTGAAAAGAATCGGGGGATGTAGCGGCGCACTGCTCTACATCCCCAATTCGCTTTCAGGGATGCGGTCGCCCGGATTGTAATCTTTTGAGGCGCGTCGGCCCAGGAGAGCCGTCAGATGGCGCGGGTGGAGGCTCAGTCCGGGCCGCACGCACGCCACGTTACTGCGCGTGAAGGGCTCGCCCGCTGCCACCGGCTCGCTGATATAGAGCGAGCGGCTCCACTGCCTGCCACCGCGGCCCGGATCCTCATCTTCCGGGATGCCGCTGCCGGGAGCAAGCGCCGCCTCTGCCCGGCGCACTTTCGCAACCATCTCTGCAAACTCTTCCTTATCCATCGAGAACGCCGCGTCAGGCCCCCCCAGCGAGCGGTCGAGTATGAAATGCTTCTCGATCATCACGCCGCCTAACGCCACGCTCAGTACGGGCAACATACTACCCGGAGAGTGGTCAGACAATCCTACTTTAACACTATATTTCTCACGCAGTTCGCGCATCAGCAAGAGATGACCATCTTCGATACGGGCCGGATAGGCCGATGTGCACTTAAGCAGCGTTATGTCGTCGTTACCCTCCTTGCGGCAGGCCTCCACAGCCTCTTCGATCTCGCGGGCCGAGCCTATGCCGGTGCTGATCACCATCGGCCGTCCCTGACGGGCCGCATAGCGGATCAGGTCAATATCCATAATCTCAAAGGAAGCTATCTTGTAGATGGGATTATCAAGGGAGGCAAGCAGGTCGACACCCTCGCTGTCGAAAGGCGTAGAGAAGCACACGAGGCCGAGCTCGCGGGCAAGCGCGTAGAGTTCGGCGTGCCATTCGTATGGCGTGCAGGCCTCCTGATAGAGCTCATAAAGCCACCGGCCATCCCAGAGGCCTCCCTTCAGTTGAAAGTCGTCAGCCCTCACATCAAGAGTCAGGCTGTCGGGCCGGTAGGTCTGGAGTTTCACGGCATCGGCTCCCGTTTCCGCTATCGCCCTCAGTGATTCGCGGGCAATATCAAGGTCGTGGTTATGGTTGGCCGACAGTTCGGCCACTATCATGCATTTCCCTTCTTCAAGCAGGCTGCTCATTTCGGTAGTGTAGTTAATGGTGAGTTCTTTAGATTGAGGAAGGCCTCGGTAATTTCTCTTTTTTTCTCGATAAAGTTAAAGCCGGGACTCTCCTTAATTCCTGCGGCATTCTCCAGCTGAGCCCTCAGTCGCTCAGTCAGGGCGTGCTCATCGTCAGAGAGATTTCCCATGGCGCCAAACCAGCCCCGTTCAACTCCCCGGGCGTAGAATTCCTCCTGATTATCCACATAATAGCCGGCAAGCACCGGTAATTTTCTTGCCATTGCCTCGATGCAGACCGTGCTTGCAGGAAAGATTCCCCAGTCGGCTTCATCGAATATTCTTACGATTTCTTCAGCCGTGAGCTGGCGCCATATCGTCAGATGCTCCCCTTCGGGCGATAAGATCTCCACCGTGGCGCCTGCGATGACGTCGATATGGATTTCCGGCGACACCGCGCGCACCACCCGGATCATCTTATCGGTAAGCCGCAACGGGTCGGCTCCTCCGATTGCCAGCACCATCCGCCGTGAGATCCGGATTCCATCACGTCTTATCGCCGGAGCGAGGAAGGGGGCGCGCAGAAACGTATAATCCACGCCGCCGAGGAAGCGCGTAAAGGGCTCCATTGAGAATTCGGAGGCCTCGAGCGGGCACACCGTGATGAGAAGGTCGGCCACGAAATGCCGGTCGTGCATATCATCGATATGCACCAGTCGCCCGCACTTCGCGCGCACCTGCCGCTGATAGTCGGTCGTGTAGAAATAATTGTCGAGCACGGCGATGTCACCCTCCTGTAGCAGACTTAGGAAATGCTTATCAACCCCCTGACGCCCCGGGCCGTCGAGAGCGACAAGTGTGGCACCGTTTTCTTCGGCAAGTCTTTTCTGGAAAGGGAGCAGAGGCCCGGAGGGGTTATGGGTAGTGAGCAGACATTCGAAGTCGTTGCGCAGATAACCGGCAAGTGCGGCGGAGCGCACGAAATGGCCGAAGCCGATACTTTCCCCGGCATCCGCCCGCATCACAATGCGCCCGTTTCCGTGTCGTTTCACTGATTCCGACGGTTTGGGAGGGTGAAATAGATATATTCATCGTCGGCACTGCGGCGCTCAGCCTCCAGAGAGGCCTCCAAAGCCAGGGAGGCAGCGTTGTCCTTTCGCACCTTCGTTATGATCTCACTCACCGGGCGGGCAAGCACCACGTTTCCGGCCCATAGCTCATCATATGCTTCCGAGAGCATCCGCTTCGCCTCACCCCGGCCCCGCTTTCCGGCCGCAATCCAGATTCCGCGTTCCACCACGGCTTCCGGTGCGTCCGGATCATTGACGATGTGGAAATTGACAGAGCCTGCAAGCGAGCCGTCGGCAACGTCGAACACTGCGTAATACCTGCAGTCGTCCCGCCCGGCGAGCGCGTTGACAAATCCGAGATGCGATTCCCAAGAAATCTCGTGAGTATTCACCATCCGGCACCTCACTTCGGGATCATTGCGCTCCTCGAGCAGACGGCGGTGAGCCTCCACCGGCAGCAAAGGGTATGACACGAAGCGGTAATGTCCGGTGGTGAACGTGCCGGGCCATGCCGACAGGAGTCTGTACTTCATTTCGGCCAGCTGCCAGTCGACCGGGGTATCGAGATCCTGCACTTCCAATTCGGGGAGCACGATCGGCAGCGTATCGGGGCCCCAGAGCGATCCGGTGCGTTCAAAAGCCTCCACAGTGGAGAAATAGAACTGTCCGGCATCATGATATGTCGGCTCGAGATCCTGCGAGCGTGAGTTGGCAAACTGCGGATACTTCATACCGATCTTTCCGCCTTCGCCAATCACGAGGCACCGCTGCGTGGGGTAGGAGTAAGCCACGCATGTGAAGGCCGCCTCCCCGCGTCCTTCTCCGATTATCGCAGCCCCCTCGCGAAGACGCTGCGGAGTTATGAACGGAGCCGTGGCATAGATGCAGCAGAACGCTTCGCACTCCATGCCCATTGCGCGGCACGAACCGAGCACTTCACGGAGCACATCGGCCGTCGTCGCGAAGTCATCAGCGGTCTCCGCGCTACGCATGAACGGTACTTCAGCTCCATATTCGGCGGCCACGCGGGCTATCTCCTCATCGTCAGTAGAGACGATAACGTGCCGGAAGCATCCGGCCGCCAGTGCGGCACGGATGGAATAGGCTATCACCGGAATGCCGCAGAATTCCTTTACATTCTTGCGCTCGATGCGCTTGCTTCCACCGCGCGCCGGTATGATGGCTATCATATTCATTATCGGAAGTGATTAGCGGGCGTAGAATTCGTGGATTTTGTCGATCACGTATTGCTGCTCCTCATCCGTAAGGGTGGGATACATGGGTAGGCTCAGGCAATGACGGTAATAATCCTCCACCACCGGCAGATCCCCCTCCTTCCAGCCGTCGCGGCGGTAATAGGGCATGAGATGCAGCGGCGCGTAATGCACCTGCGCGAGCACTCCCTCCTTTCGGAGAAAATCATATAGCGCGCGGCGGTCGGGCACCTGAATCACGTAGAGATGGAAGGCGTGCAGGATATCCTCGGCGCGTGCCGGCGTCTTCACCTGCGGCAGATCAGCAAGCCCCTCGTCATATCGGCGTGCTATCTCCTGACGGCGTTCGATCCCGGCGTCGGCGCGGCTCAGCTGCGAGATGCCGAGAGCCGCCTGGATGTCGGTGAGGCGGTAGTTGTAGCCGAGTTCCTGCATCTCATAGTACCAGCCTCCCTCGTCAGTGGCGTGCAGCATAGCCGGGTCGCGGGTGATGCCGTGGGTGCGGTAGAGCATCAGGCGATCGTAGAGTTCCTTACTGTCGGTGGTGACCATGCCCCCTTCGCCTGTGGCGATATGCTTCACAGGGTGAAAGGAGAATACAGTGCAGTCGGCAAATCTGGAGTTGCCCGTGCGCTGGCGCCGGCCATTCGAATCGGTCCACCATGCACCCGGTGCATGGCAGGCATCCTCGATAATCCAGAGTCCGTGGCGGTCGGCCAGCTTGCGGAATTCCTCAAGATTATGCGGATAGCCGGCGAAGTCGACGATCACGATTCCGGCGAAAGTTCCGGCCGGATGTGCCTCGAGAATCTCCGCGAGCTTCCTGATATCCATAAGATAGGTCTCAGGGTCGATGTCGCAGAAAGTCACCTCGCCGCCGCAATATCTGATGCAGTTGGCCGAGGCGGCGAAGGTCATCGGCGTAACGATTACGCGCCGGCCCGGTTTCACTCCCAGAGCGGTGGCCGCAAGATGCAGACCCGCCGTAGCGTTGTTGACAGCCACGGCATAACGGGCGTCGACATAGGCAGCGAACTTATCCTCGAATTCCTTGATTTTTGGGCCCTGCGTCAGATAATCGGAACGCAAGGTCTCTACTACGGCCGCGATATCCTCGTCGGTGATATGCTGGCGTCCGTAGGGAATCGGATGTTCTCTCATTTTACTTCGAAATTAGGGTCGACAAATTCCTTGATTTTCTCGCGCATGCTCTCCACGGTCTCCCACTCGGTGTTCTTGTCGGAACTGTAGTGGAAGCCGTCGGGCACCGGTTTGCCGTCGTGATGGCGGATATAATCCTCATTCGTGTGCTGGAACGACACGGAGGGAAGGATCGCGTAGTAGGGGCCGATGTCAATAGTGTTGAGCGCATCGGTAGCTGTGATCATCTCTTCGTGGAGCTTCTCGCCCGGACGGATTCCGACTTCCACCTGCGGGAGCCCCGGAGCAATTGCCTCAGCCACATCCTTGATATGATATGAGGGGATTTTAGGAATGAATATCTCTCCGCCGAGATGATGACCGATAGCCCAGAGCACGAGATCTACACCTGCTTCGAGCGAGATGTTGAAGCGGGTCATGCGCATATCGGTGATGGGGAGTTCCTTAGCACCTGCATCGCGCTTGGCGATAAAGAAAGGGATGACGCTTCCGCGCGAGCCCATCACATTGCCGTAGCGCACGACGCTGAACTTCACCGGGCGGTTGCCGCGGATATTGTTGGCAGCCGTGAAGAGCTTGTCGCTAGTGAGTTTCGTGGCGCCGTAGAGGTTGATCGGTGCGCATGCCTTATCGGTGGAGAGCGCCACGACGTCCTGAACGCCCGTCTCGAGGGCGGCGTTGATCACGTTCTGTGCGCCATTGACGTTGGTCTTGATGCACTCCTCGGGATTATATTCGGCAGTGTCGACCTGCTTGATTGCGGCGGCATGGATGATGACGTCGATTCCCTGACAGGCGCGCTTCAGGCGTTCGCCGTCGCGCACGTCGCCGATGAAGAAGCGGAGCTGCGGATATTTGTCGTGGGGATATTTCTGCTTGAGCTCAAACTGCTTGAGTTCGTCGCGGGAGTATATCACGATGCGTTTCACGTCGGGATAACGCTTGAGGATCATCTCGACGAATTTCTTACCGAACGAGCCGGTACCGCCGGTGATAAGTACTGATTTGTTATTGAGCATGACTGTGAGTCTCTGTTATTCGGGTTAATACGTGATGGTGGGGACTGTGGCGGCGCTACACGAACATGCGCGAGCTGAGGATGCCCGTAAGTATGATGCCGGCGAAGAAAGTGATGCCGGTCCACATCATGGCTTTCCTGTGGCATTCGTAAGCCTCGCGCCGCAGGCGGTTGCGCTCGTCGTTGTTGTAGAGTTCCTTAGAATTCTTTGCCTGGCTTCTGCCTGCCTCTTCCCAGATCTTGCGAGTCTTGTAGGCATAATAGATTGCGACTACTCCCGTAAGCGGGAAGCAGAAGAGCGTCACGATGATGGCAATGGAGAGGAGCGGGAATGGCTGGCGACTCAGATCGGGCTCGGGGTTTAATGGTCCGAAGCTTTCGGGGTCGATCCCTTCGCGTCGGGCGATATTGCGGAATCGCACGGGCACGTTCTCATAGGGGTCGATGTCTTCCTCATCGTTATCCGGTTGGGCCGGAGCTTCGGCAGCGGGCGTAGCCGGGGCGCCATGCATAAGATCGAAAATACGCTGACGGAAGAAGCGGCAGATGTCGGCCACATCTTCGGCGCGCTCCCACTTTTCCATTCCCTTGCACCATACGTAAGTCTTCGGGCCAACGCCGGCCTCGGGAAGTTCGTTGAGCGTGAAGGGACCTCTCTGTTCTCCGTTGATTCTTGCGAAATAGCGCATTCTTAGATCATTTGTGACATATTAGCCATATCGGCGAGCAATCCGGTGAGCACCAACAGACTAATGGGCACACCCAAGCCTCCAAGTATCAGGGAGATGATCGTCATGGTGCGGGCATTCTTGTTGACTGCGGCGCCGGTCTCGCCATCACCTATGTTATAGGCGTTGTTGGCTTTATTGGCGTTCACTATACCGATGATGCCGAAAATCATACCTATGAAGCAGAAGAGCACGCCTAAGACAGTGCCCACGATGGCCCAGGGAAGCCAGTTGGTATGCGCGATGGGGAGATTGTTGTAGCCGTTGTCAGGATTGTAGGGCTGTTCGTAAGGTGCCCGTCCAAACTGGCCATTAGGCTGAGCCGCCCTGGCGAACTGACCCATCGGATGGGGAGGTGGTGCCGGCTGTGATGAGAGAGCACCCGCCAGTTCGGGCAACTGAGAGGCTTTCACCCAGTCGGGGAGGCCTTCGCGCCATACGGGAGTGTCGATGGTGAGTCCGGCTTCACGGAGTTCGGCGTAATCAAGTGGACCTACCTGACTGCCGTTGATAATAAGAAAATATTTTGTTTCCATCTGGAAATGATTATATCTATGCAAAGATAACGACTTGGCATTAATTTACAAAGCGATAAAGAAAAAAAGTGATATTTCTCCATTAGCGTGGCCCTGTCGTCATCCTCATTGAAGGACGCGCTAATCGACGATTAACGTATTTATTCGCAGCAATATGAATTATATTAGGTCCCATACACTAAAATTTCTTAATACCGGGGCGGCGGATTTTTAGTGGAAGGAACCTTACACTAATTCTGAGATAAAAATTACGAGTATATACAATAAAAACCACCCTGAATATGGCTTATAATTTGCTTAGTCAGAGTGGTTTTTCTCTTGAGCGATAAACGGGGCTCGAACCCGCGACCCTCAGCTTGGGAAGCTGATGCTCTACCAACTGAGCTACTATCGCATTTGCTGCAAAGTTAATAATTATTTTCGGTTTAGCCAAATCTTTTGAATATTTCTCAAATTTTGGCCCGGCAGGTGGCCGATTGAATTATTTTTTGTAAATTTGGGAGCAAAGATAACCCAAAATTAAGTATCATGGATCCGATTTTACTTTCCCGATATGTATCAGATGGTTTCGACCATGCTAAGGCGGGCAATGCCGCTGAGATTTATTCTAACGTCGCCCCCTATCACGACTCAGGCGAACTTGACTTGAAAAGTCATTACGCCTTCGGCTGGATCATCTACTATGCCATGCATCAGGCGTCGGAAACGGCAATTGATGAGCGCAAGCGAATGCTCGCCCGCTATCTGAAACTGAAAGTGCAGAAGCCCCATAAACTGCACTCCATGATTCTTACTGAGGCAATCAGACTATATAAGGATGCGCGCGATGTGCGCGAGGCTATAAGGATCAGTGCATCCGGTAAGCACGACCGCCGCAATCTCCCGACATTCTCCATTCTTAAATTCTTCAGTCTGTGGGATGCGGCTAATCTTCGGGAGGGCGACTGGCGCCGTCGCGATGTCGATGGTCAGCAACTTCCTTCGACGGTCGAGAAACTTATTACCTGCTGCGTAGATGAGGCGGAGGAGACCCGTCAGAATCCTTCCGAGTCAGTAATGACCATAATAGAAAAGGCTCTTGAGCTCTTTCCCGACTCCGGCCATTTGCTCGCGCAGGGCGCGCAGATCGCGTCGCAGGGTGGCGACCGCCCACGGGCAACATCCTTGCTCAGGAAAGCCATCCTCACGACTCCTGCCAAATACTTCCTCTGGAGTCGGCTTGCCGAAATGGTAAGTGCAGAGCAAGAGGATGTCAAGTTGCCGCTCTCGCTCTATTGCAGGGCGTTATCGTGCCCGGGCGCGGAAGATTTCAAAGGAAAGATTCATCTCGCTATGGCTGAACTATGGGAGAGGATAGGCGCCACTCCGCAGGCCGCCTGGGAACTCGAACGCTACCGCCGGCTCTATCAGTCGCGTGACTGGCATCTCTCGCCCCGTGCCATGGCGCTCATGGAGAAGATTCCTGAAGATACCGTTCCCTCCGACCCGACTCCGGCCTATAAGCGCATTGCCGCGCTCGCTGATGAGGCTCTGTATGCCGAACTGACACCTGTGGCCGTAAGCAAGAATTATCATAAGCCGGCCGATAATCGCCCCGATAGGTATGGCCGGGTGAATACGTCGCCTGCATGGCGTGTGGCAGATGCCGAGGGCACTAACTATTGGTTCACTCCCTCGCGGCATGGAATAGACCCCGACCTTCCCCACGGCACGCGGTTGCATATCCGCGTCCACAACGGCAGGGTGGTGGATGCTGCGCTTGCTCCGGCGGAGTGAGTGATGAGGAGCCGAGCGTCAGAAGGGGGCCGGTGATTCAAAGTGATAGGTCCGGTTGTCAGGACCGAAAGTAAAATCGAGTGAGGCGGCGTGAAGGTGAAGTCGCGGGCGCGGGGAGCCACCGCGCGTTCCGTACAATGGATCGCCCGAGATGGGCATACCTAGGCCTTCGGCGGATGCTGCATGCACGCGCAACTGGTGGGTCCGTCCGGTAAGTGGCTGAAACTCCACACGACTTTTGCCGTCGGTAACGTCAAGAAAGCGATAGCGGGTCACGGCCTCCTTGCCGTCGGCATGGTCCACGCGCTGGCGCGGGCGGTCGAGCAGGTCGGGAGAGAGGGGAAGGTCGATTGTGCCGGTCTCCGGGATGCTCCGGCGGCGGAAGTCACCGTCGAGCAAAGCTATATATTTCTTCTTTATACAGCGGCGGGCGAAAAGTGCCTGCATCTGCGAGTAGGCGGCCGCATCGAAAGTGGCGATCATCAGACCTGACGTGTCCTGGTCAAGTCGATGTGCCATCTTTACGTCGCGGTCGGGCCCGTAATGAGCCTGTAGCCAGTGCTGCAATGAGATAGAGTGTCCCTTCCCGGGCACCGATAGCATCCCCGAGGGCTTGCTGACAATGCAGAAAGAGTCGGTCTCAAATAAAATTTCAGGTTCGGAATGGAAAGCGGAGGCCCGGAGTGAATCTAACGGTGGGTTGACATCAAGTCCTTTGAGCATCCATGACAGCACAGGTAGGCACTTTCCGCGGCATGCCGGATAATGCTCGCCATGAATCCGCACTTCTCCATCCTTAGGATGACCATACCAGAATTCAGCTATCTCCAGAGGTTTCCAGCCTTGCAGGTAGGCATATTGGAGCAGTTTCGGAGCGCAGCATTCGCCTGCTCCCGACGGAGGCACGGCCAAAGGAGTGGCGGCAAAAATCTCGCTGAGGCTCCTGCTCTCTCCTTCCGCATTGCTCACCATGAAATGATCGAAAAGCCATTGCTGCAATTTTTCGGAATCGGCGCGACGCCGCTCCTTCAAAGCTTCGAGATGGCGGCGTGTCGCTGAGGCCGCGGATTCATAGGGTTCGAGTTGAGCGCGTACGCGCTTCTTCAGGCGACTGAGTTCAGCCTTCTCAAACTGACTTTGCCGTGTAAGTTGCTCCAGTTGCTCTGAAGAAAGGGCTCCGGAATCACGGAGTTTCTGCCGTTCGGCTTTTGCAAGTTTATACTGCTCGCGGGCCTCGGCCATAACTGATTCCATTCTCTCGCGGGTGTCCTCGCATGCTGTATGCGCCGGCGTGACGACCTCAGCCATATATCTATCGATTTCCTTATTCAGGAGGGATATTTTATGCTCCTCCGTTCTGAAATGGCTGTCGGGTTGGAGATAATCAAAGACAGGCCCCACAAAACCCGGGAAATAAAAACCATATTCTCCGATCTGACCGGAGAAGGCATAGAGCGAATGTCGCGCTCCGTCGCTATCTTCAGCGATGAGCACGCCCAGCATCTTTCCGCCCTCAAGTTCGTGGCAGAAATTCCGGTGAGCCTCATCTGAGCCCTTAGAAAGCGCAGATACATACTTTTTAAGCCTATCGAAGGCCTCGGTGCAGCCCCGAGTCGGGATATAATCAAACGGATTATTCATACAGTCGGAAAAAAGTAGCGATGAAATTAGACTTCAAAAGTAAATAAAAATCCTGAAATTCCCGCCCTTCCCCATAAGGCTCCATCCACTAAAATTTCTTAATGCCAGGTCGGCGGATTTTTTGTGGATGAGGCCTAAATTGTGGTGAACTATTAGGTTGATTAATTGTTGAAGTTATATGTGCAGAAGTAAAATGTAATAGAAACTAATATAAATTTGAAATTATGAAAAAACTGTTTCTTTCAATGGCTATGGCTTTTATGGTAGCCGGAGTGATGACATCATGTGGCTCTAACGCTACAAAAGAGGGTACTGACGAGGGCGAGGCTCTCAAGGCAAAGATTGAGAATTGCTCAGATCCCGACAGCCTTAAGATATATGTGGAGCAGGCTCGCGACTACGCCACGAAACTCGAGGCAGAAGGCAAAGGCTCAGAAGCTGAGGCTTATCTCAATGAACTTCTTCCCGCAGTGCAGCAGAAGGATCCTTCAGTAGCCACATATTTCGAAGAACTGAAGTCTAAGGCAAAAGAAGAGATTCAGGAAGCCAAGGAGGGTGTTGACAGTGTTGCCAATTCCGTAGCCGACAAGGCCAAGGAGGCCGGTGAAAATGTTAAGGAAGCCGGAGAGAACGCGGTGAATGCCGCTAAGGAAGCCGGTGCCAATGCAGTTGACGCCGCCAAGGAGAAGGGGGCAGCCGCTGTAGACGCTGCTAAGGAAAAGGGTGCCGCCGCAGTCGACAAGACGAAGGAAAAAGCATCTGAGGCAGTACAGAAGGGCGCAGACAAGGTTAAGAATCTGCTCAACTGATCCCGGAAATCCCTTTCAGAGGCTCGCTGAAGCCCACGAAAGAAGAAAATCTGTGAAAAAAGATATAAAAATCTGCCAAAAATTAGAGCTATTCAGAAATTATTATTAATTTTGCAACTGCAAACGGTTAGCAGCCGTCTGCATCAGCCGCAATAGCTCAGTTGGTAGAGCATTTCATTCGTAACGAAAAGGTCGTGGGTTCGAGTCCCACTCGCGGCTCTGACGATATCAAGGACAATCCAGCCGGCGGGCATTCCCCGCCGGCTGGAGTCATTTCCGGCCCTCCCGCCAATGCGATTTCATCTGATGTGCCGGAACAACCGACTAAAACCGAGGAACTATGGTGAGTTATCTCCAGATTGAAAAACTGACGAAATCATTCGGCGACCGCCTGCTCTTTGCCGATGTGACATTCGGTGTCTACGAAGGCGACAAAATCGGAATCGTCGCGCGCAACGGCGACGGAAAGTCGACCTTTCTCAATATTCTTACAGGTCATGAGGATTACGACTCGGGGAATGTAACCTACCGCAACGGTATCCGCGTCGGTTATCTCGAACAGCTCCCTCTGATGCCCGAAGGAATGACCGCACTCGAATATGCCACGCCTGCTCCCGATCCTGATGCCGACGATCACTGGGATGGCCCTGACCGGGCGAGGCAGATGCTGACACAATTCGGCATAACCGACACCAACCAGCCTCTCGAGCAACTCTCCGGAGGACAGGCTAAACGGGTTGCGCTCGCCAAAGTGCTCCTCTCTCAACCCGACATGCTCATCCTCGACGAGCCTACCAACCATCTTGACATCGAGATGATAGAATGGCTCGAAAATTACCTTACCCGCCAGCGTGTCACGCTCCTCATGGTGACTCACGACCGTTACTTCCTCGATAAGATATGCTCGCGCATCATTGAAATCGACCGCCAGCAACTTTACTCCTACGACGGCAACTACGACTACTATCTCCGCCGCCGTGATGAACGCGAGGAGGCTATCAGCAGCGAACTCGCGAAAGTGCGCAACCTCCTGCGCACCGAACGCGAATGGATGAGCCGCCAGCCTCAGGCCCGCGGTTCGAAAGCAAAATACAGGATCGATAATTTCCATCAGCTTGAAGACCGTAGCCGAGTGCGCACCGGCAGCCGCGATGTCGAACTCGGAGTGCAGTCAAGCTATATCGGCTCCAAAATTTTCGAGGCGCGCGGAGTCTCGAAAGCATTCGGATCGAAAGTGATCCTCAAGGACTGGAACTACACTTTCGCCCGCTACGAGAAAGTTGGAATCGTCGGCGGAAACGGTGTCGGAAAGTCAACATTCATCAAACTCCTGCTCGGCAAGCTGCAGCCCGATGCCGGAAGTTTCGATATCGGCCAGACCGTCAGATGGGGCTACTACAGTCAGGAAGGCATGACCGGCTTCGACGAGAACAAGAAGGTGATCGACGCCGTGCGCGAGATCGCCGAGACAGTGCGCATTGACGATAAGACCACCCTCAGCGCCTCCGCCTTCCTCTCCAGATTTCTCTTTACCCCTGAGACCCAGCAGAAATATATCGCCCGCCTCAGCGGTGGCGAGCGCCGGCGCCTCTATCTGGCCACCGTGCTCATGCGCAGCCCCAACTTCCTCGTGCTCGACGAACCCACCAACGATCTCGATATCATGACCCTCGCCGTGCTTGAAGATTATCTCGCCTCGTTCAAGGGCTGTGTCATCATCGTAAGTCACGACCGCTTCTTCCTCGACCGTATCGCCGACCATCTCTTCGTGTTCAGAGGTGACGGCGAAATCAGAGACTTCCCCGGCAACTATTCCAACTACCGTCATTGCCTCGCCGTTGAGGAGAAGGAACGCAAGGAGGCCGAGGCCGCCAGGGCACGCACGCAGTTGCCGGAGGATTCCGCAGCCGGAAACACGTGGCGTCAGAAGGATGACAAGCGCAAGCTCTCATTCAAGGAACGACGCGAGATGGAGCAACTCGAGAAAGAAATCGAGCAGCTTGGCCAAGAAAAATCAGAACTTGAGATCGAACTCTCATCGGGCGCGCTCAGCAACGACCGAATCGTGGAAGCAGGCCGCCGCCTCGCCGAGGTGACCGACCGGCTCGACGAGGCCGAGATGCGCTATCTCGAGCTTCTCGATATAGAATCCTGATCCCATCATATCGTCTGCGGGGCCTTGCGCCTCTGCGGCCATACCGTCAACGCGGCCAACTAAGAGAAAAACGGTGCAGTTGATAAGAACCAAACGGCGGAGCGTATGTTTACATTAGTAAAGAAGGTCTGACAGCCGGACGAATGCGATTTTTAGGAAATTGATAAGTCCCGCCAGGCAGGCCGGAGTAACTTCGTTTGCATTATGGAAAAGATCGTAATAATAGGAGGCGGATTTGCAGGTCTTAACCTTATAAAGAAGCTTGATCCGAAAAAATATGAGATTGCGCTCGTCGACCGCAATAACTTCCACTGTTTCCCCCCGCTGTTTTATCAGATAGCGTCGTCCGGACTTGTGGCGGCCAATATCTGCTTCCCGTTCCGGAGGGAAATCAAGAAGATGCGCAATGTGTCTTACCACATGGGCCACGTAAAGAACATCGACCTGGCGGCCAAGACCATCACCACCAGCTACGAGACTCTCGCGTTCGATCGGCTCGTGCTTGCGGCCGGTTCGACCAACAATTATTTCGGAATGTCCAACCTAAGTCAGGAGACTTTCGGCATAAAGACCGTGGCGGAGGCTGCTCATACCCGCGACGAGATCCTCGACCGCTTTGAGCGCGGTGCGCTCGAGAAAGACAAGGCGCGCCGCCGTCAGTTACTAAGCTTCCTCGTGGTCGGTGGAGGCCCCTCGGGCGTAGAGATCGCCGGTGCGTTAGGCGAGATGAAGAAATATATCCTCTCCAAGGAATATCCCGAACTTGAACCCGACGACGTGACAATCACGCTCGTGGAGGGCACAGGCTCGCTCCTCGGAGCCATGAGCGAGAAATCACGTAATAAGGCGCTGGAAGGCCTGCGTGATCTGATGGTCAACGTGCGCCTGAATACGCTCATGAAATCATACGAAGATAAATTCGTAACCTTCGCCGATGGCCATAAGGAATATTATGAGACACTGATATGGACGGCCGGTATCAAAGGTGAACCGATGCCGGGCATGCCTGCCGAGACGGTTGGTCCCGGCGGCCGGATTATCGTGGATGAATACAACCGCGTGAAAGGCTACGAGGATCTAGTGTGTGCCGTCGGCGATATTGCCCTTATGATCACAGATAAATATCCGAAAGGACATCCCCAGATGGCACAGCCGGCGATTCAGCAGGCAGCCAATCTTGCCCATAATCTCAACCAGGGTGAGTTTACCAGGAAGTTTGTCTACAACGACAAGGGTTCCATGGCTACCATAGGTAAGAATAAGGCCGTGGCTGATATCGGGAAGACATCTTTTTCGGGATTCTTCGCATGGCTCATCTGGATGCTCATCCACCTGATATCTATCCTTGGAATGCGCAATAAGCTGAGTGTGCTAGTCAACTGGTTCTGGAATTATCTTTTCTACAACACTTCGCTGCGTCTGCTTCTGCGCCCGACGAAGTACCCGACACGTCGCCACTGGTCGGATTAGCGATGTGCCGCGACGTAATGAATTCTATAATTATAGCAGACTGTCATGAAGAAATCAAATATACTGATGGCCACCACACTCCTCGTGCTATCGATCGGAGTGTCAGGCTGTAGCCTCTTTACAAAAAATCAAGTGAATAAGATCGACCCTGTCATGCCCGACGACAGGGAGAACATTGCAGTGGTCAAAGATCCGAAGGTCTACACGCCCGAGGAGATAAAGACCGGGGTGGTGAAAGGCGACTGGGCCATAGAGACTGTCTACGGCAAGAAGGCTGTGGGGGAGAAAGCACCCTTCCTGAAATTCGTGCCCTCGGAGCATCGTGTTTACGGTAACAACGGATGCAACATAGTCAACGCCACATATCTGTATAATCCCAAAGATTCGACCATAAGTTTCGACAACGTGGTGTCGACGATGATGATGTGTCAGATGGAGGGTCTTACCGATTATGAAATCAACACCGCTCTCGGCGCAACGAAGTTCTACACCTGGAATGTCAACGGCCACGACTATTATCTCAACTTCTTTGATGAGGCAGGTCGCGAGGTGATGCAACTGATGCACCAGAATTTCGAGTTCCTTAACGGCACGTGGGCCGTGCGCAAGATCAACCAGACCAATATCGATGATCCTGACATGAAGATGGTGATCGATATAGATGAGGGCAAGCTTCACGGCAATACCGGATGCAACATAATGAACGGTGAGATATCCGTGGATATGGAGCAGGCAAATTCTATTTCATTCAGCAATATCATCACTACCCGCATGGCGTGCCCCGAAGGCTCGCAGGAGACGGCGCTTCTCGTTGCTCTCGAGGAAGTGACTGCCGCGCGCCCGGTTTCGGTCAATGAGGTCGTGCTCTATGATTCACGTCACAAACCGGTGCTAACACTCGTGCGCACAACCGATAAATGATATGGCACAGGAAGAAAGGATAGATAAATGGCTCTGGGCGATGCGCGTATTCAAGACGCGCACCATAGCCACGGACGCCTGCAAGAAAGGGCGTGTCTCAGTCGGAGGCGTGGCGGTGAAGCCCTCGCGTGCAATAAAGGTTGGTGATGTCATCGATGTCAAGAAGCCACCGATTACTTACACCTTCCGCGTAAAGGCCCTTGCTCCCAACCGTCTCGGTGCGAAACTCGTGCCCGAATATCTCGAGAACATCACATCGCCCGCGCAATATGAATTACTTGAGATGACACGGATCTCCGGTTTTGTCGACCGCCGCAAAGGACTCGGGCGCCCCACCAAGAGGGATTCGCGCGAATTGTCGCGTTTCCGAGAGGATACATACGCCGACACCTACTTCCTCGATTTCGAGGATATGGATGGAGAGGATGACGACGACGCATGATTTTTTAAAAAAAGTTTGCAACCGGTATAATAACGCGTCCCCGGCGTCGTTAACAATAATGTGTGCCCGTAAAAAGGCGCGCTCATGCGGCTGCTACTTGGCAGCAGCAAAAAGAGAATTTAGAGACCGTAGGCACAGCGTGCCGAGGTAAGAGAATAAACAACTAAAACTTCAAACCAATGCCAAAAGTAAAGACTAACGCCGCAGCGAAGAAGCGTTTCGCGCTGACCGGTACAGGCAAAATTAAGCGTAAGCACGCTTATCACAGCCACATCCTCACCAAGAAGAGCAAGAAGCGTAAACGTAATCTTGACCACACCGGTCTTGTAGCATCAGCTAACGAGAAGCAGGTGCGCGAACTTCTCAATCTCCGCTAAACCGCGGCGGGCTTGCAGAGCCTGAAAGTTATTTACCAATCCAACATGTACCCGGATGCAAGGCTCCTCAAGCGCTAACGCAAAGCGTAGCCGCCGACATCCACAAAAGAAAAAACAATGCCAAGATCAGTAAATCACGTAGCATCACGTGCGAAGAGAAAGAAAATATTGAAACTGACCCGCGGTTACTACGGCAGCCGCCGCAACGTGTGGACAGTAGCGAAGAACACCTGGGAGAAGGGTCTTACCTACGCTTACCGCGACCGCAAGCAGAAAAAGCGCAATTTCCGCGCGCTCTGGATTCAGCGTATCAACGCTGCCGCCCGCAACGAAGGCCTCTCTTATTCACAGCTCATGGGCCTTATCCACGCAGCCGGCATCGAGATCAACCGTAAGGTGCTCGCCGAACTCGCAATGAACAGCCCCGAGGCTTTCAAGGCAGTTGTCGCTCAGGTTAAGAAATAATCGGTCAAACCGATCTCTTACTCTATAAAGAATTTCCGAGAGAGCCTCGGCGCACGGCGCTGAAGGCTCTCTCTCGCTTTTATTTCTAACTTTAACACCCCTACAAAATGAAGAAAATCACGATGTTGCTTATGGCCGTCGCCATGTGTCTTTCGACTGCAATGGCACAGCAGCAGCTCTTTAGTGTTGGCACCGCAAAAAAGGAGCATAAAACCGAGTGTGTAAATAAAAAGGAATGTAAGAAAGAGGCAGCCGTGAAGAAATGCTCCGGCCAGAAGGCATGTGCCAAGAAAACTGAGTGCGCAGAAGTGACATGCGATAAGAAAGCAGCATGCGAGAAGAAGGTAGCATGCGAAAAGAAAGTTGCGTGCGAGAAGAAAACTGCGTGCGAGAAGAAAGTTGCGTGCGAGAAGAAAGCTGTTTGCGAGAAGAAGTCGAATTGTCCCGAGGTTTGTGGCGAGGCTTGTGCAAAAGCCAAATGTGCCGGATGCCAGTGCGCTCAGAAGGTATGTGCTCAGGCCAACTGCGCTCAGGCCAACTGCAATCAGACTAACTGCGCTCAGGCCAACTGCGCTCAGGAGAACTGTGAGACGGTAGATTGTAAGATGCCGGAAGTAAAGTAATATCGCCAGTTTGTTATAAAACTGTGAGTATAAATATAATGACAAAAGATTGATAAAAATTTAGCTTACAGTTAAACTTTTTTATTTTTCGATTGTCATATATGTAGGTGATTGTCGCAGACATTGCCTGATAATAAAACAATGCTATCGCGACAAAACGGAGCAGAGGTCGAGGCCTTCGCTCCGTTTTTTAATATCACCATCTCATCCGGTCTGAATAATTAAATATGTAAATCCATGAAAAATCAGAAAGAGCGTCGGACGATCCGCCGTTACAGCGATCGTGAAGTGAGCGAGGAAATGCTCAATGGTATTCTGGAGCGCGCGATGCGAGCCCCGACTTGTGGTAATATGCAGCTCTACTCCGTGGTAGTGACCCGCACTGAGGAGGGCAAGAAACGTCTGGCTCCGGCCCATTTCAATCAGCCGATGGTGACGTCGGCCCCGGTGGTGCTTACAGTCTGTGCTGATTTCAACCGCTTTACGCGCTGGTGTGAGCTGCGTTCTGCCAACCCCGGTTACGATAATTTCCTGTCGTTCATGAATGCTCTTGCCGATGCCTCGATTTTTGCACAGCAGATTGTGAATGAGGCTGAAGCCGAAGGTCTCGGCACCTGCTATCTCGGCACAGTAACCTATAATGCTGCGCAGGTAGCCGAGATTCTTGACCTTCCGACTCTCTGCGTGCCCGTGGCGTGCATCACTCTCGGCTGGCCCGATGAGGAGGGAGTGCCTACCGAGCGCCTTCCGCTGCGCGCAGTCGTGCACGAAGAGAAATATCGCGCCGACTCTGACGCCCAAGTGCTCGATCTCTTCAAGGAAAAGGAGGAATTTGAACCCAACAAGGGCTACGTGACCGAAAACGGAAAGGAGACACTCGCACAGGTGTTCACCGACATCCGCTATCCGCGCGCCATGAACGAAGATTTTTCTGCGAAATTTATCGAATATCTCCGCAAAGCGCGCTTCTTTAAATAACTCTTTGAACTTTAAGGATTTTTTTGTATCTTTGCGCGAATAATCAC
>CAMWYR010000036.1 GCA_947178505.1 uncultured Muribaculaceae bacterium | reverse complement strand
AACATTTCCGAAAAATTGTCGGCTTGGAATTAGAACCTAATGGAAATTCATTATTTTCAGTCCGATACGCGGAAATACGACAAATATTGTATAAATTTGTAAAAGTAGAGGAACCGCACGAATATATGCGGCCCAATATAATCATCACGCATCTAAAGAGCTTGATAGAAATGCAAATTACCGTGAATAATCAGTCGGTAGTACTCTCCGACCTAAAGACAAATATTCCCATGCTACTCCAACAGCAGGGTGTGCAACCTTCCGGTACGGCTGTCGTGCTTAACGGCAGACTGATCACCAAGACTAAATGGGATGGCTGCATATTGAGAGAAGGCGATGACGTGATCCTCATTTCCGCAGCTTTCGGAGGCTGATTTCATCTTCGGAGCCATGACTGAAAAGGGTTTTAAGACCATAATCTTCACTTCTCCCGATGATGTGGAAGATGAAGTTGCCAAAATCAATATGCTTCTGGAAGCAGGCATCGACTGGCTCCATATCAGAAAGCCGCAAAAGAACGAGGAAGAAATCATCAGGATGCTCGATCAAATCGATCCAAAGTATTACCCTCGTATCCGACTTCATGACTTCTTTCCTCTTGCTGCTCGATATGAAATAGGGGGCGTGCATCTGAACTCAAGGAATCCGCACGCGCCTACTGACAAGATCAATGTATCGGCCTCCTACCATACGATACGGGAGATCTTCCTTTTGTCGCACCGGCTGGCGAACCCGATTGAATATATGACCCTATCCCCTATCTTCGATTCCATATCAAAAACGGGATACTTGTCTGCATTCGATTTGGAGGAGTTGTCTCCTGATCAAATTCCCGACCGCGTGGTGGCTCTTGGAGGCATACGACCTGAACATTATGAATTGTTACAGGAAAAGGGATTTTACGGTGCTGGTTTGTTAGGATATATATGGGAAGGTGATTTCTCAGCGCGTCTGTCGTCACTTTCCGAATACATTAAGAAAGAATAATTAAAAAATACGACTATGTTGCAATTCATCACCAATGCAGAATCAAGCGCCCCTATTGCCGAACAGGTTAAGGGTTTTATAGCTGGCGGTGGCCGTTGGGTACAGATAAGAATGAAAGAGGCTTCCGATGAAGAGATCACACAAGTAGTGAGCGCCATCAAGCCACTCTGTATCGAGACTGAGACCTTTCTGATACTTGACGACCGCGTTGAGCTCGCAAAGACACTCGATGTCGGCGGCGTGCATCTCGGAAAAGAGGATATGCTTCCTTCCAAGGCAAGAATGCTGTTAGGCCCGGCAGCCGTGATCGGAGTCACAGCCAATACGATTGATGATATAAAGGCCGTAAGGAGTCTGGATGTCGATTATGTAGGTATGGGCCCCTTCGCTCACACCCTGACTAAAAAGAATCTTGCTCCGCTTCTCGGCATAGAAGGCATACGCGACCTCTGTCACCAGATGGAAGAGATGGAAATGGTGATGGGACGTGTGGCCGTGGGTGGTATCAAGAAGGAGGATGTAGCAGCACTTATGGAAGCAGGAGTCAATGGAATCGCAGTGAGCGGAGCCATAGCCAATGCAGCCAATATCCAGAAAGCTACTGAGGAATTTCTTGAGGTCCTGAAGCCATATAAAAAAGATTGACAACAGAACGAACTAACCTACTCATACATGCAAGACGCTCTGACCATTGGCGGACGCAAATTTGAGTCGCGCCTATTTGTCGGGACCGGAAAATTTCAATCGCCCGATGTAATGCTCGATGCCATCAAGGCATCCGGTTCTGAGATGATCACTGTGGCAATGAAGAGAGTGAATATGATGAACGAGGCCACGGATGATATGCTGACACACATCAACCGTGACCACGTGCAGCTTCTCCCCAACACCTCCGGCGTGCGCAACGCAAAGGAGGCTGTTATAGCCGCTCAGATGAGCCGTGAGATTTTCGGCACTAATTTCATCAAGCTTGAAATTCACCCTGATCCGAAATATCTGATGCCGGATCCGATAGAGACATTAAAGGCTACTGAGGAACTGGCAAAAGATGGCTTCATCGTGCTTCCTTATATTCAGGCGGACCCTGTGCTCTGTAAGCTTCTTGAGGAAGTCGGCACATCTGCTGTGATGCCACTTGCCGCTCCGATAGGCACGAATAAGGGTCTCATCACCCGCGACCTCATAGAGATTATCATCGAGCAATCAAATGTACCGGTGGTGGTAGATGCCGGTCTGGGGGCCCCCTCTCATGCGGCAGAAGCAATGGAATTAGGAGCGGATGCCGTGCTCGTGAATACAGCCATAGCCGTTGCAGGCGATCCGGTGCTGATGGCAAAAGCCTTCAGGGAGGCAGTAATCGCAGGCCGCAATGCATATAAAGCCGGTCTGGGAGCCGTATCTAAAACAGCTCAGGCCACTTCGGCGCTAACTTCATTTCTGAACGATCTTTAAATTTCGAACAACCTCATGAAAATTGAAAATATAGACGTATCCTCTTATCCGGGATCCGAAAAAATATACGTTGACGGTCAGCTGCATGGCGTAAAGGTGGGGATGCGTAAAATTCATCAGCACCCTACCGTAAAAATCGAGGAAGGTAAGCGAGTGGAGTATCCCAACGAAGATGTTGTCGTTTACGATACGTCGGGAGTCTTTACTGACCCGGAGGTAGAGGTGGATATCAACAAGGGCCTCCCCCGATTGAGAGAGACATGGATCGAGGGCCGTAACGACACAGAGCTGCTTGATGATATCACAAGCGAATATGGACGCAAACGCAGGGCAGATTCCACGCTCGACGCCATCCGCTTTCCTATCGAGCACAAGCCGAGGAAAGCAAAGGAGGGTCACCGCGTCACACAGATGCACTACGCGCGTAAAGGCATAGTGACCCCCGAAATGGAATATGTGGCCATACGCGAGAATCTGGATAATAAGGAGCGCGGAATCGAATCTTTCATTACCCCCGAGTTCGTGCGCGATGAAATCGCGGCAGGACGTGCGATGATTCCCTCAAATATAAATCATCCTGAAGCAGAGCCGATGATAATCGGCAGTCGGTTCTCAACGAAACTCAACACGAATATCGGCAATTCCGCGCTATCATCCGGGATTGAGGAGGAAGTGGCTAAGGCAGTATGGAGCTGCTACTGGGGAGGAGATACACTTATGGACCTCTCCACCGGGGATAACATCCATGAAACACGCGAATGGATCATCCGCAACTGTCCGGTGCCGGTAGGAACGGTGCCTATTTATCAGGCCCTTGAGAAAGTGAAGGGAGATGTCAGGAAACTCACGTGGGAAATCTACCGCGACACTCTTATCGAGCAATGTGAGCAAGGAGTAGACTATTTCACGATACATGCCGGCGTGCTCCGTGAACATGCCAAGCTTGTTGAGCAGCGTCTTACAGGATGCGTCTCGCGCGGAGGTTCGATCATGACCCAATGGTGTGTGGAGCATGATGAAGAAAGCTTCCTTTATACCCATTTCGATGAAATCTGCGAGATTCTCAATAAATATGATGTGGCAATCTCATTAGGCGACGGTATGCGTCCCGGTTCAACCGATGATGCCAACGACCGTGCGCAGTTCCTCGAACTTGAGATCCTTGGTGAACTCACGAAGAAGGCCTGGGAGCATGATGTGCAGGTACTTATCGAAGGCCCCGGCCATGTGCCCATGCATAAGATTAAGGAGAATATGGACAAGCAGAAAGACGTATGTTTTGAGGCTCCCTTCTACACGCTCGGCCCCCTCACTACGGATATCGCGCCCGGCTACGACCACATTACCTCGGCAATTGGTGCGGCCATCATCTCTTCATTGGGAACTGCGATGATCTGTTATGTAACCCCGAAGGAGCATCTGTCGCTGCCCAATCTTCAGGATGTGCGCGACGGTGTGATCGCCTATAAGATTGCGGCTCATGCCGCCGATCTCGCACGTCAGTTCCCCGGGGCTGATGTAAGAGATAAAGCTCTCAGCAAGGCACGTTATGATTTCAGATGGAAAGATCAGTTCAACCTCTCGCTTGATCCTGAAAGAGCGAAGGAATACTATCTTGAATCCAGACGAAACGCGCCAGATGCCGATGACCGTTTCTGCACTATGTGCGGTCCTAACTTCTGCGCTATGCGCATTTCACAGAATATCGCCGATAAATGTAAAGAGGGCTGATATGTCAGCAGAAGAAAATAAGAAGAAATTCAGAAGTGATCCTGACGGGAGTGCAGTATTCGGACATGGGTTCGCCGACAAAATCAGTGAATATGACTGGGATGCGACCATAGCCTTGGTGGAGCAGGCCACCGAGGCCGACGTACTGCGCGTGCTCACCAAGGCGGAGCGTAACCGCACTCTCCTTACCCCGGAAGATTTCGCAGTGCTGATATCAGAAGCGGCAGATACGCACCTTGAGAAAATGGCCCTTCTTAGCCGTCATTTCACTCAGGAGCGTTTCGGGAAGACCATTTCACTCTACATTCCGATGTACGTGTCGAATGCGTGCACCAACAAGTGTGTCTATTGCGGATTCAACCACGATAATCCCTTCACACGCACCACGCTCACGATGGATCAGATAGAGCAGGAATGCGAGGCGATAAAAACACTCGGCCCCTTTGAGAATATTCTTATCGTCTCCGGTGAATATCCTTCGCTCTGTGGTGTGGAGTATATGGAGAAAGTGCTCCGGACAGTGCGCCCTCACTTTCATAATATGACTCTTGAGATTCAGCCGCTGAAGGCTGAGGAATATTACCGTCTGACCCAATCAGGACTGAACGGTGTAGTCTGTTTTCAGGAGACATATCATCGAGAGGCTTATAAACAGTATCACCCGCGCGGCATGAAGTCGCACTACGACTGGCGCCTTAACGGCTACGACCGTATGGGGGATGCGGGCGTGCATAAGATAGGGTTAGGCGTGCTGCTTGGTCTTGAAGACTGGCGCACTGACACTGTCATGATGGCACGCCATCTGCGCTATCTCCAGAAAAAATACTGGAGATCGCGCTACTCGGTCAATTTCCCGCGGATGCGTCCGTCAGAAAGCGGATATCAGCCGAAAACGATTATTTCCGACCGTCAGTTGCTGCGTCTGATGCTTGCATTCAGACTTTTTGATCATGACATTGACATCTCAATGTCGACCCGCGAGACACCATTCTACCGTGACAATATCTTAACTCTTGGTGTCTCATCAATGAGCGCAGGGAGCCGGACTGATCCGGGCGGCTACGCTACGGAGCCTGATTCGCTTGAACAGTTCGAAGTGTCTGACGAGCGCTCACCGGAAGATGTCGCGCGGGCAATCAGGAATGCCGGATATGAACCGGTGTGGAAAGACTGGGATTCTATTTTTGACTGAACCCACAAATAATGTAAATTGTTGAAGAGATAGAGACTGCACATTGTCTCTATCTCTTTTTCTTAACTTAATAAATAGGTATTATGAAATTTACACGTCCACGTCTACCCTATTCCACTGCTGATTTAGAACCTGTAATATCAGCAACAACAGTGGAATATCATTACGGCAAGCATGAACAGGCATACATAGACAATCTGAATAAACTTATCGAAGGCACTGAATATGAGGATATGGCTCTTGAAGATATCATCCGAAAGAGTGAAGGCGGATTGTTCAACAACGCTTCCCAAGCATGGAATCATATCTTCTATTTCTTCCAGTTCAATCCTCGTGGCCAGAAGGCTCCCGCGGGTAAGCTTGCTGATAAAATCGACGAACAATTCGGAAGTTTTGAAGAGTTCAAGAAGAAAATGAATGAGGCTGGCGCAACTCTTTTCGGCTCAGGCTGGGTTTGGCTGTCGAGCGATGACAAAGGGCAGCTCTATATCACACAAGGGAAGAATGCCGAAAACCCCATTACGTCAAATCTGACGCCTATCCTTGTGTTCGACGTCTGGGAACATGCCTATTATCTGGATTATCAGAACCGACGCGCTGAATATCTCAACCGCATCTGGGATCTCGTGGACTGGGCTAAGATCGAAGAGCGCTACGGCCTCTGACAAGAACTCCACTGATAATTCATATTAACACATAATACAAATGCCTTCACTCCACCCGGAATGAAGGCATTTGTTTTATCAATGTTGAAATCAGAAAGCGAAGTGGAACGAGAAACGGAGCCCGGAATCAGGGCATCCGGCCTTGTGTCTGTAGCTTAATCGCCAGATATAATCCAGACGGAGGAAGGTCAGAATATTATCGATTCCTACTCCCAATTCCATATAAGGAGTTTTTTCCATAATCTGAGTAGCCGGATCCGGGAATAAAAAAAGATTATCATTATATTCCGGATTATTCTTCTTAGTAAGGCTCCCCATAAAACTTTTGAACGTCAGGACTTCTCTGAGCTTAAGCTTCTTGATGAGAGGAAGCCGATTGAAAATCAAACCGTTCATATTATAATTAAGGTCGAGCGAAACGTACTGGTCCATTGCAAATTCCATCGGGTTAAGCAAGCTGAAAGTCTCAGTCTGAACCGTATACGCCACATTAGCATTCTGCCACAAAAGCGCAGGGAATTGCACTTGGTTCCATAATTTAGCCCCCTTTAAAAGGATGTCTGCATATCCAAAAGCGGAGAACCATATTCGCTTCTGCACATAAAATTCCGTGAGGTTCAGAGTGAATTCCGAGCCAAACAGACCTTTGGGTCCGATTGTGTGAGCCAATGAGAATATCCATCCGTCGCGATTGATGGCCTTGCGTTCATTATAAGTCTGCATGAACTTTTCTCCCGGAGCCCAGCGGACACCAACCCTCAGACTATTCTGCGTGTAGTGGCTTCGGTTGGTGCCATCCTGAGCAATGAACTTCACATAACGCGAAGCCTCCTGACGCTGATAATTAAGAGTTGCATTGAGCGACAGATGATTAAGCCACTCGATATTATATTCCAGCTGGCCCTGGCGCACATAAGAAGAGAGGTTGCTGTCAAGACGCTTGATCGAATTAAGAAGGTTGCTTGCATTATTCGACATGTAATGCTGACCGAGATGATTGACATCATATTGATAGCTGAGGCGCAGGCCGTTAACCGGAAATTCACGCGAATGATACCGCTTAGGAAGGAATGAATATTCCAGCTCAGCACGATATTTCCATTTGTGATCCTTGCATCCGTAAGCTACGTATCCACGCCCGAACAAACGGCTCAAGAGATTTGCAGTTGTGAGACCTCCGACCCCGAATCGAAATCCTTCTGTGGCATTATGGCTGATGAAGGTATCGATCGGACCGAAATCAAACTTACTCTTCTTTCCGGTAGGCACATAGCCCTTGATAATCAGTTCCACTGCCTTTGAAGTCCAATAAATAATCGGGAATTTACGGAAAGGTGATTCTTCAAAAGCAAGCTGACTCTCCGCACTCGTCAGCGGAATCATTCGCTGTCCTGTCCAGTAATCGGGATCCCGCTCATCGGCATCATCCAATACAAAAAGAGACCCTATCTTATCATAATATTCCTCAAGATCGTCGCGATGTCGCACACCGTTATTGAGATATCTCGACTGACGCGACACATAGGCACGGCCGACAGGGCCTGCGATATGGAGCTCCACCACCATATCGTCGAGAGTCTTATGCACTTTGCCCAGAGAATCCTTTGAGAAGGTCTGGCTCAGAATCATATTCTCGACATAGTTGACATTTGCAGCCTTCGGAAGACGCATTGTAACGCGCCTGACATACTTCACGCTATCCTCTACAGGAATATAAAGACGACCGTTAAAGCCCATAGACTCCGCATTGCGCGGCGCGAAAGTAAGTTCCACGCAACGGCCTGTCCCGATAAGGACTGTATCAGTAATAAAATACTTATAGAAATCGGCACCGATCGCTGACAGCGGACTCACGAACCTGTTGCGCATCACGGGGATATCGTTAGCATAAACATCGACCTCCCGAAGCAGATCTTCAAAGACTGCTCTGGTATAGTCATCATTAAGAGACTTATCAATACCGTTTGATCTTCTTGCGCGGATCACTTCCTTACCCGCTCCGGAAGAGTTGGTGATGTGCGTGGCGACTGTCTCTTTCATAGAGATATCAAGGATGCGCTTACCGGTCCAGAGACCGGTATCCACCAATTCTGCAAGCCCCCTGAACTTTCCCTTCACTTTTCCATCTTCACCGGGAAGATAGCCTTTGTAGTCGTTGAGGCCGATCACGGTCTTGTCATATCGGTCGTAACTATAATCAGGCAACTGAAAAGGATCCTGAGCGCTTCGGTCGGCACGCACGCGCTGCATAAGTTCGACTGCGGGATTATTTTTCTTAGAATATTTATTTTTCTTCGGTTTTATCACCACTTCCTCCAGCGCTGTGGTGGATGGCTTCATAAAGACCTTAAGGGTATCTACCCGGCTATCCGGCACCTTTACGGTCATTTTTTCATAACCGAGAGAACTGACCTCAAACCGCGCACCGGCCGGGAGATGAACGGTGAATACTCCATCCAGATCGGTCGTGACGCCGGCCTTATAGTCCTTTGAATATACGTTTACGAATGAAAGGGGTTCATTTGTAGACTCATCAATCACCAGACCGACAATCTTACGCGCAACTTTCTTTCCCTTTGCCTTGGCATGCTGAGCGACAGTGGCCTGAGATTCGGCTGCATAGCCTGCTCCGGTCACGATGCCTGTGATGCAAAGGGGAATAATGAGTCTTTTAAGAATGTCGGTCAATACCATTCTAACTATTCTATAATTAAGAGTAAAATAGTTCCGTATTTCGCGTATCTTTATTAAATTTGCGATGCGGATTTCGGGTAATCGAAAAGTTACTGCTTGTAAAACGTATAAGCCGATACATTATTATAATCAGCAGCATGAAATAGAGAAGATCGGATAGACACGTTTATAAAAGGCAAAATGTTGGCCCTAAAAGCGTAAGACACCCTCAACCCGACATTTCAACACACAAAACAGTGCAATCTAAAATAATAAGACGACATGGGATTAGAGATTGAAAGAAAGTTCCTGGTAACCGATACTGATTACCATCAAAGAGCGGAGAAACAGGTAAGAATCCGTCAGGGGTATCTGAGCAGAGATCCTGAGCGGACGGTCAGGGTCAGGATCAAAGATGACAAAGGATATCTCACCGTAAAAGGGAGCACAGATGGATGCGTGCGCCAGGAGTTTGAGTATGAGATTCCACAGGCAGATGCCGAGAGTATGCTGGCACTCTGCGTGCCTCCCGTACTTGAAAAAATAAGGTATCTTGTTCGTGAGGGGAATCACGTGTGGGAGATCGATGAATTTCTCAGCTTGCCCGCCCCGCTCACTTTAGCCGAGATCGAATTAGAGAGCGTCGACGAACCATTTGATCTGCCGTCGTTCATAGGAGAGGAAGTAACGGGCGATCCGGTTTACTATAACTCCAATTTGACCGCCGGCAGCTGACTTCAGAAAGGCCGGAGATCCGAGGGGGTCATCTCCGCTTTCCTAACGCGCCCATGATTTCCTCGAGTTCGTTACGTGTTCGCGTGAGCAGATCAATCACCTTCATCCGGTTGGAAATGTTCTGCCGGTTAAGTCTGAGTTCCTCCTTTGCGGCCTCTATTCGCAGCCCCTTAACCTTGATGAGATAATATATCATTCTGAGCCGGTTGATATCATCAGACGTATAAAACCTCTGATTGGATTTGCTGCGACGCGGATTAATTCCCGTAAATTCACTTTCCCAATAGCGCAAAGTGCTCGGCTGCACGCCGAGAAGCTCGGCGACATCCTTAATCTTATAGAATTTTTTATCTAAATCGTCGGTTTCCATTCGAAAATCAATTAGTCCATCACATGGCCTGCATTTTCAGCCTCCATCAGCATCTGATCATACTGTTCAGGTGAAAGATCCATAAAGTAATAGTTCACAGGATTCTGCGGCTGATCCTTAAACCTGACCTCATAATGAAGATGAGGTCCGGTAGATTTTCCTGTAGAACCGACTTTTGCAATAAGATCGCCTCTCTTCACCGTCTGTCCCGGCTTCACGAGAATCTCATTCAGATGAGCATAACGGGTCAGATAATTATAGCCGTGACTGATCTCGACACAATTACCGTAGGCCGATTTTCTTTCAGCAGCCTCTACGACACCGTCTGCCGTGGCATATACCGGCGTACCGACAGAGGCAGCAAAATCAAGCCCCTCATGAAACTTAGTTGAGCCATACACGGGGTCGCGCCGGTAGCCATAACCCGACGACATCGAATAATCCTTTATATTGATAGGAAGGATCGAAGGAATGTGCGAGAGCTTATCTTTCTGCTCTGACGCAGCCTTCTTCAATTGGTCAAAGGAGAGCGACTGAGCATAGAGCTGGCGATCGAAAAGGTCGAGCCGCTGCGTAAGAAGAGTGACAAGACTTGCGTCAGGAATTTTACTAAGAGCCTTATACCGTTTCTCATTGTCAAGACCGGCAAATCTCTGGCTATGCGAAAGCGGCTCCATCTGCATCATGACTCTGTAGAAATTATCGTCGCGCTTCTGAATATCTCCCATCACGCGCAATGAATTCTCCAGACGACGGTTCAGGATATTGTACTGAATTTTGAGCGCGGCATTCTCCTTACGCAGGTTTGCTTCCGTAGGAGATCCCCAGAGACCGGTAAGCACAAAATAAATGAACAGCCCCACAAGAACAGAGCAACCCAGAAATATCACAGCCTTCAGAGCGCGTTGTTTCCACGACGGGAAAATGCGTTCGTAATTATCCGTTTCCGAATTATATCTGTAGATTATATTTCGCTTCATGGGCGTGAAAATGAAAAGCCGGATGGCATCCGGCCACATTCCGACTACAAAAATAGCAAATTGCCCTCAATAATTCAAATTAGCAGGAGCGAATTATTCTGTATGTAGATAAAAATTATTAAATTTGCAATTGAAACATCAAAACCATATATGACTTCTAAAGAAATTAGAGAATCATTCAAGACATTCTTTGCCGGGAAGGGCCATAAGATCGTGCCTTCGGCTCCCATGGTCTTGAAAGATGACCCGACCCTAATGTTTACAAATGCGGGAATGAATCAGTTTAAGGATATCATTCTCGGCAACCGTCAGCCGGAAAGCCGCAGAGTCACCGACAGTCAGAAATGCCTTCGCGTGTCAGGAAAGCACAATGACCTTGAGGAGGTAGGCCACGATACATACCATCATACGATGTTCGAGATGCTCGGCAACTGGTCGTTCGGCGACTATTTCAAGAAAGAGGCAATCGACTGGGCATGGGAATATCTTGTTGACGTGCTCAAGCTTAATCCCAACCGACTTTACGCAACCGTGTTCGAAGGATATGCCAAGGAGAATCTCGAACGTGATAATGAGGCTGCTGAAATATGGAAAAAGCATCTTCCTGAAAGCCATATCATCAATGGCAACCGACACGATAATTTCTGGGAAATGGGCGATGTCGGCCCTTGCGGACCCTGCAGCGAGATTCATATCGACCTCCGCAGCGATGAGGAACGTGCTAAAGTCGACGGCGCATCACTTGTAAATAAAGATAATCCCCAGGTGATCGAGATCTGGAATCTCGTATTCATGCAGTACAACCGGATGGCCGACGGACATCTGGAGCCGCTTCCCGCAAAGGTAATCGATACCGGTATGGGTTTCGAGCGCCTCACCATGGCACTCCAGGGAAAGAAGTCGAACTACGATACGGACATCTTTACTCCCATCATCGCTAAGCTTAGCGAAGTGACCGGAAAGAAGTATGGCGAGGATGAGAAGGTGGACATCGCAATGCGAGTGGCTGCCGATCATGTGCGCACGATCGCATTCTCCATCGCCGACTCCCAGCTTCCTTCTAATGCAAAGGCCGGATATGTGATCCGTCGCATTCTTCGCCGTGCCGTACGCTATGTCTACACTTTCCTTGATCAGAAAGAAGCTACCCTCTACAAACTGATCGATACGCTCGTTGACCAGATGGGAGAAGCTTATCCTGAACTTCCGGCCCAGAAAGAACTTATCAAGAAGGTGATAAAGGAGGAGGAGGAATCCTTCCTACGCACACTTGAGAACGGTATCAAACTACTCGACAGCCGGATTAAGAAGGCTAAGTCGGAGAATAAGAGCGTGCTTGACGGAGCAGATGCATTCACTCTTTATGACACCTACGGATTTCCGCTTGACCTTACCGAACTTATCCTTCGCGAGAACGGCATGACTGTCGATCAGGAGGGATTTGACAAGAATATGAACAAGCAGAAGGAAAGAGCCCGGAGCGCGGCATCGCTCGAGACATCCGACTGGGTGGAAGTAAACAACGGCGACGAGGAGTTCGTTGGCTATGATGAATATGAATGCCCCACGCGAATCCTTAAATATCGCAAGGTCAAGCAGAAAGGCAAGGAATATTATCAGATCATGCTCACACGCACTCCTTTCTATGCAGAAATGGGTGGACAGGTCGGCGACAAGGGTGTGCTCGTAGGCGCGGATGGTGAGACCATTGAAATCTTCGACACAAAGAAGGAGAATAATGTTGCCGTGCATCTTACTAAGAAACTTCCCTCTGATCCGTCAGGGGAATTCACAGCAAAGATTGACTTGGCTTCCAGAAAGGCTACCTCAGCCAATCACTCTGCCACTCACCTTATCCATGAGGCGCTTCGTGAGGTGCTCGGCACGCACGTAGAGCAGAAAGGTTCTTACGTGTCGCCTGAATCGCTCCGATTTGACTTCTCACATTTCCAGAAACTAACTCCGGAGGAGATCCGCAAGGTTGAGCATCTTGTCAATTCCCGTATCCGTGAAGCGATGCCGCTCGAAGAGCATCGCGAGCTTCCGATTGCCGAGGCCAAGAAACTTGGTGCCATGGCACTTTTCGGAGAAAAGTATGGCGATAAGGTGCGAGTAGTGAAATATGGTTCATCAATCGAGTTATGCGGAGGTACGCATGTTGCCAATACCGGTAATATCGGAATGATCCGCATCATCAACGAAAGTTCTATCGCCGCCGGCATCCGCCGTATCGAAGCAGTGTCAGGCGAAGGCATGGAGAAGATGTTTGATGATCTTCAGGATGTGATGGCAGATATCAAGGAAATCCTCGGTAACTCAGCTGATGTAAAGGCCACCGTTAGAAAGGCTATCGCAGAGAATGGCGATCTTCGCCGTCAGGTTGAAGGCTTCGTAGCCGAGCGCACAAATGCCCTTGCAAAAGAGATTCAGGAGAAAGCCACAATCGTGAATGGCGTAACACTCTATCGTCTATCTGGAAACCGTCTGCCGGATATAGTGAAAAATATTGCCTTTATACTGCGTAAAGAAGCAAACGGACAGGCTACGTTCATTGCCAATACGGTGAATGAAGGCCGTCCTACTCTCACAATCATGCTCAGTGATGATATGGTGAAAGAGGGATTCAACGCTTCGCAGATAGTAAGGGAAGCTGCCAAGCTGATGAAAGGTGGTGGCGGAGGCCAGCCCTTCTTCGCGCAGGCAGGCGGTAAGGATGCTGATGGTGTCACTGCTGCCGCCGAGAAGGCACTTGAACTTCTTAATCTGAAATAATTCACATTACCCTGATAAAATAAAAAAATCGGAGGAGCAAAGGCTTCTCCGATTTTTTTTATTTAGTTCCTGAGGATAGAACGGTGCTGTTTGCGGCAAGATTATTTACCTGTGTAATAGGCACGAACCTCCCCCACCGGAAGCCGTCCTACGAGATATAAGGGAATATGTTCGGGGGTAGTTGAAATCCATGTATCAATGTCATCACTTGATTTCTTTCCTCCCTCCCGGGTGAAGTTAAACCTGATGTGATAGGCTTCTCTCTCAGTCTTATCCTTCAGCTTAATCTTCTCTATTCCCAGACTCCTGATTCTGACTTTCTCTTTCTTCTCACCGGAAAATACCGTGGCCGTATAAATCTTATTTTTGTTGAGCTGAGAATAGTCGAGCTGGCGCAGGTAATAGAAGATTGAGAGCATATCATACACCGGTCCGGAGGCTGAGAGATTTTTTTCGGAGGTGACGGGGACATTCTTTTTAATACGGAGTCTTTTCACGTGGCCGGTGGAGCTTTCTCCGTTGTGGCTATAGTGAATGTCATCACGGGAATACTTCCCCTTTTCATGCGCAATCTTCGAATAACTCAGAGGCTTCATATCCTTAATCCGGATAGTGCCGAGAAGAGTATCACGCACCATATAGACCTTATCCGCCCACGGCTTTGTCTTGGCCACGAGCGACACATTATAATTGTCACCCTTCCTCTCGAGCCTCAGGGTTGCCTCGCCGGCGTCCTTATGAATAAGTCCCCACTTATAAGAAATCACATAAGGGAGCGACTCATTGGAAAATGCCGACACTCTGAATGCTGTGGAAAGGAAAAGAACGCACATTAACCATGCAGTATATTTCACTTTCAGTCTCATATCCTTAACTTTACTATATTAGACAACGTAAAAGCAAAACGTTTACTCTATGTGAGTACCGACGGTTAATTAGAAGGAATTTGCCCGGGCTGTCCTTCCCCTCAAAGTCGAAAGATGACCGCATACATATCACTCCTCGATAAGGCTCCATCCACTAAAATTATCAATTTGTTCGGACGGTCAAATTTGGCTGCTCCTTTTTTCATGTCTTCACTCAGACACACTTAATGGAACAGTGTCTTAAAAGAGCTTAATATCAGGATATTTATAACTATTTCTGCACTTTTATTGATTATAATTTTTATATATCAGGAGATTGTGTTATTTTTGATGCGCAGAATATTCTGCACGTCCACTTTATAAACTACTTATGAAAATCTTCAGACCATTGCTTCTGGGCCTGAGTTCCTTGTTTGCGTTCTCAGTCATGAAGGCTGAACTTATCAATTACTATCCGTTCAATCATGAGCAGTATATGCTGGCCCATAACTGGCCACGGAATAATGACCCTTATGTGACAATGACTTCAACGCAGATGCTTGGAGGCACTTATTGGGAGAGTTATGGCTTCAGCCATCCTTACTCAAATTACGGAGCGTATACCGGTTTTACCGAACCTCAGGTGACTACGATCAGGTCGGTGATGCCGCTCGACTACAATTATTATAAATTGGCTGTGCAATTCTCAATCAATCATTATAGTATAGAATTGCTCGATGAAGATATTACCTTTGATCTGATGGTTTCATCTAACCCAATTTTTTCAGATGATGCCGGTTATGCCGAGCCAGCCGGAGGCTCCGACGAAATCATCATAGCCGGAAGAAAATCACATTCCATTGGAGGATCAATATATGTGTTGTTCACGCTTCCTGAACGCACTACAGAAGATTACATGAAGTTACGGGTGCACGCTCCTGCGCGTAGTGTTGATTCATGGATGGAACTTTCACAAATGAGTTTCCTGGCCGACCGCGGAGCTGTTTCGATGAGGGAATATACCGCTACCAAGACCTGCGAGATAGTCGCCAACCGTGGAGAACTGCATGTCAAAGCCCATGAATGTGACGCCCTCGGTAATATTGTGAATCCTGATGTCGTGGTCAAGGCGTCTGCCACCCGTTATATGACTATGGATGAGTCTAATGATGAAGAAGAATGGAGCAATAAGGTTGGAGAGCAAGATGAAGTATTCCTCGTGCATGCACCTACTGCCCAGAATCACTATGTGGAGATTTCAGCTAAGTCTTACCATGACGGCGAATATTCCAAGCCTCTTCTGGCGCGTATGCTCCCGAATGGAATCGTAACGGAAATTCCCGAGCTCAATGATGAAAATACTGAAACGACGCTTTCAGAAGAATGGTACGACCTTATGGGCACGAAGGTTGATCAACCCACTCAGGGGATATATGTATGCAAGAAGGGTAATAAAGTGACCAAGCATATTTTCTGACACCACTACCCTTCCCCGACAAAACAAAAAATCGGCTCATATCTGAAAATGAAAACAGATATGAGCCGATTTTTTTCAGATCAGGTCAGACTCAGGATGCCGAGGAGGCGCGTGACTCAGCCTTTACCATCTGGCGGATAATCCCCCGAATCTTAGGCACCATCCACTAAAATTTCTTGATGCCATTAAGACTCGCGTCTTCCGCTCACGACTGCTGCTTGATCCGTCCTACCCTATTGAGGCTGAAAATCCCGGCCAGCAGCGCCATACCCGTTGCTAAATAGAGACAAACACGCACTGAAACAACAGGCAAAGACATTGCAAAGATAAGCGTAACAAAGGTAGCTCCGAGAGTCTGACCAACAAGGCGCGCAGTGCTCTGCATACCTCCGGCGCTGCCGGTGCGGTGTAACGGCGTAGCGATTACCATCACGACATTATTCGGTGTCTGGAAAAGGCCGAATCCGATACCGCACACGGCCATACGCCAGGCGATATTCACAACCGAAGCATCGGCGTGGCTCAACGTGGACAGAAGGATTATACCGACTGCGTACACTCCCATTCCGACCGATGCCGTGAGCCCGGGGTTGTGATGCTCAATATAGCGTGCAGCCAAAGGAGCAACAATGATGGTTACAAGAGGGAGGGGCGTCATCAGGAAACCGGTGGTGATTTCCGAGAAACCGAAATTGTTAAGGAAGAGAAACGGGAGGGAAATCATCACAAGATTCTGCGCGATGAAAGAAGACACGGATGTAATGATGCTCAGCGAGTATAATCTGATTCGGAATAGGTCGACCGGCAGCATTGGCGATTCGCGATGTAACTGACGACGCACGTAAAAGATTCCTACTCCGATACCGATCAACAGAAGAATGATATTAATGCCCAGGTCTCCTTTTCGGGCAAAACTGCCCAATGCATAAAAGATAAGTCCGAAAGTAACTACATTTTCAATAGCGCTTATCCAGTCGTACCCGGCCTTATGCTCCTTAGGAGGATTCTGCGGAAGAAGCCGGAGTCCTATGCAAAAAGCAATGACTCCGAGCGGAATATTGATAAGAAAAAGCCAGTGCCAGGATGCGACAGAAAGAATAGCCCCGGCGATAGTAGGCCCTGCCGCAGTGGCCACGGCAATAACCATCGCATTGAGGGCTAATCCGCGCCCGAGAATCTCGCGCGGATAGATGAGGCGGGTAAGGGCGATATTGACACTCATGACGCAGGCTGCCCCAAAACCCTGGATTGCTCTTGATATCAGGATCATAGTGAACGAGCCGGACAACGCGCAGAGACCGGAAGCTATGGTGAAGATGACGACCCCCACAAGGAAATTACGGCGGTAACTGTAAAGGTCGCCAACGGAGGAGAGCGGTAACAGCAACATTGTGATAATCAACTGATAGACGGTTACCAGCCATACGGTAAGAGAATCTGATACATGCAGTTCAGCAGCGAGAACCGGGAGCGAGACATTAATCAGCGTAACGTCGAGCACTGTCATCACGAGTACCATCAGAATCGCAATGATGGCCGTATATTTTCTTATTGAAAACTTATTACTCATTCTCCTTCTTTCAGATTCAACTATGGATAGTTTGGATAGAATTGATATGCAAATTTAAAAATAGATAGAAATATGGACATGGCTGCGTATTGAAGCCATAGGTCTGTGATTCCGGCCCCCTTCAGATAGAGAGAACGCATTATTTCAATGAGGTATCGGGATGGTATGGCCGTGGTGATATACTGTGCCCATTAAAGCATCAAAAATTAGGAGTGAAAAAGCTCGCTCATGAGTTGAAATATCATAATAAAGGCGCATATGTGAAGCTATGGATTAATTGCTATTGTGGTGAATTATACTTTTTACGGATTATCCGGCGGTTACGCATCGTGATAATAAATGAGATGAGCAGAAGAACTGCAAAGAGCGCGAATGCCACAAGCCCTATCGTGAGCATCAGCGTAGGAGAAATTTTCATAACTTAAAAAACTAAAGTATATTATCGGATATTTCTTTTAGCTAATGGCTTGGCAGTAGCAGTCAGTCGGGGTGGAATGCGACCATCCATATACTTTTGCCAACCCGCCGTCAGGATGATAAGAACAAGAAAAATCCAGGATTCATAATGGAGAAATAGAATGGATAATCCTACATTTACAGCAATATTCAGTGCGATCCACCCCCAGAGTCCTGCTTTGCGGCAATCTAAATCATGCTCCGTCAATCCTGAAATAGCCTTGACTGTGCCGAGAAGACTCTCGCACAGATAAGCTCCGTAGGCCACTAATGTAGAGAAAAGAAGTGCTTCTGCCCGAGTAAAATTCTCAGACAAATGAAAATATGCAGCAAGACTAAGAGCGGCAATCCATAACAACGCATGGTCAATAGCCATGAGATAGCTATGGATAATGGCATTCTGTCTGGCACACTTATCGGCTATTTCTTCATCTTTGCGCGATTTTCTCATAAGTAATAGCTTTCCGATATTTAGATATAGTTAAAAAATATCTCGGCTCTGCTACGAGCCGAGATAATAATATACACGCTGATCTATCAGCCTATCAACGTTTTAATATCATCCTCTACTGTTGAAATAGTAGCGATGTTGAAATTATCCTGAAGCACCTTCAGAATGTCGGGAGTGAAGAATGCGGGGAGAGTCGGTCCGGTATGAATGTTCTGTACTCCCAGATAGAGCAGAGCCAACAATACGATCACCGCTTTCTGTTCATACCAAGCGATATTATAGACAATAGGAAGATCATTGACGCTTTCTACATTGAATGCGTCCTTGAGCGCAAGCGCTATCCGCACAAGTGAGTAAGAGTCGTTACACTGTCCGGCATCGAGAACACGCGGCACTCCTTCGATATCGCCAAGAGGGAGTTTGTTGTAACGATACTTCGCACATCCTGCGGTGAGGATCACGCAATCTTTGGGAAGGGCTTCAGCAAACTCCGTATAATAGTTTCTTGATGGGAATCTTCCATCGCAACCGGCCATTACGACAAACTTGCGGATCTTACCGCTCTTGATGAGTTCAATAATTTTCGGAGCAAGTTCGAGCACCTGATGATGCGCGAATCCACCTACAATTTCACCTTGCTCGATTTCAGTCGGAGCGGGACATTTCTTTGCCCGTTCAATAACGGCAGAGAAGTCGTGGTGGCCTTCGGCATCGGCTTCGATGTGTGTTGTGCCAGGCATATCCACTACTCCGAGAGTATAGATACGATCGGTATATGTAGCGGTCTTACGAGGGGGAACGATACAGTTAGACGTGAACACGAAACAACCGTTGAAGGTCTCGAACTCATCTACCTGCTTCCACCATGCATTACCATAATTTCCTGCAAAATGAGGATATTTCTTAAAGAACGGATAATACTGACCTGGCAACATCTCTGAGTGAGTATAAACATCTACTCCCGTCCCTGCGGTCTGTTCGAGAAGTTCCTCGAGATCATGAAGGTCATGCCCTGAGATAAGGATTCCGGGATTCTTACGCACGCCGATATTTACCTTCGTGATCTCAGGATTACCGTAGGTCTCGGTATTGGCCTTGTCGAGCAATGCCATTGCCTTGACGCCACCCTCTCCCATATAGAGCACGAGTTTCACCAGTTCGTCGACGGAGATGTCTTCACGGCTCACCTCTTTAAGTACTTTCTCAACATATGCATAGACATCGTCATCCTCATATTTAAGATTTGCAGCATGGCGAGCGTAAGCCGCCGCACCTTTCGCACCATAGATAGCGAGCTGTTTAAGACCCCGTTTATCAGGATCAGTCTCTGCAAGGACTCCAGTAACGGATTCAAGCTTTTCATAATCCTCGGGGTCGGCTTCGATGGTAACCTCAGGAACATCGGGAACCTTTATACCAAGCTCGTGACATTTGGCAATGAGTTCGCGCTTCATCTGAAATGCACGGCGGATAAAGCCATCAAGACTATTATTCTCAAAGTTGGCATTTGTGATTGTCGTGAAGAGAGCATCGATAATCTGATGGCTGGCATCTTTCTGAGGCGCACCGGCTGCGCGAAGCAGATCATTGAGAATTGCAACGCCGCGAGTGGCATAGAGTAGTAAGTCCATACGTGCCGAAGTCTCAGGAAGTTTTCCACATACACCTCTGAGAGTACAACCGGTTCCCTTCGCTGTCTCCTGACACTGGTAACAGAACATTTTAGCTTGTGCTTCCATAATTTATTTAAGGTTTGACTATATCGGGGTTCTATTGGATTGCATAGCTTCCAATTTTCTTAATCCGGCAACATGCACAGGAATCCCTTTAATGGTTGAACGCTGTTTTACTGAAAAGTGTTCACTCCTCAACGCTTATAAGACCTAAATACATATACACTAATACATATACACCTCAAGATAAACAATATTTTAAGCAGATTGGGAAAAGATGTCTCATATACGTTGATGTAACAATTAGTGGTAAACTTTCACTAAGGGATGCTAAGGCTCCATCCACTAAAATTAAAGGCATGGGTGAAATATGTACCATTTGCTTGTGCTGTATGTTAATTTGCATAATCCCATGCGATTGTGGGATTTGATAAATAACTTCAAATATTCTCGAGATAATCATTCCATGCGGAAAGTGCTTGCGTATTATTACGATTAAGGTAATAAATTTTCTGAATCTTATTCTTTATTTCATTAGAAAAATTAACCTTAAATCGATATTTATTTTTATTCACAATCATGTTGTATTGTATCATTAATAATATATTTTTCTCTCATTTCTCTTAGAAAAACAGCAGCATCTACACCTCTTCTTCGATTAACTTTTATTGCTTGCACTCGTTTTCTTGATTCAGTAATATGTAGTTTTAATGTTTACTCTGTGATATATTCCTTATACTGCGCTTGACTCATTTTGCTTAACACCTCAGTAAATTCCATGTAGGGCAGTTTATTTATACGCTCTATGTTCAAACTTCCATCCTCATTTAAAAATGTCTTTTCCATATCAATAAATATCCTTAAGTTATATAATAAATTACCTACATCCCACTCTTTTCTCATACATCCTATGCATGAACGTGTTCTGATACATCACACTTGCAACCATCAACCTTCCGAATAAATCCATATGTCTTCAGATGCTCTTTGCAAGCCTCCTCATTGGGGAAATGTTTTTGGAACTCTATGAGATTTATGGCGTTGTAATTTTGTTTTGATATATAAAATTACAAAAAATTATTGAGAATTCCAAATAATTTAACAAGTAAAATCATGGTAATTAGGTATTTATAAGTAATAAATTCCCCAATTGTTTGATTGTCAATTGGGGAATTATGTGGATAATCATTTTAATCATTTACTCTTAGTTGCCTAATCAGCCAATCGGATACAAGACCTACTACATAATCAGGACTATAATTATAAGTATGGTCTTCACCGGGGATAAGAATGAGTTCACTGTCCTTTAAGTCTTTATGGTACCGTTCAGCGTAAGTATAAGGCACCACCACGTCTGCCATTCCGTTTATGATAAGGGCTGGTCCGGTATATTTGGATGCTGTTTCGTATATAGGTAGCGTCATTGCGGTCTGGATGTAAGGACGACCGACTGAATGTCCACCACTAACTTCGTATGTCGGTTGATCAAGGTGCCATGGGTCGAAATGCCCACCGTGAGTCATGCCTCTAAGCGCATCATCACGGAGGACGGATGCTGCTGAAAGAAGCACCTCACATTCAATTTGAGGATAGCCACAATCTCCTGCAACCATTGAGGTAACGACACCTCCCTGAGAATGTCCGAGTAATGATATATTCTTAGTTACCGGAAGCTGACGCACGTAGGCAACGACATTTATCAAATCTTCAATCTCGTTTGGTACGGTCATATTTTGAAATTCACCTTCGCTTTGACCGCAACCATTGAAATCATATCGCAATACACCAATTCCATTCTG
>CAMWYR010000035.1 GCA_947178505.1 uncultured Muribaculaceae bacterium | reverse complement strand
TATAACCATCAGCTGAAAATGAAAGTTATCTCTAAAGCATATTTACTTCTATGTCTCGTGCTTCCGGCCCTTTTGGGAAGTTGCGCGAGCGAGGATCCGAAGCAATCCGCTGCTCCGGAGGAGGAGACTTTCACTCTTTGCTTCACCCTGATAACTACCGACCGAATCATTGCGAAAGGCACTGGTGAGCCGGCCACACGCTTCAGCACTTCCGACTATACATACGACCCGGGGACGGAGAACGAAAACCGTATAGACCTTGATAACCGTGATTATCATTTCTACGTGTACGATGCGGCCGGAGTCGCTGAAAACTGGATCTACACTACCGGCGCGGTGACGGAGATCCGGCCGATAACCGGAACCGGTTGCAGCAAATACAATGTAAGACTGAGAATGCCCCGCCGTCTCCTTTCTGACTACGAGGGGAGTGGTGAGGCACAACTCAGCATCGCCATGGCGGCCAACTGGAAGGCAAACGGTGTGGCCTATCCCAAACGCAGCACGCTCAGCGAACTCGCCAACACAAGATTCGACACGCCGATGTCGCAATGGCTGCCGTTTGATAACGGATCCGGAGGCATTCCGATGTTCGGTTATCTCAGCGGTCAGATTATTGACCTGGTAAAAGCAAGCGAAGACGAATTCGCCCTCTCCAATGACCTTTACCTGCTGCGCGCCGTCAACAAGATTGAAGTTATCGATCGCCTCGCGCAGTCAGAGCAACCCACAGGTAATCTCTACATATCCGGAATCGAACTGCTGAATAGCAATGCCGCCGGAACCTTAGGCCCGCTGCTCAAATACAACGGTAATAAGGTCGAATCAATCGCCTATCCGGATTTTCCCAACCTGCCTGCTACGACAGAACGCTCCACCCGAGCATTCATCACCAAGGATGCCGACACGGCGAAGGTAAGGACATGGAAGCTTTACTCCGCCGACCACGATATGAGGAATCTCCCGCTCTATTCGGAAGAGGCTCCTTCGGAGCGCCCCACAATACGTATCACGGTATCAGGGTTTCATACGCTCCATGCCCCCGGCGCCGATCTTGACGGAATTAGCGATGCAAAGTATTACTACATTCATTTTGCCGACTACGACAAGACTTCCGGGCGTCCTGATGCAGGCAAGGGCTGGCAATATCTGCTTCGCAACAATATCTACCGTTTCCAGGTGAACCGGATCGTTTCCGACATTGATTTCACAGTAGATGTCCTTCCCTACACGGAGGTGTGGCTTAAACCTGATTTCGGCCTCGGCGACAAATATGAAGAGGGAGAAGAACCCGATGCATGACCCGCGCGGATTGCTTTAATTCCCGTCACTTCCTAACCCGTCAGACTCTTAACACAATATGAAATTTAAGATCAATAAAATATATAATATCCTGATTGCTGTTGTGCTCGGTCTAACGTTTAGCTCCTGCCACGACGATTTCGACTTCCTGCCCGGAGATATAGGTGATGGGAATGCGCTCGTGACGGCGGAAGTAAACTTCAAGCCATTGGCCGCCACCGACCTCACAACACGCACAGCCGGCGATGCGATAAAGAATCTGGAGCATCTCTGGCTTCTGATCTATACCCCTTCCGGCGATGGTGATGCCACTCTATACGGTGACCCTATCGAACTCAACAGTGCCGACCACGGGCTCGTGATCAAGGACGTTGACCGCAATATCCCTCAGCAGGCCGAGGCACAGACTCCTCAGGCCCGGTTCAAACTGCGCCTCCCCTACGGCCGCTACCAGATGATTGTGGTGGGCAATATGCCCCACCTCCCGAGCGACTATGCCGAGCAGATTATGAGCTACAACGATTTGCGCAATATCGCGCTCAACTGGAACACCGACGTGAAGGAAAACAAACAGATGTTCGGATTCCTTACCTACAGCGATGCCACCACCGCCAACGTAAGTCAGAGTGAGGCCCCCGAGCTGGTGATCAATCAGCCCGCAATGTCGCTTCACGGCTGGCTGGAGCGCGTTGTGTCGAAACTCACGGTGAGCTTCGACGCAAGCAATATGAAGCATCAGGTGGCCGTATATATCAAAAGCATACAGATCAGGAATATCTCGAAGCAGGTGAAGCTCGGGCGCCCCAGCTATGCGATGACCACGGGCGACGTCTATACGGATGGCGAGAAAGTGGAGTTTAAAGAGGATTATCCCGGTTACAAAAAGGCTGATAAGGATGCATGCGGCCTTTATCTTTCCAATGGTCCGAACACTAACCAGTTGGGATCCGATCACACTGAAGATGATCCACTATCCCTCTTCTTTTTCGAGAATGATCAGCACATACCCAACGACGGGCGCACCGGGGGGAAGTATAAAGGTCAGGACGGCAATAAGGATGGTGTAGTGGATTTTCCCAACGCCAACGCACCTGAATATACCGACGGCGTGCGCAATCCCGACTTTGATTACCGTTGCGACGGCGTGCCTTGCGGCACGTGGGTCGAAGTGCGCGGCTATTATGTAAGCCAGAACGCCGGACGCCCCGGAAAAGGCTCCATCATCTATCGCTTCATGCTCGGGGAAGACACCAAGGATAATTTCTCGGTGTTCCGCAACAAGCACTATAAGCTCGTGATGAAATTCAACGGCTATGCCAATGATATCGACTGGCATATAGATTATGTGGAGATAGATCCTTCAATCCAGGTGAAGACTCCGCAGTATATTTCATATCTCTACAACAGCGATATGCAGGTAAGCGTGAAATTGAAGGGGTGCGACCCCAACACTCCGCTTAAGGCCACAATTATCCAGAACAGATGGTATCCGGATGATGGTAAAGCTACCTCTGCTACGAGCGGCACGGGCGACGACGGAGATTATTTCAGCAAAGGGGTCGGTCAGTCAAACTACTCCGGGACTCTCCCTTACGGGATGTCCAGAGGGGATGAGAACGGATTTCTCTCACTAAGAGCCATACCGACGGATGAAACCGGTAGCTCGGCGACGTCGGCCAATACAACATCGAATTATGACTATTATACGAACAACCGGCTCCACACCCGTGATTATGATGTCTCGACCACGGGGATGGAAAAGGATAAGAATACAACGTATGGCACTTACAACGTCAGTGATGTGACTGATGCTGATGGCAAGCAGGCGCGTGTGGTGGATCTGCAGCTCTTTACGCGGGAGCGAGTGATGACCGAGCGCACCGGCTATACCGGCACAAACCCTTTTATGAGTCTTCACCGCATCGCTAAAGTGAGATTCGAGGCCAAGGGCTGGGACGGAAGCAACGTCATGTCGGAAATCGTGATCAAGCAGGTGCCCCGGATTGATAATCCCACCGGTATCTATCGTTCTATAGGGCAGTCGCCGGCGTCGGCCTACTTCGATGTGGAACTGCTGGAATGGGAGGTGGAACCTACGACCCTCAACGTAGGAGGCGGCAGCAACATCAACTTCGTGAGCTTCACGAGTGATGGTGCATGGCAGGCCAGAATATTGAAGGGTGAAGAATGGTTCACACTTGAGCCGGGGTCAGGAAACGCTGATAAATTTGAAGGGGGGAAACGCCTGTTGGGCTACGACGGCACGCCCGTGAAATTCAGATGGCAGCCTACCGATCTGAGCTCCGCTCATTACGGCCTGATCGAAGTGCGTTATCACAATATGAGTTGTACGCACATTATTGTAGTGCGTTGCGGCAACGAACCCGTGAAACTGCTTGACAATCAGAACGTGAAGTGGCACTATGCGAACGTTAAGAGCATGACGCGCGGCAGCGGCCAGACGGGCTCGACCTACGGCAACTTCGTGTATACCGATGCCACTGATCCGCGCGATGAGGGTGGTCTGTTCCGCTGGGGTTGTCCCACGGGTATCGATGCTTCTCAGCTCACCAAACAGATGTTTAACAAAACCATCGGCAGCAATATCAAGACCACCACCGGAAGCACCCTCGCAAATTGGGGCGCCTTTACGCCTGTGGCGTATTCCGCATGGAACGATAAGAACAATGCGACCTACGGCAAGACGCGCCCCGCGAGCTATTCCGACTTTCATGCGCTCCGACGAGAATCGCGTAAGCAAGGAGGAAAAATACATTTCGCTTACGGTACGCTTTATTACGACGGAATGACCTCGACGCTAAGGAATTATCATGATGCTTATATGTACAGAGGAGGCCCGTCGCAAGTGCAGCAAGGCAGGGGTATGCGCGGAATGTTCATATATAATCAGGATTCCGGCAAGTCAATTTTCTTCCCGTTGGGCGCCACCGGCTGGGGACGTCTCATGAGCGACGGGACGCTGAGATACGGATTTGGCGTAAGTGGCTCCGCCGGTGTGCTGAATGGCCCTACACGCCCTCTGCTGTACAAACTCTTCCTGCAGTTCGGATGTGTATACTGGTTTAATGAAAAATATAATGTGCCGTCAGCCGACCAGAATAACTCCGGAACCTGTTTCGGCTGGGAGTTCAACTACTCCACCTTTAACGCCCAGGGATTTACCGGCAATAACTCATTCGGAGAATCTAATCGTGATAATCCGACCTACACGAAAAGTGATGCTTCTTTCATAAGATGCGTAACGGCTGACTAAGTCTCCATCCATTAGGATGGAGACAAACTTCCGGATAAATGCGTAACGGCTGACTGGATCCGCGAGAAAATGGTTAAATTTGCGCATTAAAAAAACAGGAAGAATGGTATATAGAGAGTTGCCGCTGACGCCTGCGGGCGTTGAAGGCGTGGAGATGAAGGTGCTTGTGCCGGCTGATGTTATGGCAGACGCGGCTGACGTGCCGTCTCCTTTCCGACAGAGCGTAGCCGCCGGGGTGATTATGCCGGGCCAGACTCATTCGGTAAAGATAGGAGTCATGGATCCCAAAGCTGAAACGGAATTTTATGCAACCGCCGGGGAGCGATTTGCCGAAGAAGACGGGCTCATCACATCGACGCCCGGAATCAGCATCGGCGTGCGCACTGCCGACTGCGTACCTGTGCTTCTCTATGCGCCCGATATCCGCAGCGTGGCCGCAGTTCACGCCGGCTGGCGCGGCACCCTCGACGGTATTGTCAGCAATGCGCTCGATATGTTGCGCGATATGGGAGCCGCCCCGGCTCGGACCTATGCCGTGTTTGGCCCCTCGATAAGCGGAGCGGTCTATGAGGTAAGCGATGAGTTGGGAGTCCGGTTTGAGGCCGCAGGATTCGGCGGGTGTGTGACAAGATCAGGTGAGCGCCCGCATATCGACCTGCAGGGTGTCAACCGCGAGAGGATGCTTCGTCATGGGCTCGATGAGTCAAGAATTATCACGCATGGAGGGTGCACCCTTACATCACTCGATGAATCCGGGCGGCCGCTCTTTTGCAGCTACAGGCGCAACGCGACGCCGCTCCGGCAGATCACGGCAATCCGGCTACTTTAAGAAATTTTGGATGGGGTCTAAGTCATTAAAGATGCGAGAGCTGCTTCTCGGCGTTCGCGCCCCAGTAGGCGTTGAAGTCGGCGCGGGTGCGTTTCCAGCGGCGGTGGCTCCATAGCCAGTATTCAGGCGCTTCGGTGATATTCTCCTCCAGGAGTTCGAAATAGCGGCGGGTCAAGTCAAAGACCGGCTCCTTCTTCGGACCGTCCGTAATCTTCACGAACCGGAGACTGTAATAGCCTCTCTTCGGGCGCGTGAGGTGGATGAAAAGCACTCGCGAGTCAAGGAACTTGGCAATTCGTTCCGGACCCGTGAACACGGGCGTGTCATGGTGGAGGAAATCAACGAAAAGATGAATGTCGAGGCTCGGACTCTGGTCGGCGATAAAGCCCGTGACCGTCGGCACTCCCTCTCGTTTCCATTCAATCAGACGGCGCATTATGTCGGCCATCTCGATATTGTGAGCGTGAAAGCGCGTGCGCAGGCGCATGAAGAGCTCATTCATCGCATGGTTGTGAAGATAATGATACACCTGCGCCCCTACTCCCTTGTCAAACCAGAGCGGAAGCGAGCTGACCCACTCCCAGTTGCAGTAATGGCCCAGCAGCAGAGTCACGTTCCTGTCGGCCTCGACCGCTTCAGTGATCATCTCCGGATTCTCCACATGCATTCGGCACTTCACCGTGCGCTCCGACATCGTCATCATTTTGACGGTCTCCATGAAATAGTCGGTGAGGAAGCGGTAGAAACGGCGCTCGATGCGTGCCAGTTCGCGCTCGCTCTTTTCAGGAAACGACGAAGCCAGATTTTCCCTCACCACGCGACGCCGGTACCTGAGCACGCTGTGCAGGAACCCGGCCAGCAGGTCGGATATGAGATAGAGCACCGCGAAAGGCAGCAGCGACATCATCCATACGCACGCATAAAGGATGCCGTAAAGAAGCCTGTCGCCAAGCGTGATTTTCTTAACCTCTCTTGTCATGATTCCCTGATTGCTTTAAGCCGCGATGCCTCCCTGCGCCGGGGCCTGGATCCGAGTGTCTGTGGCAATACTATGAATCTCTGCACGAAATATGCCACGACCCACCATCCGAGCGTGAGCCACCATAGCATCTCATATTCATGGCTCACCTGCCAGAGGCGCGCACCATTGGAATTCATCTTCACGAAGCCCTCGACGCCCCACGTGGCCGGGCAGAGGCCCGAGACGAATTTCCAGACGGGGGGCATGTCGTAGCGCGGCCATATCAGTCCGGAAATTAACAGGAAGATGATTGACGTCACTACCCAGCAGACGAATACCGATTCGCGCTCTGTCACGAAGGCCTGGAACACGAATGCAAAGCCTATCGTGGCAAGTATCATCGGCGTGATGAAAAGTATCTCTTCGAAGAGATTGCCGGCCATCGGGAAAGTGAAGATAAGCGGCACATAATGGATCATGAACACGGCGGGGAGCCCCATGATGGTGAAGTAGGTGAGGGCCTTGCCTATCATCGTGGCGAGCACGGACGGAGCGTTATTATGCGGATCATATCCGACCACCGACGCGCGTTCGTGGCGTGCGCCCCCTGCCATGCCCAGCGCCAGGATAATGCACTGCTGAAGGATCAGGATCAACACACCCGGCATGATGAATGAGTCGAATCCGCTGCGGATGTTGCCCATCGGGATGCTGTCGATCGGCAGGAGATTGCCCGTGGCGATTGTGCCCGCAAGCGGCACAAACGTATTGATATCCTTTTCGAGCAGTTCGGCGCCCATGTTCTGCATCACGGCAGTGATGGCCACCAGGAAGCCGCGGTAGCGGAGAAGGAGGCTCATGTCGCAATACATTGCCCCGGCTCCCGTCTCCCCGCGCCCTATCTTACGCCCGAATCCCTCCGGAATCTCAAGAATTGCGAAGCACTGACGCGAATCCATCGCGCGCCGCGCTTCCGGAAGGTCGGCTGCATAGCCTAAGAGCCGAGCTTCATCGCAGGCATCAAGTTCCCGCACCAGCTTGCGCGAAAGTGTGGAGCGGTCGTGATCGACCACTACGAACGGCACCTCCTTCACCAGTTCCGGATTATAGATCAGGGAATAAATGATGGGATATCCCAGCGGCAGGAACAGTAGGAAAATCATGATGCCCTTGTCGCTCAGGATAAGCTTGAATTCGCGGCAATACACGCGAAAGAGGCCGAGTATGAAGTCTTTGATTCTTTTCATTGGAAGAGGACGGCGGCCCTGGAGCCACCTCCGGATTTATTTTTCTGACCTATGGGCAATATACCGGTTTTTCAAATTCACGCTTCAGCTTCCACACCATAGCAAGCGGAGCCACCATATAGATGATGTAGACCACATACCAGATGCGCGAATAATAGATATCGCGTCCGGCCAGCGCCTCGTTGGCGTAGATGAGGAAGTTGTATCTCACCGGCATCATCCAGCTGAAGATCGACAGCGCCGGATACATGCTCTGCTCCGGGAACGAGAAAGCGGCCAGCGAGAAGGCAAGGATGCCCGAGAGAGAAATCACCGACAGAGAGAGACGTAGATTGGGGATGATACAGAACATTAAGAGCGCGAAACCCTGACAGGCCACCACGAACATAAGTTCCGAAAGTGTAAGCCACAGCCATGAGCCCGACATCGTGTAATGATTATACTTGAAGAGCCAGGCCTCCATGAAGAGGGCAACTACCCACCAGATCACCGTCTGCGGGAATAACTTGCCGAACACAGCCTTGTATACCGAGCCTCCGGCCATACGCATCAGATGCACCGATGAATGACGCTTGATCTCCTCTCCGAGTGAGAAACACGTAACGAGCATGATCATAAGCTGGAGCACGCCCGGCACGAAAGAGTTGGATATATATATGCCGTAGTTGAGCTGCGGGTTGCCGATGCCGCGCGTCTGGATATTGACCGGCTGCATCAGCGGAACTGCGTCGGCCGGGTTCACACCGAGCGACTGCGCCACATTGACCGCGACACCCGCCTTGGTGTAGACGGCGGTGGCCGTAAATGTCTTATACAGCATTGACCCCGGCACGAAGTAGGCCATATTCGTATAGTAGGAGATGGCCGGACCGCGGCCGGCAAGCAGATCGGCCTGGAAATTCTCCGGGATGAGGAAGAATCCGTAGACCTTTCCCTCCTGCAGGGCCTTCTTAGCCTCGGAGAAAGAATTGGCCGTAGTCGTGATGTCGACCATCTGCATGCCCCCCAGCGTCTGCGTCACCTCGCGTGAGAGCGACGTGCCGTCGCGATCGACGATAGCCGTCGGTACGCGCGTAGGCAGCCCGGCATCGAGCATCGTGGTCAGGAAGAGGAAAAGGAAGAGGGGCAGTCCCAGCATCGCCACCCACATCAGCGGGCGACGCGCGATCTGCGCCAGCGAGCGGACCATTATGGCCCATAATCCTCTCTTTTCGCCTCCCATCATTTCTTATCCTTGCTCTTATTCTCGCTCTTTGTCTCCACGCCCTTGTAGAGCACCGACATGCCGGGGCGGAAATTTTCTATCTTATGAGCCGGACGGGCCTTCACCTGGAAGGTGCGGGCATCATAGTCGCCCGTGGCCTTAGTGGCCTGCCAGTTGGCATACGTGCCGAGATCCTTGATGTAGAACACTTCCATCACCGTGTCCTTATCAAGCGCCGGGATGCGCACCTTGATGCGTGTGCCGACCGAGATATCTTTCAGGAGAGTCTCGCGGACGTTGAACACAGCCCAATGGTCGTCGGTCTGTAGATTCATAATGGGGGCGCCGGTGGCCACGAGTTCGCTTACGTCGGGATATATCACGGTGATCTCCCCATCGAAAGGTGCGAGCAGGTACTGGTCTTCGAGCAGTGCGTCAACTTTCCTAACGCCCGATTTTGCCACCTTCACCATCGCCGATGAGGCCTGGCGGTCTTCTTTCTGGGCTCCCGATTTTGCAAGCTCGTAACTGCTGCGGGCTGCTTCCTCGCCGGCTTTCGCCATCTCGAGAGCGGCTTTCGCCTCATCGCGCTTCTGCGCGCTGATCACTCCCTTCTGGAAGAGAGCCTCCATGCGGTCGTAGGTCTTGCGGGCTATTCCTGTGGCGGCTTGTGCCTGATGCCACACATCCTCGGCTGCATTGATGATCTGCACGCGGGTGCCGGCATCGACTTTCGCTTCGGCAGCCTTCGCCACTTCCTCCATGGCGTTGGCCTCAACGAGCTGGGCGTCAGCCAGTGAACTTACGATGTGAACCAGCGTGTCGCCGGCCTGCACATGCTGACCCTCCTCGACGTAGAGCTTGCGCACGCGCCCGGGCAGTTTTCCCGACACGCGCACTTCAGTAGCCTCGCCCTGACCCTGCACCACGTCGGGCGCCGGCTCGATGCAGAGAAAGCCGATCACGGCCAGCGCCGCGATCACGAGTATCACACATATCACCGTCAGTATGAGCGCCCGGTCCTTGCGGGTCACCATCTCCGGATCCTGAGGAGGAGTCAGCCCCGACGGGCGCTCCATATTATTATCCTGGGTTGCCATGAATTGGAATATTTTTATAAAATAATTATCAATAAATACTTTAGCGCGACGTGGAGAGATTGCCGAGCACTTTCGAGAGGTAGACATCGCAGAGGCGCACGCCGATCTCGGCATCGATCTTCTCGGAGTGGGCCTGCAGCCAACCGGTCTGGGCGAGCACTACGTCGTTGGCGGTCAGCACGCCTTCCTTGAAGCCCTCGCGGGCGCAACGGAGATTCTCCTCCGCGCTACGCATGTTTTCGCGGGCCATATTATAAGTGCGGAATGCCTCGGCATATTTGAAGCGGGCTTGACGCACCTGCAGCGTTACCTTATCCTCAAGATCCTGGAGCAGAATACGCTGCGCGTTGGTGGCGGATTTTGCTGCCTTGTAGGTGTTGTAGTCGCCACCCCAGTGCCAGATCGGTATGGTGATCCCTGCGCCGATGCTGAAGCCCCCCTTGAGATGTCGGCTGAAGCCGTCGATAACGTTGGGGGTCGAGAAATTGTAGGCTCCTACGAGTGCGATTTTAGGCAGCATCGTGCCGAGTGCGAGTTTTTCCTGCCCTTCAAGCATATTTATACCCTTTCTCACCACCTCCAGATCCTTGCGGCGGCCATAGACTTCCGACATGTCGTCGGAATCATATCCGGCGGGCACGGCGGGCATTAGCGTATCCTGCTCATCCTCGAGCCGGAGTTGCGTGTCGACGGGAAGTCCGCAAGCCTGCGCGAGCGCCATGCGTGACAGCGAGAGTCCATTCTCCACCTTATTCAGCATTATGCGCGCCTCATTGCGCTGCACGTCGATGGTGAGCAGGTCGGCGCGCGTGGCCACGCCCTCCTCGAGCATGGCGTTCACGTTGTAGTGGAGTGTGTCAATGAGATTTACGAAGCTCTGTGCGAGTTTCTGCTTTGCGACGAGTGAGACCACGAGCCAGTAGTTCTGGTCGACTTCAAACACGACGTCCTGCGATGCACTTTCGCGGCCCGCTTCCAGAGCCTGTTCGGAATACTTGGCGATATCGTTTAGGGCCTTGATCTCGCCGCCCATGTAAATGGGCTGGGTGAGGGTCACGGCACCTGCGAAGATGCTCCGTGTGTCGAATGTGAGAGCTTCCTTCGGTATGGTGGCGATAAGGGCCGGGACGGGGAGTCCGGATGCCGGATCGGTAACGGGGAGGCCGTCGGGGCCGACCACAAAATCATATTCGTATTTCTGCGTGAGGGGGTTGAAATACATTGTCGGCACTTTCGCGTCTTCCTTCAGCAGGCTTGTCTTATGCTGATGGTAGATGTAGGTGGCGGATGCGTCGATGGCAGGGAGGTATTTCGATGCGGCCGCCTTGCGTGCGTATCCGGCACCTCGCACGGCCTCATCGGCGGCGAGCAGAGCCTTGCTGGTGCGCAGGGCCATATTGCGGCACGAGTCGAGCGACACCGTGCCCTCAGCCAGAGCGGCCGAGCCGGTGAGCAGAACTGCCGCGATGGGAGCGATTAGTCGTAATTTCATGCTGTTGTCTATAACGGATAGGCCGTTCTGTGGCGTCTTCCGACGTCAGTTAAGTCGGTTCCTTTATTCGTTTTACAAAGATAATATATAAAATGTTTTAACTCCCATAAATTAAGGGCTTTTTTTTGTGGCCGCCCCGAACGGAACGGGTTAAGATGGTCAAAATAAGGGAGGATATGTCAGATTTGTGACATATCCTCCCGGGGTTGCGATGGTTGTCTTACCAGGATTCGAACCTGGACATACAGAACCAAAACCTGCAGTGCTACCATTACACCATAAGACAATCCTAAGGCTTCAACTGCATATTCGCTATGCGATGCGGCTTAAAGCACTCGCAAATTTATAACTATTTTCTGAATTATGCAAATATGCGCCCAATAATTCCTTCCCGGAAATCTCAGTCAGGATTCTGAAAGGAAATGTAAATGCGCACTTTAGTGTCGGGCGTCGGAGTGGGTGGAGCGCGAACGGTCGGTGAATGTGTAGTCTACTTTCGGATCATTGTTTTTGTAGATTGGCATCACCATACCGGTGTGCGAGCCGATGAATGTCGGGTCGGATATGTAGAAAGACTTGCCCGAGAAGTCATATGATGTCCCTTCGACAGGATGGTCGAGCCGGACGGTCGCCGCCTCGTGACCCGGGAAAGTGATCAGCTGCGCCTCCTTGCCCAGCGCGTTCCAAAGGAAATAAGTGTAGAAGATCGCACGGTCCTCACAGTCATTCTTCGGATAATATAATGTCTCCTCAAGGAAGTATGGTTTTTCGAATCCGTGGAAATCTTCATCAGTTGCATATTCAAACACATTGTGCATGAAACCGAGAAGCTGCTCCACAGCTTCATCACCCTCCATGCCGCCTATCTGGCTCTTAACCTGCTCCACAAGCGCACGGCGCAGTTCAGGATCAGGTTGCGACACGGCGTAATCAGCTATCGGCATCTGCGGATAATGATAGAGAATCGGCATGAGATTCTCGTTCACCTCCCCCGTGAGACTTAGCGGACCATATTCCAGTTTAAAGCTCTTCGGCTTTACCGGAATGTTGAGGCGCCCGAGCACAAGGTCGAATTTCTCTCCCTTGTCGGCATCCTTGGGGAGCGTGCACGTGCGTAGCCTTTCCTGCCCAAGACGCGAATAATCATAACCTTCCGGCGCAAATACATAATACTTACCGTCGGTCATCATCATATAATTGCGCGCATAAATTGTCTGCTTAAACGGGAGCAGGAGCAGAGGAGTGCCCGCACCGCTCACTGCAATTCGCGCGTCATACCCCATATTGGCAAGAAGATAATGGATTGCCGAAAAGCGGGATGACTCATCAGCCTGCGGGAACTTTGCAGACACGTATGCCTTTACAAGCTCATAGATCAGATAATCATTGAGCCCCATCTCGCGGGCTCTCTCCCTGATCGCCGGAACGAGGGCCTTTGCTACGCCGGCCCGGTCGAGGTCTTTCCACTGCGAAGCATAGTCAGACGGAGATGCCAGGCGGTAGGAAACATTAAATTCGATTCCAGGCAGTGACACGGGGAGTCCGAAAAAATCAAAATCATCATTCGTTGCGCTTTGCGGGTGCGAGTCAGCGCGCTTCTCAGGACGTGGGGGGCGCTGTGAGTCTGGTTTCCCCTCCGGGCGCGATGGGTGTGAAGGACGCGATGGAGTAACTGTCGGTGCTGTAGGCGCGGGTGCCGTAGCTGCCGGCTTCTGAGGGTGACGTTTCGGCACTCCACTCACCGCAGGCGCCTCCGAGGGCTTCGGCGTACGGTCGCGCCGTTCGCCGTTAAGGCTCTCGTATTCATGCCATTCCCCATTCAGGAAATCGGCGTAGTTGTCGAGAATAGTCTTCCTGAAATTGGAATATCCCTCTAAAACACCTTTACGGAATTCATCAAACGATTTCTTTTTCTCCTGAGCCGTTGCAGAAGGTGCGGCAACAGTGAGGGCTATAAGGACCAATGTCAGAATCTTTCCTTTCTTCATACCCTGCGTTCCTCTCTGATTGAAAAAATGATGTTAGATATCCACCACAACTGATGTGGCATAACAATTCGGTTGGTAAGAGACGGGGACGAGCGTCCGGAGGTACGGGCGCTCATCCTCATTTCACCGGATCTTATTCGAATCCCTGCTTTACGAATTCAGTGATTTTAGCACCATACTTCTGAGCGGCCTCGGAATTTTTAAGAGCCTCCTCAAGGGCACGCATACGGGCTTTGCTTGCTGCGCTTTCGGTAATGATGAAATATGTGCGGATCTCATAAGTGCCGTCGGGGTTGGTGCGGATGATGGAATAGGAGGGTTCCATCTCGCCTCTGATTTCCTTTTCCACCAGACGCTCGTAAGCGGCATAGAAATTGTCGAATTCACCGGCCGGGTCGGCGCCGTTGGCGTTCATGTCGCTGACCACGCGGCCCTGAAGCGTGCTTCCGGCCTCCTGGGCATAAGTCACTACGGCATTGTTGATGGCAGCCTGCTTGCCGGTGTTCTTCGACTTGGTCTTTGTGGAGATTCCTTCCACTTCATGGGCATCATCGCCCAGCGTGTTGAGGCGGTCGAAATGCTTGGCGAGCGCGAAATCGAGCGTATGGCTGCCCATGATTTCCCACTTGCCCTTCTTATACTCCTTGAGCTTCTGGCTCAATTCCTTCTTACGGGCTTTCTCAAGCTGTTTGTTGGCCGCTTCCGAATAGGCGGGAAGCAGAAGCATCACTGCCACGAGGCAAAAAATGATTCTTTTCATTTTTCTGATGTTTGAGGTTATTATTGAAGTTAATTATTAAAAATCCTGTTATCGGCGGGGTGAAATACGGATATTCATCGCCTTCACACCCATTTTCGGGTCATTGCGGCGGGCCTTTACGAGCCATTTGTTGAAGTCGGCGGTCTTCATTGCGGGGAGGCCGCCGGTAGTGTCCATCACGGGCCGGGAGAAATATTCCGGCGAGAAGACAACGAACACGCGGTTGTACTCCTCATCGTCAGGCGCAGTCATGATCATTTCCTCTGTGAGCGATCCGTCGCCTCCGTCGGCCTTCTCGCAGTCGCGGCTGAAGAACACGTAATCATGGTCGCGGCGTACGGGCACGCGGGTCTTGGCATCGCGTGGATAGGGGAGCAGCAAATAGACGTTGCCTGTCTCATCTTCAAGGAACACGGACAGGAATCCGTCGGTCGAGCTTCTGAAATGAAGATACATGTCGTCGCCGTCGCGGAAGAGATTGTCGGCGTTACGCACGTCGGTGCCGTTGCGCAGCACGCTTGCCTCAAACGAGGCAGCTTCGTTGGAAATCTCCTTGGCCTTACCCTTCAGCTTGCAGTGTACGATAAGGTTGGACTTACTGTCGTGAGAGAATTCATACTCCGGCTCTCCATCATCGGCCACCCATTCCCCCTTTACTTCAGTAGAAGAGAGGGCGAGGAAGTCGTTCTGTTCCCGGTTGCCCTTGATGCGGTCGGTCTGGAGGATATCCTGAGAGACGATCGTGCCGAATTTGCGGGCGAGCGCATCGATGCGGGCCTGCTCGGCGGCCAGTCTCATGCACTCCACCCTTGATTTAGTGCCGTCATCATAGTAGGTGGATTCTCCCGACACAGATACTATATCGGCCCTGCTGCTTAGCAACGCCGGCAGAAGCGCAAGAATAATCAACAGTCTTTTCATCAGGTGTCAGATTGGGGATTCTTGTTTCCTTACGGGCGCAAACGCTTGCTGCTCCATGAGTCGCGCATCTTTCCTGATATGCTCGTGCGGGGAGTCTGCAGCTTTCGGTTGACGGTCAGAGAATTTTTCTTCACGTTCTCCTCGACGTATGAGCTGAGATCCTTCAGCGTCACATTCCCTTTCGACTCCTGAAGCTTCTTGAGCAGGTAATATGTGAAGAGTCCGTGATTCTTTTCCTTGTAGGGGAGGGCGGTCTCCTGATCGCTTGCCGCGCTGAGCACGAACATATTACCCTCCGGGTCGGACACTCTGGGCTTGAGGGCCACACCGCGGGCCTCGGCCAGCATACCGCCGTCGCGGGTTGCGCCGCTGAAGCATGCATCCAGGAACACCATCACGTTGTCGGCGCCTGTCGACGAAAGGTCGGCGTAGAGTTTTTTCAGAGGATAGGATGTCACTGTTGTGAATCCGTCGCCATCGACCGGAAGCAGGTAGGCATCCTTATTTCCCTCATCCGGGAAGCCATGTCCGGCATAGTAGACGATTACGTCGACCCCGTCGCCGAGTGCTCCCACAAGCTGACGCAGTTTCTGCACGGCGCCTAACATCTCGGCATACGTTACGTTCTCGTAAGTCATAACCTGGCTTTCGGGCACGCCAAGGGTCATCCGGCAGTATTTTGCGAATGTCTCGCCATCGTTGAGGGCTGACTCCACGTCAGTGACCTGCTTATAGTCTTCGTTGGCGATAATAAGCGCCACGGTCTTCTCCGCCTTACGGCTCGTGACGGGAATGTTCTGATCGACGTCACTCTTCGCGCGAAGCACCTTGGTGCTTCCCGACGATGAGCCGGAATTATCCTGACGCTCACGGCGCGAATTTCCCTGGGCGATGAACGACTGCATATCGATCGAGACATCCGTGAAGTCGTAGCCGGCCGCGCGGTCGGAATCATAACGGTAAGTCTTGCCGGCCGGAGTCACGAGTTCCACAGATGCTATGGCCACGTGGTTATCCTTGATGAAGTATTTAGGATTGCGCAGCTGGATTGAATTCCACGTTGATTTGAACGTCTCAGCCTCCTTATTCTTCAGGGGCACCTTGACGACGATCGGACCCATCGCCGAATTAATCAGATAGCTTTCGTTGTCAACGTCGTATGGCTCCAGCGAAAGGTCGGAGATAATCAGACGTCCGGCATATCTCTGCAGATAATCGGCTTCAGCCTTCTTGCAGAGTTCCTGATATTTCTGATACACGTTGTTCTGATTGACGCGCTTCTCGAAATCTTCGATTTTCTCAAACTCTCCGCGCTTTGTCCATCCGGCGAGTTGCTGCTCCACATAACCGCGTGCGAATTCCTGAAAATCGGGCACGTAGCTACCGGTGCCATTGGTCTTGGCGGCCTGTTCGTTGAATGCGATGGATTCCGGCATGCCGTTCATTGGCATCGGGCGCATACCGAGGGCCTGCAGGCGCACGTTGATGTCATCGAGGCGCGTCTTGTTGCCGAGGCAGCCGTAAGTGATTGCAAGTGCACGCAGATATTTCGGATTGGTGGGATCATTATCCACGACAGTCTCCAGACTTCCGAGCGCACTCTGGAAATATGCCTGCGCCTGACGGGAATATCGCTTGGAGGTTTTTTCATCCTGCTCCATAAGGGCGCGGTTGTAATAATCGGCTCCCAGATTATAGTAGCAGAGCGCAAGATGCTGATTGATCTGCAGGCTGTTGGGCTTCATCTCGTAGAGCCTCTGATAGAGGTCGATGGCCGAAGAATAGTTGCCCTGATTCTCAAAGAGGCGCGCCTGGGCGGTGAGCAGCTGCTCATCGTCGGGGCGCATCATGAGGGCCTTGGTGAGCAGGGGCTGCATCTTGTCGGTCTCGCCCGCTTCGAGGCAGTTCTGAAGCGCGAGCATCAGTATATTGAAATTCGCGGGATATTTCTCGGAAGCGGCGATCATCTTGTCGACAGCCCTTTCGGGGCATCCGGCGTTGAGACACGCCTGACCGAGAAAGAGACTCACCTGCTCGCGACGGTCAGTTGCGGCCGTATTGAGATAGGCCTCCAGATAATCGGCTGCCTTGGGGAAGTCACCCTTATTATACGCGCCCGAAGCGGCGCAGTAGATGAGGGCGGGGTAGAGGTCGGAGTCAGCACCGAAATTCATGTCGCTCATCTCGGGGTCAAGGCGCGTGTCGACATAGGCCGTTGAGAAGCGGGTCATATCTTCATTGGCGCCCTGATTCGAATAATAGATCGAGCCTCGCTTCAGGAGATCGCTGATATCGAGCAGTATGCCCTTGAATCTGCGTTTGTCTTCGGGAGTGAGGCGCGGAGCCTGCATGGCGCTGCGCACCTTGTTGTAGACGTCAATGGCCGCCGGATAGAGCTCACCCTCAGTCACGCCGTCATACTGAATGAATTTCAGGTTCTTATAGCCCGCGGAGGCCTCTTCGGTGAGACGGGCGGTCTCGGCTATCTCGATTGAATCGGTGTCGGCCGCTTCAAGGGAGAATTCAATTCCCGGTCCCGGAGTCTGCTCAGGCATCTGAGTTGACGCAGAGGCTATTAAGGCCGACATGGCGCCTGCTGAGAGCAGGGTCGCGGAGAGTATATACAGATTTTTTCTGGTTCGTTTCATCAGTAGGTTTTGATTATCGTCTTTTGAAAGCAACCGATTGGGTTGTTCCGGATATTCATCAATAGGCATCCACGAAGGTCAGTTCGAGGGTGATGCGTCGATGTTCGCTTCCCTTGTCCTTGCTTACGTTCACCTCATAGCGGTAGTCGGTGTTCATATCCTTGAACTTATTTACGTTTCTGTTCAGATAGTCTTTCACGCCGAGTGCCCGCAGGAATGCAAGCTGTTCGTTCTGCTTAATGCCATCCTTAGTGTTTACAGAGATTGTCTGCAGGCGGCCGTCGATATATACGGGTTCTTCCTCGAACTCACCGTACGAGCCGTCGTAAGGTATGCCGTGCACGATGGGGGAGGCATCGGCGGTGCCGAGAAGGCGCACCTTCATCTTCTTGCCGGGCACGAGATACTGGCTGAAGTCGCCCTCAAAAGCCTGTTTGAGGATGTCGAGCATCGAGGATGCGGCTCCCGACTCATTGATGTGGTATTTTCCGGGGCCGAAATCCTCATGCACCGAGAATTCGGGATCGACGGTGTAGGTGACGCTCACGGCATAGTTGAGGATCTTGTTGCCGTTGGCATCATATTCGGGCACGACCTTCGAATCAACGGCAATCTGCGTATGATCGGAGATGACATTCATTTTCTTTGCTTCTTCCACGACTTTCTGGCGGAGTTCCTGAAGTTTTAGTTCCTCCATCTGTTGTTGCTGGAGCATCTCGAGAGAGATTGCATCGTCGGCCGCCATATATTGCAGGTCGGCGCGCATCAGGTTGTCGTAGATATATGATTTGCCGTCGGCCTTATTGGTGACCTTGGCATAGACGATCTCAAAACTGTCGTCGGGAAGGATACCGTACATCACATCGCTCAGTGCCAGATCGCCGGCGTTGTGGAATGAAGTGACGTCAGATTCAGGCACGGGGAGATAGATTGTCGGCATGGAGTCGAAGTTAAGCGCGAGCACTCCGTTGGCGCGGTCGTAGGAGCCGAGGCTCATTGTGGCGCCGGCCAGCAAGTCGCCGGCGAAATTCGTGGAGATCTCATCCTCAAAGAGGCGACGCTGACGGGCCCGGCTTTCTTCAGTGACACGCTTACGGTAATCTTCCATCGACTCGCCCGGCATCATCTTGAGCCATTCATCCATCTTCCGGTCAACTTCATCTTCAATCAGTTTGTTGTAGAAGGGTTTGAGGTGAGGGAGTCGGCGCACCACGATATTGGCGGCTGTCGGCATTACGAGAAGGGTGTTGTTGTCGGCATCCGTCACGAACTCAACATCACGGAGCTGACCGCCGTCGCCTTCATAATCTTCTCTTTCGCTGTCGCGAAGCAGATTCACGAGCGTCACTTTATTGTCGTCAGACACGACGGCCATATATTTACCGTCGAAGTTGTAGGCTAATGAGCGCGCCTCTCCGAGGTCGTCGACCATCTTGCGCACATCAAATGTGCGCGTGTTGTAGAGCGTCAGAAGACCGTCGTCGGTGAGCACGGCTAAGTCGCTGTTGTCGGGGCTGAAGGCGAGGTCCGACACCTTCTCACCGGCATCAAACTGCTTGCGTATTTTTTTCTCCTGCAGATTATAGATGATTACCTGATTGCCGTTGACTGCAGCGAGATAATATCCGTTGGGGCTGAATTCCATCTTCTCCACCTGGAAGGGCACGCTCTGAATCATACTGACAGGCTGGAACTTACGCTGTTCAAGGAAGTAGATTGCGTTTCCGGTCATCGGATTTGATGCGGCAATCACTATGTTGCGGGCGTCGGGAGTATAGCCGACTGCGGTAGGGGCTCCGTAGCGCTTGGAGTCAAATTTTTTCAGATGCTCCTTAACATTCATGATATGATAGATATCCGCTGAAGAGACACCCTTCTTATTCTTTGAGATGACCGCATAGTTCACTCCCGAAGGGTTCACTCTTATCGATCTGATGGAATCTTTCTGATCAAGCAGGTTGTCGCCGCTTATAGTGTATACGTTGAACGGATCGGCCGTGTAGACAGTGGTCACATACTTATCCATCGCTACGGTCGGCATCGCGCGCTTGAATTTATAGGTGGTCTTTGGTTCGGCCGGCTGCGTGGCCGCCTCTTTCGCCTTCTGTTTACGTGCGTTGGAGGCCACGGGAAGTCCCACGGCCATTCCTCCGATTAGAATTACGCTAAGTAGTAATTTTTGATTCATGATATATGGCAGTTGTTGATTATTTTCCTTATTTCAGAGCGGGCTGACATATACTGGAAGTTCCCGGCTGACGGCGTCAACTCCGGAGCCGTCGCTTAATGCCTTGCTGATTTCCTCTATCACCTTATCCACATCATACTGGCAATTGGTCATCACGATGAAATGTGATTCATCTGCCGCGACTGTGGGGAAATGTTCGCGCGAGAGTGTCTGCTGCGGAAGCACCACGTAGCTGCCTGCGGGCTGGCCGAGCTGTGAGATCTCCACCTCGAAGGAATTCCCCTTTTTCACTTTTATGACGTTGAAATAGATCGGGAATTTAAGCGTATTCTCCAGCCGGAATCCGAGGCCTCCCTCTCCGGGATGCGAACTGGTGAGCGCGACGGGACAACTGTCGTCGCCGGCGGCATTCTCCGTCTTAAGGCGAGAGGCCACGAAGCGGCCGAGTGTCTCGGCATCCATCTCCATCATGTCGCCTTCCGGATCATACACGGCCAGCGAGCGGCGCACCATTCCCTTCTCTACGTATACATTCTTGCCGTCGTTGGGCGACTTGCGGCCCACGCTCATGCGCGATGCGACGTTAGCCTTATTGTCGGAGGCAGCTCCGCGGGCATCTATCATCAGGCGAGTCACGGAGGTCTTTCCGGGCGTGATTGAGGTGTAGATGCGCTTGTCGAGATCATTGAGAATCTCCACTTTGCCACCCTTGGGGATGATGATGTAGTCGATAGCCTTGACGGTCATCCCTTTGGTGGCCGTCATGGTCTTTCCTCCGCTCTCTACCTTGACGTCGCCTGTCACGGTGTGGAGCGTATAGTGTGCGCTGACGCTAAGGGCGCCGATTGTGAGGCATAGGAGTAGTAATAATCTGCGTATCATTAGTTGTCGATTTTTTTGTTATCATGAGTTTAGCTGCATACTTCGGCGCCCGTGCACTTTCTTGCGAATCCATTTTATAAGCGCATCCGTGCCATTCCATAAGTCGACGGAGAATAATCCGAAAGCCACCATCAGGATGGCCTGGGAGAAGTCGCCGACGATCTCGTGGTCGACGAGCATCGAATAGCCGGCCCAGACGAGGAAGTAGAGTGCCGTTATCTGGCCAAGCCTTATGAGAAGCCCCCGGATGCCTGACTTTATGCCGATGGCTGCGAGCACCATCACATAGCAGATCGCGACGGCGGTCAGGTCTCCGATGATTGCGGGCATGCGGGTGAGTCTTGAGCCGTCGAGAATTGAGCTTAACGCGTATGCGTGAATAAGCATGCCCGACACTCCGCGGCGCAGTGGAGTGGCATATACGTCGCCGGCCTCGGAGGTGGTGCCGACGAGCACAATCTTATCGTGGAGCTGCTCGATATTGTCGGCCAGCTCATTGTGCGCTATTATCGGGATTTCCTTTGAGTGATAGGCGATTATGCCGGTGGGCACGGAGCCGTTATCTTTGGTCCCGGAGTCAGTGGGAAATCCGGCCGCCTTCGCTGCTGCTTCGGGGAAAGAGAGCATTGTGGCTCCGTCGGTCATGGGGAATGAAACGGCATAGTTTCTCACGGTTGCGCCCTTGAAAGATGTGGGGAGATTCACTATGCCATATTGCGCATAAGGGAAATCGCCGTAGAAGAAAGGATGGTCGGTGACGGTAAACCTGTCACCTTCCTGCTCCGCGCCCAACGGGAGCACAAGAGCAGGAAGATGTGACAGGGCATTTAGTAATAGTGAATCGTTCTCGGTAGTGGTTTCAAAGTTAACGTCAATTGCTACTGCTTTAGGTTCGCATAGAGAGAGAACTTCAAGTAAATCTGCTATTTCAAGGCGATTGAGATTTCCGATGTCAAGGATTGCGATCCGGTCTTCGAGCGTGCGCACCGGACGGTTGTCGGCGATCTGGAAGAAGAGATCGGTCATGTTGAAATCGCTCTTCTCCGAAGATGAGAAAAGAGCCGACAGGGAGGCAGCGAAAGGAGAACTTAGTAAAAAGGAAAGAAGGAAGGCTATTGCCGTGATGCCGGCAGCCTTGGTAAGCAGGATCGCGGTATGCTTACTCTTATCTTCTGAAATTACCGCACTGGGGGGGGGTAGTAATTACTTGATTATTAGAGAGATAGGTATCAACAGAAGAGGTGGTGTCCCTATCGGAGGGGCGTGCCGGAGTTTGTGAGGACTTATTATCGTGCGGCATCGGCTTCAAAGCGCTCTCCATGCGTCCGGCATCCGTAGATTCCGGAGACATGGTGAGGTGAGTGGTTGCATCATGTCGCGATTTGCGTCTCATCAGACTCTATATAGTGAGTGATATGGTACCTATATCGGAAATCGGTAAAAAAATAAGGTAAATTCCGTATAGTGGTTTATAATTCGCAAAGATAATCAAATAATTTGAAATATAGTAGGTTGGTGCAAATTTTTTGGTAGCGGATGCGCAAGCCTGCAGTTTAGATAAAAAAAAGACCGGCGCCACCTGGCGCCGGT
>CAMWYR010000034.1 GCA_947178505.1 uncultured Muribaculaceae bacterium | reverse complement strand
CCCTGAAACAGTTGAATAAAGAAATCAAGCAATGCGCCGACGTTTTTTCAGGAGCTAAATGCAAAGCCAAAGGCCATGTCAAAAATTTATATAGCCAACCGGAAGCTAAATTCCCATTCGGATGCGTGGGAGATATGACCTGTTCCGGCCCGGGCTCTCTGGTAAGTAATTTAGAGAAAGGTGGGAAAAAGTTTATTGTCATTGTGAATCATGATGCGTTTAACGCTCAGAACTTCAAAGCAAATTTGATTAGAGAAGCGCGAGTTATCTTCCCTATCCAATCTAATTCTTCAGTTAGTGGGGAATATAAATTCACCTTAGCTCCGGGAGGAATGGTGATATTCGGTTGGGACTAAAGGATGAGTCTTTGCCGGGATATTGAAAAGTTTTTTGGCTCCATCCACTAAAAATCCGCCGCCCTGGCATTAAGAAATTTTAGTGGATGGAGCCTTAATCTGAGGAAAAAGTGTTAAATTCGCGTCATGATGGAACGACGCGAATTTTTAACGCTCAATATCGGGGGACAGTTACACACCTGGTCGCGCCCTGTGGTTATGGGTATCCTTAACCTGACTCCCGACAGTTTTTTTGCGGACAGCCGAGTGAATCAAGAGAATCTGAGGATCCGTGCCGGCGAAATGCTTGACGCCGGTGCCGACATACTCGATATCGGAGGAGTCTCAACACGCCCCGGGGCATCTTGGGTGTCAATGGCGGAAGAACTCACCCGGTTGCTTCCGGCTGTGGAAGAAATACGGAAATCATTTCCAGAGGCTATTATCTCGGTAGATACTTTCCGCGCAGAAACTGCACGGAAATGCGTGGAGGGAGGCGCCGATATTATCAATGACATAAGCGGAGGCTCTTTAGATGCCGCCATGTTTGAGACGGTTGCAAGGCTGAAAGTGCCCTATGTCCTTATGCATACACGTGGCACGCCGGCCGATATGCAGAACCTTACTGACTATGATGACGTGACTGCCGACGTGCTTTCCGATCTGGCCTTTAAGGCCGACCGCCTCCACCAGACCGGCGTGAGCGACGTGATCATCGACCCGGGATTCGGATTCGCAAAGACTCTCGACCAGAATTATGAACTACTGGGAGGCCTTAGGCTCTTCACGGCGATAGGCCCGGTACTGGCCGGTATGTCGCGCAAGAGCATGGCTACGCGTCTGCTCGACATCCCGGAATCGGAGGCACTGAATGCCACGACAGCCCTCAACATGACCGCACTCCTCAACGGTGCCTCAATCCTGCGGGTGCATGATGTGAAGGAGGCTGTCGAAACATGCCGGATCTATTCAGCTTATGCGCGCAATCTGCCGGAGCAGGAAAATATAATCACTACCGTTACGATATGATTCAGTTCGGAATTAAAGACATCATCGACATCCTGATAGTGGCCCTGATGCTGTTTTATCTCTACAGGATGATGAAGAACAGCGGCACGCTATCGCTCTTCTACGGCGTGCTCGCCTTCATAGTGGTATGGGTGCTCGCCTATGAGATTTTCGATATGCGCCTCACGGGAGGAATCGTCGATAAGTTCATGAGCATCGGTCTGATTGTGCTCGTGATTCTCTTTCAGGATCAGATAAAGCGCGTGCTGGCCGACCTCGGTACGCACGGCAACCTCCGGTCGTTCTTCCGTCTGTTCCGCCACGATAAGCACCGCGACAGCCACCGGGCGGAGATCATGAGCGTGGTCTATGCCTGCATGTCGATGGCCAAATCGAAGACGGGCGCATTGATCGTGTTCCAGCGCAAGATGCCGCTGAGTGATTATGAAAAGACGGGCGACATCATCAATGCCACAGTCAACACGCGCCTCATCGAGAACATTTTTTTCAAGAATTCGCCCCTACATGACGGTGCGATGATCATCGCCGACAACCGGATAGTGGCAGCGGGTTGCATCCTTCCGGTGAGCCACGATATGAGCATACCGAAGAGTCTGGGTCTGCGCCACCGTGCAGCCCTGGGAATGAGTCAGGTGACCGATGCGGTATGTGTGATCGTGTCGGAAGAGACAGGCGCGATCTCAGTGGCGCAAGGTGGAAAAATCACGGTGAAGGTCTCGGCTCCTGATCTGGAGCGCATCCTCAGCAACGCTCTGACATTCTGAAACGGTTCAGAGGAGTTCGCCGATAGAGCAGGAAAGATTGATCATCAGCGAGGAGGCCGACTTATGGGGCATCGCGTAGGAGGCACCGACAGAGAATCCACGCGTGCGGAAACCGGCTCCGAGCGAGAATCCCGAGAAGAAACTGCTGTGGAATGCCGACATATCGGAATGTGTCTTGTAGTTATATGCCAGAGCGGCATAGAATTTTTCGGAGGGTTCGAACTGGATGCCGAAAATCAGATGCCGGAATAAATTTGAGAAGAAACTCCTCTTCTCATGGAGCAGATCGCCCGTGCCCTCATCCTTGTAGTCATAATAGGGAATGTTCCATCGCGTGAGATTATCGGCAGTGATGGAAATCTGAAAGGGAGAAGTGCCGATCGCCTGCATGTAGCCGATCTGAATATCAAAGGGCACACGCACGTAGCGGTTGTTGAATCGCTTCACCTGACCACCCATATTCTTAAGCACGACGGAGAAAGAGAGGTCGCGCTCATCGTCATAATAGTTCACGCCGAGGTCGGCGGCAAGTGCAAACGCAGAGTATTGTTCATAGGAGCTGTAGGCCATCTTGAAATTGACACCACCGCGCCAGCGCGCGCTGATATCACGCGAGTAAGTGCCCTCGAACACGAGGTCGGAGGGAGTAAACGTCCCTGTTGGAGTGCCGAATTCGTCATAGCCGTCAAAGCTGCCGTAATTGAGATAGCGCATGCCAATGGCCCAGGCGCTGTGCTCGCCGGCTCCCATACCGTAGCGCACACCGGCAAAATTACCCGAACTCATATAATACATATAATTGACGGCCACCTGCTTATCGAGCTCCGGACCTATAAGGGCCGGATTCTGGTCGGCCAGCGTGACGTCGGCATCGATTATAGTGATGTTATTACCGCCCAGGGCGAAGACGTGCGACGAGGTAGGGATATTGAGAAATCCGTAACCGTCGCCGGTGTTCTCGGCCAATGCAGTGGCGGCAGATGCCAGCATAAAGGCTCCTGTGAGATATGTGATGAAAGGAAGTCGCATTCAGTTTATAAAACGCACAACGCCGCGCTATATTATGAATCAGGCTGACGAGTTGGCCTAAACCGAAAGATAAAGGAGTCGTATCGGAGACAGCGAGATGTTAAAAATGAAATGCGTCAACATCATTTAACTATTATTAAACATATCGTTATTGGATAATTGGGGGAAGACATATAAATTTGCAACAGAAACGTATCGACCCCTCTGACAACTAACCTGCCGGGCCAATCGAAAACCGCGAAAAATGATTCTAAATTTCCGCCACATACTTTACTGTCTGTTCACTACCGGCCTGATGAGCACCGTCGCGCCGGCGGCAGCCCAGACATTCAGGGTGAATATAGGCAGCCAGCCGTCGGGCGGCGCCAATTATATGGAGGTGTTCGAATATGACTATGTATCCGAGAAGCCCTGTTATCCCGGGGGCGACACCGCGCTGATGAAATTCATCAATGAGACTCGCGAATATCCGAAGGCAGCCTACGACCACCATATTCAGGGGCGCGTCACCTGCTCTTTTGTCGTGAACGCAGACGGCACGGTGAGTCACATATCGATTATCCGTGGCGTCGAGCCGTCGCTCAACCGCGAAGCAATACGCATTCTGAGCAAGATGGAAAACTGGATTCCGGGCAAACTCAACGGGCGCAACGTTCCGACGCGCGTAATCTGGTCGGTGCCGTTCCGCCGCTGATCACAATATAGCGGGGGGCGCATTCCGTAAGCCGGAATGCGCCCCCCGCTATTCATTGGAGAGGATTTGAGGCCGCTCACGCGACATCATGATAATAAACGGAAAGTGATCAGACGAGCTTCACTTCGTCAGCCTCATCATTCTCTGTGATGAGCACTTTTCCCTCACGAGCGAGCCAGCCGAGGGCTGCCATGAGTTCATCTTTCTTAAGCTTCGTAACCTTCTTGAGTTCCTTGAGACTGAGCACTTTTGTCTCAGTAGCTTCGAGCGCCTTGTAGACCTCACCGGCCCATGTGCCAATTGATTCGATGTTCATTTTTAATAAAATTTTAATTTAACTTATCGCATATCGAATGCAAAGATGAGAAAAATTTAACATTTTTCAAAATTTATTTCAATTTTTCAGCATTTCGCATTACAAAAAATAACCGTTCGGGGTAATATTTAACCCCATTGGCATATAAAATCGTATTCCCGCGGCATCCGCGCATGGAATCCGAGAGTTTATATAATCTTAACAATCCACGCCGCCAAAGGTTAGATATGGGCGGCAGCTTTTGTACAGATCCGTGACAACCGCTACATCACGAACACCATCACAAGGCCGCACAGAATGAGGATCGTGTTACCCACCGCATAAGTAACCGTATAACCCATTGCCGGCACCGTCGACTGCAATGAATCCTGAATAGCACCTAAGGCGGCGGTCGTTACACGGCTGCCTGCCACGCACCCCAGATTCACGGGGGCGGGGAACTTGAATATAGTCTTTCCGATAAGAAGTCCCAGAAGGAGAGGCACGGTCGTGGCTATCGCACCGGCAATAAGAAGTTGCCAGCCCACCTGCTGAAGCCCGGCTACGAATGTCGGGCCGGCAGCAAGCCCCACGACGGCGATGAACATATTCAGGCCGAGATTATCGAACACCCATACAGCAGCATCAGGAATATAGCCGAAAGTAGGATGCTTCGACCGGAGCCAGCCAAGCACGAGGCCCGCAATAAGTGCACCGCCACTGGTAGAGAGACCCACAGGCACACCGCCGATATGGAACGTGATGGCACCGATGATTGCCCCGATAGCTATGCCAAGACCGACAAACACCATATCTGTAGCGCGAGTCGGACGGTCGGCATATCCGATATAGGCCGCAGCCGCATTGACATCGGCCACTGCGCCGCTGAGCGTGAGCACGTCGCCACGCTGCAGACGCGTCTGAGCGAGCACCGGAATCTCCACCCCACCCCGCTTGATCGTACCGATCATCACTCCGTAAGTCTTAGGCGATGTGCGGAACTCCTCGACCGTCATGCCTGCCACATATTTCGAAGCCACCATCACCGGAATGCGCTCAATCGGGAACGACATAAGCCGGGCATCTGAAATCTCATGGCCGATCCAGGTCTCATCCTCGATGATGAATTCACGGCGCCCGGAAAGCACTACGTCATCTCCGTTAGCAACCACGAATTCACGCGCCGGGCGAGTAGTGATCGTGCCATCCTTGGCTGCGCGTACCCTCTCGACGAAAAGGCGCCTTCCTGATGCTGACATATAGGCCTCTATATCGGCCACCGTACGGGGCTCGCTGAAGTAGGTCCCCGTCGCTTTATATGCCCGGTAGGCTACGGGCTGCCACGCATTGGCAAGTGATGGATCGGAGTCGGTAGCGCTCTGATTGAGCGAGCGCTCAAGGGCCGCCGTCTCCTCACGCACTTTCTTGAATCCGCCGAGCATCACAGGGCCCAACGAGCCGAGCAGCCATGCCGAACCGATTGTGCCGAATATGTAGGTGACGGCGTATGCCACGGGGATCACGTTGGTCCAGGCCTCTTTATCTGCTGCCGACACATTGAGATTGCCGATCGCATCGCCGGCAACTCCTATTACAGCCGAGACGGTCTGCGCGCCGGCGAAGAGTCCGGCCGCCTCCCCCGGATTATAGTTAAAGAGGAGCGCGACAACCCAGGTCGTCGCGAGCACCAAGGCGCACATAACAACAGCGAATATCACCTGCTTGAGACCCGAGCCCTTTAGCGAAGCGAAAAACTGCGGACCAACGCTATAGCCGATCGCAAATAGGAACAGCAGGAACGATACATCCTTGAGCACCTTCCCTATCGGGATATCGAGCTGACCGATAAGCACTCCTACCAGCAACACCGACGTGACCGTGCCCAACGAAAATGATTTATACTTGAACCGACCGATCCAGAAGCCGAGTCCCAGGGTGATGAACACCGCTATGGATGGCGACTCTCGCAATAAGTCTACAAACCAATGGATTATTGCCATAATAACAAAGTTTTAATCAGATAAGTTACCGGGCCCGGATGGCAGCTTGCCTAATTACACACGCCATGTTACTGCCCGGGAGCGGAATTAATATATTATTATAATGTCTAAAACTCGATTTTGTTAATTCTGGGTTCAATCTTTTATCTTACAGCTGAGAATAACTCATTATGTGGACAACTCATTTATAACTCATTTATAGCGGTGAGAGAAAGAGGGTGCAGGAGAAAAACGGCTTGATATTCCGGGGCCGGCAAAACATTTGGCAACCGGATTAAGTTAGATTTATAAACATAGATAACTCCGCGAGGCGGAGCCAAGCGCGTATGGCAAAAGGAAAGAAAGATAACAGGAAGAGAGAAGAGGCTCCGGCCTCTACGGCCACGGGGATCGTGGTGCGCAACACGGGCAGCAGTTATATCGTGCGTCTTGATGAGACGGGCGAATGCGTCAACTGTCGGGTAAAGGGAAATTTCCGCATCAAAGGAATTCGGACCACTAATCCGGTGGCCGTAGGAGACCATGTCACGGTGAGTAAGGCGGCCGACGATGCCGACTATATTACAGCAATCGAACCCCGCCGCAACTATATTATCCGCCGCGCATCCAACCTTTCCAAGGAATCACATATTCTGGCTGCGAATCTTGACCTGGCAGCGCTGGTCGTATCGCTACGCGACCCTTCTACCCCCACGACGTTCATCGACCGCTTCCTGGCCACAGCAGAGGCCTATAACGTGCCAGCTATGCTGATTCTGAACAAATGCGACATCTGGCAAGAAGATGATGCTGAACTCGCCGATGGTATGACCTACCTCTACGAGTCGATAGGCTATGGAGCATGCCGCGTGTCGGCCCGTACAGGCGAAGGTGTCGATGCGCTCAGGGAGAAGTTGCGCGATAAGGTGACACTGCTGGCCGGCAACAGCGGTGTCGGAAAGTCGTCTCTTATCAACGCCCTCGTGCCGGGAGCCGATCTCAAGACCGGCAAAATATCCGATATCCATCATCAGGGAATGCACACCACGACATTCTCGGAGATGGTGAGTCTCCCCGAGGGAGGAGAACTGATCGATGTGCCCGGCATTCGCGGTTTCGGCACGATTGATTTCGCCCCGGAGGAGGTGTCGCATTATTTTCCGGAAATATTCAAGGCCGGGGCCTACTGCCGCTATGGCAACTGCAAACATTGCGGCGAACCGGGATGTGCGGTAGTGCCCGCTGTTGAAGATCATCTTATCTCCGAAAGCCGTTATGCCTCCTATCTCTCCATCCTCGACGAAATCACCGATCCCGAGAAATACCGCAAGCCCTTCTGAGGCTCTGAAGAGGCAAGAAATTTGCCGGAAAGGTGAACTTTCCTAACGTGAGGAAAGTTATAATTGTAGAAGTTTAACATTTAAGGCGCCATTCCACTGCGTCTTAAATACCAATGTAACGGTCTCCCCTATTTATCCTCTAATTCCCATTTATCCTCTGATAAAGTGGGAGGCAGGATATTACAAATTAATTCAACTATGAAAAATACTCCCGTCTTTACAAAAATTCCACAGAATCCGCAAGATCCCGAATATCTGAAGGCACTTTCGGTGATGAGTCCTTTTGAAATCAAGAGTGCTCTCATCAAGATGGCTGATAAGAAGGCTCGCCTGAGCACCGACACATTTCTTAATGCCGGCCGCGGAAACCCGAACTGGTTGCTGACTCACCCACGCAAGGCATTCTTCCTGCTTGGCCAGTTTGCTATGGAGGAATCCGAACGGGATCTTTATGATGATAATAACGGCATCGCTGCCTCTCCCACACAGGACGGTATCGCCGACCGCTTCAAGAAATTCCTTTATGTCAACCGCGACCGCACCGGCGCAAAGGTGCTTGCTGAATTTTATCAGCATGCCATAGCCGACCTCGGTGCTGATCCTGATGAATTCGTATATGAACTCGTTGACGGCATCTGCGGTGACCACTACCCTACTCCCGACCGTATCCTGAAATATACGGAGGTGATCTGCCGCGAATACCTTCGCTGGGCAATGGGCGGACGCGATGATATGAGCCAATACGACCTTTTCGCTACCGAGGGTGCGACGGCCGGAATGTGCTACACGTTCACATCGCTTAAAGAGAACTATCTTCTGAACCGAGGAGATAAGATCGCCCTTTTCACTCCCTGCTTCACTCCCTATCTTGAGATTCCACATCTTAGGGAATTCGGACTTGAGGTAGTGAACATCAGCGCCAATGACACCGAGAAAGATGGTTATCACACATGGCAGTATCCGAAGGAGGAAATCGACAAACTGCGTGATCCGTCGGTTAAGGCCGTTTGCATTACCAATCCGTCAAATCCGCCGTCAGTGTGTATGGATCCCGAAGTGCTGGCTCAGCTTGTTGATGTGGTGAAGAATGATAATCCGCACCTCATGATTATCACCGACGACGTTTACGGCACGTTTATCGAGGGCTTCCGTTCACTGATGTATGAACTCCCCTACAACACACTCTGCCTTTACTCTTATTCTAAATATTTCGGTGCCACAGGCTGGCGCATGGCCGTTATGGCACTCCGCCACGATAAGAATGTCTTCGACGACCTTATCGCTGCGCTTCCGGAAGAGCGCAAGGAGGAACTCAACAAGCGCTATTCGAGTATGAGTATGGATGTAAGCAAGCTGAGATTTATCGACCGTGTGGTTGCCGACAGCCGTCTGGTGGCACTCAACCATACTGCCGGACTTTCGACTCCGCAGCAGATCCAGATGGCGCTCTTCTCCTCTTATGCCTATCTGCATCGCAACGAACTTCAGCCTGCTCTTATCGGTCTTGTGCAGAAGCGTCTTAATGACCTCTGGAAGGGTACCGGCATCGAACTGCAGCCTGATCCCTACCGCGCAGGATATTACAGTGAGTTTGATATGATGCTCTGGGGCCGTAAGCTTTATGGGGACGACTTCGCCGAATGGCTCAATAAGAATTATCAGCCCCTGGATGCAGTGGTGCGTCTGGCTTCTGAGACAGCTATCGTGCTGCTTAACGGCGATGGTTTCGACGGGCCGAAATGGTCGGTGCGTACATCGCTTGCCAACCTTGATTCCGATGCCTACATGCGTATCGGTGAGGCTATACGGGGTGTCCTGGAGAAATATCACGAAGAATATATCGAGGTCACCAAGAAATAATCAGCATTTGCGCACTCAAGAATATTATTAAATAGACGAAATTGACCGCGGAGCGGTCGGCCGGTCGCGCCGTCGGATGACGGAATTGACCGGTCGACCGCGCCGCGGCCGATTTATGAAGTTAGCGGTTGGCGCGCTTGCGCTCTGTCTCGTCGAGAATGATCTTGCGCAGACGGAGATGATTGGGAGTCACTTCAACATATTCATCTTCCTTGATGTATTCCAGAGCTTCCTCAAGCGAGAAAACCACCGGAGGCACTATCCGGGCCTTGTCGTCAGCGCCGGAGGCGCGCATGTTGGTGAGTTTCTTCGACTTGGTGACGTTTACGGGAATATCCTTATCCTTGGCGTTCTCACCTACCACCTGGCCGACGTAGACCTCCTCCTGCGGGAAGATGAAGAACTTACCGCGGTCCTGGAGTTTGTCGATCGCATAGGCGTAAGCCGTACCGGCCTCCATAGCTATGAGCGAACCGTTGGTACGCCGTTCTATATCACCCTTCCAGGGCTGATATTCAAGGAACCGGTGGGCCATGATGGCCTCTCCGGCAGTTGCGGTCAGGATATTGTTGCGCAGACCGATGATGCCACGCGACGGAATCTGGAATTCGATATCGATTCGGTCGTTACGGGTCTCCATGGAGAGAATCTCACCCTTACGGCGCGTCACGAGATCGATTACTTTCGAACTATATTCCTCGGGCACGTTGATGCTGAGAGATTCCACCGGCTCGCACTTCACACCGTCGATTTCCTTTATGATAACCTGGGGCTGGCCCACCTGCAACTCATAGCCCTCACGGCGCATAGTCTCGATAAGGATGGAGAGATGAAGCACCCCTCGGCCATACACCCGCCACATATCCTCACGGTCGCCTTTCTCAACACGCAGGGCAAGGTCTTTATCGAGCTCGCGGTCGAGACGCTCCTGGATATGACGCGACGTCACATATTTACCGTCCTGACCGAAGAAGGGAGAATCGTTGATTGTAAAAGTCATCGACATTGTAGGCTCGTCGATAGCTATACGTGGCAGCGGATCGGGATTGTCGTAAAGAGAGATGGTATCGCCGATCTCGAAATTGTCAAGCCCTACAATTGCACAGATATCACCGCTGCTCACCTCCTGCACCTTCTTGCGACCCATACCTTCGAACGTATGGAGCTCCTTGATCTTATTGCGCGTCACGGTGCCGTCTTTCTTGCAGAGACCGATCTCCATACCCTCGCGGAGAGTACCGCGATGCACGCGGCCCACGGCGATACGGCCGACGTAATTGCTGTAGTCAAGGCTCGTGATAAGCATCTGCGGGTCCCCCTCGATCTTGCGCGGTGCAGGAATGTAATCGATTATGGCATCGAGCAGAGGAGTGATGTTATCAGTCGGATTCTGCCAGTCTGTGCTCATCCAGTTCTGCTTGGCCGAACCGTAGATTGTGGGAAAGTCGAGCTGATCTTCCGTAGCGTCGAGATTAAACATCAGGTCAAACACCATCTCATTAACCTCGTCGGGACGGCAGTTGGGCTTATCCACCTTATTGATCACCACCACCGGCTTGAGGCCCATACTGATAGCCTTCTGAAGCACGAAGCGAGTCTGAGGCATCGGGCCCTCGAATGCATCAACGAGCAGCAGACATCCGTCGGCCATGTTGAGCACTCGCTCAACCTCCCCGCCGAAGTCGGCGTGGCCCGGAGTGTCGATGATGTTGATCTTCGTGTCCTTATAATTGATGGAGACATTTTTCGAAAGAATCGTTATACCTCGCTCACGTTCAAGATCATTATTATCGAGGATGAGTTCACCGGCATTCTGATTTTCTCTGAACAGATGGCCGGCGAGCAGCATCTTGTCTACGAGTGTCGTTTTGCCATGGTCGACATGCGCGATGATGGCAATGTTGCGGATATTCTGCATAGCTTTTAGAGCTCTATTTACTTACTGACTGCAAAGTTACAAAAAATATGTTATATAACATATTAATTTTGCACATATCTATAACTACAACTTGGAAATATAACCGGGCCGAAGACCGGGTGCCGGCGGGAGAATCACTCTCCCCCTGCGATAGGCACTTCTTCACTGAGGGGGTCGCGCGCAGGTGCAGGCGGAGAGGAGCACCTGCCTGAGCCCTGCTTGCGCTTTCCCGACTTCGCGCCTTTCTTTCCCTTGCGCGACGCCCGGGAGGATTTCTTTTCCTTGGTGGAACGGAGCGTATCGACGGTGACTGTTAGAGCTGGCTGATCCGTAGCCGGTAGGGCGGAGGGCACCCCCATATAGCGCCATAACATAGAGCCTCCGATCACCAGAAGCGTTACTACTGCGACGGCAAGTATCCCGAGCCGCTCCGAGCGCGTGATCCGTCTCATCAGAAGGGGTAGCCTATAGCCAGATGGAATGCGAAAGCCTTCTTGTTGAAGGGAATATTGAAGTAGCCGCGCTTGCCGGTATCATAGGGGGCATGAAGACCATAACCCAAGTCGCCGCGCACGACAAGCATTCCGATGTCGACACGGAGCCCGGCTCCGGTGCCCAACGCGATGTCCCGCAAGAAGGAGCGAGCCTCAAGCGTACCTCCGGGACGCAACGGATCGTGCTTCATCAGCCAGATATTACCGGCATCGAGGAACACCGCACCATGCAGCACGCTGACGATCGGGAACCGGTATTCCGTATTCAGCTCGAGCTTGAACGTACCGGTCTGGTCGAAGTAGCCGTTACGCTGCGACTCCGGCGCTCGGTATGAGCCGGGCCCGAGCGAGCGCACGGAGAAAGCACGGATTGAGTTGGCTCCGCCGATATAGAACTGCTCCGCATAGGGCACTTCTGTTGAATTTCCGTAGGCGTGGGCCGCCCCGACCAGCACACGCGACACGAGCCATTGATCAGACCCCGGCACGAGACGGCGAGAGTATACGAGTTGTGCCTGCGCCTTCACAAACTGCGAGAAGGGCATACCGAAGAGAGTCTTGCGCCCCTTGACGCCGAATGCACGCCAGATCGCCCAGAATATGTTGCCGCCCTCCTTGAGAGTTGCAGAAAAGTTGAAGCCGTTGATCCGTGCGCGTTCGAGCCATCTCTCATAGTTATAGGTGTAGCTCATCTCCGGGATGAACTGATTCTCGAAACTGAGTGCCACCGCAGGATTCTCATTCATAATGGAGTCGAACTCATGGGTAGTGCGCATCAGTTTGGTATAGGTGAGTCGGAAGGGGGTGAAGCTGTTGGAGACACGCCGACTGTAATTCCAGTCGTAAGTGATTCCGGCCGCCATCTCTCCCATTCGGAAATAATGCGGGCGGTTGAGCAGATTACCGCTGAGCGAGATGGTGGTCCAGTTGATTTCACGGTTAGTGCGTCGCACGAAAGCAGGCGCCAGCAGGCGCGGGAAGGCGAGCGAGCCGCTGAGACCGAATTCATAGCTATTGAACACAGAACTACGGTCACCTCCCGTCTGCCATTCATAGTTACCCGAGAGATTGATAGAGAGTCGCTCAGCACCGCCAAACATATTATTATTCGTAACGCCGAGCACGAGCCCCGGTCCGAGGTACGAGTTCGATTTAGAAGTTACGTTCGCCTCTAACGAAAGTTCGATGGGGCGTTCAAACTGGCAGTTGATGAAGACATCGAGAGTGGGGTTCTCCGGATTCGTATCAACAGGGATAGGCTGGATCTGAATATTACCGAATATGCCGAGACGCGCGAGACGCTGCTGGGTGCGGTCCATCTGGTTGACGGAGAAATATCGTCCTTTCCTGAACGAAATCGCCGACTCGATCATGTGGGGCCGTAGCTTGGCAGGGCGGTAAACGATGATATCTCCGCGTTTTGAGGGTATAGTATCAGGCGTGCCCACATTGCGGTTGCTGATACGGCGGATAGAGGTCTGCACATCACCCGTGCGGAACCGCAGCAGAGAAATATCAGGGATATTATCAGCGAGAGAGAATTTCAAGGCGATGCGCTCGGGAGTCATAAGCGAGTCTGCAAGAAACTCAATAAACTCAGGCTTGAAGTAATAGTAGCCGCGGTTACGGAGGGCATTCGCGATCCTGACACGCTCTGATGCCAGCGAATCGACGCAGAACTGAGAGCCCTTCACGAAATAGTGGCCCCGGCGTGCGACAGAGTCGATATAGTAACGCAAGTCGGGCTTCTCGACATTGAAGAATATGACGGAGTCGATCAGATAGGGATCACCCAGATCAATACTGTAATCAATATTTGCGATCTTCGGATTCCTCTTCGGTTTGATTTCGTAATCGACGGTCGAAGCGAAGTAGCCGTTGTCATTGAGAATCGACTTCATCATCTTCAGTCGGACATCGGGTTTTACGTCGCTGACGAGCACCGGCTCGCGCACGAGCCAGTTGTAGATTCGCTTCTTAAGGCCGCGGGCCGAGTCGTTCCAGTTGTTGTAGACCCAGAGTCCTATGGGGAAGATATCCCGACGGTAAGGGGATATTAGAGGCCAGGGGTTGTTAGGCTTCACATTTATTGCCGAGATAATATCCGACTTCACCTCAGGGATGATCTTCACTCCTTCGGGAGACTCGATAGAGAGGTTAAGACCATTGTAAAGCATCTCCCCTTCGGGGATGCGCCGTGTGGTTGAGCACGCCGATAGAATCGCAGTGGCGAGCAGCGCCATCAGCACGTTGAGCATGGCGCGCCCGCGACCGGACTTGCTGACTATATACGGTGAAAAGATATTCTTTTTCATTTGCTGGAATGTTGTGGGATTGAATCCTCCGGATCGGCGGGCCTCACCGCTGCTGAATCCGTAGTCTCGGATCTTGTCGAGCTGTCGGGGACGGAGTCAGACTTCCTGCGTTTCTTTCCCCAATGGAGCAAGCCGCGGAATGTGCTGAGCCGACGCTTCAGCACGAAACCGACACCCATTTCCGTGACCTCGCCCTCAAGGATACTTTCATATCCGGTGTGGCGGAAGAGGCGTGCCGACATGTTCATATTCTGCGTCTGGCGGAGGATATATTCGAAAGATACGTCGCTGATGAGGTTCTGGGCGATCTCATCATCGGCCGAGTCAGTCGAGTAGTTACCGCCTACGTTGATCTTAAAGCGGTTGTTGAATAGCGATTTCGACACCTGATAGCTGTAGCTGGTCTCGGTGTTGGAGACACCGTCGGAGGTGCGCTCGTACTGATTTACGCCGAATGAGAGATCGACACCGCGAATATTCTTCGCTGCCCATGAGTTGAGCTTTGATTCGAGGAAGCTATAGAGGAAATTTCCGCTCGCTGCCTTAGCCCGTGTGTTAGCGCCCGAGTACTGGCCGTAGAGAAGGAGATTCATGGCCTGAGTCTGGCGCTGGTCGGCGCTCATGGAGGAGAGTTCGTTCTGCACGGTTAGGTCATCGTTGGTGCTCAGATCAAACCCGACATGAGGATTGTTGAGTGAGCCGGTGGCGTTGAGAGTCACGAGGAAGTTGACGAGATGCGAGGAATTACCGCTGGTGACGTTGGCCTTGACCTCATCGGTGGCCGATATGTTGAGCACCGGATCCATCACGTTACCATTCCAATGGACGGCACTCGAAGGGTTGAACTCGAAAGTCTTCTCGCCCATCACGGGGATGTCGTAGCGCACCAGACCCTCACCGAGTGTCAGGGTTCCGTTGAGCGACATATCGCCCATATAGTTCTGATAATATGAAAGATTAGCCGTCGGAGTGACCACAACCTTATCCGTACCGTTGTTGGACAGGAGCACCTGAAGTTTCGTACCGTTCGATATCGTGAGCCTTGCATCAACACGCATGTTGACCGACGGTTGGACAATCGTGTCTTCCCTGGCGATCTGGACAGTGTCGTTGAAGTTGACGAATTTCACGATGCCGTCTTCATTCTCGGCCTTGAGCTGAGCAGGCTCCATATTGAGGCGGTAGGTAGCATCGGTCGTACCGAGGAGATTGACATTTCCATTGATATTCATCAGCTGCATCGGGCCCTTCACGGAGGCGTCAAGATTCAGGAAAATCTTGCCGTAGAGATCTCCTTTCGAACGGCTGTCGCTCTTTATTAGCTGGAAGTTATTGGCAGTGGCCTTGAGATCGAGAGCGATAGATGAGAATTTCTTAGCGTTGACCGTTCCGTTGATCGTGAGCGGATTATCGTTGGCCGCGAAGATATCGAATGAATTGAACGTGACGACATTATCGACGACATCGAGCTGCTCCTGACCGAAGCGCAGACGCGCATCGAGCATCGGAATCCTCACAGCCACGGAATCGAAGTCGATAGCACCGTTCAGTATGGGAGAAGCAAACGAACCCTGCATATGGAGGTCGCCGTTGAGGAAACCTTCCAAGGCAAGATTATCGCCCATGAATGGATTGGCGAGCCGGAGAGGGAAGCGGGTAAGCGTGATGCCGATAGAATCAGGCTGCATACCCTGCGATTCATTCTTAAGATTGGCGTAAGCCGAGAGGGCCTGCAATCCGTTGAATTTCATCAGCGCGTAAACGTCGGTAGAGGAATTTAAGCCGTAGGCTGCATCAAGGTCAAGGTCGAAATTGCCTATGCGAGTCTTTTCGTACACAAAATCATGCAGGCCGAGCGTGCCGGCGCCCATAAATCGCTGGTTATCGTAGATGACGTGCAGATCGGCATTCAGGTCGCCCGTCATCTGGGGTGCGAAGGCCCACATGCGGAGGAAGTCCTGGATGTGAAGCTGATCGATCTTGACATAAAGTTCCTCATTACCGCCCGGCTGCATCTGCGTGCGGGCCAGGATGCTCGACTGCGCGCTCTTTGCCTCGAGATTTGCCTCGATATGCTTTGTGTAGATGTTGAAGTCGAGGTAGTTGTCGTTGTTGAAAGTCCAGGGCAGATATGCGATCGTCGAGTGGAGCGGAGTGATGTGCGCCGTCACGACTGAATCCATCATCGCGGCCGTGAGACCGATACGATAGCCCTGTTCGCCACGTACATTCCACTGATTGAGGAAGGCGCTCACACGATTCTCTCCGATATAACCGTTGAGGTTTACCTTCGCGAATTCATCAAGCGTGCCGGGACGGTTGCCTATATGGGCGCGGTAGTCAAGTAACTTTCCGCGCTGACTGAGACCAAGCGTGATAGTGTCGATCATCGTGGCGCCTGTGGCGAAGTTGTAGGCACCCACATTTCCGTGAATCAACGAATCGCGTGTGAGGTTCACGTAGACTGTATCCACCCATAACCCCGCAGGCTCCATGATCTGGCCGAGAAGGCCGTTGCCGTTTGCATTGAGGGCGAGCGTGAAAGGAGGCAGCTTGTCGTTAAGCTGAGCCACATCAATCTGACGCGTATCCATCTGCGAATTCACAATCTTTCCAACTTCAGAGAAGGCCGTGATAAGCGGGTTGAGGCCTGTTTCCGCTTTGAAATCGACCGTAGTGAGCAGAGAATTGACATAAAGATCCGTAGAAATCTTATCAGCCTTGAACGCAACGTCCACGCCATCAGGGAGATGGATATTCATATCATTTATCCACCATTCGAGCGAACGCGCGTCCATCTCTACATCGTAGATCCATTTGCCAGGCTGGGCATTGCCCCGGAGCGTCAGGTCGCCCGAGCCGTAGCAGATGCTGTCGGTAAAGCCATATCGGCGCAGGTCGAGATCATTTATGCGGGTGTCAATATCGAATGTGTAGTTATCGGGATGGATCATGCCCGAACCCTCGAGAGTCAGGTCGAGACCCGGATTTGCCGACTGCATCGAGAGGTTGAGTGTGCCGTCGGGATCCAGGAGAGCATCGATATGGATATCGCGGAGATTCTGACGGTTGTAGACGATATGGTCGAGATCAATGATGGCGTCAGTGACGGCGTGGCCGCTGAGGGGATTGAAACCGCGGCCGTGAGCCTTCACGCGCGCCGTGACGCGACCGACTCCAAGATCGGGCACGAAGCGGGCCACGTCGATATCTGTAGCCGTAATATCGGCGGTATAGTTTTCCGGGGTCAGCGCCACGCGGCCTTTCGCCGCCAGATCACCTGCATCGCTGAGGAGTTTGAAATCCGCGCCATATTCGAGTCCTCTGGCCGTAGCTTCACCCTTTATAGTGAAAGCCGGAAGCTTCATATCGGGCATAGCCACAAACTTATCAGCAACAGCCGGATCAATCAGTGCGCCGTCAAAGGATAGGTTTGCCGTCATTTTCTTAATATCAAGCGGATTACCCACTGATCCTTTCGCATTCAGATTTACCACTCCCGGGATTTCAGCCAGCAGATTGCGGATCGTGAGATCTGCGAGAGAGCCGTCGGCATCGAGATCGAAGTCAAGCGGTTTTCTGCCCGGAATCATCGATGTGAATGATTTGGCATCGGGCATGAACGCTTCCACATCAGGCAATCCGATTCGGCCCTTGGCGTCGACGCGCATCTGTGCGGATGGTTCGAGTGCCATCATCGCGAAGGGAACGTCGGCCGTGGCGCGTATGGAAGAGAAAAGAGTGCGGATATCCAGCCGGTCGAGGGTAAGCCCGACAGAGTCTATTCCGACCGTGCCACTGCCCGACGTAATCTGCAGGCCTGAGCGCTCGCGGGCAGCCAGACGAGTGAGGGGGAGTCGCACGGTGGAGGATTCGTTATAGAAGTCGCGCATTCCGATGCGAACACCGTCGACCTTCATATAAGACGGGTCAAAACCGGGCAACGGACGGGCATCCCTGACGGCATATAAAGCCGACAGGGAATCAACCGCTATACTGTCGCCCTTAATCTGCATCGGGGGTCCGGTAGAGGGCAACGGCGGAGGAGCGGGATGATTCTTAATATATTCAGCCGTCGGAGTGAGATAAGTGACGTCTCCACCGGTGATCGCAGCGAGTTTCCACTGCACAACATTCGTACCGAGGTCGATTTTCGCATTCTTGATCTCTACATTACGCAACGCAACGGCCATGGTGTCGATAGTAGGCAGCATCGACATGCCGAAATTGAAATTCTGAAGGCTCAGATCGTTGGCTATTATCTTAAAGGGCGCCGACGTTGAGGCAGAATCCTGAGGAGTCTCCTTTTTCTTCCACACATCCATATAGAGCGAAAGCGAACCGTCGCGGAGGGTAGCCTTGTTAAGAAGAATCTCAGAGGTGGCGATATTTGCCGAACTCTTATCATCAACCTCCAGAAATCCGGCATTCACCTTGAGCAGCATCGATGAGTCGGGACTGAGCATCCGGTAATAGCCGTCGAGCAGACGGAGGCGCTTCAGCCTGACATCGAGTTTGAGCAGCGGCATCGGTCGGACATCGGCAATCACCTGGCGCGCACGCACCATTGTATCGCCCGACGCTTCCACAATCGTCACATCATCGAGAGTGACGTCAACGGGAAATGAGAGCCGGAACTTGCCTATTTCTATATTCATACCTGTAGACTTGCGCACGACATCCGTGGCGATTCCGACGGCAAAGTCCTGTACGAACGGAATATATAGAAGCACCGGAATCAGGAGGACAAATATAATGACTCCGAGCAAGGTTTTGAGAGTGCGGCGGAGCCACGTCGGATGGATCAGATGCTTCTTCGGCGGCTTGCCGGGAATGCCGGAATCACTCACTTCCCCGGGCTCCGGGATTATATCTTTTTTCAGATCAGAATCTGCCATTGAGTTCAGTTTGTTTCAAAACACAAATTTAATCTTTTTTAACCTATCCTGCAACTCAAAATATCATAACCTGGAAAAATATCCCCAAAAACTTCTTGCCCACACGTGCATTTCAAGCGATAAGCTTTTCTTCCGGGAGTAAATAAGCAAGGCTAAGGCTCCATCCACTAAAATTATAGATTCCTGCAGGCATAAGGGGCAGATATAAAAAAAGATATCCCGCCTGAACGGGATATCTTCTTATCTTGTGAATGAGATTGAAGGCTTAGTTTGCCTGATGGGGCTGCACGTTGATGAACTTACGACCCTCCTTACCGGTAGTGAAAACTACAACACCGTCGATGAGAGCGAAGAGAGTGTGATCCTTACCCATGCCGACATTGAGACCGGGATGGTGGACAGTACCACGCTGACGCTTGATGATGTTACCGGCCTTGCAGTTCGAACCACCAAAAATTTTCACTCCAAGTCGTTTGCTTTCTGATTCGCGGCCGTTCTTAGAACTACCGACACCTTTTTTATGTGCCATTTCTTTTTTGGTTTATGCGGTTACGATTTTCTTGATCATTACTTTAGTGAACTGCTGGCGATGACCGTTGAGACGGCGATAGCCTTTGCGACGCTTCTTCTTGAAGACAATCACCTTGTCGCCCTTCACGAGGGGGAGGAGCACTTCACATTCTACTTTAGCGCCTTCCACGGCAGGCACACCGACCTTAACGTCGCCGTCGACATCGAGGAGAAGCACCTTATCAAAAGATACTGCGTCACCTTCCTTAACCTCGTCGCCGAGATGATTGACATACAGATACTTGCCTTCTTCAGCCTTGAACTGCTGTCCTTTGATTTCTACGATTGCGTACATTGTATATAAATGAATTAGAATCCGGCAGGCGACCTCGTTGTGAGGCACTTTTTCGGCCTTTCCGGCATTAGCGACTGCAAATTTAAGCATTTATTTTGTGGTTTCCAAATATTTTTGTAATTTTGCAGTGCTTTTCGCGGAAAAGTTCCCATCGGCCGAGAGAGCCGGTGCGGCCGGGGAGTTCCCCTCCCCCGCCCCGGAGGCTTTTCCAATTGAAAGGTTTTATTTCCATTAACATTTAAATCTCTCAAAAAATGCATCTTTCAGCAGAAGACAAGAAGAAAATCTTCGAAACTTACGGCACAGGCCCCGGCGATACCGGCAGCCCCGAAAGCCAGATCGCGCTTTTCTCAATCCGTATCAAGCACCTTACAGAACACCTCAAGAGCAATCACAAGGACTATACCACTGCCCGCGCTCTCAAGGCCCTCGTAGGTCAGCGCCGTAGCCTTCTCGACTACCTGATCCGCAAAGACATCAACCGTTACCGTGCGATCATCGCCAAGAAGGAACTCGGAATCCGTAAGTAAGCCGATTTCTCTTCCGACTCATCAGTGCCGCCCGGACTCGGGCGGCACTTTTTATCATATTACGCCTCCCCGTCATCATTAGAATTTCAATTCTTCCGACAATGTCCACTTGTTAATAAATGTTAAATATTTTGAATTTTTCGTTACCTCCTTCTAATAATTAAGATTTTTTCCATAAATTTGCACACTAATAAAAATTATGTGAATTAAAAAAATAAGGATTCAACCATTCCTCGTTTTTGAATATTCACACCGAAACGATTCTGTAACACACATAACTAATGGCCTAACATGCTGCCTGAGTATGATTAACAGTCAGTGAACATCAGATGTATTATTTTTACCTATGCCATTAACTGTCAATGCCGATAGTTATACAGACGTTGGGACTTTAGAACGAACTAACCTTATGTCGGGCTTGATCCGGCTTTATTAAACCGACTCCGGTATGATAAGAGTATTCGCTTTAGCGCTTTTAGTCATAGCCACATTCGCCTCGTTCGGCAATAATCTTGCTGATTCGGTGAACGTGCGGTTTCGTGTAGGCCAAAGCCGGTTTGACGCAGCTTTTGAAGACAATCACCGCGCGATGGATTCGTTTATCGAAAGCGTGCGCCAGGCTGAAGCATCGGGAGATATCGAACGCATAATCGTGCGTGGATATGCATCGCCTGATGGCCAGGCCGCCTCGAATGAGAAACTTGCCCATAGACGCTGCTCAGCCATCGCCGAATATATAGCGGAGCATGCCGGCGTGTCTCGCAGTCTTATCGAGGAGCAACCCGGCGGCGTGGCATGGGATGAACTTCGCAGGCTTGTGGAGGCTGATCATTCGGTGCCCTCACGAGAGAAAGTGCTTTACATTCTTGACAACACGCCACTTATGGTGTTCAGCCCCACGGGTAAAATCATCGATGGCCGCAAGAAGCAACTTATGGACCTTAACGGAGGCCGCACCTACCGGTGGATGACAGAGCATCTGTTCCCCACCCTGCGCAACGCTGTGGCGGTCACGCTCTACCTTCGCTCCGACTCTACCGCTGAACAACCTGAGGATACAGGCGCGGGGGCAACCGAGCTCCAGCCTGACACTGAGATTGCCGTGCCCGATACGGTCGGTTCAGAAAACCTTGCTTCCGGAATCTCCGCAGCCGAGATACAGGATCCGGAGGTTCGAGAGGAAATAAAGCGTCGCACGGCTCACTTCGCATTGAAGACAAATCTGCTTTACGATGCAGCGCTTCTTCCCAACCTTGAACTGGAATGGTTTGTCAACGACTACTGGTCGGTAAGCCTCGAAGGCGATGTTGCGTGGTGGAAGCCAGAATATACACGCGTCTACCGGATGGCGATCGTATCGCCTGAGGTGCGATATCATATACGCCCGCGTGCTCCTTGGCACGGAATGTATGTCGGTGCTTTCGCAGGCGGAGGCTTCTATCAGTTGGAGAACCGTCATGACGGCTACCGCGGAGAAGGGGGTATGGGCGGTGTGTCGTTCGGATATATGTGGCCGGTGGGCAAGCATCTGCTCTTTGATGCCGAGATCGGCGCCGGATATCTCTATTCACGCTACAAGGTATATGAGAGCCGCGACCATCACAAGCTTTATCTGCGCACGAAGACTCTCAACTACTTTGGCCCACTCAAACTGAAATTCTCGATCGCATGGCGATTCGATATATCAACTGTAAAGAAAATTAAAGTCAGTTCAACCCTATGAAGTTATCACGAATACTGCTCTACGCTTTCCTGATGACGCTGGTGTCGGACACTCTGACGTCGTGCCGGGATGAATTGTGCTATAATCACTATCCGAGTCTGGATGTGAACCTTGTATGGGAACAGGAATGGGAACGCAACTACGGCATGGATCTGCAGTCGGAATGGGATGCGTCGCATTACGGTTTTGAATATGCCTCACTCCGTCCGACTCATCCGGAATGGGTGAACTTCGTAAGATTCTCGGCTGACGGGAGCCGCCATGAGACATATATGCAGCACGATAAGGAAAATATCATTATCGACACCGGAGAAGGCCAGTCTCTGCTCCTCTACAACGGAGATACTGAATATATCGTGCTGGAGGATATGGCCTCCGTCGCTAATGCGAGAGCTACTTCAACGGCCCGCGCCCGCAGTTCGATATCATACGTAATGGCCCAGCATCCCGGACTCAGCACAACCAATCCGCCCGATGTCATTTATTCGGCTTACGTGGATGAAGTGCCCTACGTGGAGAGCCATACCGTCAGGCCGATGACGATAAAGATGCAGCCTCTGGTGTTCACTTACGTGATACGCTACGAGTTCGAACATGGCAAGGAGCACATAAAACTTGCTCGAGGCGCTTTAGGAGGCATGGCGGAATCAGTCTTTCTGCGCGACAGCCGCACTTCTGATCAGGCCACGATTATACTCTTCGACTGCGCGACGACCGATTACGGCTGTGAGGCACACGTGAGGAGTTTCGGCATTCCCGGCTTTCCCGACGATTATTTCGGACGCGGAGATGAAAGAGCGGCATCGCGGCCTTATACGCTAAACCTCGAGGTGCTTCTTACCAACGGGAAGGTGGTCGAATTCAACTTCGACGTGGCAGATCAGATCGCACGTCAGCCCAAGGGTGGTGTGATTGTGGTGGATGGACTCCGCATTGAGGATGAACAGAACGAGCCACAGGAATCCACCGGAGGTTTTGATGTCGACCTTTCAGGCTGGAACAATGTGGATATCGACCTGCCGATCTGATTACCGGCAAAATTTCAGAAAGTATAATCATAAAAAGAAAAAAAATAAATAAATAAATAACAACTAAAGCCTTAAAGTATGAAAAAACAACTTTTCTTACTTGCCCTCGGTGCTACGGCGCTCGTGGGATGCACTTCGACGGAAGTGGTTGACGAAGGCGTTCAAAGTAATGCCATCGGCTTTGAAAATGTGGTGAACAAATCGAGCCGTGCTGTAGAAGGCGACCTGACAAACAATCTGTTTGACAATTTCATGGTCTACGGCTACTACACGAAGCCCGGAATGACAACACCGATCCAGATCTTTAATGCAGTTTCAGTTCGTAAAACGACAGAGACAAGCGACAGCAAGACAGTCAACAAGTGGGTCTATGACGGCACACGCTATTGGGTGCCCGGCTGCACTTATTTCTTCTATGCGTATAGCTGCGGTGATGTAGCTCTCTCCACAGGTATGGGTAACCCGTCGTTCAGTCTTTTCGACGGTACGAACCCGACGATCGACGACCGTGCGCTCACCATCAAGCAGTATCTCTGCGATTCCAACCATCAGCATGACCTGGTGACTGCAGAGAATGAGAACATCACTGCTAAGGAGACCGGCAACCCGGAAGTTGCGCTTACCTTCAACCATGCTCTCTGTAAAGTGAAAGCTAACTTCACCACCGACTTCCCCGAAGGATATAAGGTGTACATTTCTAACGTGTACATGTCAACGTTCTATAATCGCGCTGACTACAATGTGGGCACCGGTGTATGGACTAACTTCGCAGGAGATAACAACAATCCTCCCTATGTGCTTCTTAATGTTGCTGATAATGGTTTTGTTGAGAATAAAACCGGCAGCGAACTTGAGACCACCGAGGCATTCATCATTCCCAAGCTCTACGATACGAAGATTAACGAGAACGTGAAACTCCACTTTAAGATATCGATCGTAAAGGATAACGAAACCATTCTTGAGCGCAGCATCGTTGGCACATGGTCGCCCCAGTGGGTTCGTGGCAACATCTACCGCTATAACATCGTAGTGTCGGGTTCGTCGGCAGGAATCGAGCCGATCGTGTTTGCTGCAGAGCAGTCACTCGGCAATAACGGTTCATCTTGGGAAAATTCAACTTCTCTGAACATGGTGTTCGGTGTTGATACTAATCCAAATCCTGCAAATCTGTAATTACGCCGCCACTGCGGATTAAAGTGATAAGGTTGTAATGAAATGCTATAAGGCATGTCATTACAACTTTTTCTTTTTCAGTGTTGCAAATGGCGGGAAGAATAATTAAATTTGAGGATAGAAATTTAAATCCTTATGACAAAAGAGGAGAAATGGCTTGAGGAAGCCGGCGTAAAGCCGACAGCAAACCGCGTGCTGGTGATCCGCGAACTTGCGGGGGCGAGTCGGCCTATGAGTATGGGAGAACTTGAGGCGACGATCGGAACGCTCGATAAGTCGAGCGTTCAGCGGGTGCTTGTGGTGCTCTCCGAGCATCGGCTTGTGCATGAACTTGAAGATGGCCGCGGGGTAACGAAATATGAATTGTGCGCTTCTCCGAATCATCATTCTGAATCCGATCGCCATGTGCATTTTTATTGTGAAAAGTGTCATGAGGTGTTTTGTTTTGATGAGGTGGCAGTTCCGGCTATCGTTCTTCCGGAAGGTTTTGAATCTCACGATGTGAATTATATGATAAAGGGGACGTGCCCGAAATGCCGAAAGAGAGAATAGAAAAGAGCCGGGAAGAATTTTTTATTAAAAAAGGCCGCATAGATTTGGAGGAATGAAAAATTTTTCTTAATTTTGCAAAGTCTTTAAGGGGAGAGCCCCGGATGAGATAAAATGCTTCAGTAGCTCAGTTGGTTAGAGCACCTGACTGTTAATCAGGGGGTCGTT
>CAMWYR010000033.1 GCA_947178505.1 uncultured Muribaculaceae bacterium | reverse complement strand
TCCTTCCGGCCGGAAGGACCCCGCTTTTATTTAGCAGTTATGATGCAGGGGATTACTCCTCTACGTCCCAGTTGATTTCAACGAGTTCGAATGTAGCTTTCGCTACAACCTTGTAGATCACCTGTGCAGGCTTCGTAGATGTGCCTGTGTAGTAGAAGAAGTTGATCGTTACAGTCGGTTCCATAGTGCCGATGGGAGCAAGATCAGGGTAGAGCACGGAGAGCGTGCCGGGACATACTTCGTTAGCAAAGCGCTTCTTCATAAGGTCTACAATCTCCTCATCCGACATTCCTTCATACCCTTCGCCATACTGGTTGCGTGCGCTTCCGGCGCGCAGGTCAACATTGCCCTGGTAGGCTGACGTGCCGCAATAGTACTCATTGTTACCATAGCTTGTGATGTAGGCGGCGCCGTTAGGCACGTTGTCGCGGATCCAGTCGACACATGCCTGGAAGAACCATGTGCTGAGAGGCTGGTTGCGTCCTGCGGGAAGTGTGAGCGTCACTGAAGGATCAAGACGCCATACGCCGTTGGCCTTCACGAACTGGCTCGTAACCGTGTGCACACCCTCCTGCGAGAATGTGTCGGCCCATTCGCTTCCGTTGTATGTGTACTGTGCGCATGCGAACGTTGTGCTTCCGTTGGCGAAGTATTTATAGACAACATACTTCTCAGTGTCTGCTGTTGCATACGGGAATTTGTTGGCAAGCAGACGGGGAATGAATTCAGTCGCCTGAGTGCCGGAGAAGTTGCCGTGGGTAAGCCCCATGGCTGCATAGTCTTCGGGGTTGACAGCAAAGATAGAGTTGTCAGCGGGAGCCCACTTGCTGCCATTGTATACGTAGACGGAGTTCAGATTGATAGAGGGAACCACAACCGAACGAGTAGCCTTGCGAGCACCCTTGGTCGCGGGAGCCTTCACGGCTGTTACCACGAAGTTGGCGTTGACGGTTGCGCCCGACTTTGAAGTCTGGGTGAAGTAGCCTTCAATGTCGTAGGTCTCGCCGTTGGTGAGCAGAGCCTTGATATTGTCGGGCACATTGTAGAGCGAACCGCGCACATCTGTACGGTCGCCGAAATAAACGTTGTAGTAATTGCCGGAGATATCTACCTTACCGGTCATTACGCCGTAAACAGCAAGCACCGGATCAGTATTTGCATCAGCGGCGAGAAGATAATCAGGCGTGAGCGATACGGCTGCAGGATAAGTGTAAGCCTGCGTGCCCACTTTCTGCAGATTATCATCGTAGGGAATCTGGAGGCAGTTCTTGTAGCTCGAGGTCACGCCTGTGGCCACAACCTGATCACCGACATTATACTCGGCAACCGGAAATTTAGAAGCGTAAACGAGGATCGAACCGGCCTGATCAGTTAGGATGATACCGGCGTTGCAGACTGCCGTGACCACGCCGTTAACGGTGATATCGGTGCCCGCGGTAAGCGACGAGGTAAGCACGTTGCTGAGCGTGAACTCAGGAGTCGGAGGCACGTCGGGAGTCGAGAATACCGGATCAACGTCAGAGTTATTATAGTTCACGACAACATAATCCCCGGCCTTAGCACCGGTGATTCCTTCGGCAAGGATGGAAGGGATATTCTTCGATGCGGGATTAGAGGGACTGAATGAAGCAGTGTAGTCAGTCTCGCTGTCATACACTTTCTGATAGTCCTCGTCGCTCACTATATATTCCGTAGCGCCGTTGAGAGCCGCCATAATCTCAGGGAGCTCCCCGGCCTCCTGATAGGTCAGGTTGATGGCCGAGCCGTCGGAGAGTGTGAAATACTTGAAGAGCGAATCCTTGAGAAGATTCGGAATATACTGCTCGGCAGGGATGGCTGAATTGAGGTAGCACTGCGACTTAACGGCAGCCAGTTCTGACGAAACGCCTTCCTGCGATGCGAGGAGCTTATTGAAGCGGTTGTCGGCAAGACGCGCATAGTCGTTGGCAGTGAGCGTGTATTTCACTGTCTGCACATCGGTCGGTGTATATCCGCCTTCAAAGCCGTTAAGGTATTTGTCGTTCCAGCTGTTTTCCGAGCATGACGCCAGGGCGAGAAGTGCACCGCCGGCGACTATGAGATGCTTTATATTGGATTTCATTGGATATGCGGCTTAGAAATTGATTTTAAGTTTTACTGTGAAAGTGCGGCCGTAACTGTAGAACACGCGGAATGCATTGTTCCATGCGCCCGGAGTGTCTGAGAGCGTGTAGGCATCCTTCACGTAGTAGTTGTTGCAGATGTTGTTCACATTGCCGTAGATAGTGGCATTGATGCCTCCGATCTTGAAGCGATAGCTTACGTTGAGGTCAAGCTCATTGCCGAAGGGAATTTTCCACGGATCGGCTACCTTGATTTCATTACCGTTCTCGTATGCGCTTGAGGACACTTCATAATCGGAATAGTTGCGGGCTGAGCAAGTCCAGTCGGCACCAATGCGGAAGCCCTTGAACGGACGGAAGGTCACGCCGAGTGCTCCTGTGGTCTGCGCTGAACCACCGATCTTGCGGCCTTTCTGATTAAGCGTAGCGCGCATGTGGTCGGGAGCGAGGATGCCGGTAGCTACAGTGCCCTTGAGGTCGGCAAGAGGCTGACCGTCGTTGGTATAGAAATAGCCGGTCGGATTTGAATTCCATGTCCAGTCTCCGATTGAGAACATACCGTCGAATTCAACCCACGAGGTCGGAATATACTTGGCATTGACCTCAGCGCCGAGGTGCTGTGCGTTGACGCCATGGAGGCTGATATAGTAATACTGGCCTGCAAGCGGACCTGTACGGATCTCACCGGAACGGGTTGTAGTCTTATCGCTCTTGTCAAGCCACTTTGTATAATAGAAGTTGGCAGTGGCTGAGAACTTGGGTGAGTGGTAGCCGTAGCCTACTTCCACCGAACCGATCTTTGAATTCTTAGCCTCGGGGTTGATGATGTTGCTGGTAGCAGAGCTCAGGAACACACCATAGCTGAAGAAGGGGGCGCGGGAGATGTAGCCGCCGTTGATGTAGATGTTGTTGTGACGGTTGATGTTGTAGTTCACACCACCCTTGATCGTACCTCCGAGGAAGCTCTTCGTGTCCGAACGCTCATGCTCCTTGTCGTAGTAGAACATGTCGCGGCGCCAGTAGCTCGTTACGTTGAGCGAACCTGCCAGGATAGCAGTCAGCTTATTGTCAAGAGCATTGTATTCAGCCTGTGCATAGGCACCTTCCTGAGCCACGTAGCCCTTGTAGTTACGGTAGACAACGTCGCCTACGCCAAGCTTCTCGAACTTCCAGTCGGGATTGAGGGCAGCTGCATTATTGTAGGGCTTCACGTCCTTACGAGTCTCATAGTTCATGTAGTAGTCGCCGTCGTAGAGGTCGATGATCTTACTGTAGTGATGGCCTACATAGTAACGCACGTCGATACCGCCGGTGAACGTAAGTTTCTTGGGGATGAACTCATTCTTATAGGTCGACACGAGGCCATACCATACGTGGTCGTTATTGCTCGTGGTCATCACCATGTTCGAACCGGAGTCAGACTCCATATTCATACGCTGGATAGCGGCATAGTCGAATGTGCCGTCGGGGCAACGGAAGAGAGTGTTGAGGTTGCCCTGGCTCGCACCGTACCAGCTTGCGTAGCTGAGAGAGGTGCCGTTGTAGGTGCCGTGACCCTGACCGCTGTAACCGCCGCCGGTTGCGAACGAACCGTAGAGCGTGGTAGAGAGCGACGACTTATAGTCGATCTGCCAGATATGACCCAACGAGATCTGGGGCTTATGGTAGAAGTTGTAGCTCGAGCTCTTGCGTTCGCCGTGAAGTCCGTAACCGAATGTCGGGTTGTAACGGTAGGGACTTTCGTCGCCCATGTAGTTCTGTACAGCCTGCCAGCCCTCGATCGTAAGACCGTCGCCGTTGCTGCGCTTGTAGTGAGTCTGCGGAGCTCCGAATGCGGTCAGCGACAGCTGATGATTCTGGCCGATACGCTTCGAGACGTTCACGAAATAGTTATAGGAGTTGTAGTCGGTGCCTTGGATGTAACCGTCGCCCCACTTGCGCGAGCCGAGCACGGTGATTGCCCAGCCGTTTTTCATAAGGCCCGTGGAGAGCATCACTCCGTAGTTGTTCATCATATCATTGCCCATGCCGTACCATGCAGAGCCGCCGCGCTTGGCGTCGGTCGAGCGCGTAGTGATATTGATGGTGCCTCCGATAGAGGGAGATGAAATGATGGCTGCGCCGAGACCGCGCTGAGTCTGCATGTTGCTGGTCACATCGCTTAGGCCGGCCCAGTTGCTCCAGTAGACGCCGCCCCATTCCATATCGTTGATGGGAAGACCGTTGATGAGCACTGCGATATTCTCCGACTTAAAGCCGCGCATGTTGATTTTTGCATCGCCGAAACCGCCGCCGTCGGGAGTGGCCCATACGCCGGGAGTTGTCTTGAGCACTTCAGGGAATTCCTGGCCGCCGAGCTTAGCCTCGATCTCCGGAGCTGCAATCTGAGAAAGCGCCACAGGGGTCTGCCGTGTTTTTGCCACTGACTGAGTCACGACTACGTCCTGAAGCATCTTGGAGTCGGGCTGGAGCTTGATCTCCCCGAGCTGGGCTCCGGGACGAAGCTCTACCGGCTTATAGCCGACGTAGGTGATTTTAATTGTTTTGGCATTGTCGGGTACGGTAAGTTTAAAGTAACCGTCGATATCGGTGTTTGCGCCTGCCTTGGTGCCGGGCACCATTACGACAGCACCGATCAGGGGCTCACCCTGCTCGTCGATCACCTGGCCGTGACACACAACATCGGCCATCGCTCCGACGGAGAATGCCGAGGCTGTCAGGACGGTCGCGCCCGAGAGAATCAGTCTCTTCATAAGGTTAGGTTTTAAGTTATTGTTGTTGTGTTAGTTAGGCTGTAGATTTAATTTTGGGTCGCCGCCTCTGTTTTTACTTATACCCCGAAATTCAGGACACTTCGGCGTATCTGACGGCTTTACAACGCAAATTTAAGATTTTTAATTCTTTTTTACAATATATTTATGCCTTTTAACAATAATAAAACCCATTCTTTTTCGTGGTAGACTGCCGGAGGCCGTCAGTCAAGATCAATGCGGAGGCCCTCTTTGTTGAGTATCACGTCGGGGAACACTTCCTCAGCCTCGCGGGCAAACTGCGTATCATCCTTATATCTTGATGAATAGTGGCCTGTAAGCATTCGGTGCGCACCGGCGTCTCGGGCTACGGTCGCTGCCTGGCGTGCTGTGGAATGAAATCGTGCCTTAGCCTCTGCCTCGTGCTGGTCGAGATAGGTCGTCTCGTGATATAGCAGGTCGACCGGTCCGATTTTCTTGGCAATCCCGGGCATATAGATGGTGTCGCCGATGTGAGCGTAGCTGTGGGATGGGGTAGGGGGCGACGTGAGCAGAGAATTAGGAATGACCTTGCCCTCGGAGTTGATGAAGTCGGCTCCCTCCTTTATGTCGCGGATCTGGCGCACCGGCACCTGATGATACTTTATCATGTCGGGACGGATGTGACGCAAGTTCGGTTTTTCCTCAAACACATATCCCACGCACGGGACGCGGTGATGAAGCTTAACGGTTCGCACGGTCAGCGACGGAGTGTCGAGTATCACCTTGTCGGTTGGTTCGATTATATCGAATTCCAGCTCGAATGTCAGATCCTTGGCAAAGAAATCGAGGATAGTCCTGAGAATCTCGGCCCCCTCCCGGAACGTATGCACGGTGATATGTCCCCCCTCATTACCGAGGGCCAGTGTCGAAAGCAGGCCCGGAAGCCCGAGCACGTGGTCGCCGTGAAGGTGAGTGAGGAAGATGTGGCGGAGCCTTGAGAATTTTAGGCGCGCCTTCTGAAACGCCTTCTGGGCCCCCTCGCCGCAGTCGATCATATATAAGGTGCCACGGTGCTCCACGACGGTGCACGACGGATTGTGATGGACTGTCGGTTTCGCAGAGCCGCAGCCGAGAGTATGTATGCTGAACGTTGACATGGTTCGTGTTTATATTTAATGAAAATAGCAACCCTCCTGTAGAAAACATCCTCTATCTCGGGCTTCCCAAATTAAGGGAGCCCAACTTCATTTGTAAGGATGCAAAAATAAATGTAATTTTGCAGTCGAAGAGGTTCCGGCTTAATTTTTATAAATCAGGGGTCGTTTCCGATTCGTGACTCATTTAATTAGCAATTACCACTTACCACTTGTGAACAACCTGACATATACATTAACGTGCGGATGCGTGGCGATATTGGCTGCCGTGGCGCCGCATGGTCTGAGCGCCTCCACGTTTGCCTCTCCTTCCCCCGCTGAAGGAGAATCGGTTCGCACCGACAGCGTGCACAGGCTGATGGAACTTAATGTCGTTGCCATCAAGCAGGCCGACGTGCTGCGTGATGATGCAGTGGCGTCAACCGTGCTCGGGCTTTCAGAACTCGACGAACTCAACACTGTGTCGCTGAAGGGAATCTCTGATGTCGTGCCAAATTTCTATATCCCCGATTATGGCTCGCGCATCACGTCTACCATCTATGTGCGCGGCATTGGAGCGCGGATGGATCAGCCGGCTGTCGGTCTCAATATAGATAATGTCCCTTTCCTTAATAAAAATGCCTACGACTTCGATCTTGCCGACATTGCCTCTGTAGAGATGCTCCGCGGTCCTCAGTCGACGCTTTACGGCCGTAACACGATCGGTGGCCTCGTTAATATCACGACGCTCTCACCTCAGCGGTATCAGGGCTGGCGCATCATGGCCCAGGGGGCTCGCGGCAACGACTGGAAGGCATCCGTCGGATGGTATCATAAGTTTAATCAGGATATCGCTACTGCGGTGATAGCCAGCGGATCCTATCTTGGAGGCTTCTTCAGAAATGCCTACGACGGCAAGCGTCTTGATCATGAGCGGAGCGCTGCTCTGAGGTGGAAATTCGACTGGAGGCCCTCGCAGTCGGTGCAGTTGCGCAACGCCGCCTCGGCCTCCATCCTCCGGCAGGGTGGTTACCCGTATGAATATGTCGCTACGGGTGAGATCAATTATAATGATACCTGTTTTTACCGCCGATTTATCTTCAACGATGGTCTGACGCTCAACTGGCGCTCCGATCGCTTCACTATGTCTTCCATCACGAGCGTGCAGTATCTTGATGATAATATGACTCTCGACCAGGACTTCCTCCCGCTTCCTTATTTCACTATCACTCAACGGCAGCGGGAGACGTCGGTGACGCAGGATGTGGTGTTCCGCGGCCATACGTCAGGAAAGTATACATGGGTGGCGGGAGTATTCGGCTTTTTTAAGAATATGGATATGCAGGCCCCGGTCACTTTTAAAGATACGGGAATCGCAAGTCTCATCGAGGAGCACCGTAACGGCGCCAATCCCGATTATCCTATAAGGTGGAACGCGCGTGAGTTTCCTCTCAACAGTGATTTCAACAACCCCACGGGTGGGGCTGCCCTTTATCATGAGTCGACTCTGAATTTCGGAAGTTGGCAGATAGTTGCCGGACTCCGTCTCGATTGGGAAATGGCGCGTCTTAATTACCGGTCGATGTGCGATACGGGTTACCGTATTTATAGTTATGATTCCAACGGACAACTTGTCCCTTACCGTGATGTGGCGATCGATATAGACGACCGCGGACATCTGAAAAGAAGCTATTTCAACTGGCTGCCCAAGCTCAGCGTGCTCTATCGTCTGCCGATGGAGGGTGAGAATAACGTCTATGCTAATGTGGCGAAAGGTTATAAAGCCGGCGGGTTCAACACGCAGATGTTTTCCGATGTGTTGCAGCAGCGTCTGATGGGCGTGATGGGTATCGGCGCGAAATATGATGTGGATGAAGTGGTGGGCTACCGCCCGGAATATTCTTGGAATTATGAGATCGGATCGCATCTCTCATTCCCGTCGGCACGCATCAACTTCGATCTTTCGGCATTTTATATTGACTGCCGCGACCAGCAGCTAACGATGTTCCCTTCCGGCAATACGACGGGGCGCATCATGACCAATGCGGGCCGAACGCGAAGCGTGGGCATGGAGGCTGCGGTGAAATGGAATCCTGTCGGCAGCCTGGAGGTAGCGGCAAGCTATGGGTATACGAACGCACGCTTCATGCATTTCTACAACGGCATCTCCGACTTCAAGGGAAAATTCCTTCCTTATGCTCCGCAGAACACACTTTTCCTGCAGGCTCAATATACTTTCTCCTTCCGCCGCGAGGCATTCTTGAAGTCGCTATGTGTTGAGGCTGACATGCGCGGCACCGGTAAGATTTACTGGAATGAGGAAAATTCTATCTCTCAGTCGTTTTATGCGTTGCCTGGCGCTTCGGTCACCCTTGATGGCGGGGTGTGGAGCCTCCAGATATGGGGGAAGAATCTCTCGGATAAGGATTATCATACATTTTATTTTAAGTCGATGGGTAATGAATTCCTCCAGCGAGGACGCCCGATCCAGATAGGGGCGACCCTGAGGTTTGAGATAAAATGATGCCCGGTTCTGTAAAAGCAATATAGTGCGCGCTATGGCGTTAGATTAAAAGATGAATCTGCCCGGCTTATTCAGGCTTATTCCAAATTACCATTAACAAGAATCATTCATAATCAAGCATTCTAACCTATTAAGATGAAGAAGCTTTTACTCTCAGGACTGGCCGCCCTTTGCGCCCTCGCTTTTACGGCGTGTAATAAGAGCTCTGATAACTCTAACGTAGTGTCTTTCAAACTTCCCACCTACAACCACTTTTCTTCCTCCACGCCCGGCGGATCGGTGTCGGTGGCTCCGGCCTCGTATACATATACGACTGAAATTCCGGCCTTCACCGTCAATATGAGCGGGCAGGATCTCTCTTCGCCCACCGGTAATTTCAATTTCCGTACTTCGGAGATTGGCTTCAAGGTGAAGTATTATGATTTTAACGGCCGCGATGCGGAGGTTATCTCATTCTCGTCGGCTCTCCCGACTGAGAATAACGTCATCACTGACCTCAAGTGTCAGCTCACGCAGATGGCCTATGCCCCCGGCTCAGCGGAAGTGCCCGGTTACAAGCGCTTTGCTCCCAACGATACATTCAGCTACACCGTAATGAGCTATCGCTACAACGGTATGCTGGTGCGCACGTTCTGGCCTGATATGACTTACAAGGGGCTAACCGTCACGCAGGGTGTCGGTATGCCCGGTGAGTTTACTAACCAGAATATGTCTTACCGCGTTGTGATGCAGCGTAACGACGACAATACGCTCAAGAATAAGGCTGACCTTATTTTCTATAACGCAATGTTTGCACAGGGCATGCCCGAGCTCACTATTGTGGTCAAGGATCTTGACCTTAAGTTTACAAACATGGGTTATGAACTTACCGGCACCAATATTTCTCCCTACATGGTGGAGGGTGGAGAGCTTCAGCCGGCTCCCCGGTTTGTATTCAATGAAATCCGCTTCGATGCGAGCGGCGATCTGACATCAATTACCGGCACTTACAAGGTAGCCGGAATCTATTCGGGCCGTTTCACGGGCGCCTGCATCGAGACTCCCAACTCATGATTTTCTGCCCCGCATGACACGGACGGCAACAATAAACCGACACGAAATTTCGGGCTCCTTTTCTCATGGGAAAGGGGCCCGAAATCTTTATCCCGGGCAGATTTTAGATATATTGCTACGTAAAGGCGACAGAAAAGAGGTAAAAATGCACCCTGTTGAAAACTTTAATCAGTTAATTATTTGGGGGTTTGAGAAAATTTGGCTAATTTTGCGAATAGCGGAACTACTGTGTATGGTTCGGCGTTCTTGATTGAAAGTTAATTATTTAAATATCAACAAAATATGAATCTGTTGTGCGAAATAGGCAACGGTGCGCTATCCATCACTGCGGTCCTTACGGGTCTCGGTCTGGTGTTTGCCGCGCTGCTTATTGCGAAATTGATTTCTCCGAAATCTTATTCAGTAAAGAAGGCCGAGCCTTACGAGTGCGGTATTCCCACACGCGGCGAGTCGATGATCCAGTTCAAGGCCGGCTATTATATTTTCGCGATTCTCTTCCTCTTGTTTGACGTTGAGGTCGTGTTTCTTTATCCCTGGGCTACGGTGATGCGTAGTCTTGGAGTGCAGGGCCTTCTTTGCATCGCAATTTTCATGTTCATTCTAATCTTAGGCCTTGCTTACGCATGGCGGAAAGGAGCGCTCAAATGGGAGTAGACAGCATTAAGAGCATGTCCCGCGAGGACTTCAAGAATAACGACTATATCGATAAGCTCGTTGAGGAGCTGAATGCCACGGGTGCGAATGTGATGGTCGGTAAGTTTGACGATCTGATCAACTGGGGTGTATCCAACTCTCTGTGGCCTCTTACGTTCGGCACAAGCTGCTGTGCTATCGAGTTCATGAGCCTCGGCGCCGCACGCTATGATATGGCGCGGTTCGGTTTCGAGGTGGCTCGTAACTCTCCCCGTCAGGCTGACTATGTGATGGTGCAAGGCACTATCGTGCACCGTATGGCTCCCGTCATGCGCCGTCTTTACGAGCAGCTTGCCGAGCCGAAATATGTGATCGCCTGCGGCGGTTGCGCCGTGTCGGGCGGTCCGTTCAAGAATTCATATTGCGTAGTGCCCGGCGTGGAGAAGATTCTCCCCGTCGACGTGTATATCCCCGGTTGCCCTCCGCGTCCGGAAGCAATGTTCTACGGTCTTATGCAGCTCCAGCGCAAGATCAAGGTGCAGAAGTTCTTCGGCGGTGTCAACCGCAAGGAAAAAATCGAAGAATTCTTTGCTGAGCATCCCGAGGAAAAGGGTCAGATCGGCTAATTGATTTATCTACCTACATCAGCTATTGAAATGAGTGATATTAAAGAAAAAATCTTAAAGATATATCCCGAGGCTACATTCGAGGAAGGTGAATCTCTTCTTGTCAATGTGGCTGAGAAAGATTGGCTGAAGGTCGCAACGGCCCTCAGGGATGAACTCGGTTTTGATGTCCTGACCGCTCTTGTTGGCATCGACTGGAAGGATTCCATCGGTGTGATCTATTATCTCACTGCCACGAGCCGCAACTGGGAAGTGGTGGCTTTCAAGGTGGTTGCGGCCGATCGTGAGAATCCCTATATCCATTCTGTAAGCAAAATCTGGAAAGTCGCTGACTTCCAGGAGCGTGAGGCCTACGACATGCTCGGTATCAAGTTTATCGGCCATCACGATATGCGCCGTTTCTTCCTGCGTAACGATTGGGTGGGCCATCCACTCCGCAAGGATTATGACACTAATCCGGAGATCAATCCCATCCGCCTCAATGATGAGGAGAACGAGGATGATACGTGTGTTTACGAACTCGATGAGAAGGGCGAAGTGAAGGAAGTGCCCGGAAAGGTGTTTGAGGAAGATGAGTATGTGGTCAATGTAGGCCCTCAGCATCCTTCGACTCACGGTGTGATGCGTTTCCGCGTGTCGCTCGACGGTGAGGTTATTAAGAAGGTGGATGTTGTTTCAGGTTATATCCATCGAGGCATCGAGAAACTTGCCGAGGGTCTCGGGTATCCTCAGATTCTTCATTTCACCGACCGTATGGACTATATGTCGGCTCATCAGAACCGTCATTGTCTCTGTCTCTGCATTGAGAAGGCTCTCGGAATCGAGGTGCCCCGTCGCGCGGTTGTGATCCGCACGATGATGGATGAGCTGATGCGTATTTCGTCGCATCTTCTTGCATTCGGCACGACTGCGATGGACCTCGGCGCAACCACGGCATTCTTTTATGGCTTCCGTGAGCGTGAGCAGGTGCTCGACATTTTCGAAAAGACTTGCGGCGCGCGTATGTCAATGAATTATAATGTGATCGGTGGTGTGATCGCAGATCTTCATCCTGATTTCGTGAAGGATGTGAAGGAGTTGATCCGCATCATGCCCGATCGTCTGAAGGAATATAACACTGTCTTCACGGGCAACGTCATCGCCAAAAATCGTCTTAAAGGTGTCGGAATCCTTTCGAAGGAGGATGCGATCAATTATGCGATTACAGGCCCGAGCGGACGCGGTTCAAACTGGGCGTGCGACTGCCGTAAGGTGCATCCTTATGGTGTCTACGACGAGGTGGAGTTCGATGAAGTGCTCGAGACGGGTTGCGACTCCTATGCCCGCTTCCTTGTCCGCATGAAGGAGATCGAGCAGAGCTGCCGTATTCTCGAACAGCTTGTCGACCGCATTCCGGAGGGTGATATCCGTGCGCAGGTGCCGAAGATCATCAAGCTGCCTGCCGGCCGTTGGTATCAGCAGGTGGAGGCAAGCCGCGGCACGTTCGGAGTCTATATTGAATCGGTAGGAGAGAAGACGCCTTATCGCGTGCATTTCCAGAGCCCCTGCTTCAATCTTGTGGGCGTGATGGATATCTGTTCTACGGGCCATATGATTGCCGACCTCATTACTGTCGGTGCGGCTCTTGACTTCGTGATCCCCGATATCGACCGTTGATGCTCAGGAATGTAAAAGGAATACATTGAAACTAACTATAAACCTATAGCCAGACAACATCATGTTTAATTTCGGACAATGGACAACTGCATTCAACAATTGGCTCCTCGGCATCGGGGTGGCTGATTGGCTCACGGTGCTCATTGAGTGTGTCCTTATCGCCGTTGCTATTCTGGGCGTGTATACAGTGCTCGCTCTTTTCTATATCCTTTATGAGCGCAAGCTCTGCGCTTGGTTCCAGTGCCGTCTGGGTCCTATGCGTGTCGGTAAGTGGGGCCTTCTTCAGGTGTTTGCCGATATGTTCAAGATCCTTATCAAGGAGCTTATCTCTCTTAAAGGCACCGACCGCTTTCTCTTCAAGCTTGCCCCCTATATCATCATTACCTCTTCAGTAGTGATGCTGGCTTGTCTGCCGTGGGGCAACGGACTCCAGATCATCGACTGGAATATCGGCATCTTCTTCATCCTGGCGGTTTCGTCGGTAGGTGTGCTCGGTATCCTTCTCGCCGGCTGGTCGTCGAATAACAAGTATACCCTCATCGGCGCAATGCGAAGCGGCGCGCAGATGATCAGCTATGAGATTTCCCTCGGTCTGGCGCTTATGACAATCGTAGTGCTCGCCGGCACGATGGATATCTCTACGCTCGTTGCCGAGCAGGAGAATGCGTGGTTCATCTTCTCAGGCCATATCCCGGCTCTCATAGCATTCATCATTTATGTCATCGCGGCAACTGCGGAAACTAACCGCGGTCCGTTCGACCTTCCCGAGGCAGAGCATGAACTTGTAGCCGGTTACCACACTGAATATTCCGGTATTCACTTCGGTTTCTTCTACCTCGCGGAGTATCTTAACCTCTTCATCGTGTCGGGTATTGCATCGCTGATGTTCCTCGGCGGATGGATGCCGCTTCACGTTCCGGGCTGGGATGGCTTCAATATGGTGATGAACTGGATTCCGGGTCCTGTATGGTTCCTTGGTAAGGCATTCTTCATCTCGTTCATCATCATCTGGTTCAAGTGGACTTTCCCGCGCGTGCGTATCGACCAGATGCTGGCTTTCGAGTGGAAATATCTTATGCCGTTCTCTCTCGCCAATATGATTCTGATGGCGGTGTGTGTTGCACTCGGATGGCATTTCTAATCTGATACTTTGAAATTAAACTAAACAACAACCCGCAGCGAGGCCTTCGGGCGAGGCTGCGAAATACAGATATTACGTTATGAGCGAAGTTTTAGGTACGGTGACTCAGGTGATTGGCCCGGTGATCGACGTCTCGTTTGAGGGAGGCAAGGAGAACATGCCCCCGATTTATGCGGCCCTCCAGGTAGAGCGTGACAACGGCGAGCAGCTGATCCTTGAAGTCGAACAGCACATCGGCGAGGATATCGTGAGATGTGTCGCTATGGAGAGCACCGATGGTGTGCGCCGTGGCGTGAAGGTGCGTAACCTTGGTCATCCCATCGCCGTGCCGACGGGCAACCAGGTGAAGGGCCGTCTGCTGAATGTGGTGGGCGATGCCATTGATATGCTTGGCGAACTCAAGCGCGAGGATCTCCGCCCTATCCATCAGCCTGCTCCTGCTTTTGACCAGCTGGCGATCTCTCAGGAGGTGCTATATACCGGCATTAAGGTGATCGACCTTCTTGAGCCTTATTCGAAAGGTGGTAAGATCGGTCTGTTCGGTGGTGCAGGTGTCGGAAAGACGGTGCTTATCATGGAGCTCATCAATAATATCGCAAAAGGTCATAACGGTTACTCGGTATTTACCGGAGTGGGTGAGCGCACGCGTGAAGGTAACGACCTTCTCCGTGAGATGATCGAGAGCGGCGTCATTAAGTATGGCAAGAAATTCGAGGAAGGCATGGAAAATCACATCTGGGATGTGAATACAGTGAATCGAGAAGAACTTGCACAGTCGCAGGCAACGCTTGTGTTCGGTCAGATGAATGAGCCCCCGGGCGCACGTCTCCGCGTGGCTTTGTCGGGCCTTACGGTCGCTGAGCAGTTCCGCGATATGGATGGCGGTGGTAAGGAGATTCTCCTCTTCATCGATAATATCTTCCGTTTCACTCAGGCAGGTTCGGAGGTGTCGGCGCTTCTCGGCCGTATGCCGTCGGCTGTAGGTTATCAGCCCACACTTTCTTCTGAGATGGGTGCGCTCCAGGAGCGAATCACGTCAACGAAGAATGGTTCGATCACGTCGGTGCAGGCTATCTACGTGCCTGCCGACGACCTTACCGACCCGGCTCCTGCAACTACGTTCTCGTTCCTCGACGCAACGACGGTGCTTTCGCGTAAGATTTCGGAGCTCGGTATCTATCCTGCAGTCGACCCGCTCGATTCAACTTCCCGAATCCTTGATCCGAATATCGTAGGGGAGGACCACTACAACACGGCGCAGGCTGTGAAGCAGCTTCTCCAGAAATATAATGAGCTTCAGGATATCATCGCCATCCTCGGTGTGGATGAGCTTTCTGATGAGGATAAGCAGGTCGTGGCCCGCGCGCGTCGCGCACAGCGCTTCCTCTCTCAGCCCTTCCATGTGGCCGAGCAGTTCACGGGTCTACCGGGCGTGATGGTGCCCCTCGCAGAGACCATCCGTGGCTTCAAGATGATTCTTTCGGGCGACCTCGACTATCTTCCCGAGCAGGCATTCCTCAACGTGGGCACTATTGATGATGCCATCGCCAAGGGTGAGGCCATGCTCAAGGATGTGAAGTGATCTGCCCAGGCCGATTCCTTATCTGAGTTTTCAGCATTTTAAAACATACTTTAAATGACACTCGAAATTATATCTGCCCATGAAATCGTGTTTTCCGGAGAGGTTTCTTCAGTGACTCTTCCCGGCGAACTGGGCCAGTTCACCGTCCTGAAAGATCATGCTCCGCTGATATCGGTGCTTGTTAAGGGGCCGGTGAAATATACGGATGCCAAAGGCGAGAAAGGTTCTTTTGAAATTGCCGGTGGCCTTGCCGATGTGAATGACAATGTGATTTCAGTGTGCGTTTATTGAGAAAGACTTTCACAGAATGTCGAACAATAGTAATAAGTTGATGTCATCGTTAGGCACGGGTCTGGGCCGCAAGGTGCTCGTCTTCCTGCTGATGTTCTTGCTCGTTGCTCCCATGGCCGATGCCTCCGGTCATGGCGATGAGGAGGAGGGCTTCGATGTCAAGGAAATTATTTTCGAACACCTTGGCGACGGTTATGGATGGGAAGTGCCCTTCGCGCACGTCTACCGCATCCCGCTGCCGGTGATTGTCCGTGCTGAAGATGGAAAATGGTTCTGCTTCTCTTCGGGCGATCTGACCGAAGTGGTCGTGACCCGCGATGATGCCACAGGCAAGGAGAGCAAACACCTCGTACCCGTCGTGAAGACTATCACGCGCGACGGCAAGGACTATCGCTTCGTGATCGCTCACGTCAGCTCACACAAGGATAAGCTGGTGGAGATCTTCGAACCTACGGCCGATCAACAGAAAGAAATCAGCGAGGCGCTCGCAGCCGATAAGGAGAATGGTGAGCATCCTGTGGTGGATGGATATGTCTTTGTCAACGGTAAGTATTACCGTGAATACCGCCCCTTTGATATCTCAATCACGAAGAATGTCGCAGCGCTCTTCATAGTAGTGATTCTTGTCACGGCAATGGTGATGAGTCTCGTAAGTTACTACCGGCGTCGTGGGCTCCGCGCCCCCCGCAAAGGTATGGGATTTTTCGAGATGCTCGTTGGTTTCATCTACTACGATACAATTAAGGCAACTCTCGGCCCCGCGACGAAGCGTTTCGCTCCCTATCTGCTCACGGCATTCTTCTTCATCCTCGTGATGAACCTTGTAGGGTTGATCGTGATCTTTCCCGGAGGCGCGAATCTTACGGGTAATATCGCGGTGACTCTCGTGCTTGCGCTCTGCACGTTCATCATAACCAATGTGACCGGAACGAAGCATTACTGGAAGGAAATCTTTTGGCCTGATGTGCCTCTGTTCCTGAAGTTCCCGCTCCCGATCATGCAGGTGATCGAAATTTTCGGTATCTTCACTAAGCCGGCGGCGCTCTGCGTGCGTCTCTTCGCCAACATGATGGGAGGCCACATTATCGTCATCACCCTTACGCTGCTGATTTTCATTTTTGCAGCGTTCGGAGCGGCCGTGACCGGAACTGCTACTGTCGTGTCGGTGCTCTTCTCAATCTTCATGCTCCTGCTTGACGTGCTGGTGAGCTTCATCCAAGCCTATGTGTTCACTCTTCTTTCCGCCATCTTCATTTCGATGTCGCAACTCCACGAGGAGGAGCATCATGCGAAGGAGGATAAGGGAAATCCGGAGCTTGAGGCCAAGGATCAGGAGGCTATCGCCGAGGATAAGCAGCGTCTTGAGAACGTGGCAGCGGAAGTCGACATCAAATGATCTCCAACGCTCGCCGGATCATCATCAATCTGAGCAACTGCCGCTTCCGAGCGGCCTGATAATAGAAATTTAAAAATAACAATAAAACTTAAAACATTCTGAATTATGTTATCTTCAATCATGAATGAGGTTATTAACCTCCAGCCTATCGCAGCTCTCGGAGCAGCTCTTGGTGCAGGTGTTGCAGCTATCGGAGCCGGTTTCGGTATCGGTAAAATCGGTTCTTCAGCAATGGAGGCCATCGCGCGTCAGCCTGAGGCAGCGGGCGATATCCGAAGCAACATGATCGTGATCGCGGCACTTATCGAAGGTGTTGCCCTCTTCGCAGTGATCGTATCCGCACTCGCAATCTTCATTAAGTAAGCAAGGCTTCGCCGTAACTAAAAATATTAGATAATGGAATTATTCACGCCCGATTTTGGCTTGGTGTTCTGGATGTTCATCGCCTTCATAGTCCTTTTCTTCGTACTTGCGAAATGGGGCTGGCCGGTGATCATCAAGATGATGGACCAGCGAGCCGGCACCATCGACCAGGGTGTGGAAGACGCCCGGAAAGCAAAGGAACAGCTTGATAACGCCCGCGCCGAAGCACAGAAGTATGTGAAGGAGGCGCAGGCGCGTCAGGCCGAAATGCTCCGAGAAGCCGCGAAAATGAAGTCTGACATCATCGAGGAGGCGCGCGCAGAGGCTAAGAAGGCCGCTCAGAAAGAGATGGACGCCGCCCGCCAGGCTATCGACCAGGCCCGTAAGGAGGCCGAACTCCAGTTCCGCAGCGAAGTGGGTCGTTTCTCTGTCGATATCGCCGAAAAGATGGTGCGCGCTCAGCTCAGCAATGACAAGGCGCAGACCGAACTGGTTAACAAACTGTTGGACGAAATTGAGAAAAACTGATAGGCAATGATTTCCGGACTGATTCCCCACCGTTACGCGCGAGCCCTTTACAAGTTCGCCGGCGAATCGAACAACTGCAAGACTGTCTATGATGAGATGAAAAACGTCATCGAGGCGTTCAAGTCCAATCCGCAGCTCGAGAAAGTGTTGTCGAATCCACACGTGGAGGCCGACGACAAACGCAAACTGCTTCTCGCGGCCGCAGGGAAGAACCCCGGAGAAGACTATTCCCGTTTTGTCTCTCTGATTCTCGACCATAAGCGCGAAGAGTTCGCTTATCTCATGGCGCTCGCTTATTGCGATATCTATCGTAAGGAAAACAGGATTTCCCAGGTGCGAATCGCCACGGCTGCCTCGCTGCCCGACGCCGAACTTGCTAGGCTCCGGGCTGTCGTGGAGAGGGCTTTCAAGGACACCACATTCGAATATTCCTACGTGGTCGATCCTGACCTGATCGGAGGATTCATCATTGATGTCGACTCCGTCAGAATGGACGCTTCCTTAAGCAGTGAACTCGAACAATTACGTCTAAATCTAAGTAGCAATAATTAAGATGCTCAATCCCAGTGAAGTATCCGATGTGCTCAAGCAGGAACTTGAGAACATCAACTCAAAGGTAAAGTTTGAAGAGGTCGGCACCGTCCTCAGCGTCGGCGACGGCGTGGCGCACGTATACGGCCTTGAAAACGTAAGAAGTAACGAGCTCGTTGAGTTTGAAAACGGCGCGCATGGCGTGGCTCTCAACCTCGAAGAAAGCAATGTCGGTGTCGTAATCCTCGACAAGGTTAACTCCGTGACGGAGAATATGTCAGTGAAGCGCACCGGTGAAGTTGCTTCTATTCCGGTGGGTGAGGGCATGCTCGGACGCGTTGTCAATATGCTTGGTGAGCCAATCGACGGCCGCGGCCCGATTGAGGGCAAGCGCATACGACTCCCGCTCGAGCGCAAGGCTCCCGGCGTTATCTTCCGCTCTCCGGTGAATCAGCCGCTTCAGACAGGTATCAAGGCCGTTGACTCGATGATCCCGATCGGCCGCGGTCAGCGTGAGCTCATCATCGGCGACCGTCAGGTGGGTAAGACCGCTATTGCGATCGATACCATCATCAATCAGAAGGAAAACTTTGATGCCGGAAAGCCCGTATATTGCATCTACGTAGCTATCGGTCAGAAGGCTTCAACGGTGGCGGCCATCGTGCATACGCTCGAAAAGTATGGAGCGCTCGATTACACCGTGATCGTCGCTGCCAACGCCTCCGATTCCGCTTCAATGATATATTACGCGCCCTTCGCAGGCGTGGCTATCGGTGAATATTTCCGCGACTCCGGCCGAGATGCTCTCATAGTCTACGATGATCTCTCAAAGCAGGCTGTGGCTTATCGCGAGATTTCACTCATCCTGAAGCGTCCCTCCGGACGCGAGGCTTATCCGGGTGATATCTTCTATCTCCATTCTCGTCTGCTCGAACGCGCTGCTAAGATCATTGAAGACCAGAAAGTGGCCGAGGAGATGAACGACCTTCCTGCCGTTCTGAAGCCTATGGTGAAAGGTGGCGGTTCGCTTACGGCTCTCCCGATCATCGAGACTCAGGCCGGCGACGTGTCGGCATATATCCCGACTAACGTGATTTCAATCACCGACGGACAGATCTTCCTAGAGACCGCTCTCTTCAATCAGGGTATCCGCCCTGCAATCAACGTGGGTATCTCTGTGTCGCGCGTGGGTGGTAATGCCCAGATCAAGTGTATGAAGAAGGTGGCCGGTACGCTCAAGATCGCTCAGGCGCAGTACCGCGAGCTGGAATCATTCACTAAGTTCGGCGGCGATATCGACCCCGTGACAGCTGCAGTCATCGACCGCGGACGCAAGAACCAGCAGATCCTCGTGCAGCCCCAGTATCACCCCTGGCCTGTAGAGAATGAGGTGGCCGTTATTTACTGCGGTGTGAACGGTCTTCTCGAGAACGTGCCGCTCGAAAAGGTGAAGGAGTTTGAGGATAACCTTATCCAGACACTCCGCATGCGCGATCAGCAGGACGTGCTCGATGTGCTTAAGACAGGACAGCTCACTCCCGAAGTGGAGCAGAAGCTCACGGCTGTGGCTCGCGAGGTGGCCGACGCTATCAGCGCTGAATAATGCCGGCATTTTCATTGCTTAATACTTCAAAACCCCTGCCTGCCGGTTTCGGCGGCAGAATTTCAGATACCGACCAATAATGGCAACGCTTAGAGAATTAAAGACGCGCATCGGCTCTGTCGCATCGACTGAGAAAATCACCGGTGCAATGAAGATGATTTCTTCCGCGAAGGTGCATCAGAATGAGCAAGCGCTCCGTAAGCTGCAGCCCTTTAAGGATAAAATCAAGTCGATTATGGGCCATATCCTTGCTACTGACCTGACTTTCGACTCTCCTCTGATTCAACCCAGAGAGGTGCGTAAGGCTTCGGTGGTGGTGTATGGCTCCGACGATGGTCTCTGCGGTGCGTATAACGGTAATATCCTCAAAGGTTTGCTCGTTCATCTCGATAAGATTCGCGAGGCTCACGGCGAGGATGTGGAGATAGATGTATATCCCGTTGGCAAGAAAATCGAGAAAGCTGTGCGCCGGCTCAAGGGTCAGCGGATCAATATCATCGTGCCTGAAGGTGTCGACAGTAAGATGAAGGGCGACCGTGTTAATGCCTTCACACATTCTTTACGCGACGCTTTCGTTAAGGGCGAGACTGATCTTGTCGACGTGGTGTATATGAAGTATCTCTCTATGTCGCGGCAAGTGCTTACTGACGAGACACTTTTCCCCGTCTCGGAGGAATCACTCGCCGTTGAGACTGGGACAGGCAATGAGAACCAACTGTATATATTTGAGCCTGATGCAAACAGCATCTTCAATCAGGTGCTCCCTATGTTCGTGCTCTCGACAATGCAGGAAATCACGATCGAGAACCGCAGTTCCGAACAGGCTGCCCGCGTGATGGCCATGCAGAGTGCTAACGACAATGCGCGCAAGCTTAATGAGGAGCTGCAGCTCGAATATAATAAACTCCGCCAGCAGAGCATTACCACCGAACTTCTTGACATCCTTGGTGGTCAGGTGGAAAGATAAATCCAGATAACAACATTCAGTAAAAATCCATACCAACTCCATGAGTAGTGTAAAAGAATATTTCAAGTCGGTCGGGGAGGGCGTAAAAAGCCTTCTCGTCGGCATGGGTGTCACAGGTAAGGAACTCGTCACTCCAAAAGTGACCGAGCAGTATCCTGAAAACCGTAAGACCCTCAAGATTGCCGACCGTTTCCGCGCCGAGCTTACTCTGAAATATGATGCCGAAGGTCATCACAAGTGTATTGGCTGTGGCATCTGCCAGATGAATTGCCCCAATGGAACAATTCAGCTCAAGACCAAGATGGTGGAACTTCCCGACGGTAAGAAGAAGCGTAAGCTCGATGAGTATCTCTACGATCTGGGAAGCTGCACATTCTGTATGCTTTGCGTCACTACGTGTCCGCAGGATGCCCTTGAGTTTACAAACGATTTTGAGCAAGCTGTGTTCGAACGTGATAAGTTGATAAAGAAACTCAACTATCGTCCGGAACCGGAAGGCAGCGAGGCTCCTGCTCCCGCCAAGCCAGCGATGGATCCTGAAAAACTTGCAGCCATCAAGGCAGAGGCCCTCAAGAAAGCTGCAGCCATAAAGGCGGCCAAGGCCGCAGAAGCTGCGAAAGCTGCCGGAGAAGCATCTCCCCGCAATGCCGATGCTCCGAAGACTGAGGCTCCTAAGGCAGATGAGGCTCCAAAGGCATGATCGGCCCACCATTCTGAATTGAATTAACAACAACTTAACATTATAATGGATTCTGTAGCGAATATTATTCTCTATTTTGTGGTAGCCATCGCCATCATCGTTTTCTCGGTGATGACAGTGACGAGCCGCAAGATACTCCGCGCCGCTACGTATCTGCTATTCGTGCTTCTGGCAGTTGGTGTTTTCTACTTCCAGCTCGGATATCAGTTCCTCGGCGCAGTGCAGATTGCAGTCTATGCGGGCGGCATAATGGTGCTGTTTGTATTCTCAATCCTGCTTACCCGTCGGCCCGATGACAAGGCGCCCCTGCTCGACTCACACCGTCGCGCAATCGGCATCACTGTCGCCGTAGCCGGTGTCGCACTTCTTACAGGCGCGTTGTTCACAATGCCTCTGATCGATGGTATGTCGCTCACTCAATGTCTGAGCGCAGGGCCCGAGGTGACTATGAAACAGATCGGTGAACTCTTCACCGGCACCGCACGCTTCCAGTATCTCCTTCCTTTCGAGGCTATCAGCGTGCTGTTGCTTGCATGTATAATCGGCGGTGTCACAGTCGCCCGTAAAAGATAATCGACTCTGATATGGACTTGACTATGTTATGGTATCTCGTGCCGAGCATCATCATGTTCTGCGCCGGCGTATTCGGTTTCGTAACCCGCAAGAACATGATCGCACTCCTTCTCTCGCTCGAGCTCATGCTGAACTCCGCCGATCTCAACTTCGTGGTGTTCAACAGATTCTTATTCCCCGGCCAGTTCGAGGGAATGGTGTTTACCCTGTTTGCCATCGCTATCGCCGCTGCTGAAACGGCTATTGCTATCGCGATTATCATCAACATCTATCGCGAGATCGGCAACACCGATATTAATTCCGTTAAAAAAATGAAATTCTGATATGGCCAGTACGCTTCCCATTCTTATCCTTGCCATACCCTTCGCGATGTTTCTAATCCTGGGTATCGGCGGTGTGAAGATGAGCCGCAAGCTCGCCGGCACCCTCGGCATCCTCGCCAACGGAACCCTCGCCGTGCTTGCTTATATTGTGGCCTTCACGTATTTCTTCTCCGGAAATCCCGAATTTATTGTTGACGGAGTGCGCCAGCAGGTGCAGGTGTTCGATGTCACCTGGCTCGCTTTCACTGAGCGCATGGTCGTGAATATCGGCTTTCTTCTCGATCCGATATGTGCGATGATGCTTATCGTCATCACTACGATCTCGTTCATGGTCCACCTCTACAGCTGGGGTTATATGGAGCATGAGCCCGGTTTCCAGCGTTACTACGCATTCCTTTCGCTCTTTACATTCTCGATGCTCGGTCTCGTGGTTGCCACCAACATCTTCCAGATGTATATCTTCTGGGAGCTCGTGGGTGTCTCCTCATTCCTTCTCATCGGCTTCTTCTATAAGCTGCCCTCCGCAGTGTCAGCATCAAAGAAAGCATTTATCGTCACCCGATTCGCCGACCTATTCATGCTGATCGGTATTCTGGTGCTTTCATACTGTGTGTCGCATACACCCGAAGAGGGACCCCTCGGCACTGCATCTGCCTTCAACTTCCTGATGCTGAACGCGCATCCCACCAACGTGCTCGCCTCAACACTCGGCGCAACGTTCATGGGTGGATCGGTGCTCACCTGGGCGATGGTGCTTATCTTCGTCGGCGGTATGGGTAAGTCGGCGATGCTTCCTCTCCACATCTGGCTTCCCGATGCAATGGAAGGCCCGACTCCCGTGTCGGCCCTCATCCACGCTGCGACGATGGTCGTTGCCGGTGTCTACCTCGTGGCCCGCTTCTTCCCGCTCTTCTGTGTCGTGCCCGATTCGCTTACGTTCATCGCTATCGTCGGTGCGATCACGGCATTCTACGCAGCTGTAGTGGCCTGCGCTCAGATCGACATCAAGCGAATCCTCGCATTCTCCACAATCTCTCAGATTGCTTTCATGATGGTGTCGCTCGGCTGCGCGTTCGATCAGCCGATTGAGGGTGTGCACTACTCAGGCCTCGGATATATGGCCGGTATGTTCCACCTCTTCACTCACGCCATGTTCAAGGCGCTCCTCTTCCTCGGAGCCGGTGCGCTTATCCATGCCGTTCACTCCAACAACTACACTGCTATGGGCGGTCTTCACAAATACATGCCGATCACTCACATCACGTTCCTTATCGGATGTCTTGCGATCGCAGGTATCTGTCCATTCTCCGGCTTCTTCTCGAAAGATGAGATGCTCGCGGCTATGTTTGCCCGTCACTGGTTCTTCGGTGCATGGATGACGATGGTGGCAGGTCTTACGGCATTCTATATGTTCCGTATGTATTTCCTTGTGTTCTGGTGGGAGGAGAATCCCGACTACAAGAAGCATGATCACAAGCCCCACGATGCGCCCTGGCAGATGTCTCTGCCACTGATCGTGCTCGCGCTCATCAGCTGTGTTGCAGGATTCATTCCCTTCGGAGAGTTCGTGACGTTCAACGGCGAGCCCTATCACATTCACATCGAGCCTCAGGTGGCTGCTGTTTCGCTGACGGTCGCTGTGCTTTCGATCGCTCTCGCGTTCGTAATGTACTTCAAGAAGAATGCACTTCCGTCGAAGTTCAAGAATGCGATGCCGGCGCTCTGGCAGGCCGCACACCGCCGCTTCTACTGGGATGAGATCTATCTATTCATCACCCGTAACATCATCTTCGACATCATCTGTAAGAGCATCGCATGGTTCGACCGCCACATCATCGACGGCGCTATGGACAGCATGGCTTCTGTCACTCAGTGGGCATCGGTGCGCATCAAGGGCATGCAGAGCGGCACGGTTCAAGCCTATGTCATCTGGTATTTCCTCGGCGCGGTTGTTCTGGCAGCAATCACTTGGCTCTGTATCCTCTAACCTAAATTGTCGCAAAATAATATAAGATTATGTTTTCGAATTTCCTAATCTGGTTTGTTATAGTTCCCGTCATCATGATGGCCGGGCTTGCATGTTGCGGCAATGACAACATGAAGGCTATCCGCACAGTGATGGTGGTGTGCTCAACCGTCCTGCTCGGCATGGCCATCTGGCTTGTGTGCGATTTTCTGGCGCTGCGCGCGGCAGGCGACACCTCAGAAATGCTCTATACGGGCAGCTGGATGTGGTATGCTCCCCTAAATATCCATCTCGCCGTGGGTGTAGACGGCATCTCGGTGCTTATGCTCCTGCTTTCCGCAATTATTGTATTCGCCGGCACATTCGCTTCATGGAACATCAATCCGCTTCCCAAGAACTTCTTCCTTTGGTTCGCACTTCTTTCCACGGGCGTATTCGGCTTCTTCATCTCGATCGACATGTTCACGATGTTCATGTTCTATGAAGTGGCCCTCATTCCGATGTATCTTCTTATCGGCGTATGGGGCACGGGCCGCAAGGAATACTCTGCAATGAAGCTCACACTTATGCTTATGGGCGGATCGGCCTTCCTGATGCTCGGCCTGCTCGGTATCTATTGGCACTCTGCGCCGGCCGGAGGCGAACACACTTGGAATATCCTTCAGATCGCCCATAACAACGCGATCGATCCCTCATGGCAGAATCTTCTCTTCTGCTTCACATTCGTCGGTTTCGGCGTGCTTGGAGCAATGTTCCCCTTCCACACATGGAGTCCCGACGGTCACGCATGTGCTCCGACAGCCGTGTCGATGCTTCACGCCGGGGTGCTCATGAAGCTTGGTGGTTACGGTTGCTTCCGCATCGCAATCTACCTTCTTCCCTCAGCTGCGCAGGAACTCTCCTGGATCTTCATCATCCTTACGGGTATCTCGATCGTCTACGGTGCGTTCTCGGCTTGTGTTCAGACCGATCTCAAGTATATCAACGCATACTCATCTGTATCGCACTGCGGCATGGTGTTGTTCGCCATCCTGATGCTTAACCAGACGGCAATGACCGGCGGTATCCTCCAGATGCTCAGCCACGGTCTTATGACGGCCCTCTTCTTCGCACTCATCGGTATGATCTACGGCCGTACGCACAC
>CAMWYR010000032.1 GCA_947178505.1 uncultured Muribaculaceae bacterium | reverse complement strand
TAGGATTTTCGGGAGCAATATTTCCATTTTCAGCCTCATCATGGCAACTCGCCAAGTGCAGCCCCAGACAACACAAGGCCGTATATCCGAGAAATTTAATTATTATTTTCATATACTTAATATTTAGTTAATCATAAGTTTGAAATCACAAGGTACTTTTCCCCTTTATTCAAAATGTAATAAAAGTTTGACACTATATAACTCTATGGTTAGTTCCTCTTATGTAGCATTTCCACGGACTAAATTTTTCTTCCACCTCTTGTACTCTCCCCCAACTGTGCGAACATGGCATCTGCCTTGGATAAGGCCTCAGTTAATGAGACATGATATTTGCCTACCCCGGCTTCCCGGAGCGGTTCTTCATACCCGTGACTCTCAGACGTACAACTTACTAATCCTACAGCGATCAGCAAGCCTTGAATGATAAACAGAATCTTTTTTTCATAATTTATTAATTTAAAGTATCTAATGATAATTCTCCACCAGATTATTATGTATAACTTCGGTGGTAGGTTCGGTTAATTGTTCAGTGTAATCTAAAATAACTACACCGATAGGAAAAGTTATCACCTCTATAACTTTTTGCAAATATAATAATTATTTTTTAGATCCAACGATTTTATTTAACAAATTTCTGAATTATTTTTTAATAATGAGTATTTAATTAAAATTAACCTCAATTTTGACAATAATACTTATTTATATTTTGCAATATTTATAACATGTTCATCACATATGAAATAAATATCTCTCATTTAATATCTATTTAACGAGTTCTCGGTAGGTAGTGTTTCACAGAGAATGACTGAGGCGAGTTCAAACAAGCCTGTAGACTTCAAGTGATGATGCAAATTTAATATTTATTTCTCATTCGAAGTAAAAATTGTAATTTTGGAGTGCAGCTATCTTATCACCATGCCGTACTTTGGCAAACATATTGCGCTTCAGATGGGTGACACAGCGTTGTAGGACCTTTATTGACCATATCAAACTATCTTCTGAGGAAATTGCCGATGAGATAAATGCAATAGTTGCGGCATCCAAGGGGGATGTATTATGATTCGAACGTCTAAGTAAACCATTGTTGAGTCGACTGTTTCTGAAATTGAAATAGTCGGCATTTTCTTAGATCTAAAGAAAAGTTCGGAGTAAAATTACTGAAAAGTTCGGAGTAAAGTAGTCGAAAAGTTCGGAGTAAAATAGCCAAAAAGTTCGGAGTAACTTGTATTTTCCGCTGAAAATAACTATCTTTGCACAAAAATTTAAGGTAATGGAAATTGAACACTATATGCCGCGAATAGCGGATGAAACACTGAAAAAGAAATTGAGAACCAGTGGAGCGGTACTTGTTACCGGACCAAAATGGTGCGGGAAAACGTGGACTGCGTTGAACGCCTCAAACAGCGTGATATATTTACAGGATCCGGACAGACGCGCCGCATACTTGAAAATGGCTCAAACGACGCCTTCTTATCTTCTGCGTGGTGATAAGCCTCGTCTTATAGATGAGTGGCAGACAGCAACTGTGCTATGGGATGCGGTAAGGTTTGCGGTTGATAAGGATCCAAAGAAAGGTCAATTTATACTCACCGGGAGTGTTGTAGTTGATGAAGATAATGATTTGCTTCCTGATGAAAAGATGGAGCATACCGGAACAGGACGTATATCTCGTATGAGAATGAGGCCTATGAGTTTGTATGAGTCAAATGAATCAAATGGGACTGTATCTCTTAAAGAATTATTTGATGGTGTTTCTGATGTGACGTCTATGAGCGATCTTACCATAGACGACCTTGCTTTTGCAATCTGTCGTGGAGGATGGCCTGCCGCGTTATCTATGGATAAGGAGGATGCGCTTGATGTTGCTAAAGATTATGTAGAGGCAATCTGTGAAAGAGACGCGGCTGCTGTCGATAGGTCACAGAAAGACCCAGATAGAGTTAGGGCTGTTCTCAAATCTTTGGCAAGGAATATATCAACCATGACCACAGACAGAACTATCATGGGGGACGTCAGGGCTAATGACACTTCAATTACTGATAAAACTCTTGAAATATATCTTAGGGCATTACGGAAACTGTTCATAATCGAGGATGTCAAGGCTTGGCAACCTTCTTTGCGGTCTAAAACCGGAATAAGAACATCGGATAAAAGACAATTTGTCGATCCCTCTTTGGCTGTTGCAGCGATAGGAGCAAGTCCGCAGTCTATACTGGATGATTTTAACTATTTTGGATTCTTATTTGAATCTTTGTGTGTTAGAGATTTAAGAGTTTATACTGAGAATTTGAGAGGTACTATCCGTCATTATCATGATAATAATAATCTTGAGGCGGACATAATCATCACACTCGACGATGGAAGATGGGCTGCGGTAGAAGTGAAGCTCGGTAGTCGCGAGATAGAAGAGGGGGCTGAGAATCTGAAGAAGCTGGCTGCAAATATAGATAGTTCCAAAAGTTCGGCTCCATCTTTCCTGATGGTTTTGACAGGTGGCGAATTTGCATATCGGAGAGACGATGGTGTATATGTAGTGCCGATAGGATGCCTCAAAGACTAAGGCTCCATCCACTAAAATTTTGACCCATAAGCCAAAAATTACCCGACTCGTATTGAATCGGGTAATATTATAGGGGGTATCCTGAATTCAGGCTCGGCAAGCAGGGAATCAGCGAATTACCTTCTTGACTCGTGTAGAGCCGTTGGAAAGCACCTTGCGTTCGATTACAACGGTACCCTTGGCAGTCCTATTGATGCGACGGCCGAAGAGGTCGTAGTATTCTGTGCGTGCAACCGAGGAGTCATCACGAATATTTTCTACACCTAACACCGGATTGCCGTCTTTGTCGACAGTTACGATTTCGCTCTCACCGCGGAGGTCACCGTCAATATAGAGTGCGCGCACACCTACAGTATCGATTTCGCGCGCCGGCAGAGTGACACCGTGGTAATTGCCCGAAGTGAAGATTTCATTACCAACATTAAGGAATACCGGAATGTCGGTAAGAGACTCATAGCCTGCGTCATTGAGTTCGGGATATTCGTCGGCAGTGAGCGTGAGCAGTTCTCCGTTGATAAAGAGATTATAGAAAATGCAGTCATCGCGAAGAATCTGCCCCTCGGCGTTGTCTCCGTAGATGTCGAACTCGAACGCATAGCTATAGTTGGGATCCATGTGGCTGATGTCATTAAGGCCGAGAATTACGGGAGCAATTGGGTTACAGTCTGTCAACTCTCCTTGAGAATAGATGCGGTCTACGGTATAGTACTCGCATGGGAAGGTTGTGGCATAACCGAAGTTGAAGATGAAGTAGACGTATTCCATTCCTTCGGGAATGACGGGAGTGAAGATGTTTTGTTCGGGATCAAAATTAAGCACCATGGGCTCGTCAGAAATATCGAATGAAATCATCTCCTCGTCCCAGAATTCATCATAGTAGGAATATCCCGTTCCGGTCATCATGAAGATATAATGATTGAAGAATTCACCCATGAATTGGTTTGAGGGAATTGTAAGAGTATTCTTCTCATGGTCGAAAGTACCCTTAAACACCGCACCCGGCATGCCGGAAGCCATATTGGTAATATAGGCATCATCACCGTCGCAGGCAATTCCAATGGGACGCAGCACGGTCTCTCCCCACCCGTTGAGTTCATCGACGAGAATGTAGGAATAATCATACTTAAGACCTTCCGGAGCCACAACAGGAGTGACATTGAATGGTTCGAGACGCAATTCAGTCTCACCATAACCTTGCCAGAGATTATTCCATGTTATTCCGAGCATATTCTCCCCTTCCATCATATATGTGCCGTCATCTTCCTTTACGAATTTTATGGTGTGGTTTTCTGTTGACGGGATGTAAGTCATATTTATGAGGCCCGGAATATTCGGATCTTCAATTTCGGTATATTCAAGGACATCGGCCATGAATATTATAGGCTCACCATCGATTGTTTCATTCTCAACGCAGTAAATGGGCTGAGGAAAAGTGAATTCGATTCCGTCGTTGGTTGTTTGTCCCTTGATATAAGTGTTCCAGTCGAGCATACTTACGGGATTCTTTAGATAGACCGAACCGTCATCACAAAATATACACTCGTATGCTACACCGTATGATTCACCCTGCTCGATGGCATCGTAATATATATAATAAGATGTTGAACTGCCAAGCATCTTCTTTTTATCTCCGGCAGGAGGAGTGACAATTATGTCTGAATTCTCTGCTGCACGAGCGTTTTTACGGATAGCGGAAGGCTCGTTCATTATGGCCTTTATCTCCTGACGAGCATTTTTCGAGCGAATAACACCCTCTTTGGTTAACGTTACGGCACCAAAGGCAGAAACAGCAATGGTTCCGAGACAGAAAGAAAGTAACAGTTTCTTCATACTTGAACAATTTTTACGTTTGAATGTCGCAAAGATATTACTTTTCTCTGTCATTTACGCTTAAACTATTTTAATTTCGTGTCAGAATCCTATTTTTTCATACCTTTCAATATCTGACGTTTCAGAACACTGAAATATTCCGCTGTAATGCCGAGATAAGAGGCCAAAATCTTCTGAGGGACCTTCTCCATAATCATCGGACGACATTCGGCCAGAGCCATGAAACGTTCCTTGGCGGTACCATTATGGATTGCACTGTTCTTTAGTTCGTGACCGAACAACTCTCCGTAGGCGTTATGAAGCATAAAGATTGCGAGTGAATGGTCTTCGTTCACGGCTTTCCAGAATTCCGAACGAGGGATACGCAGAATCAGCGACTCACAGCACGTCTCCACCTGATAGTGTGAGGGTTCGTCCATTACGAAAGAGTGTTTGGATGCGAAGATCGTTCCGGGCAAACCAAATCCAAATGTTCGCTCTTTATCCTTGTCATAATCCCACACACGAATGATACCCTCGCGCACTATAAATACATCGGGACATCTTTTGCCAATCTCAACGAGCACCTGCCTGCCATCAGTGTGGATCCACTCGCCTCTATTCAGCATCTTCTCAAGTCCGGGACCATCGGGCAAGAACCCGACCTCCTCACGCAAAAGCCGTTTCATTTCTTCCATACTTACAAAGATAGTAACTATATTTCAAAAAAAATAACTCCCGTGGAAGTCGTTGCAACTTCTTCGCGCTATTGTGCCAAATTTGCAATACGTGCTTCACCGTATTCTTACCCACAAGTCGAAGTGGGAGGTTGAGTCAACTTTCACATAATTATGTTCTTTTAAGAAGTCTGATATAACCCGCCATTTTTGATTTGAATGAAACACGTTCTCGGTCGCCTTATCCTCGCCTCTCACAAAGCTATCCGACGGCTTGCCCCAAATGTATCCAATCGTAGCGAACCGCTGGACACAGATATCAGGAAAAGAACCGGACTCGCATGAGCGATGTAATCTACCCGAGATACCGGCAGCTGACTCAAGTTCGGGCCATGAAGTCCCGGCGTATGGCCGCGTCGAAGTCAGATAATTAATCATCGGTGCACTCCCATATACCATCAGCGTATCACCCGGCTGAACATGCCGCCCAATCATGTTGGCTCCCGCCTCTATAATCTCAGCCCGTTGGCGACTCATTCTTATTCCCCGCAATTTACTGACGTTCGCCTCCGTTGTCATCTTCCAGAGCGGCGTATCGTCAAAATAGAACGCACCCCGTAATGTCACTGTCAGCCAGATAGCAATGCAAATTGCCGGAAATCCGATAATTGCTACTGTCGGAATACGCATTTCTTTGCCTCGCAAATCCACATTCCAGTTCCTATAATAGTTCAGGGCTACAGGAATTGCCAGCATATATATAATAGAGCCTCCGTTGCCGGCCCCGTCACTTCCAATCGGATATATCAGAGCCGACAGCAGGGCGACCAATGCCACTATCCCGATCGTACTTCTCCTGTCGTTGATTATAACCACCAACAATGCCGGAACACATATTGCAGTCAGCACCATCACCGCAGATGTCGACCATAGCATGTAACATACATACAACCCCTCCGCTATATAAATCACTCCACGCAGCGGATTCCTTGAAAGAAACCGCTGACACAAGACTGCAATGAAGACCAAGACAGCAATCTTAGCCATCAAATAGAGCGCGGAGGCATAGTAGTTAAACTGAGCCATTATCAAGTTAACTATGCCATGCGAAGCCTCAGAGTCGGAAGCGAGATTACGCAATGTCGCTATATTATCAATGAACACCGGTAGATGTCCCAACAACTCCATTATGCCGATAATCAGAAGTGTTCCTCCGAGATAACCGCAGATAAAACCGGCACAATACCTTATTTTTTCCCGGGAACTTCCCGCCATGCAGATCGGCACAACCGTGATAAGGAAGAATTGAAGCACATTCGGAATGCGCGCGAATGTCATGCAACCCAATACGATTCCCGACGCAATCACGCAGCTGATTTTCCTTTTAACAACAGCGCGCACAAGCAACGATGCTCCCGCCACTAAAAGAAAAACGGATACAATGTCAAATGACATCGTGAGCGGATAACCGGAGTAGGCCGCGACGACCATCAGCAATCCCAAAGAAAGAGCCCCGCGTCCTACCAGCTGAACTTCAAGTTGCCAGGTCAAAACTAATGCAGACAACAGCAACCCTACGCCAACCACACGATGAACAAGCACTGCGTAGTCGCCTGCAACCGCATCGGTCACGCCACCGAAAAGTCCCGACAGCCAATACATGAAATTATATTCCACTGACCCGGGGGCTCTGAAAAAGTTTTCGTAGAACGTGAGATAAAAACCGGAATCGCATAATTCAATTCCTGTCAATACGCCCGGTGCAAGCATAAGCGCACACAGCGCGACAACCACCCACAAGGCTGGCCCGCGCCGATATGCAAATAGACCGGAGAGCCGCGATGCGGCCCCCCGGTCGATATTTGTCGATAAATTGATCATTACTTCACACCAAGGTCTGCAAGCACAGCGTCGATATGCTTCTCCGACGCTGCCACCACTTCCTCATACTTGCTCTTGTCGGGCATCTCCTCGCGCACCTCGACATAGAACTTGATCTTCGGCTCAGTGCCCGACGGACGCACAGACACCTTATCACCGGCCTCAGTGAAGAACTGAAGCACATTTGAAGTGGTCGGGAAATTCATCTTCTCCACCGAGCCATCCTTAAGATTGCGGCAGTTGAGATCAAGATAATCCTTGATGCAGGTCACGGGGCTTCCGGCGAGAGTCTTGGGAGGATTCTCGCGGAAATTCTTCATCATGGCGGTGATTTCCTCAGCGCCCGACTTGCCGGGACGCACTACGCTCACGCCACGCTCACGAGAGAAACCATACTGCGCGTAGATATCCACGAGGAGCTCATAGAGATTGAGACCCTTCTCATCAGCCCAAGCCGCGCACTCGGCGATAAGTGAATTGGTTGAGATGGCATCCTTATCGCGCACGAATGTTTCGGGAAGGAAGCCGTAGCTTTCCTCGCCGCCACCGAGATAACGGCCTGTAGCCTCCTCATTACGCATCACGTCGGCAATCCACTTGAAACCGGTGAAGCAATCGAAGCAACGCACGTTGTTGGCATCCGCGATGCGTTTCACGGCCTCAGTGGTTACAATAGTCTTCACCACATACTCATTGCCGTTCATCAGCTTCTGCTCCACATTCTGAGTGATGATGTAGTAGATGAGCAGCATGCAGATCTGGTTACCGTTAACGAGCTGATAGTTGCCCTCCTTGTCGCGCACAACGAGGCCGACACGGTCGGCATCAGGGTCGGAAGCGAGCACGAGGCTTGCGCCTGTCTCCTTTGCCTTCGCGATTCCGAGGGTCATTGCCTCCGAATTCTCCGGGTTGGGAGATACGACCGTGGGGAAGTCGCCGCTCTGCACATCCTGCTCGGGCACGTGGATCACGTTGTCGAAGCCCCAGAGCTTCAGCGAGTCAAAGATCAGACGCAGACCGGTGCCGTGGATCGGAGTGTAGACGATCTTCATGTCGTGATGCTTCTTATCGAGCTCCGGACAGAGGCTCAGCTTGTGGATATCAGCCAGATACTGATCGTCGATATCCTTGCCCACGATCTGGATGAGCGACTTGTCGCCGTCAAACTTGATCTGATCTACGGAAGTGACCGCGTTGACATACTCGATTGTCTTCACATCGTGGGGAGCAATCATCTGGGCGCCGTCGCTCCAGTAGGCCTTATAGCCGTTGTATTCTTTGGGATTGTGGCTCGCCGTAACCATCACACCGCTCTGGCATCCGAGCTTGCGGATAGCGTAAGACACCTCCGGAGTGGGGCACGGACCGTCGAAAAGATATACCTTGATGCCATTGGCTGCGAACACCTCGGCCGTAAGTTCGGCAAACTTACGCGAATTGTTGCGCACATCGTGGCCTACGACAACGCTGATCTGCGGAAGCTCGGCGAAAGCATCCTTCAGATAATTTGCGAGGCCCTGGGTTGCGGCGCCCACAGTATAGATATTCATGCGGTTGGAGCCTGCGCCCATGATGCCGCGGAGGCCGCCCGTACCGAATTCGAGATCCTTATAGAAGGCCTCGATAAGGGGAGTCTTGTCCTCAGCGTCAAGAAGGGCCTTCACTTCCTTGCGTGTTTCCTCATCGTAACGGTCACCGAGCCATTTCTCGGCCTTCACGGTGACTTCTTTCAATAATTCATCGTTGGTCATATCGATATGTATTGCATGCACGCCTGCGACGCACATAAGTTATCTTGGGTTTTCATCCACAAATATAACAATTATTTGGCATAACCACTCAATATCAGAGGCCGCAATTAAGATTTTTTTAGCAAATGCGCCAAAAATGATATTTCCGTCGGGCTCCGCTTAAGAAAATAGGAATAAAATGGAGATGAATTGCCAAAATATAGTTAAATTTGCCGTTGAAACCCATTTCGGGCCACAACAGAAATAACGACCCATTCACATGAGCAAGCAATCATGGCGACCCGGCACTATGATCTATCCGCTCCCGGCGGTGATAGTGACCGTAGGCAGCACTCCCGAGGAGTGGAACCCCATCACCATAGCCTGGACGGGCACAATATGCAGTGATCCGGCGATGTGCTATATCTCGGTGCGCAAGGAACGCTATTCTTTCGACATCCTCATGCGCACGATGGAATTCACCATTAACCTCACAACCTCGTCGATGGCCCGCGCCACCGATTGGATCGGAGTGCGCTCGGGGCGCGATCGCGATAAATGGGCCGAGACGGGCCTCACCCCCATCCCGGGCGAGAAAGTAGCCTCCCCCACCATCGAAGAGTCGCCGCTGAGCATCGAATGCCGCGTGAAGAACGTCACCGACCTCGGTACACACCATATGTTCGTGGCCGACGTGCTCAATGTCCGCGCCGACGACCGATACATCGACCCGGAGACCGGCAGATTCTCTCTCGAGAAATCCGGTATCATGGCCTATTGCCACGGACATTACTTCGAACTGGGTCAACTTATCGGCAAATTCGGATTTTCCGTGCAGAAACAATCTAAATCCGGAAAGAAATAATCATTATGAACACCGACGATACATCTCTAAATCCCAATAGCCCCACTTCCAAACTTCAGAAGCGCATCCGACGCAACCGGTTGATAGTGAAGTGGCTCTGGATCTCGTTCCTGAGCATCGGTTTCGTGATCGTGCTCTTCCTCATCCTCATCTACAACGGCGTGATCGGCTACATGCCCCCGATCGAGGAACTCGAGGACCCGCACGATAAGCTCGCCTCGCTCGTGTATGCCTCCGACGGCACCTCCGAGCTCGGCCGCTATTACTACGGCGCCGGCAACCGCGTCTACACCGATTACAACGGCATCTCTCCCCACGTGATCGACGCCCTTATCGCCACCGAAGACGTGCGCTTTCTTGAGCACTCGGGCATCGACTTCAAGGCCCTCGGACGCACCGGCGTCAAGACCCTGATGCTCGGCGACAAGTCGTCGGGCGGTGCCTCCACGATTACGCAGCAGCTTGCCAAGCAGCTCTATTCCCAGCCTTCATCAAATCTCTTCAAGCGTGCTATCCAGAAGCCCATCGAGTGGATGATCGCCGTGAAGCTCGAACGGTTCTATACGAAGGATGAGATCATCAACATGTATCTCAACCGTTTCGACTTCCTCAATAACGCCGTGGGAATCAAGACGGCTGCCAACGTATACTTCGGTAAGGAGCCCCGCGACCTCAAGATCGAGGAGGCCGCAATGCTTATCGGCATGCTCAAGAACCCGAGTCTCTTCAATCCGCTCCGGCACCCTGACCGCACGCGCGACCGCCGCAACGTCGTGTTTGAGCAGATGGCTAAGGCCGGTTTCATCACCTACGCCGAGATGGACTCGCTCAAGCAGCTCCCGCTTACGCTCGATTATCATAAGGTGGACCATAAAGAGGGCGACGCCCCCTATCTGCGCGAGGAAATCAGACGCCTGATGACAGCCAAGAAGCCCGTGCGCCCGAAGCGTGGCGACTATGGCTCGAATATGGCCTATCAGATCGCTCTCGGAAACTACAACACCGACTCGCTCCACTGGGAGGAGAATCCTCTCTATGGCTGGATTCTGAAGAATCCGAAGCCCGACGGCACCTACTACAATCTCTACACCGACGGTCTGCGCATCTACACTACCATCGACGTCACCATGCAGCACTATGCCGAGGAGGCTGTCAACGAGCATCTCGGAGGCTATCTGCAGCCGGCGTTCGAGAATGAGAAACGGGGGTCGAAGAACGGGCCCTACACTTCCAACCCCGCCGAACTGAGCCCGGCGAGCGTGCAGAAACTGATTAAGAATGCCGTGCGTCAGACCGACCGCTACCGCACGATGAAGCAGGCCGGATGCTCGGAAGAGGAAATCGACCGGGCATTCCACACGCCGCTGGAGATGGATGTGTTCGCATACGTGAAGGAGACCAAAACCGAACATGGAAAGAGCGTTACGCGCATCGTACCCGGTACGAAGGCCGTGCGCATGACGCCCTACGATTCACTCCTTTATATGAAGACTATCCTCCGCACCGGCCTTATGAGCATGGACCCGGTGACGGGATATGTGAAGGCTTACGTCGGTGGTCCCGATTTCACGCACTTCCAGTATGATATGGTGTCGCGCGGTAAACGCCAGATCGGTTCGACTGCAAAACCCTTCCTCTATACACTTGCGATGGAACAGGACTTCACGCCCTGCTCGAGATTCCTTAACTCACAGCCCGTGTTCAACGGCTGGGCTCCGCGCAACTCGGGCCATAGTCGTGTCGGCGAGATGGTCGATCTGCGGTGGGCGCTCACCAACTCTAACAACTGGATTTCCGCACGTCTTGTCAATGAATTAGGCCCCGGCGCACTGGCCAACAAGATGCGTATGTTCGGCCTCTCGGGCACCATCGAGCCTACTCTCCCCCTTGCTCTGGGCACGGTAGATGTGTCGGTGGGTGACATGGTGGCTGCCTATACCACATTCTCCAACAAGGGCATCCGTGTGAACCCCGTGTTCGTGACGCGAATAGAGGATAATCAGGGTAACCTCATCTATTCGGCCGTGCCTCACCGCACGGAGGTGACCTCTGAGGACGCATATTATAAGATTGTTTCGATACTACTCAACGTAGTAGACTCCGGTACGGGCCAGAGCCTGCGCAGCCGTTACGGCATCCGCGCTCAGATGGGCGGCAAAACCGGTACGACCAATGCAAACTCCGACAGCTGGTTCATGGGCTTCACTCCCGATCTCGTCACGGGCGTGTGGGTTGGCGGCGAAGAGCGTTATATCCACTTCAACTCCATGGCTTTCGGACAGGGCGCGAAGGCGGCGCTGCCGATTTATGGCCTTTATATGCAGAAAGTCTATGCCGACAAGCGTCTCCCCTACTCTCAGGATGCCAAGTTTGACTTCCCCGAAGATCTCGTGCTCTGCAACGGCGAGAGCCTCCAGAGCGAATCATATACAGAGGAGGAGACTGAGGAGGAAGAGGTAGAAGGGATCTTTGATTAAACCACTCACGGAAATCTCTCTCGGGCGACTCCTGAATAATCAGCATTAAAATAAAGACAATTCATGCACCACAACATACTGACAAGCATCATCCTCGCGGCTGCGTTCCTGCTGCCGGCATTCGGCTCCGACGCGCAGACCGACACCCGGACTCCCTGGAGCTGCGTAACGACAGAAGGACGCACTTACGTGAATCCGACCGGCGACGAATTCCCGATTATGGGCTACCATGCCTTCTGGCCGGAGTATTCCACCGTCGAAAACTACCGCACGCTGCGCGACTGCGGCATCAACATCGCCCAGGGATGGTCGCAGGATTCAGCCGACGTGCCCGCTCAGTTCAGGGCTGCGGAAGAGGCGGGAGTGAAGGTGCTGGTGAACTGTTCTGCCACACACCACACCGATCAGCTTATCTCACTCGAACAACGGTTGAATGCGGATCCGGTCAATATCGGTTATTTGCTTTGGGACGAACCCAAGACTGAGCAGTTCGGGAAAATCAACGAGCGAATCAACGCCGTGGTCGATGTAGACTCCGTTAAGCTTGCCTACGTCAACCTTCTGCCCAATTATGCAACCACCAAGCAGCTCGGCGCTGATACGTATGCCGGATATCTGGAGCAATTTATGACGGAGGCGCGTCCGCAGCTCCTGTCTTACGACTTCTACTGCATCCTCAAGGGGAAGGATGGCATTCAGTTGCGCAAGGGATATTTCGAGAATCTTGAGGAAGCCCGGAAATGTGCGCGGCGTCATAACGCCCCGTTATGGACATTCTGCCTCTCGACTCCTCACTTCGGATATGCCTATCCCGATGAAGCCCAGCTTACGTTTGAGGCATTCACCGCGCTTGCCTACGGGTCGAAGTGCATTCAGTATTATGGCTACGGACCGAGCATAATCGACGGTACCTATTCAGCGATCACCCCGGTAGACAGTCTCGGGAATCGGTCAGATATATGGTACGCGATGCAGAAGACCAACGCGCAGATCCAGACTGTAGGACAAAGGCTGCTCCGTTGCGATTCGAAAAATGTGTGGCACACGGGCACAACCATTCCGGCCGGCAGCGTGAGGCTTACACAGTCGATGCTTCCGCGGCCTTTTTATTCGGTCGTGTCGCAGTCGGCGGGCGTGACCGTGAGTCATCATACCGACGGCAGTCGCAATTACCTGCTGATAGTGAATAAGGATTTCTTATCCAAGCAGCGTGTCAGTGTGCGTCGCGCGCCCGGCGTGCGACGCATAAATGAGAAGGGCCGCGAGCTGTCGGAATCGAAAGTCAATTATACACTCAAGCCGGGCGGTTGGCTCCTGTTTGAGTGGTAAGTCGCCGGGTTGCCGCTGATTCGCGGCGCCTAAGGCCGGAAATAGGGGCCGGGAGGTCTAAAAGATGGCCGTAAGTTTTACTATTTGGTAAAATTTAACTAATTTTGCAGAAGAATAAGAACGAAACAACAATAATAAAAACTTAAGGTAAAATGAATTTCAGGGCGCCTCGGAGTCTGCAGCCGGGGAGTCGGAAATTCTAAAGATTTGAGTCACAATGGATTGGCTAATTGACTTATTCAAGCCCCACAACATGTCTCTAGCGAGCACAATCATGCTCTACTCGTTTGTGATCTTCGCGGGCATCTATCTGGGCAAAATCAAATTCTTCGGCGTATCGCTCGGAGTGACCTTCGTGCTGTTCGTTGGTCTGGTGTGCGGCCATTTCGGCTATGAGGTTGATGGAAATGTGCTTCATTTCTTACGAGAGTTCGGTCTTATCCTGTTTATCTTTTCTATCGGTATGCAGGTCGGCCCCGGTTTCTTCTCTTCGTTCAAGGAAGGTGGAATCCAGATGAACATGCTTGCGATGCTTGGCATAGCTCTCAACGTGGGCATCATGATCACGATCTATTTCCTTCAGGGAGGTTCGGAGGGTGACACCTCGATCTCTCAGATGGTGGGCATCATGAGCGGCGCGGTGACCAACACCCCGGGACTCGGTGCGGCTCAGCAGACTTTCCTTCAGGTGAATCCCGACGGTTACGACGTGAGCCAGCAGATGTCGATGGGATATGCTGCGGCTTATCCTCTCGGCGTGATCGGCATCATCCTTACGATGATCCTCCTGAAGGTAATCTTCAAGATCAATCCGGAGCAGGAGAGCGCGGAGATCGAGAACGATAAGAAATCTTCGATGCTTGCTCCTCACAAGGCGACCTTCCGCGTTACCAACGAGATGATCAACGGCCTCAACATGCAGAAGATGCACACGCTCATCTCGATCAATTACGTCATTTCTCGTATCGAGAAGCCCGACGGCCATATCGTTATCCCGACGTCGAAAGATGTGCTTGAGGTGGGCGATATCGCGCTGGTGATCTGCTCGGTGCAGGATGAGGAGATCTTCGAGCGTTTCATCGGTCCGAAGATAGAGAAGACGTGGGAAATGGAAAACGGTCCGGTTGTGTCGCGCCGCATTGTGGTGACTCAGACCCAGTACAACGGCGTGAAGCTCGGTTCGCTCCGTCTTCACTCAGCCTATCAGCTCAATGTGACGCGTGTGAACCGCGCGGGTATGGATCTTCTTGCCTCCCCCAACCTCCGCCTTCAGATCGGCGACCGTCTTACTGTTGTAGGTAAACTTGACGATATCCATCATCTTGCCCATAAACTCGGCAACTCGATGAAGCGTCTTAACGAGCCGAATCTCATCACGATGTTCATCGGTATATTCCTCGGTATTCTTGTCGGAAGCATTCCGTTGCAGTTCCCCGGCATGTCGGTGCCGATGAAACTTGGTCTTGCTGGCGGTCCGCTCGTAGTGGCAATCCTAATTTCGGCCTACGGCCATAAGTTCCATCTGGTCACGTACACGAATTCCTCGGCCAATCTGCTACTGCGGGAGATCGGTATCTGCCTCTTCCTTGCGTCAGTTGGTATCGCGGCGGGAGCGAACTTTGCGGAGACAGTGTTCAACGCGCGCGGTGTGATCTGGGTCGGCTACGGCTTCATCATCACGGTGGTGCCGCTGATTGTGGTAGGCATTATTGCGCGTGCGAAATATAAGATGAACTACTTCTCTATCTGCGGTATGATCTCGGGTAACTACACCGATCCCCCGGCGCTTGCCTACGGCAATAAGGTTGCCGGCAACGATGCCCCTGCCGTAGCCTACTCCACCGTCTACCCCCTCACCATGTTCATGCGAGTGATCGCAGCGCAGGTCATCATCCTCTGCTTCCTGTAATCCCACATTCGAACTCATCCCCCTCCCATACCAGGGCCGATCATTGCATCGGCCCTGTTTTTTTCCTACCATTATCAGAAAAATATTGAAGAGCGTAGGCGACGAGCAAACAAATTGTCTATAATGTATTATTGCAGTCTTCAATTTTTAGCGGACAGGAATATCATCTAATAAACGTTCTTTTAGGTAAACATTGTAGGAGAATATAATAAAGCAAAAAGACTCGCCATGAAATTAATCCTGGCGAGTCTTTTGTTTGATATATGAATTCAACGGGGCCTACTTGCCGCGGGTAATGCGGATCTGGATGCCGCCGTCGGGTGCAACATTGATTTCAAGGGTCGTGCCTGCTGCGAGATTCAGTGTTGCGTTCTTTTCCTTGTTGGTATGGGGAAGAACGGACTGCGAGGCTGTGCCGCCTTCAACCGGTGAGAGCGCACGGTTGATATCTACGCCGCTGACGGGCTTAACCTCAACCTTGGGAGCGGCTGCAGGGGCTGCAGGCTTCGGTGCGGGAGCGGGCTTGGGGGCAGCCTTGGGAGCCGCTGCGGGCTGCGCGCCGGCTACACCGAATTCTATGATCGGCTGGTCGGTTGCCATCACTTCTCCCTCGTCGATGAGAAGGCGTGCCACCACGCCTGCGCGGTCAGAGAGAAGATTATTCTCCATCTTCATCGCCTCATAGACAAGCAGGATGTCGCCGGGCTTAACCTCGTCGCCTGGCTTAACCTTGAATTCGAGCACCGTACCGCCCATCGGAGCATTCATTGTCTCACCCGAGCCTACAGGAGCGGCAGCCGGAGCCGGAGCAGCGGCAGCAACCGGTGCACCGGCGCCTACGAATTCGATCAGCGGCTGATCAGTGGCCATAACATCGCCCTCGGCCACGAGAACGCGCTTAACTACGCCTGCAAGATCGCACGCGAGATCATTCTCCATTTTCATGGCCTCATAGACGAGCACCACCTGACCCGGCTTTACCTCATCACCGGCCTTCACACGGATGTCCATCACCGTGCCACCCATCGGAGCGCAGAACACAGGGCCTGCAACAGCCTCCTGTGCAACAGCCGCGGGAGCCGCAGCTGTCTTAGGAGCATTCGCCCCGTTAGCCTCAAATTCCTTCTTACGCTGGTTGGTAAGGAAAGTCTTTGCCACAGCGGGAAGAAGGGCAAGAAGGAGCTCCTCCTCCTCATTGACAGCCAGCTTCACACCGCCGAACTTATCAAGCACCGGATTCTCCGGAGTCTTATATGAATTCACGTCATAAGGCTTCTCTTCGGGGCTGCCCGTGATCTGCTCACGGAACTTGGGATCAACCGCTACCGGAGTCTTACCATACTCACCCTTCACGAGCGAAATGAACTGATTATTCTTATTCGTATAGTCGGGCTTACCGGCGCGACGGTCCATCGCGAGATTCACTGCCTGCGAACCTACTATCTGGCTTGTGGGCGTAACGAGAGGCACGAGACCTGCGTCGCGGCGCACCTTCGGGATAAGCGCCATAGCCTCCTCGAGCACATCTTCTGCACCCAGCGCACGGAGATTAGCCACCATGTTGGAGTACATACCACCGGGCACCTCGGCGTTCTTAACTAATTCGTTGGGCTTCGGCAGACCGAAATAAGCCTCAATCTTATGGCAGGCATCAAGGAGTTCCTCCTCCTTGTTAGCCTTTGCAGCCTCGATAGCGCGGTCGAACTCTGCATCGATCTCGGCGGGCATAGTTGCATAAGCCTCATCAAAATCCTTCGGCCACTTATCCTTATTGAGGTCGAAATCAGCAAGTGCTTTGCGCGCATCCTTGAGCTCGTGGCGGATCTTTGCCACAGCCTCCATGTCGGCTTCAACCTCCACGCCCATCTTGCGGCAGAAGATATCGACAAGTTCAATCGAAGGAGCAGCCGAACCACCGCCGAACCACCAGATATTCGTATCGACGATATCAACGCCCTGGATGATGGCCGTGAGCACAGCGGCAAGACCGTAGCCCGGAGTGCAATGAGTATGGAAATCCACAGGCACCTTGAGAGCAGCCTTCAGCTTCGGCATCAGCGTGTAGATGCGTGAGGGACTCACGAGGCCGGCCATATCCTTGAGAGTGACCATCTTCGCGCCGAGAGCCTCCATTTCCTTGGCCTTCTCTACAAAATATTCATCGGTAAAGATCTTTTCATTTTCAGGAGTGCCCTTGGGATCGACCGTATAGCATACGGCCGTATCGGCAATTCCTCCCAGCTCATTGATCATGCGGATCGAGCCCTTGATATTGTTGATATCGTTGAGGGCATCAAAGATACGCATCACGTTGAGTCCGTTCTCGATAGCCTTCTTATAGAATCCTTCGAGCACAGAATCGGGATAAGGCACATAGCCAAAGAGGTTGCGGCCGCGGCTGAGCGCTGAGAGAAGGGAAATGCCCTTCATCGCCTTGCTGCATTCACGGAGACGCACCCAGGGGCTCTCGCCCAGATAGCGCATCACAGAATCTGGCACGGCACCGCCCCAGACTTCCATGATATAGAATTTCGCATCGCGATACAGAGGGAGAAGCTTGTCGACGTTCTCCTGTTTCATACGGGTAGCGAACAGAGACTGCTGGCCATCGCGCAGCGTAAGGTCTCGGATTTGTAATTTCTTGCTCACAGTGTTTCCGTTTTATATTGTGGGTTAGATAGATGACTTAGCAACATTGCTCCATCCGGGCGCACGGTCGGCGGCAATTTGCGGCGCAACCGGAGCGACTTTCCGCAGATGAGTGTTTCCACTTTCAAATATATATATTATTTGGCAATTACGGAATTTTTTCAGTAATTTTTTTAAAAATCTTTTATGCAGGATAAATTTTCAGTCGGATAAAAAAGGAAGCGGGCCCGACCCGTAGGTCAGACCCGCTTATTGCGTAACATTTAAGCTCTGCACAGAGAGCGGTCCCTATTACTTCTTCGAGCGGTTGCCGTAACGGCTGCGGAACTTGTCGACGCGACCGGCGGTATCGACGAGTTTCTGCTTACCGGTAAAGAAGGGATGAGACGAACTCGTGATTTCAAGCTTTACGAGGGGATACTCCTTGCCGTCGATCTCGATTGTCTCACGCGAAGCTACTGTAGAACGGGTGATGAACACCTCTTCGTTCGACATGTCCTTGAATACAACCTCGCGGTAATTTGAGGGATGAATGTCTTTCTTCATTGTCTTACTGCAGTTTAATTATTTACGTTTTGGTCTCAGCAGGTCGCGATCCCACTGAATTGGCCTGCAAATTTACAACTTTTTTTCGAGTTATGCAAGTTTTTCAGCCGTGATGTGCTTCTCCGCTCACCGGGGACAGGGCGGCAGACACCACTTTCGCGACGCTGAAACGTCTGCATCAGACAAGCTTACGGTACTTGATTCGGTGAGGCGTATCGGCTCCACCGTCGCGCTTCTTCTTGAATTCCTCGTACTCCGAATAGCTGCCTTCGAAGAATGTCACTTGACTGTCGCCCTCGAAAGCGAGGATATGGGTGGCGATACGGTCGAGGAACCAACGGTCGTGGCTTACGACCACCGCACAACCGGCGAAGTTCTCAAGGCCCTCCTCCAGCGCGCGGAGCGTGTTGACGTCGATATCATTCGTCGGCTCGTCGAGCAGGAGCACATTGCCTTCCTCCTTCAGAGCCATCGCAAGATGCAGACGGTTGCGCTCTCCGCCGGAGAGCACTCCGATCTTCTTCTCCTGGTCGGCGCCGGTGAAGTTGAAGCGCGACAGATATGCACGCGCATTCATGTCGCGGCCACCCATGCGGAACGAGTCGACACCTTGCGAGATCACCTCATAGACGGTCTTGTCGGGAGAAAGATCCTTATGATTCTGGTCGACATAAGCCACCTTGACGGTCTCCCCTACCTCGAAGTCGCCTCTATCGGGCTTCTCAAGGTCCATGATAAGTCGGAAGAGCGTTGTCTTACCCGCACCGTTCGGTCCGATCACGCCGACGATGCCGTTGGGCGGCAGCATGAAGTTGAGATCGGTGAAGAGCGCCTTGTCATCGTAAGCTTTGGCGAGATGCTTTGCCTCGATCACCTTATTGCCCAGACGCGGACCGTTGGGAATAAAGATCTCGAGCTTCTCCTCACGCTCCTTCTGGTCTTCATTGAGAAGACGGTCGTAGTTCGACAGACGCGCCTTTCCCTTTGCCTGACGCGCCTTCGGGGCCATACGCACCCATTCGAGCTCGCGCTCGAGCGTCTTGCGACGCTTGCTGGCCTGCTTCTCCTCCTGCTCCATGCGCTTCGTCTTCTGCTCGAGCCATGAAGAATAGTTGCCCTTCCATGGAATTCCCTCGCCACGGTCGAGCTCCAGGATCCAGCCTGCAACATGGTCGAGGAAGTAGCGGTCGTGAGTCACGGCGATCACCGTGCCCGGATACTGCTGGAGATGCTGTTCGAGCCAGTCGATCGACTCGGCGTCAAGGTGGTTGGTAGGCTCGTCGAGCAGCAGGATGTCGGGCTGACTGAGCAACAGGCGGCAGAGAGCCACACGGCGGCGCTCACCTCCGGAAAGGACACCGACCTTCTTATCGTCGGGCGGACAGCGGAGCGCATCCATCGCGCGGTCGAGTTTATTATCTATATTCCATGCGTCGGTGGCGTCGAGCTTATCCTGAAGCTCGGCCTGACGCTGGATGAGTTTATCCATCTTTTCAGGATCCTCGAGCACTTCCGGATCGGCGAACGCATTGTTCACCTCATCATATTCGCGCAGAAGCGCCATTACGGGCTCAACGCCCTCCATCACCGTCTCGCGCACGGTCTTCTCCGGGTCGAGCTTCGGTTCCTGCTCCAGGTAGCCGATCGAATAATCATGGTTGAACACTACGTTGCCCTGGTAGCTCTTGTCGATACCGGCGATAATCTTCAGAAGCGTCGACTTACCACTGCCGTTCAGACCGATGATGCCGATCTTGGCCCCGTAGAAAAACGAAAGGTAAATGTTCTTGAGAATCTGACGCTGCGGGGGAATGATCTTGCTCACCCCCACCATCGAGAAAATGATTTTCTTATCGTCTGCCATAGCGGATTATTTTCCATTAACTGTGCGGTAGGCGCATTTCACCTTGCCGCGTTCCATATTATTAAGTTTGTTGCGCACCATCTGCTTGCGGATGGGCGAGATGCGGTCGGTGAAGACTACGCCTTCCAGGTGGTCGAACTCATGCTGGATCACGCGGGCCATGAAGCCCGTGAATTCCTGTTCGTGCTCCTCGAAATTCTCATCGAGCCAGTTGAGGATAACTTTCTCATGGCGTTTCACGTTCTCATTCACTCCGGGCACGGAGAGACATCCTTCCGGACGCGATACGACCGGAGAATCCTCAATCACCTCAAGCTGCGGATTGATTATGACCATCTTCGAATCAGCGCATTCGGGGAAATCGGGAGCCAGCGAACTCGCATCAATCACGATTACCGCAATCGAACGTCCGATCTGAGGCGCGGCCAGCCCGATGCCATCCGTGTGATACATGGTCTCAAACATATCCTTAATGAGTTTATCGAGCTCGGGATAATCCTTCTCGATATCCTCAACTTCCCGTCTCAATACGGGAGAGCCATATACATAAACAGGTAATACCATCTGGGTTTATCAGTATTTTTTAGAGTTATTTGAATTGTGAAGCTTCCGCATGGTCCGGGCGCAGCATTCCCTGCCTTCCGCGACCGGACCGGCAACTGCAGAGGCAGTCACAAAAGTAATAAAAAATCAGGAGATAAGCAAACCGCACTCGCGACGGTCCGTGTATTAAACCAACGGAGGCTCTCCCTTGTTGAAATTATGGAGAATCACTCCGGATAAAAATAACATAAAATACTATGGAAAAATTGACATTCAGCGGAAATCCCTGCCACACCTGTGGCGATGCGCCCAAAGTAGGCAGCGAGGCTCCCGCCTTCAACCTTACAGGAAAAGATCTTAATGAAATCAAACTTGAGGACTACCGCGGCAAGCGCGTCGTGCTCAACATTTTCCCGAGCCTTGATACGCCGGTGTGCGCCGCCTCGGTGCGCCGCTTCAACAGCGAGGCCTCAAAGAAAGACAACACCGTGGTGCTCTGCATCAGCCAGGACCTTCCCTTCGCAATGGGACGTTTCTGCACGGCCGAAGGCCTTGAGAACGTGACCGTGGCTTCTGCATTCCGCTCGCCGGAATTCGGTGTGGACTATGGACTGAAAATCGAAGATGGTCCGCTGCGCGGTCTTCTGGCCCGCTGCGTGATCGTGGTTAACGAAAGCGGCAAGGTGAAATATTGCGAAGTGGTTCGCGAGATCACCGAAGAACCCAACTACGACGCAGCTCTCGCAGAACTCGACTGATACCCCCTGATTAAAGACTTTGAAACAAAGAATCCGATGCAGATAGAGTTTCATCTGTATCGGATTCTTTGTTTACGTCTGTGAATTGCGTCGGCTGAAAGATAAGCCGCAGAGGATTAATGCGTCTCGAGCCAGGTGGTTAGGATTATCACCGCCGACATCTCATCGGCGAATCCCTTACGCTGACGGTCGGATTTCTTGAAGCCGGCCGTTATCATGTCGCGATGGGCCATGACGGAGGTGAAGCGTTCGTCGACCATCTCCACAGGCATATCAGGCATCGCCTTCCGCAACTGCCCCAGGAATGGCCTGATATACTTCATCGACTCCGAGGGCTCACCGTTCATATTGCGGGGCTCTCCTACCAGAATTCGCTCCACGGGCTCGTGTACGCAGTAGTCGGTGATGAAGGCGAGCAGGTCGCAGCTACGCACCACAGGCAACGCATTCGCTGCAATCTTCAGCGGATCCGTCACAGCCACGCCGCAGCGCTTACGGCCATAATCAATAGCCAGAATTCTTCCCATTCTGTCAAATATTAGCAAAAAAAATGCGATCCGAAAAGAATCCGGACCGCATTTCAGTTATGTGGTTGTATAAAAGTCGCACATTCCGGGCGCAATTACTTCTTGTCGCCGAAGAAACGCTGATAGAGGCCGTAGAAGCCCTGACCGTGACGGGCCTCGTCCTTAGCCATCTCGTGCACTGTGTCGTGGATAGCGTCGAGACCTGCTTCCTTAGCATTGCGTGCGATACGCATCTTATCTTCATTGGCACCGGCCTCAGCGTGCATGCGCTTCTCAAGGTTGGTCTTAGTGTCCCATACGTGGTCACCGAGGAGCTCAGCGAACTTAGCGGCGTGCTCAGCCTCCTCAAATGCGTAGCGCTTGAAAGCGTCTGCAATTTCGGGATAGCCTTCGCGATCTGCCTGACGAGACATAGCGAGGTACATACCTACCTCGGTGCACTCACCGTTGAAGTGTGCATTGAGGTCTGCGATCATCTCATCGCTTGTGCCCTTAGCCACGCCGATTTCGTGCTCAGTCACAAACTTGAGGAGCTTCTCTTCATCGAGTTCTTTGAATTTATCTTTGGGAGCGTTGCACATGGGGCACTTCTCGGGTGCCTCCTCACCTTCTGCGATATAACCGCAAACGGTGCAAATCCATTTTTTTGCCATTTTTGAAATATAATTTAGGTTTGTTATCTTTATTTTTGATGCCACTTGCGTGGTTATCCATTGCTATAACATCCGGGGATCAAGTTAGGTTCATTGAAAATATAAAAAAATGTAATTTAATGATGGGGGTTGAAAATTTCGGTTTTATCAGTTAATTTTGTGGACTATGAAATCGGATCATATCGTAGACACATCGGTGAGACAACTGCTCGCGACGTCGGGCTTCAGGAGAATTGTTGTCGGGATAAGCGGGGGCGCCGACAGCGTAGCCCTTCTTACGGCTCTAAGCAAACAGCCCGGCCTCAATCTGACAGCAGTACATTGTAATTTTCATCTCCGGGGTGAAGAGAGCGACCGCGATATGGCTTTTGTCGCCGACCTATGCTCGCGTGCCGGCATTCGTCTGATTATGGTGGATTTCGATGTTGAGGCCGACCGCGCGCTCCATGGCGGCTCGGTGGAGATGGCATGCCGCCGTCTCAGATATGATAAATTCCGCGAGATACTGAGGGAGACGGGAGCAGAACGAGTGGCTGTGGCGCATAATGCAGATGACCAGGCCGAGACCTTACTTCTAAACCTTATGCGTGGCTGTGGAGTCGCCGGGTTGCGCGGGATGGTAGCCGACACAGGGGAAGTGATCCGGCCACTTCTTGGCGTGACCCGCAGCGAAATTGAGGGTTACCTCGAGGCTAACGATCTGGGCCATGTGGAGGATTCCACGAATGCCGACACTGACTACCGAAGGAATTTCATTCGAAACGAAATGATACCGCTGCTTGCCACAAGATGGCCGGAGGTGAAGAAATCGCTCTGCCGCACGGCCCTCATAATGAATGAAGAGGAAAGGATTCTCGACTGGTGCGCCGAGAAATTACTCGGCGACGACATCCACCGGCTCCCTTTCAGCAGGATAACCGATTCACCCGATGCCCATTGGTTAGTGAGGCGATTCGTCAAGGCACATGACGGGAATCCCCGCGTGGCCGACGAAATAGTGCGTGCGATCCGTGAAGTGCCGTTTCTGTCGGGCAAGATTTGGGAGTGTAAGGAGGGTGTGATAAGTCTCGAGCGCGACTGCCTGGAATATATTGAGCATGGTGAACCTTCTATAAACATTGATGCCACTCCTTACAAGATATCTGAGCAGAGGGATGCAGAATTGTTCAGGACTGATGAGAAGGATGGAGGAGAGAGGGTTGTGACAATGACTCAGATAAAGGAGGCTCCACTCAGTGAGCTATGGACCCCTCTGAGCCCGGACGAGATCTGCTTCCGGCATGCAAGGAAAGGGGACCGCATCTCACCGCTCGGAATGAAGGGCACGATGAAGGTGAGCAAGGTGATGAAGGATAGAGCTCTGTCGCGTCGGGAGAAGAGGCTGACAGTCTTGGCGGTGAAGAAATCCACCGGTGAGATAATCTGGATCTCAGGATTGAAGCGGTCGGGGCACAGTCTTGTTTGCGCGGGGCAGACCGTCACAGCGTGGCGCTACAAAATAATTTAATAATTCGGGCCTTCTCATGCCAACCTTGCGGACTGAGTGAATGTTTATGATTATATATGTTGCTTTTGCTATCAATAATTGATAGCGTCTATGGGGATTTAAATAAATTATTATAATTTTGCCTCAAGCACAGAGTGAAGTTGGAAAGCCAACTTTCTGAAAAGCATAACATTTTCACTGCTATACTATGGAATTATTGAAAGAAGATCTTGAGTTCCTTCAGGAGAAGGGCATTACCGAAGAAAAACTCACCGAGCAGCTCGAGATGCTGCGTGAAGGTTTTCCGTTTTTGAAGATAGAGCGTGCCGCCACGCCGGGTCACGGAATTTCCGTTATGTCGCCCGAGATGCAGATGGGTGCAATCCGTTGCTGGGATGAATTTCTCGCCAAGGGGGGTCGCGTGATGAAGATGGTTCCTGCGAGCGGCGCCGCCTCCCGCATGTTCAAAGACCTCTTCGCATTCCTCAATGGGAAATCTGACAAACCCGACAATGACTTCATTAAGAAATTTTTCGATCATATAGAAGAGTTCGCATTCTACGAGCGCCTGAACTTCGTGTGTCTGGGAGAATTCGGCAAGAGCATCGACACGCTTATCAAGGAGAAACGCTATAAGGATATTGTGGATATGCTAATAGAGAAAGTCGGTCTTCGCTACGGACAGCTTCCTAAGGCCCTCCTGCAATTCCATAAGACAATGGGCGGCTCGCGCACTGCGCTCGAAGAGCATCTTGCCGAGGGGGCTCAGTATTCCGTCGGAAAGGATGAAACCGTGCATATTCATTTCACAGTGTCGGAAGAGCACATACCGCTGGTTAAGATGAAAGTTGAGGAGACTGCAGGCCGTCTCGGCCATGAGTATGGTGTGAATTATGACATCACCTACAGTGTGCAGAAACCCTCTACCGATACTGTCGCTGCGAATCTCGACGGCACTCCCTACCGCGAGAAAGGTCATCTCTTCTTCCGCCCCGGCGGTCACGGCGCATTGATAGAGAACCTCAATGAACTTGATGCTGACGTGATCTTCATCAAGAATATCGACAACGTTGTGCCCGACACGCATCGTGGCGCTACGATTCAGTATAAGAAAGTGCTTGGCGGAACGCTTGTAGCCGTGAAGCAGCGCATTGATGAGTATTGCAGGCTCCTGAGCGAGAACAAAGCTGACGATGAGAAGGTGGCTGAGATTATCGACTTCCTGCACAACGTGCTCTGCATCACACACGATTCGACTGATGATATGACTCCCGAGCAGAAGCGTGAGTACGCCTATAAGAAGCTGAACCGTCCGGTACGCGTGTGTGGAATGGTGCGCAACGAGGGTGAACCCGGTGGTGGTCCGTTCCTGGCCTATAATCCCGACGGCACGGTGAGCCCTCAGATTCTCGAATCGTCGCAGATCGACATGAAGGATGGTAAGAGTGAGAAGATGATGAAAGAGTCTACGCACTTCAATCCGGTTGACCTTGCAGTATCGGTGCGCAACTGGAAGGGAGAGAAATTCAATCTGCCTGAATATGTGGACAAGGCCACAGGGTTCATTTCCCAGAAGAGCCGCGAGGGTGTGGAAATCAAGGCTCTCGAGCTTCCGGGACTCTGGAACGGCGCGATGAGCGACTGGAACACGCTTTTCATTGAGGTTCCGGCCCAGACGTTCAATCCGGTCAAGACAGTCAATGATCTGCTCCGCCAGGCACATCAGCCACTCCCCCAGCCTACCCAGGAATAAGAATCAGTTAATAAATACAGAATGCCCGACAAATTAAAATTTGTCGGGCATTCTGTATTTATGCACTTTACGTGTTTGACTGAAATCTATCAGAACTTTTTTAAAAGCCTTTTATGTGACCGATAAAAATCAGCGCACCTGTTGTTTTTTCGGAAATCACGAATGTGAAGGGCCGGTTAAAATGTAGCGGCTCGGGTTGAACCGGAGTGCCACCGATTGTAAGGGATCCGCCTAATGTAGCGCCGGCAGCCTCACAGCCCTGCTCATCGATGCTTACTTTTGCAGAATGGAGCACTCGATTGATACTCATCGCCGGCGAAGCAGCGAGGATTCCGGGACAAGTGATGTTATTAAGGCCGGAGAAATGAGAGAGCATATCATCCGCACTGTATGCTACACTGAATTTAGGAAGTTCGAGATCTATTTCTTCATAACTTAGAGTTTTAGCCAATGCTTCCCATTCTTCATTTGTCGGAATAGCATTAGAGAGCGAATCTTTCGGTAGAATGAATGACATGCTGTAGACGTCCGATCCGAACGGAATATTGACCATTACGTAGTCATCCGATTCCGCACAACGGAGGCTTCCGGTAGCCTTCATGTATGTTACGTTACATTTTGTTCCGTCGGCATTGTTAAAAGAACCTGAGAAACTATGACTCTTTTCAAACGGCGCTACCCAGTTTCCTTTAAAATAGCCGGCATTAAGGAGCACTGCCGTATTCGATTCATCTAATGGATATTTAAGGAAATCGGTAATCATTCCATTTGTCTTCGACTCGACAAACCGATTGATATTCACCATGCCTTCCACTCCGTATGGCGCGTCATCCACAACCACTCCCTTCATATCGGCATAGAACTTTTCATAGTTTGTATTTACCTTGTAGCCGGGAGTCACCCATAAGGAGTTCGATTCAGCAAATGTAACCTCTGAATCAAGTTTACCCAATTTATTGGTAAATTCAGTGCAAAGTTGATTCAGATCGGCCAGTCCGGATACTCCGGAAAGATCGAGTTCACTTAGAATCTTCTGTTGCCCGACAGCGTCAGAGCCATTTGCTATCGCATCCAGAATTTCCAAAACGCTCACCGGTGACAAGCACACGTGGGCAGCCTCTGCATTCTCAGAAACGGCAGATTCCAAGAGTTTAAAACTTAACTTGTTGGCGACCGAGATGGTTTTCTCGCCTTCGCGGGTAATCTGAAGCGCAGCGGAGCCCTGGTTGGGTTTCACGTCCGGTTCGCCTTTTGAATCAGAATCATTCGAACAGGAACTTAACGCAACAAGAGCGGTCAGTCCCAAATAAGAAAGTCGTTTAATCATAATGTATCTTTTTAATTAGTTATTGAGGCTCTCGTATTTGAAAGTTGCAGTTTGGACAATAATACTTTCATCCTATTACTTATTATCCAAGAACAACAATTATTTGATTAAGTATAATTACAACAAACAACTCTCGCAAACCATACTTTCTGCAAATATATATATATATATATATATATATATATTAATATCAAAAACTTTTTGCAAAAATTTTTAAATC